>CALSBJ010000004.1:0-123061 GCA_943373155.1 Akkermansia muciniphila | reverse complement strand
CAAAATCAAGGCACTGCTGCGCAGCTACGAAGCGCGCACGCCTGAAGAACTCGATGAAGCCATCAGCAATGCGTTCTCAAAAATCACAGCCAAGGATGCGATGGGCTATTTTGCCTCTTGCGGTTATAGTATTATTTAAAATGCTCTAGTGGACCAGCAATCGACGGTGACTTCCTCGATCTGGCAAGGCTTGAGCTTTGCCGGCGAGCATTCGCAACCTTACTTCGCGAAAACCTTCTTCAGCCACTCGTCCACCACGGGCGTCGCGGGATAGGCGGGATCGCCGAGGCGGCGGTTGATTTCGGCGTGGCCTTGGAGGCCTCTGCCTTCAAAGCCGCGCACTTCGGCGGAGGTGCCTGCTTTAGTCAGAGCTTCGCCGAGCGCTTTGGATTGCGTAGTGCCGTCCACGCGCTGCACATGCAGGATGAGGAAGGCGGGCGCATTCGGCGCGGCGGCATGATGCGTGGGCGAAAGGGCGAGTTGGCGCTCTTTTTCGCTGCCGAAGGCCTCGATGTAGGTGTCCTGCATGAAATCGCCCCCTTCGGCGATCTGGCGCGGCACGTCGTAGCATGCGCCATCGAGCGGGATCACGCCGCGGAGCGATTTCGGACTGAGCTCGGCTTTTTTGAGATACTGCATGCCGGTGCCGACGAGCGCGGAGAGATGCGCTCCGGCACTGTGGCCCATTAAAACGACGCGTGAGGCATCAAAGCCGAGCGACTCGGCCTGCTTGATCAAATAGGCGAGAGCCGAGGCCACATCCTGCGCCTGCTGCTCCACCGTGGCGGTAGGCACGAGGCGGTAATTGATCGACGCGAAACCGTAACCCTGCGCGAGGTAGTGACCCGGCTTATTGGGGCCGGTGGCGTTGTTTTTATCGCCACGCTTCCAGCCGCCGCCATGCACAAACACCACCAGCGGCGAACCTGAGGCGGTGGGACGCCAGTAATCGAGCTTTTGCAGCGGATCGCGGCCGTAGCTCATTTCGACGGGCTTCGCGGCCGTGCCCGCATTCGCACGGCGTTCAGCGATGCGTTCGCGGAGGCGCTCCACGAGCGGCAGTTGCGCCTCGGCGGAGGCCAAGGCGAGCAGGAGGACAAAAAGCGTGTGGGAGGTCTTCATCGCGGGATGAAATGCGCGAAGGGGGCGGTTGGTTACGCGAAATTTTTCGCTGAATCACTTCGCCGGCACTTCCAGCACCTGTTTGTCCGCCAGCAATCGCTCGCGCAGCTTGGTATAGTCCACGCTTTGCACCGGTGTGTCGGCATTCATTGCCATCACGGCGGCGGTGGCGGCGGATTGGGCGGCGACCATGAAGGTAAATTCGATGCGATACGCGCCGTAGGCCACGTAGCTCGATGAGGGGCAGGTCGGGCTGAGGAGATTGGTGCATTCGGCGGCCTTCGGCACAAGGCAGCGATACGGGATGCCGCAGGGGATCCAGTCGGGCTCTTTCGACACGTTGAACACCGCGCCTTCATTCCACACGCGGCCGTCTTTGACGAGGCAGCGGGCGCTGTGGAAGTCCGGCGGCCACCAGATGAGGCCGACGCTGTCGTCCACCGGCTCCGGGTTCGCTTGGCGGAGCTGCGCCTCGGTCAAAACGAAGTCGCCGATCATGCGGCGGCCGTTGCGGACATAAAAAGCACGCGGCCAGCCGTCGTTGTCGGTGAACTCATCTTGGCACAGACCCCACGCGGCCCAGGCTTCGCGTTGCTGCGCGGGCACCGCCTCATCGTTCGCCATAAACCAATACAGGCCGTGGATGTAGTCGCGACTCGTGCGCAGCATCGCCTCGCGCTCGGCGTAGCTGGCGATGGGGTAGCGATGATTCCAGCCGGTGAAGTTCGACGCGAGCGAGTGCCAGGTGCCGGGATCGCTTTTGCCATTCGGCACCGCGGCATGCGGCGGGCTGATGACGCCGCCTGCGGCGAGGTAACGACGCTGCATTTCATAGTGCGTGGAATCGTAGTTCGCGGGTTTCGTGATCGCGAGGCGATTCGCGGGATTCTTGGTCAGGCAGAGGCGGAAGCAGTAGCCCTGGATGCTGTCGTCCGCCGCGCCGCGCTCGCCGAGCGGCTCGTCCTGCACGCCAAAGATGGCCCCGCTCTTCGGATTGCCGGGTGTCTGGTAGGGATCGATGGGCTTGTCGTGCTGCTTGTGCGTGGTGTCGGTGCGGATGCCGTTGTTCGTCTCGCCATACTTCGCATTGCCCTCGCGACCCACCGCAAAGCTCACGCCCGCAAACGCCAGCAGATCGCCCTCGTAAGTCGCGTCGATGAACATGCTGGCTCGCACCTCGGCTCCATTTTCAAAATGCAGCGTCGTGATGCGTGCGCCGTCCTTCGTCACGCCCGCCGTTTCCTTCAAACGATGCCCGCGCAGCACCGTGATGCCCGCTTCCGCGACCCACGCCTCCCAAACCGCCTCCGCCACATGCGGCTCGAAGCGCCACAGCGACGTGTCCTTGCCACCCGCTGCGAGCATGGCCTCAAACTTCGCCGAGCGATTGTAGTGCGCACTGATGCGTCGATAAAACTCGAGCGCGAGGCCGCCCACCGCCGGGCTGTTTCGAAACGGCTGGTTGTCGATGTCCGTGCCGCCGAGGCCCTCCACGCTCATGCCACCGAGATGCTGCCCTGCCTCCACGAGGATGACCTTCTTTCCCATCGTCGAGGCTTGCACTGCCGCGATCACACCCGCGCTCGTGCCGCCGTAGATGCAGAGATCGGTTTCGAGCGGAGCCGCAAAGGCGGAGAATGTGAAAGAAGCGAGGAGCGCGAGGTGGAGAGACTTCATGCGTGTTCTTGGATAGGTGCCCAGAAGCGTGATTTGGACAACGAACTTGCCGCGCATGTTTCGTGAGCCATCAGCCGCGCCAGCAGAGTAGCCATCTCGCTCCGTCGAGATGAGCGGGACGCATGGCAAACTCAACGGTTCACGGTCTCCATGTATCCTTCATAGTGGCGAAAGCCTCTTGCTCATCTCGCGGAGCGAGATGGCCACTTTGCTTCGCCTGATCGTCGCCGACAGGTTTTCAAATACGGGCTAGCCTGTGGCGCACTCTCCACAGCCCAGCTTAGAAAAGCTAGGCTACCCACATCACCAGCGATTCACTCCCACGTCAGCTCAACCAGCGTCACGCCCTGACGTGCGAGGTTGAAGCGGATCTCGGTGCTTCCATTCTTGGACTTCAGGTCGGTTTTGTCGGAGGCAGGCGTGAGTCGGCTCGCTTCTTCCAGCAAACGAATCTGCTCGGCGGTGGGCTTTTGTGGCGAGCCGAGGGCTTGCCAGGCGATGAAGGAGTTTGAGTGGCCTTCGTCGATGAGCGTTCGTGTGAGTTTGGGATGGCCTGCGGGGGTGTCTTTGAGAGTGAGCGTGAGGGCCACATCGGGGCCGGGGAGGTCGTCGTCGTGGTAATGCCAGGCGAGGAGGGTGATGCGCTTGCCATCGCGGGCGGCGAGGGCGGAGATGTCGGGTTTGCTGCGGACGCCGGTGGTGATGAGGTCGGCGAGCGGGATGGCGGCATCGCTTTGCACGCGGAGTCGATCGCCCGTCATACGGGCGAGCATGCGGAAGACATTGAGCACGGGTTTGTCGATGCCGTTGGTGGCCAGGGAGCGGAAGCCGGCGAAGTAGGGCTGGCCTTCGAACTCGAAGGACCACGTCAACGCACCTTCGAGGTTCACGCCGTGCTTCGCGGCGAGGTCGAGCTTGCGCGGGAAGATGGCGGCGGTGTAGCTGGAATACATCGTGCCATTGCGATAGTCGCGATCCGCGCCCTTGCAGGCGGCGCAGCCATCGGGATCGGACTCGCCGATGATGATGGGCTTGTCTTTGACCTCGGGATGGCTGGCGATCACCGCGAAGGCTTCGTCGATCTCACGAAGTTGATTGGCGATGCCCATGCGCACATGTCCATCGATCTGCTTGGGGCTGCCTTTGGCATGGAAGGAGATGAAATCGAGCGGCGTGCCTGTTGCACCGGTGGCTCGGTTTCGGCCCTTGAGGCAGTGATTGAGAAAGGCCTCCAAAAAGTCGCCACCCTTGCCGCCGGCGAGATCTGGGCCGCCGACCCTCGCTCCTGGAATGGCGCGACGCACCGCATGGATGGCGTGTTCGTGCAGCTTGAAGAACTCCTCCCGCGTGCCGCGCCAGTAGTCGATGTTGGGCTCATTCCACGTCTGCCAATACCAGCGCAGGACCTCATCGCTACCATAGCGTTCGGCGCAGTGCTTCGCCCATTGGAAAACGAGTTCCTCCCACTTCGCGAAGTCCTTCGGCGGATACGCCCAGCCGCCAAACAGCTCCTCATACTTCGCATCCGGGAAGCGATGCCGATACGGCTCCGGCTTCACCGAAAGCGCCTGCGGCATGAAACCGATCTGCACATATGGCCTCACGCCCTGCTCGCGATACGTGTCAAAGATGCGGTCCACGATGCTCCAGTCATAGACCGGCTTTCCCACCGCATCCTCCGTGTAGGCATTCGTCGAGCCCCACTTCAGTCCATGCTCGCCTTTGCCCGTACTGAGCAAACTATGCGTGCGGAAAAAAACCTCGTCCTTCTTCAGTTCGCCGAGTTCCCCCAGCAACTCGCGACCCTGCGGCATGTAGGCGTAGTTCGGCTCATCCGCGCCAAAGAAGCGCCAGATCGGCTTCAGCGGCCCGATAGACTGAGCGGCATCGACTTCGATGTGCACAGGAAACGAGTCCGCCCAGGCAGCGGAGGCGAAGGCGAGAAAGAGGAGAAGACGCTTCATCGGAAGATCGGATCAACGCTGACCCTCGGCCTTGCTCATCATCGCGTGCAATTTGTCCGCGAAGAGCCGTCCGAGGTCGATTTGGCCCTTCGCCGTGAAGTGGACCTCGTCGTCACCGACTTCGAGCGTATCGCAATCGACGAACTCCGAGCCGTTTTCCTGCGCCTGCCGCACCAGATGGGCGAAGGGGAACTTCTCCTTCGGCTGCCCGGCACGCAGGCGACTGCACACGAAGAGCAAGTTCGGCGTTTGAAGGTCTTTTCGCGCCGCCTGAATCCAGGCCTGAAGATTCGCGGCATACGCCTCGGCCTTTTTTTGGTCCTTCGAGTCGCCCGAGCCTTGCACCATGATCACACCGATGATTTGGATCGGCCGCGCCTTGCGTGCCGCCTCCACTTTGCGAATGAACTCCTCGTAGAGCGAATCCGGCGTCGCGGGCGACCACATGGTGTCGAGGCTCGTGCCATGCGACGAATGCTTGATGATGCCGATGGTGCGCCCGAGCTTCTCGCTCATGCTCGCGGCAAACGACACCTCGCAGCCAAAGCCTCGCTTGTTCATCTTTTCCGCCGACAACGGCAGCCACTGCGTCCCATCAAAGAACAACGCCTTCGCCTGCTCGCCCTTCAGCTCCTTCGGCAAGTCCTCCAGCTTCGATCGCCCACCACTCATGTTGCTACCACCCACGCAGAGGAAAACGGGTAAAGGTTCGTCCACCGCTGAGGCTTCGGTTGGCATGAAGACACCCCACTGAGCGAGCAAGAGAACGGCGAGAGACAGGAGAGTGGGTTTCATGGGGCGAGCAGGCAGCTTGGCGTCGATCAAAGCTCTGCCAAGCGCCCTTTCAAAATCTGCACCGACCTTACCAGTCGCTGCTGCTCCAGGGTTTCCAGATACTCTTCGGCGGATTTCGGCGGGTTCTTCAGGCTGGCGCGATGCTCGCGCATCAGCTTCACCACGGCATCTTCATTCCAAAAAAGTAGCTGCAGGAGCAGTTCATCGGGTGTCCAGGGGTCGAGGCCATGGGCGGCCAGGGTTTCCAGAGGAAAGTCTGCGAGATTCCAAGTCACGATGGCATCCGCCTCGGCTTCGATGGCAGCAGCCAGCACATGCCGGTCGTTTTCATCGGGCAGGGAGAGGTTGTCGATCCGCCACTCGTGACCGCTCACCAGGCACTCACCCGCATGCAGGTCCATCAACTGGCGGGTGCGCTCCAGTTGCACGCGGGTCAAATCGGGCCGCTCACGCAGCACCGCGGTCATCCATTCGTCGTGAATCTTCTCCGACCACTTCGCCTGGATCAGGTCATGCACCGCCAGTCGCATCAGCAGATTACACAACGCCGCTGGATAGAGGACACAGGCGTCGAGCAGGACGATGGGCGGGCGGGAGATCAACAACCCATTTTAAGCCTCTGCCCCTCGGCGGCAAGCTCGTCGAGCACCGCCAGCCGCGCCTGCTTCTCACGCTGCTTGTAGGCCAGCACATCCGCCGTCAGAGCCCGCCGATGCGTGCCCACGCGGCGGCTCGGGATCGCTCCTTCGTCGAAAAGCTTCGCCGCATACGGTCGCGACACCTTCAGGATCTCCGCCGCTTGCTGAGGCGAGACCTCGTTCTCGATCTCCACCATCGCGATGGACTTGCCTTGGGCAAACTGACCGAGAGCTCCGATCATCATCCGCATGAACCCCGTCGGCACCGCGACCTCTTTGCCGTCAATCTGCAAAGCCACCGACTCCTTCCGCCCAAACTTCATCCCGCCGATCTGGCGCTGCGATTCCTTCGCGACGAGCACATCGCGTTCCGTGGGGACAAGAGCTTCAGATAGTGCAGGCATGGCGATTTTCCTTCTGGGCAAAGGTTGCCACACATCCGCATTGGGTGCAATATCTGAAATAAATGAAACATGCAACCATGCCACCCAGACGATGGCTATCATCAAGTGAAGCGACGGTGCCCAAAGAACTAAAAGCTGTTCCTCTTGCAGAATGTGACCTTCCAAACTGACGCGCAGATACAAGGCTCATTAGACGCCGTTCTACCAACCACTCACCATGCGCGATCCCGTAATCTTCATCAGTGCCGCCACGCTCGACTTGGAGCCCTGGCGGGATCATCTGCACAATGCCTTCTCACGCGCCGGGTTTCGAGTGCTCACCCAAAAACACAGTCTTCCCACCGCACCAGGGGACGTGCGCCGTCTGCTGACCGAGACCATCGATAAGGCTGACTGTGTGCTTCACCTCGCGGGCCGCGCTTACGGCTCACATGCCAGCGAGCCATTTCCGGAAATGTCGGCGTTTCAGTGCTCTTGGACGCAATTCGAATACTATTACGCCCATCAGCAGAAGAAGGACGTGATCGCCCTCGTGTGCGCGCCCAACCTCTCGACCACATTCGTCGAGAAGTCGGACAATCCCGCTGATCCGGCGAACCCCAAGGACATCGCTCTCAAAACCAAACTTCAGGAAGACCATCGAAAGAGAGTGGAGACGGGCTACTTTATCGGCACTCCGTTGGAGAAGCAATATACCGGAGCGGATGGCAAACCGTTGCGCACCAGCAATGAATTCGTCTCGAACCCCGGCAAACTCATGGCCGTCGTTGCGGCGGAGGTGGGTCGTCTGCACACGTTGGACCGCGAGCATTGTGAACGAGCGCAAAAAGAACTGAGCGACATCGCCAGCAGCCTTGCTGAATTCCGTGAGGAATCGCGGGAGTTCTACGCAACTGCTCTGCTGAAGTTTGATGACGTCCTTGAGCGCATTGATGCCCACGACGCCGAGGCCGAAGCCCGCCGTGCCGCCGCAGCAAAGCCACCACCCTTGCCTCCAGCACCACCGCCGCGAAAACCCTCGTGGCTCTCACAGTTCTTCTGGGGCCGGGATCAGGCAAAGAACCGCGAGCGCATGTTGAAGCTCGTGCGCATATATCAAATTGACGGCATCCTCCACGAAGCCGTGCGGGAGATGAACCAGATCGAGATCGACTGGAAGCTCGCGCCCGATGCCGTGATCAAACATGCGGACATGGATGACCTTCTCGTCTCCACCGGCCAGGGATTCGCCTCCATCTTTCATCGCATCATGGACCGCCAAGTGCTGATCCTTGGTGAACCCGGCAGTGGCAAGACCATCCTGCTTCTTCAGCTGTGTGAAGTCCTGCTCAAAGCCGCCGAGAACCCGGCCAACAAAGCACGCCGCATCCCCATCGTGCTCAATCTCTCATCATGGGCGGAGAAACAGCTCCCGCTGGACGACTGGATCGTGGAGGAGACCCACCTCAGCTACCTCGTCCCACGCCGCGTCGTGCGCCAATGGTGCGAGCAGAACGCCATCACCCCGCTGCTCGACGGCCTCGACGAAGTGAAGCTGGAGCATCGCCGCGCCTGCCTGGATGCCATCCAGCTCTGGCGTGCCCGCCATCCCGCGCGAGGCATGGCCGTGTGCAGCCGGATCGCCGACTACGAAGCCTTGCAGTCCAAGTTCGACCTCCCCACCGCCATTCGTCTGCAACCACTTACCGACGCGCAAATCAATCCCGTCCTCAAGCCTGACCACCTTGCAGGTCTTCGCGCCTTGCTGGATAAGGAGCCCTGGTTCCGCGATCAATTGCGCACGGTGCTCATCCTCAACTTCGCCGCCTACGCCTACGCAGGCGCGGACGAGCAAGCCCTGCGCCTGCCCTCCGAGGCTGACGAGGAAGTCCGCGTTCATGCACGCCTAAAACACCTCTACGACACCTATATCACTCGTCGATTTGAAGACTCATCCACCGACTCCGGCATCCCAGAGACCAAGCTCCGACGCTTTCTCGGCTGGCTCTCGACGAAGATGGATGAGCGCAATCACACACGCTTTCACCTGGAGAACTTACAGATCGACTGGCTGAACACCAAGATCGGGAGGGTGTGCTTTGCGTTCACGAGCATGATTGCCTGTGCTCTGGCGGTTGTAGTTCCGACGTTGTTCCTCGTCATGCTGCTGGACCAAGTGGTAACCACTTCCGACAGACAGAATTGGGAAAAACTTGGGACCATGCTCAATGTGATCGTTCTGGGTGCCGTCTGGTGCGCGTCTATCGCTGGTGTGATCGCAGTGTTCAGAGACTGGCGACTGCGGTGGATGGCAGCGTTATGGTCCAGGCGGTGCGTTGAGTTCATTCTGCTGGGAACAGCAGCAACTTTCGTCCTAACGATCGTCAATCATGCGATGCGAAGTTCAGTGGCCGGCCCCACTATGTTGAGAGCGGTGAGGCAATTGATAACAGAACCACCGCCTCTGAATGAACCGGGCATTCAAGAGGGGCTCCAATTCATAGGAAACCAGACTGCACACGACTTTTTCGAAGGCATCGCCTCGATCTGGAATCAAACTGGGCTAATGTCATTTGTGGTGCTCGCGCTGTTGGCCATACTGCCTCGCCGACTCGTTGAGCGTGGCCCTCTAGCCTTCGGTTTGGCAGCCTTCTTCGGTGACTTCGCGTTTACCCTGCCTTTGTTCTTGAGTGGTATGCATGGCGTGGGAGGCGTGATCCTCGCAATCTTTGCCTCCCTAGCCTACGGGACATTCTTGTTGGTTCCCATAACATACTTTGGACTTGTCGAGACATCAATCGACGTGGGGCAAACAAAACGTGGTTTCTCATTTCTAGCTGCGTTCGTGTGCTGGTTCTTGGCTGCTCTTCTCATGTTGCCCATGATGATTGTCTCTCAGCAAGTAAACAAGGGGATGGTAGACCTGGATGCGCTTTGGATGGCAACCGCGATGTCTGCGTTTATTGGCTTGTTCGCTGGGGTCATTGGAGGGATCACGAGATCGAAGGGGACTCTTAAAGATGGAGGGGTTGAGGCATCAAAGCCCAATCAAGGATTGACCAATTCTATTCGAGGTGCTGCTCGCCTCTTCTGGACCACGACGCTGATTACCTCGCTCATCGCATTCCTTGCACCCTACTGGGGTTGGACTCTCACAAATAACGATTGGGGTATTTCGCTCGGCAGTCCTTTTCTGGTGCGGGTGCTCGGTTCCTTTTGCTCGGGCTTGGTGGTCGCAGGCGTCTTCAGTCTTTTCTCCGGAATAGACAACCCAGTGAAACATATTCTCCTCCGCGTTCATTTATGGCTGCTTGATCGGGTTCCATTGCTCCTGGAAGGATATTCCAAAGCCAGCGCAGCCAAGTTCCTTTTACGTCGGGTGGGAGGCGGGTTCGAATTTATCCACCGAAGCATCCGTGAACACTTCGTTGCCAGCCAGCAGCACAATGATCGTGAGCATCAACGATTCCACCTTCCCTCATGGCTTACGGGACCTTGGGGTATGTTAACAATGTCAATCGTGGTTTGGATATTCCTGCTTTGGTCGCCGTTGATGGACCACTTCGATCAATCGATTCAGTTGTATCGATCAGCTATGCAACTGCCTCTCGATGAAATGGAGAGTCTTGGCAAGGCCGAGACCCTGCTCCGTCAATCGTGGGAGGTTTCCATCAAACGTCGAGGCAAGGAGGACGCAACCAGCATCGCAACCATGTCATGGCTCGGCCACTATCTTTATCTCGAAAAGCACTATGCAGAGGCCGACGCGTTGAATCGCGAGTGTCTGACACTCGCGAGAAAGAGTCTGCGCAAAGATGATCCAATTCTGACCAATGCACTGAGACATCACGCGTGGAACCTAGCTCAGATCGTCCTCCAGAATCATAATGCCAAGCAGAGTGAGGAAGTGGTGGCGACTTACCATGAAATCATCCAGCGCACCCGGGATCAGTATGTGTTCCCCTGCATCGCGACTGCCACGCCCATCCAGCAACTTACGGCATTCCTGAACGACACACAGCAGTGGTCGGAAGCCGAGAAAGTGAGCCGCGACCTGTTAGCGTTGCGTGAGCAAGTGCATAAGTCCCCTCATGTCGAGATCGCCAATGCGCGCCGCAATGTCCTTGCGTTCCTCATTGAGCAAGGACGCTTCGATGAAGCCCTGCCACTTATTGACCAAGCGGTGAAGGATGAAAACGGCCCTCTCGCATCTCTCGATCTCATCGACGAGGAAACCGAAAGCACCGCTCGCTGCCGCTATTGGCTGGCGCGCATTCAGGAAGGCAAAAGCCAGTTCACCGAAGCTCGCGCCACCGCCGCCAAAGCCTTGGATGCTTTCGAGCACTTGCCACACAATGATGACTACTGGATTCAGAAAGTGCGAGGCTTGATCGATCAACTGAAGGACAAAAAGTGATCGTGCCAGCGATACGCAGCAGGCTTTCGATTCCCCATGCCAATCGATTTTGGTTTGAATATGTGGACCGATGATTGCCGCTCCAACAAGTTCTATCACTATGCGTGAATGGCATTCATTATTTCCGACGCTGCGGCTGTTGAGGATGCTGCGACCGATGGTGAAGGCCCGCAGGCGCTTCGTTGCTTCACGGCAGAGCCTCTCTCAACACTTCAGCGAGTTGTTTTGCGGTGGGTAGGCGTCCTTTGAACTCGGCGGGCAGCTTGGCTTGCAGTTCGTATTCGGCGACGCCGATGGGGTTCTGCTTGGTCTTGAGGGCGAATTGCATCGCGCCCGCCCCAGGGCGCTCGCCCCTTCGGGGCAGCCTGACGGCTGGCTGTCTCGTTCCACTCGGCTCCACTTCGATGTCGTCCTTCTCAGCACAGAGGATGATGCCGATGGATGGGCGGTCGTCAGGGGCGCGTTCGGTTTCGTTGAGGAGATTGAGGTAGAAGTCCATCTTGCCCGCGTGCTCAGGCTCAAAAGGGCCGAGTTTCAGATCGAAGGCGACGAGGGCCTTGAGGAAGCGATGGTAGAACAGGAGGTCCACGAAGTATTCCTTCCTCCCAAGTGCGAGCCTGTATTGCCGACCGACGAAACAGAAGCCGTAGCCAAGTTCGAGGATGAAGCTCTGAAGCCGCTCGATGAGCTTGTTCTCCAGCTCCCGCTCCTTCATGGCACGGCCGATGCCGAGGAATTCCAGGTTGTAGCGGCTCTTGAGCATTTCATCAGCCTGCTCGGCAAAGTGCTCGGGCAGGGCGAGTTCAAAGTTGTGCGTCTTCTTTTCTTTGACGGCTCGCTCGAAGGCCCCGGCTTTGATTTGGTTTAGCAGCACGCTGCGGCTCCAGCCGAGCTTCGCGGTGGCGCGGAGGTAGTAGAGGCGGGCGGCGGGGTCTTTTAGCTTCTTCATCATGACGACATGATGCCCCCACGGGACAATGGACGCCAAATCTCTCACAGCCTGTGAGAGCCTTTCTGGAACAGCCTGTTCCAGAATTGTGCCGGAAGTAGTTTCCTCCCTTTCTGGAACAGGCTGTTCCAGAAGATTGGGGAGCTTCAAAACTCGCGCAGCTTGCGCGAGAAATGTCTCACTGGAACAGTCACTGTAGAACTGGCGCATGCGCCATACGTTATCAGCCGAAAAACCGGTCATACCAGGAAAGGCCGTCCGCAAATCCTTCGCCAAGCGCTCCACCACGGCATCGCCCCACGCGGCGTTCTTCTGCTTCTCGACGATACCTTGCCCGATGTCCCAGTAGAGGAGCACCAAGTCATAATTGACCGCTCTTGCGGCGTGGACACGAGCGGCGACCACTCGCTGCTTCAAATGCGCGAGGAACGTGGTGTAGTCTTGCGGGGTCGGCGCGGGCTTCATGATGATGGCATTGTGAGTAGTGCCACGCTTCCTGCCAATGGGATTCTGCGGCACCGCAATCCTCATCGCCGCCAGCTTTCCCAACTCCCCATCACTTCTGGCTCCGAGGCTTCGTTAGCGCAGGCGCATCCGGCACCTTCCCCACATCCAGCGTGATCTGCTTCGTCGCTTCGAGTCCGAGCAGGCGACTGCTGCTGGCGGCATCGGGTTGCGTGTGGTTTTCGGGATCGTGGAGGGTGTTGGCTTTCACGGTCACGGCTCGGCTGTGTTTCAGCACGATGGCCTGGCGGTCGGTTTCATCCTGCGGCTTGGCGATGACGGAGGCGCGGACGGGTGAGTCGATGTGATTGCGCTCGATGAGCGAGTCCTGGATGCCGATGAGGCTCATCGCGGGGCCGCCGGTGCGGGTGAAGGTGTTGCCGGTGATGCGGAGGCGCTCGATGGGAGGGACGCCGTCTTGGCCTTGGGCGTTGTGAGCGCGGGCGTCGATGGCGGGATGATGCGGTCGCGTGCTGACGTCGATGAAGACATTGTCGGCGATGGTGATGTCGCTCGGGATGCCGCCGACGAGGCCCATGCCGGTGTTCAGCGAGATATTGCTCCCCATGCGGGTGAAGGTGCAGCCGCGCACGAGACCGGGGCCGGACATGATGAGCAGGCGCTGGAAGTTGTCCTCCCAGCGGCAGTTTTGCACCACCCAGCCCGCGCATTCGTGATCGAGCCACTCGGCCTGAGCCTCAGCAAAGGGCGTGGCGTCTTGATCGAGCGTGAGTTCGAAATCGCGATGTGCGACGAGCTTTGCCTCGCCCAGAATGACGCCCGTTTTGCGATGAATGAAGCGCAACCGGTCGCCGGGACGGGCATTACGCAGCGTAGGAAGCAGCGCGCCATTCGTCTCCAGCGTGACCTGCTTGCCGGACACGGATTTCACCTTGCCCCAGATGCCGTGGAAGTTCTGCAAATCATCGGCGGTGTGGCGGATGGTGACGTTGTCCATCACGCAGCCGTAGCGCGTGGAGCGGCACAGGAAGCCGTCCGCGCCCTTCCACTGGCTGGTGCCGGGTCGCGGGCCGAAGTAGCAGTCCTTCCAAAGATGCGCACCATCGCCGCCGCTCTCGCTGGGGCCGCCTTTCGCCACGTAAACGCTCACGCCGTGCAGGGTGATGTTGGCCGAATCCTCGAGCACGATGGCTCCAGCATTCGTGTAGAGGCAGGAAAGGCCATCGCCGACACACACCACACCGAGCTCGCCATACGCACGCTCCCAGTTCGCATCGTGAAGGCGCTCCATGAGCTGCGGTTCGAGCATGTTCACCCAATAACGCCCGCCCTCGGAGGGCGTGATGTCCTTGTAGCGCAGCTTTCGCACGCCGGCCTGCATGTCGTAGAGCGGCACGCAGAAACGGCCGTCGCTTTTGAAAGGAAACAAGCGCTGCTCGTCGTGTCCCTTGTAGCTCGTGGGCACCACGACGCCGGGCGAGGGCTGGATCTCAAAGCGATTGCCCTCGCGGTCGATGCGCGTGATGCGGCCCTCAATGCATCCGCGTGTGCCGCGGTCGATGATGGCACCGCGCAGCACGATGTTGCGGCAGTTTCGAAAACCCACGCAGCGATGACCCGGCGGCATCTGCTGGTCATCGAGGTCGAACCAAAACGTCGCGCCGCTCGCGTCGATGACGAAAGGATGCGCCGCATCGCGCTGCATGTTCTCAAACCCCAGCGGGAAGATCACCTTCGCGCCCTGATACCTCTCTTGCCCGAAACGATAATCCCCCGGCGGAATGCGCACCTCACCCGCGCCACTTTCAAAGGCCTTCATCACCATCGGCATCACCTCGCCACCACGCACACGCTGCGCCTCTTTCTCGGCTTCCGAGAACTGAGGCCCCGCAGGCAGATCAAAGCTGAAACGATACTCCTCCGGCGGTGGCGACTTCGAGTCCAAAATCGCACGCTGATGTGGCGAGAGATGATCAAGCTCCGCGCCGCTCAAAATCGGGGCGATCAGAAAAACGAGATGAAAACCGAGCAGGGAAAATTTCATGCGAGAAAGCAGGCCGCCCAGTTCATGGACTAGCGAGCTGCTTTCGCAACCGACACCATCTCACGCAACTTCGCCATCTTCTCCAGCTCCTCTGCGCTCAGCGTCCGGTCAAACACCGCCACGCCACCGATCCAGCCGGTGAAGCCGACACCGCGGCTGCTGTGGATGACGCGGCCGATGGTGAAGGGGCCGCCGCTTTGCGCGTCCTTGGGTTTGTAGAGGTCGTGCGGATACCACCAAGGATTCAGGCGCAGCGCCACGAGATCACGCGACACCTCTTTGCCACCGCGCAGGGTCACTTCGATCTTGGTGAAACGATGCTCGCGCAGTTCGACGCGTTCGTCGGCGGACTCGCGCAGCACTTTGACGCTTAGCGGCTCACCCTCGGGCGGGTTGTAATATTGATCCTTCGGGAAGGCCTCGTCCTCGCCGTCCTGTTTGCCGGGCAGCTTCGCGTAGTGGCCCTGCATGTAGGCGTTGTAGGCGAAGGAGATCAGCTTGTCCTTCTTCGGCTGATCGAGCCAGCGATCGCCGGACACGCCGTTCAGCCAGCCGGTGAGTTCGTCTTTCTCATGATCGAAAGTCATCGCAAAGCACTGCCACGACGCGTCGAGCACCTCCGCAGGCGAATCGCCAGGCACTTCGGGCGAGAGATCCGCCGAGTTGCACTTGTGCAGCGCATACTTGTTCAGGAACGAACTCGCGCCGTTCTCCGACACATGCCCACAGGCGCTGCCTTGCTTGTTCAGGCCGGCAAAGAGCGCGTATTGACGCTGCCCGCGCTCCACCTTCGCGATGGTGGCGGTGCTCTTCTCCTTCAAATCGGTGCCTTCATGCCAGATGCCCGCCAGCGCATGATTCCCGCTCTCGCGAATGGCCCAAACCACCACCGTGACCGACTTCCCCGCGCCTTTGATGTCCAGCGGCGTGTCATGCAACCGCGAACGCGGCACGAACAGGAACGGCCGGAAGTTCTCATCCGTTTCTTTGACGATGCGGATCGCATCTCCGAACGGTCCGCGACCCAGCAACGGAAAATCCGAATACGTCGCCTCACGCCCCGCGCCCCAGTAGTCCTTGATGTAGTTCGCCGCATCGAGCGGGTAGTCCGTCGTGGCTCCAGCAGGCACATGTGCCGTGAAACGCTTCAGCCCCTCCGGCTCACGTTTCACAAAATCCCAAAAAGCGACGAGTCCCGGCGTGCTCGTGACCGTGACGGCAGATTCGGCGGCAAAGAGTGAGGCGGTGAGGAAAAGAAGAGGGAAGAGCTTCATGAGAAAGAAGAGGTTTCAAGTTTCAGGTTGCAAGTTTCAAGAGAGAGATGCGCGAGGGCTCAAGGTGGTTCGATGTCTCATAAAGAGCGAAGGCAGAGAACTTGGAACCTGAAACTTGAAACCTGAAACGCATCCCCGCGCTACTCAGCCACCAACTGCAACGCATCCAAAATCACAAAACCGTCCGTGTTGGCATTGCGGATCGTGAGGGTCGTTTCGAGGCCTTTTTGGAGTTCGACCTTGCCGATGCTGCGGAAGGCTTCACCGGCCGGAAGCGGCTGTGTTTGGTCCACGCGCAGTTCGACGGCTTTTTCGCCGTTTTGGATCGTCAGCGGCACTTTGGTCGCTCGCGTCTCATGCGCGGAATAGGCCATGCGCAGGTCGTAGCGACCGCTTTGAGGCACTTGGAGGCGAAAAACGGCCACGCACTCGCCATCGCCGCGTTTGTCATCGTGAAGGTAGCCGGTGCCAAGGTGAGGCTTGAAGTTTGAAGAGCGGCTCCACGGCCCTTTCAGCTCCGCTTGCGCATCGTCGAGCACGAGGCCGGGCAGCGTCTTCGGATCGATGCTCATCGCGCCCTTCGGTTCGGGCGGCAGTTCAGCGAGCACGGGCAGGTCGAGCACCTGTTTCTGCACCAGCAGGCGCTCACGCAGGGCGGGATACGGCAGCTTTTGCACATCGAGCTGCTGTTTCGCACTCAAAGCGGCCGCGATGCCCGCGCTTTGACCGAGGATCATCCATGTCGGCTCCACACGGATCGATGACATGCCGACGTGCGTGCAGGAGAGAGCCACCGGCACGAGCAGGTTCGTGCATTCGGCCGCCTTCGGCGTGATGGCGCGATACGGGATGTGATAGGGATAGCCGTGCTTCCTCCCTGGCATGCGCACTGGCATGATCGTGCCTTCATCGACGACGAACTCGCCCGTGCCCACCCGCTGGCAGTCGTGCGAGTCGATGGGAAACGACGAAACCACGATCGCGTCGTCCTTCTTCGGCTCCTTCATGATGTCGTTCTGCGACACGATGTACTCACCGATCATGCGCCGACCTTCGCGCACATAAAGCTGCGGCGACCAATGGCCGTAGTTCGCGAATTCATCGCGACACAGCCCCAGCTCGCTCATTTCCTTCCGGATCTTCTCAGGCACCGCCGCGTCGGTCGTGAGGAAGTGATAAAACTCCAGCGTGTATTGCTTGTGTGCCTCCCAGATCACCGCGCGGCCCGCCTCGTCCGCCTCGCTCCAGCCATTGCAGGCGCCGACGAGGCCCATGGAGAACTGTTTCCAGATGCCGTTGTTCGCGTCGAGCTTGTTACCCGGCAGCGGATACAGATCCCACGGCAATACCGGTCGCTTCTCCTTCGCGAAATAGCGCCGCACGACCTCAAATCGTGCTGGATCATACTTCGTCGGCTTTGGAAACGGCACGCGATTCGCCGCGTCCTTCGTCACGCAAAGGCGGAAGCTATAGACCATCACATTCTTGTCTCCCGCGTCCTCCGGACCCGCATCCATCGTCGTGATGAGTGCCAAAGGCTTGCCATCGGCGCCGAGGCCCGAGATCGGCAACTTCGCCTTCGGATACTGCTTTCCCGCCAGCGACTCGCCGAACGCCTTCCGCCCCTCGCGACCAATCGTCCAGCTCACCCCCGCCGCCGCCATCAAATCGCCCTCGTAAGTGCCATCGATGAACACCTTCGCCTCAAACTCGCCATCCGTGGTGATGAGCTTCGCGATGCGCCTGCCGTCCTTCGTCACCGATTTCAGCACCTGCCGTGTCAGCACCTTCACCTTCGCCTCATCGAGCATCTCCCGCGTAATTTTCGCCGCCACATGCGGTTCGTAAGTCCAGTGCGTGTGATCCTTCACGCTCACTTGATAGGGCAGCGTGACACCGCGAGCCTTGTAGTCCTTCTCCACCCGCGCATGCCATTCATCAAAGAGTCCCATCACCGTGCTACGCACGGTTTGATTGGAATCCGAGAAACACAGCCCGCCCGTATTCACGCCGCCGACATGGGCCGTCGGCTCCAGCAGCAGCACGGTGGCACCTTCACGCGCTGCAGCGATGGCGGCGCAAAAACCACCGGGCGTGGCTCCATAAACGATCACATCTGCCTGCGTGGCGGCATGGGCGTGCAGTGCGAGGGCAAGGAAGAGAATGGAAAGTCGCGTCATGGTTACATCCTAGGTCAGTCAGGGCGTCTTTTGGACTTCAAATGTCCGCCGCCGAGTTGAAGTGGCCAAACGTGAAAGTTTTGGACGAAACGATGTGCGATCTGATGTCGGGGAGGCGTTGAAGCGGCCGAATGATGAACTGTCGCCTTTTTGTCGCCTTGAGCCTGTTTTGGATCGCCCTGCCACAGTGGGCTGTGGGCTGCACGATCCCGGTTTTTCGTTATGCGCTGGATCGCTGGGAGGCGGATCGCTTTAAGCTGGTGCTGCCAGCGGAGGTGGCTGCCAAGCCGGAGATCGTGGACCTCATGCGGCCGTTGCGGGCGGGAGGAAAGGCCAATCTCGACATCGTGACGGACCGCAGTGGCCAAACGAAGGCGGCTACTTTGTCTTTTCCACGAGATGAAGCTCAGGCCGCGTGGACTGGCGAACTGAGTTCGGCTTCGCTCGCTGAGTTGCTCGATTCGCCGGGACGAAAGCAGCTATTGAAGCACATCTTGGAGGGCGATTCGGTGACGTGGGTGCTCGTCGATGGGGGTGCGCCGGCGGATGAGGAGGCCGCACAGCGTATCTCGAAGCGTCTGGCCTTTCTCGAACAGGCCGCTGCGCTGCCGATTCAAGATCCGAATGATCCCGATAGCCAACTGGGACCTGGCCCGGAGCTGCGGCTGAAGTTTCAAATGCTGCGTCTGCGGCTTGATGAGGCAGCGGAGAAGCCGCTCATTGCGATGCTGGCGGGACCGAAGGGCCGAGTGGATGCGAAAAGGCCCTTCGCAGCGGCCGTTTTTGGCCGTGGGCGGGTACTCGGTGCGTGGCAACTCGATGAACTCGATGACGCGGGCTTGGAGGATGCCTGCATGTTTCTCATTGGACGCTGCTCGTGCCGTTTAAAGAATGAAAACCCAGGCTGGGACCTGCTCATGAATGTGGATTGGCCCAAAAGGCTCGAAGAGACGCAGCAGGCCCGAAAGAACCCCATCAAGGCTGCTGAAGCGATTTCTCCGGTAGCGAGCTCGAACGAGATGATGGTGCCGGAAACGGCGAAAGTGACGGCAGAGCCTTTGCCTGCCGCCTCGGGGATCCAAGGCACGCCGTGGATGCTGTGGAGCGGCGTGGGCTTGCTGGGACTCGTGGCGGTGATGCTGATGCGGAGGTCGTAGGCGCATTCGCCAGAATGCGGGGGCTTTGAACTCGTTTTGGCAAACGAGCCTACAGCGGTGTGACGCGTCCATTTGCGAAGCTCAGGCGGAGATCGGCGAGTTGGGTGGCCTCGGCGTGAGAGTGGGTGACGTGCAGCACGGTGAGGTGGTGCTGCTGTTGGATGCGTTTGAGCATGGTGGCGGCTTCGCCGCGCATGGCTTCATCGAGGGCGGAGAGAGGTTCGTCGAGCAAGAGGAGTCGCGGACTGGCGGCGAGGGCACGGGCGATGGCGACGCGTTGTTTTTCGCCGCCGGAGAGGGCCTCGGGCTGGCGGTCGAGGAGGTGGGCGATGGCGAGTTCGTCGGCGAGTTCGCGGACGCGGACGTCGGCGGGCAGGCGGCGGAGATTCAACGCGAAGGCGATTTGATCGAAGACCTTCAAGGCGGGAAAGAGCGCGAGATCCTGCGGGACGTAGCCGATGCCGCGTTCGCGTGGTTCGAAGGTGGTGACATCGCGACCGTCGATGAGGACACGGCCTTGTTGAGGCTGGCGGAGGCCGCAGAGGACTTCGAGGAGGGTGGTTTTGCCGCAGCCGGTGCTGCCCATGAGCACGGCGTAGGTGTCCGAAGGGATGGTGAGCGTGACGTCGTCGAGGATGACGCGTGCGCCGGTGCTCCAGGTGATGTTTTCGAGCTGGATCATACTTTTTCCCCGGTGCGGCGGACGATGACGAGGACGACGATGGCCATGAGGACCATGAGCAGACTCACGGACACGGCGGCTTCGAGATTGCCGACGCTGAGTTCGAGCCAGACGGTGGTCGGAAGGACTTCCGTCTTCATTCGCGTGGCACCGGCAAAAACGAGGATGGGGCCGAACTCGCCCAAACTGCGTGCCCAGGCGATGCAAAACGCGGCGACCATGCCGCGACGTGCCGCAGGCAGGGCAACATGCCACAGGGCCTGAAATCGCGTGCAGCCGAGCGTGAGCGCCACGTCCTCGGGTCGGGCGGAAAGATGGTCAAAGGTGCCACGCATGGTGCGAATGGCGAAGGAGGCGGCGACGACAAACTGCGCCAGCACCACGCCGGCGACGGTGTAGGTAAAAGGGATGGCTTTTTCGATGAGCTTGCCCGCGAAGGTTTGAAAAAAGATGAGCAGGCAGAGGCCAACGACGAGCGGCGGGAGGATTATGGGAATGTCGAGCGCGGCATCAAGCCAGGCTTTGCCGGGGAAGCTCTTGCGAGACATGAAGTAGCCGACGGGGACGGCGAGCAGCAGCGCGAAGCCAGCGGCGGCGGTGCAAGAAATGAGGCTGAGCCAGGTGGCGTGCCGGATTTCAGGCGAGGAGAGCACGCGAAGCCATGAATCGGGCGTGGCGTAGGCAGCGGTGGCTCCCAACAGCAGCAGCCAGAAGATGACGTAGGCCGCGGTGATGACCGCGAGCGCCAGCCAGCATTGTTGGGAGCGGTTCAAAGGCAAAGCTTCAGGTTTCAAGTTTCAGGTTCCAAGTTGGGAAGTCAGGTTTCTTGAAACTTGGAACCTGAAACTTGAAACACAGATTTGTTACTGCGCGGCGAGTGCTGCGGCCGCCTTCGCTTTGGCGGCTTCGGCTTTTTTGAGGATCTCTTCGGTGCTGGGAAGGCTGGCGAGGACGTCGGCGGGGATGAAGCCATCGCCGACGAGCTTGGTGAGGCATTTTTTGCGTTCGTCGAGGGCCTTGTCGGAGCTGCGTTCCTTGCTGAAGCGGGATTTGAAGGCGGCGCTGCGGTCTTTGAGCGTGGAATAGATGTCGCCGCCGAGCAGCGAGGAGATGTCCACTTTGATTTTTTCGCGCTTGGCTTCGTTTTCGTTCACCTCATCGCCGTTGATGGGGCTGCCCTGATACTTGGGGAACATGATGGCGACCTCGGGACAGACGCGGGAGCAGGCGGGGCAGTTTGTCTTGCAGTTGTCGTTGTTCTGGACCTGGATTTTGTTGTCCTCGCTGACGCCATAGACATCGAAGAGGCAGAAGCTGAGGCACTGCATGCAGTTCGTGCAGCGTGTGTAGTCGATGACGGGGAACCAGGGTTTCCATTTGCCGGGTTCGTTCATCGGTTTGTCGCCACGGGTCTTTTCGACGAGCGAGACGATGGCGTCAGGGGCGAGGCCGGTGATGTCCCGCGTGTCGATGGTGATCTGGCCGGTGGCATCTTCGAGGGCGGGAGCTTTGCCCTCAAACGCACCGAGCACGAGCAGGCTGCGGTCGTCGTGCGGCACGGCGCTGGCTCCCTGGCCGCTGCGGGTGACGGCGTAGCCTTTGTCGAGCAAGGCCATCATGACCTTGGCGCGAGATTCGGCCGGGAGGGCGATGCTGCCGGTGCCTTCGTAAAGGATGACGCGGAGCGGGCGGTGGGTGTGCGTGATCATTTATGACTTATGATTTGTGATTTATGATTTAAGCAAAGCCTCGGTGACTTCGGTGGCGGTCTGGGTGCGCATGTTGAGGATCTCGGCGTTTTCGGGCAAAGGCGAGCCGGCTTGCTGGAAGAGGCCGTGGACGGCGCGGGGATAGCAGGCGGCGATGCGGAGGTTGGCGCAGCTGGCGATGGCCTGAAGGCGTGGATCGCGATGGGCGGCCATTTCGCAGAGATCGGAGACGGTCTCGAAGCTTGCAGCGGATTCGCAGAGCTTGCCGAGGACTTCGTTTTTCACGCCCGTGGGGACGACTTGGGCGTAGGCGCAGCGGCAATAAAGAATCGTGGGGGTATCAGGCACTCGTGTTCGTGGGGTTGGGGGCAGCGGCACGAGTTGGAACGGGCGGGGGAAGATGCAAGTTTCAAGTCTCGCCGAGGTGATGCATCTGGGCGGCGAAAAGGCGGCGGCGCCAGTGGAAGATGGCGGTGAGCCCCAGCATCCAGAGGCTGGTGTGCGTAGGCTCCGGGACCTGAAGGAACTGAGCGGCGCTAAGTGCCGCGTCACTGATGCGCAATTCGTCGATCCAACCGTCAAAATTCGAGCGGAAGCTGCTGCCGGGCGATTCACCGAAAAAGTTCCCGGCGCCGATGTAGAGATTCTGATTGCCCGTGGCAATGGTCGGCATGGCATAGGAGGACTGCGACTGGAGGACGCCGTCCAGGTAGAGGCTCATCGCGTCGATGTTGCCCGAAGCATCTTTATCATAAACGAGCGCGATATGATGCCAGGCTCCGTCGAGGACGCTGGCGAGGCCGCTGAGACTCTGGCCGGTGCCGCCACCGAAGCTGATGCCCGCAACGGGTAGCCCGGTGGAAAGGTTTACAGCCAGTTCCCAGGTGCTCATGTAACCCATTGGCGTGCTGGTCCAGCGCTTCACCGCGATCATCGCATGGCCGTTTTCGGTGCCAAAGCCATGGTAGGGCAGGTCCCCTTTGAAAAAGGCCTCCACAGTGAAATCACCGGTGGGATTGAGCAGGGTGCTGTTCGCCACGCGACCGAAGTTCGAATCCCCCACGGCATTCAGCGAGTGAAGACCGGTGGCTCCCCCGGCGGACGAGCCATAGGTGAGCGAGCCTGCGACGGTGCCATTCAGCCCGTTTGGGCCGCTGTCCACGATGCTTGAGACGGCGGCATTGTTCGGGCCGGTTTCAAAGCGATAGTGAGCAATCGTTGCAGCGAGGAGGCTCTGTCCGGAAAGGATGCCAACAAGCAAACGAAGACCACGAGCAAGCCGGGCGGATGGAAAAAAGGCCATGATGAGAATGGGCGGGAATCACCGCCGGAAGCACCTGGGCAAGGCCCAAGCGGCGTCCGCAGCACTCCGCATGCATTTCCTGCCTGATGTCGAAGTTCAAGCTCGAATGAGGCACCCGCCGTGCGGGCTCACATCGTGGTCTTTCGGTCTTCACGACTTCGGCGTGCGAGGCGGTAAAACCGCCGACCATGCTGCTACCGGCCCCTTATGCCCCCGGTTCGTCCCGAGCAGAATCCCAGACTTCTTCAAACTCGAGTCCCTTCAATCCCGATTGCTGGTACATGAAGTAAAAATCGTCTGAAGAGCCATGCCCCCTGCTTGCCACATAGATCGTAGATCGCAATTGTTGGGGAACCCGGAACAGGGAGGAATCGCCAATCAATCCGGAGAAAAACGCGGGCGTTTTTACCCCCATGCGATGATCTACCCCCTTCTCTTCACCGCGGGAGGATCGAAAGCCGGTGCGGGATTTATCGAGGCAGTTGTAAACGGCTGTCACGTTCAATAGGAACACCTCTTCTCCTGTGTCGTTGAGTGTGGTGTCGTGAATGTTGCCTGCATAGGTCAAAGACTTCCCCAGGGGGCCCATGTAAACGTTTTTGGAAAACACCAAGACACTATTGTCGATAAGATAAAAATCCGCACTGGGCTGGGTGGGGTCTGCCAGTTGAAATGAAGAGATTTTGAACTCCGCCGGAACCTCGGGCAGCTTCGTGAGAAACTCGGTAACAAACCGCTCAATATTGGGCGTCGCGTAAATGCTCCCCAATCCTCGGTTGTGTTTTAGTTTATAAACTTTCATGGCTGCAGGCAACGGATAGCTTTTTGCCCTGGCACTCACATCGTGGTCTTGCGCTCGACGTTGAGGCCCATTTTGCGATACAGGGTGGCGATGGAGACGCCGAGCATGCTGGCGGTCTTTTCGCGGGAACCGTTGTTGTACTTGAGGGTCTCCTGAATGAAGACGCGTTCCTGCGCCTTGATGAAGTCATCAAGCTTGGTGCCGATGGGCAGCTTGGTCATGCCTTCGCTGGCGGAGGGCGTGGGGACTTCGATCTGCTGGGTAACTTTGGCAGGGAGATCGGCGGGGCGGACGCGGTCACCCTCGGCGAAGGCGCAGGCACGCTCGATGGCGTTGCGGAGCTCGGAGACGTTGCCGGGCCAGTTGTATTTCTCGAGGAAGTCGATGGCGTTCTGATCGATGGTCTTGGGGCGGGTCTCGGTGCGCTCGGCGAGGTCTTTGAGGATGTGCTCGACGAGGGGCTTGATGTCCTCACGGCGGTCGCGGAGAGGCGGGATCTTCAGCGGGACGACGGAGAGCTTATAATAGAGGTCCTCGCGGAATTTGCCGGATTTGACGGAGTCGTCGAGGGAGGCAGTGGAGGAGACGACGAGGCGGAAATCGACAGCGGAGGCGCTGCTGCCGGACCAGCCTTTGCGGGACTGGGAGTCGTCGATGAAGCTATTGAGCTGGGCCTGAATGCGGGCGGGAAGCTGGTTGACCTCGGCGAGATGGACGGTGCCGCCGGCGACCCGCTGGAAGATGGAATTGGGGCCGAAAAGCTCGGTTTCGAGGGCGTCCTCGGGCATGGCGGCACATTGCAGCTCCTTGAAGTGGGATTTGCTGCGGCGGCTGGCTTCGTGGAGGGCGCGGGCGACCATGTGCTTGCCGGTGCCGAACTCGCCTTCGAGCAAAACGGGGCTGTCGTTGTTGGCGACGCGACGCACGATGTCGAAAATGCGCTGGATAGCCTCGCTATGGCCAATCAGTTTTGAGGAGCTGGAAACATGACGCAGGAGGCTGGGCGAGGAGGCGGAGGGGAGCGTCGGCGCGGAGGCTCCGGCGGGCTGGCCGTTGCGCAGGAGGGCCTGGTTGACGGTTTTGATGAGGTCGCCGAGGTCGAAGGGCTTGGTGAGGTAGTCGAAGGCACCGAGGCGCATGGCTTCGACGGCCGTTTCGACGCTGCCGTGGCCGGTGACCATGATGACGGCGGTGTTGGGGAACTGGTCCCGGCACATGCTGACGAGGTCGAGGCCATTCACATCGCCGATGCGAAGGTCTACGATGACGAGTTCGGGCTGGTTGGCGCGGATGGCGGCAATGCCGTCGATACCGGTGGTGCAGCCGAAAACCTGGTGACCGGCGGCTTTGCAGAGCTTGGTCATCAGCTCGAGGATGGCGGCTTCGTCATCTATGATTACTAGTTTAGCCATATTGAGTGGGCGATTTGAGATTCAGGATTGATTATCAAAAAAGGTTAAATGACTCAAAACCGGGCGTCAAACGGGATTTTCTCGAATTTGCGAATGATTGGGGTGGGTGAGGGTTTTTGGAAGAAATGGAGGAATGAGGTGAGGCGGCCCGAAGGGCCGAGTTGAACCCTTATGATCTTCGAGAAGGGCTGCGGGTGGGAACCATGGAGCTGCCTGAGCTGTCCTTCGGAGCTTGGTGGTGATCTGGAAAAGGCCTTTCGCTGGCTTAGTTTACCTTCTGGGCCGCCGCTTCGCGGTAATGCTCCCAAGCTCGGCGGAAATCCTCCTTGGCCATGAAGATGGCCGCCATTTCCTGATTGAGGTAGGGGGGGGGATAAGTGGTGTTCTTGACTTTTCCGAGGGTGCGGATGGCCGCATCGGATTCACCACGCGCTTTGTAGGCCTGGAAGAGATCGATACCAAGGCGGGAATCGAGCGGGTTGAAGTGGAAGGCCCGCTCCAGGGCCTGCACATCGGTGCTGGTGCCGGGGGTGGTGCGGACGAGGGATGGCAAATAGATGCTGGCGATCTCGCAGGCACGGCGGAAATCGGATTTCTTGGCGTAGTGCTCGGCGAGGAGCTTCCATCCGCCGTCACGCTCCCAGGTTTTGTTGGATTCGATGGCGGCCATGAGAGCGTCGACATCCCCGAGGCGGAGCCACATTTCGAAGAGGTGCATGCGCTGAACGGCATCGAGGGAGGCGAGATCGGGCTGGCGGGCGAGGATGTCCTTGAGGCAAAGGTCGAAGTCCTCACGAGTATTGACGCTGGAGAGGTATTCGATTTTGAGGACGAGTTTGTCGGCGAGCTTCCAGACCTGCTGGCGGAGATCGGCAAAAGGCTGAGCATGGGTCACCATGGCCCGGTAATAGCCGTGTTGGCCGGGAGCAGCCAGGGGGGCGCGTTTCAAAAACTCCCGCCAACCAAGCACCGCATACTCGGGGCGATGCGAGAGCCAATCCACGCCCTCCTGATAGCACATGTAGGCGAAGTGGGGCTCGAGGTAGCGAGCACGGGTGAAATCCAGCAAGGCCGCATCATGGTTGCCATGGAGCAGAAGACGCGTCTCCGCCCGCTCGAAGTAGAGCTGAAAGTCCAGCGGGCGCATTTGGATGGCCTGATCAAGCAGCGGGATGGCATCCGAGGCGGAACCCGAGCGAGATAGCTGCAGGGCACGATCCCGCAGCATCCGCGCCGCACTGGTGCCGGGCAGCAGCGGCTGCCCAAAGGACACGGAGAGCCAGGCGATGCCGGCGGCGAGGGTGCCGGTGCCGATAAGCAGCGAGCCCGCACGCTCCGGCAGCCTGGCTGGCTTTGGCAAGCTGCGTGGGCGCACGGCGATGCCAGCGAGGAGGGCGATGACGGCAAAGTAGCCGAGACCGTGATTCGGCACGTCCATCAAGCCGTGCACCATGGCAAGGAGGAGGGCGATGGCGGCAGTGTTGCGTGTGCGGCGGTCCTGGCGGTGCGAGCGACCTTTGGATTTGCGGTTGAACCACGGCCCGGTGGAAAAGGCCAGCCAGTAGAGCAGCAGCAGGCTTGGGGCCACGGTGGAGAGACCGCCTTCAAAGAGCAGCCAAACCAGATCGCTTTCCGGGTGCAGGGCGTGGTTGCGCGGGTCCTGTTTAATCACTGGATCATGGGTGCCAGTGGCGATCGCGAAGATGGTATCGAAATTCCCCAGCCCAAGGCCCATCCACGGCACCGAGCCGGTGATTTGGAGCGAGTCACGATAGAAGTCGATCCGCTGCCCTGAGCTGACAAACTCCACGCCTTGATTGGCATTGAAGCGCTCCGTCACGCCGCCGCGGGAGAGAAAGAGTGCGGCCAAGATCATCATCACCAATGAAGCCGTGACGGCCATTTTTTTGAAGAACCCACGGCGCATCGCAGAAAAACCCAGCCACAGCGTCATGCCGAGGAAAAGCAGCAGCAGGCCGGCACGGGAGGAATTGGCAAAAATCGCCGCGCAAGGCACGAGGAAACCCGCCACGTAGATGATCCACCCACGCTCCTTGCGACGGTTCGCATCGTAGGCACAGGCGGCGCACAGCACACAGGTGATGGCAGCTAGGCTGCTGATGTGATTGCGATTGGCAAAGGGGCCAAAGCCTGCGCCCCATTCCAATCGACGCGGCCACCACGGCACCGGCATGAGCTTGAGATGATCCATCAGGCTCAGCCAGCACAGGAGAATGCCACCGAACGCCAAGACACGCAGCATGACGCGCCGCTGGGCTTGGGAAAAGCCGCGCGAAAGGCTCCAGCCCATCCACAGCATGCTCACCGCAAACAGTATCCACGCCTCCAGCGTCACCCAGGGCTGTGGCGTGACAAAGGCCCCAAGCTCCAGTCCCCAGTCCTTTACCAGCGCCTCGCGCCAAGGCATCGTCCCGTGAAATCCGGCAGGCAAAAAGGCTAGCAAAGGAGCCGCCACGGCACCCAGGAGACCCGCCAACGCCACCCGCGGCAGCCGACGCCGTGCGGGAAAGAAAATCATCACCGCACCCAGCAGCACACCGGCCAGTCCACGGGACCAAGCCTCCCGTCCTGCGCCCAGCAGCACCACCAGCAGAGGCATGCCAGCGAAGATCCAGCCATGCCAGCCGGGTCCTTCCATATCATAGGCATCCACCGCCGCCTGCTCATCCCCCTCTTCGTCATCCGCCTCAGAGGCTGCTGTGACCACTGGGACATCCTGATCCATGCGGACCACCGAACCGTCCTCCGCCACGAGGCGGGGCTTCGAGCGGTGGCGTGGCTCGGGAGTTTCGTCAAAGGAAGGCCGGAGTTCCATGTGTGTGAGTGGGCGGGTGAGAAATGGGGCGGCTTCAGAGCAGCGGCTTCGGAAGCGGGGTGGGGGGCGGGCCAAGGGCGGTTTCAGGGGCTGCATTCAGCGCCACCGTGGAAGATTGGATGCTGGCAGGCAGGCTACCCCAGCGGGCCAGACAGCTTTCGAGAGATTGCACCAGCTCATCGAGCCTGAGCTGCCACTCCGCCTTTGGCATGCCATCTGGCGGATAAAAAAGCCGCACCGTGTGGGACTTTCCGACATCCAAGTCCATGCCCTCGCGGCCAGGCCCGTCCATGACGGTCACATCCATGCGCTGCAACGCATGCTCGAACATCCTGCCGAAATCCTCCAGGCTGGCACTCCGCTCCACCTCGAACTCCAGCACACGCCCGCGAGCACGGAAATACTCCCGCAGCCGCCGCCTCTCCAGCGTCTCGCGGAGCTGACCACGCAGCCGCGAAAAGCTGCGCACATAGCCCAGATACCGTGCCGCCAACACCGCCAGCAGGAACAAGATCGCTCCCGTCACCGGCAGTGCCAGCCCCTTCGTCAGCAGGATGCTAATGCCCGCGAGGCTCAGCAGCAGACACACCGTGTACATCGCCACCAGCGCCCGCCCTTTGCTGTAGCCGAGCAAAATCAGCCGATGATGAATGTGCTCCGCATCTGCACTGAACACCGGCACCCCGCGGATCGCCCGCCGGATGATGGCAAAGCTCGTATCGAGAATCGGCACCCCGAGCGCGATCACGATCACCAGCAGCGCCCCGATCACCGATCCCTTATTCGAGGATAAGAGCGACACCGACGCGATGAAAAAACCGATCAAATACGCCCCGCCATCCCCCAGAAAAATCTTCGCCGGCGGCAGATTGAAGATCAAAAAGCCTCCCAACGCCCCCGCCATCGTCAGCGACACCGCCGCCACATCCGGCTGCCCTTGGTAGTGACCGATGAAGGCCACCGTCAGGCAGATAAACATCCCAAAACCACCGGCCAGCCCGTCCATGCCATCAATGAGGTTCACGATGTTCGGGATCGCCACCAGCCACATCAGTGTCAGCGGCAGTGCCCAGATACCCAGCGTGATCGAGCCTTCCCCAAAGGGATTGCTCAGCATATCGATCGAAATGCCCATCGCATACAGGATCATCGCCGTGCCCAGTTGGCCCACCAGCTTCACCTTCGCTCCCAGCGGCTTCAGATCATCCACAAAGCCCACGCTGAAGATCAGCGTGTTACAAACCGCCAGCGCCAGCCAGCGATCCCAGTCCACCGCGCCATAAAAAGACGCCGCCACCGCGCCGAGCAGCAGCGTCAAAAAAATCGGGCCGCCGCCAAGACGAGGGATCGGTTTCCCATGAAACTTCCGCCTCGCATCCGGCGCATCCATCGCGATGCCCAGGTTCATTTTCAGCACCGCAAAGACCGCCAGGGCCGAGACCAGCACCGCACCGCCAAAAAACAGCGCCGCATCCAGCCGCGTCAGCCTCACGCCGGAAGTGGGCCAGTTCAAAATATCAGGTAGAGGCGTGTCGGTCATGGGCAGGCTGGGAGGGACTTTCAGCATAGCGGCTTGCCCTCCGCCCGCGAAGCAAAAAATCGTCACTTCAGGCTCACTCCGAAGGCCGCGAGGAAAAATCCCCGCCCAGGGCCAGATGCAACGCCGCCCGGTTCCGCAAACGCTGCGCCTGCACCGCGATCAGGGCACTCCGTGCATCAAACGCCCGCTGCCGCGTATCCAGCAGCGTCAGCACCTCACTCAGCCCCTTCTCATACTGGCCCAGCGCCAGTTTTTCAGACTGCTCCGCCAGCTCCGCCGCCTTCTGCAAAGCCGACTCCTGAGCCAAAAGAAACTGCTCCGCCGCCAGTGCCGTCTCCACCTCGCGAAACGCCGTCAGCACACTGCTCGCATAGGTTTGCAGATTCTCATCGTAACGCGCCCGCTCCAGATCGATCCCCGCTTTCAGCCTTCCACCTTGGAAAAGCGTCTGCGCCGCCTGCGAAGCGATATTCCACAGCGCCGTCTCCGGCCGGATCAGCTTCTCCACCTCCTGCGTCGTGCGGCCAAACGAACCCGTCAGGCGAAAACTCGGCAGCAGCGCCTTCTTCGCACTGCTCTCATCCGCCAGCGCCGCCGCCACACGCCGCTCCGCCGCCCGCAGATCCGGCCGACGCAGCAGCATCTCCGAAGGAAGCCCCGCCGGCACACCGCGTCGAAGCACCGGCAGCGACCCGATCCCGCGCTCATGCCCCACTGGATAGCCGCCCATCAGCGTCTCCAGCGTCCGCCGAGTCTCATCCGCCGTGCGTTGGCGCTGCACCAGCGTCGATTCCGCCCGCGCCAGATCCGCCCGGCTCAGGCTCACATCCAGCGCCGCCCTTTCCGGATCAATGCCCCGATCCATCTGCCGCTCCAAAATACCGAGCTGCGTCTTTCGCACGCGGATGTTCTCCTCCGCCAGCCGTTGTAGGCTATCCGCCTCCGCCAGCGTTACCGCCGTCTGCACCGTGTTCGCCGCCAGCGAAAGCCGCGCCGCATGCCACGTCTCCTCGCTCGCCTGCTTCCTCGCCACCGCCGCCCGACGCCCGTCCGCGATCACGCCCCAAAAATCCACATCCCACGCCACATTCACCGTCCACGAAAAGCGGTTCGCGATTTGATTCACCCCCGCAAAGCGTTGGTCGCTCGGTGTTTGCGCCCGGCTCGCCTGCGAGCCCGCCCCTACCTGCGGAAACAGCGATGCGCCCTCCTGCACCGCCTGCGCCCTCGCCTGCCGCACCCGTGCCGCCGCCGCCTGCAAATCCGGATTCGCCGTGATCGCCAGGTTCACCATCGACTCCAGTCTCGCACTGCCAAAATCATTCAACCAGCCGGTCGCCGCGCTTTTCGGCACCTTCGGCAGCGCCGCCCACTTGTCCGGCGCCGTGCCATGCAACGCTGCCAAGTCCGCCGTCATCCTTTTCGAGCCCAGCGGCGGAAAAAAAGAGCAGCCAGCCGCCAGCAGCAGCACCAGCAAACTCGCCAGAAAAACGAAAACACGATTGGGGAACATCATTGCCGCCCTCATACGCTGCGCTCCCCTACCCTTCCATGCCAAACTTCACCGCCTCCACCGATAGAAGCCACTCCACCTGCCTGTTAGGCCTAGCCACCATGAAGCCGCTTCTTCTCCTTTTCACCCTCTTCACCACCAGCCTGCTCGCCCAACTACCCGCAGGCATCAAACTGGAGAAGGACATCGCCTACATCGAAGGCGGTGATGAGGCGCAAAAGCTCGACCTCTACCTGCCGGAGACACCGAGTGACAAACCACTGCCGCTCGTCGTGCACATCCACGGCGGCGGTTGGCGTGCGGGGAACAAATTCCCCTGCCCCGTGGCCGCGATGGTGCTCAAGGGCTATGCCGTGGCGAGCGTCGAGTATCGTTTCAGCCAAAAAGCCATCTTCCCGGCGCAAATTCAGGATTGCCAAGCCGCCATCCGCTGGCTGCGGGCGCATGCGAAGCACTACCACATCGACCCCAATCACCTCGGGGCCGTCGGCGGCTCCGCCGGCGGTCATCTCTCCGCGCTCGTCGGCACCTCCGGCGGCAAAAAGGCCTTTCCGGCCATCGGCGGCCATTTGGATCAATCGGACCGCGTGCAGGCCGTGATCGACATCTACGGGCCAGCCGATTTCAGCACCGTCGTGCAGCAGGCTGCCGAGGACCAAAACGTGAAGAACATCTTCGCCTTCAACACGCCCAGCGATCCCTACTCCTCGCTCATCGGCACCAACCTCGACGACAAACCGAAAGCCGATGCCGTGAGCCCGGTGCAGTATGTCAGCAAAGACAGCCCGCCCTTCCTCATCCTGCACGGCACGCACGACACCCTCGTGCCCTATGCGCAAAGCGTGCAATTCGAAGCCGCTCTGAAGGCACAAGGCGTGCCCGTCTGGCTCCAAACCCTCCCTGGCGCCGGCCACGGCGGCCCCGCCTTCGGCAAACCCGCCGTCATCGAGCTCATGCAGGCCTTCTTCGACAAGCATCTCAAAGGCGCTGCCGCGGAACTCCAACTCGTGCCGGGGGCGGAGTTGGCAGCGCAACCACCGAAGCCCTTGGTGAAATAAGCGCCACGCAAGTGCCGCCACTATTGGGCCAAAAGGATCTCGCTACCCGCAATATCCAAGCGCAGAAGAAAGACAATTAACCTTCTACTCAGAAGTCCTCAGGAGCGAAAACAGTGGGGGGAATTCGCGAAGAAAGATCAGCTTTTCTCAATGAGCTCAACACTTCATCTCGATCAGCAGAGGACATACATGGCCCGAGGACGATGCTTGATAGCACTTGATGCAGCCGAATGCCAATCCACCAACCATCCGGAGGTTGTGCATCGATCCCCATTTTCGCCACGAAGGCGGCATCTCTGAGTTGAGCTATCAGCCGCGTTTCGTTTTGCCACATAAACCGCTCATCTTTTCGACACTGTGCCACCAAATTTCCCAATTTCACCGGGACGGCGACGTGTATGGGCCAATAGCTGCAGCCGACCAGGTTGATGTTCAAAAAGTCGTGATGCTGAAAATGAGCGCGCAACATACCAGTCGTCGATCGGAGCATTACTCCAGTGCCATTGCCGCCGAACTCTCGCCACAATCTCTTGCTTTCGTCCCAGCCATCCGTCCAACAGTGCAGGTAGTTTCGTTTCCGATGCTCCTCATAGTCCGCCTGCGTCACAATTGGATCGACCGTTGTGGGCAGGTACGGGGCCATCGCTTGGTCCATGCCAGCAGCCTCAGTGAGATTCACATCGGGAAGGCGAGAATCGTTGGGGTCATTTGACTGCTTGTCCGCTCTCCTTAGATAGAAGCCGAATTCTTTAACGACCAACTGAAAATACTGCGCTGGAAGGAAGTGAGAGACTCGGTAGTCGCACTGTAATGGGCGCTGGAACTTTTCAATGAGATCAGCTTCATGCGCGTTCGTCGCCTGAACAGGCGCGATACCCACCACGTTTCTGAACGGTCCTAAGTTCATTGTCAGAAACCACAATTCCATTCTTACTCATGAAGGCAATGAAAGAAACCTTTACGCCCTGTTCCTGCTGAGTGCTGCCCATGCTATTTCATAATTCGCTTCAATTAGCTTGGTTTAGACATTCGAGGTTGGGGAGTCTGCCAACAAGCGAGTTGCCTTGACCATAAGATTTGCCGTCGAATCCGCGTCGTTTCCGCGTTCACATTCTCCGTGATGCGTCTTTCCTCTCTCATCGTCTCCCTCCTGACCACCGCCGCCTTCGCCGAAGACTGGGGCACCTACCAAATCGTGCCCGTGAGCGCACCGGACTTCATTTTGGAGGTCGTCGGTGATTCAAAGGAAGGCGACATCGTCTCCATCAACAAACCGGCGAACACGCCAAATCAAAAGTGGATCATCCAGCCGCGTGGCGATGGTTGGAACTGGCTCATGTCGGCATCGCAACCCGGTCTCGCGCTCACCGTGGACGGTGCGGGCACGACAAATGGCACGAAGGTGCTTCTCGCGAAGGACAACAAATCCGACGCGCAGCTTTGGGCGCTCACGAAGCAGGATAATGGCAGCTACGCCATCGAGCCGAAGCACGCGCCCGGCATGGGGCTCGATCATCTCGGTGGCAAAAAAGAGGTCGGCGCGAAGGTCGATCTCTGGCAGCACCGGAAGGGCGATTCGCATTTGCAGTGGTTCGTGCGACCGCTCGCTGGCAGCGGCATCGTGGAGGCGAAGAAGGACGCGGCTCCGACCTACACACCGCCCGCCATCAAGCCCGAGGCCATCCTTCCAGGCCGCATCGAGACCTTCACCTTCTCGCAGAGCAAAGTCTTCCCCGGCACCATGCGCGAGGTCACCGTCTTCATCCCGGCTCAATACGACGCCAGCAAGCCGGCCTGCGTTTATGTGAAGACCGATGGCTTCAATCCGCGCGAAAAGACCGCGTTGGAGACGATGATCGCCACGAAGGAGATTCCCGTGATGGTCGGTGTCTTTGTGCGGCCCGGCACGTTGCCCGCGCCGATGAAAGGCACCGCCGACCGCCGGAATCGTGACTTTGAATACGACGGCATCAACGACAACAACGTGCGCTTCTTTGACGAGGAACTGCTACCCTTCGTCGCGAAGCAGTATCAGCTCAATCTGAGCACCAGCGGCAACGACCGCTGCATCGCCGGTGGCAGCAGCGGCGGCATCACGGCCTTCACGGCGGCTTGGCATCGGCCGGAGGCTTTCAGCCGCGTGTATGCTGCCAGCGGCAGTTGGGTCGCGTTTCGCGGCGGGCATGAGTTCCCCACCATGGTGCGCAAGTTTGAAGCACGCCCGATCCGCTCGTATCTCACCACCGCCACGCACGACATGGAAAACGCGGCAGGCGATTGGTTCCTCGTCGATCAGGAAATGGACAAAGCGCTGAAATTTTCCGGTTACGACTACCAGTTCCGCACCATCGACGGCAAACACGTCGCGGGCTACGGCGAGAACTGGCAAGAGGCGATGGCTTATCTTTGGAAAGACTGGCCTGCGAAGGTCAAAGCAGGCCCCAGCGCCCCGCGTGCGCAGGAAATCCTCCTCCTCGGCGAAGACTGGAAACTCGTCGCCGAAGGCTTCAAAAGCACTCGCGGGCCTTCCACCGCGCCAAACGGCGAAATCTTCTTCGCCGACACCTCCGCCGACAAAATCCACCGCATCGGCCTCGACGATCAAATCAGCGTTTTCGCCGAAAAAACCGGCAACGCGCACGGTGTGACCGTCGCCGCCGATGGATCGCTTTACACCATCTCCGAGAAATCCGGCCAGCTCCTCCGCTACGATGCTAGCGGCCAGTCGAGCCTCGTTTTGGAAGGTCTCACCGGTCACAGCATCCTCGCGCATCCGAACGGCAGCCTCTACGTCACCGACAACGACGCCAAGAAGCCCAACAACGGCGGCAGCGTGTGGCTCATCAAGGACGGCCAGAAAAAGCAGGTCGATGCGGGCATCAAATTCGCCACCGGCATGGCCTTTCGTCCCGATCAATGGCTCCTCTCCGTCGGCGAAGGCCACTCCAAGTGGGCCTACAGCTATCAAATCGCCGACGACAGCGCTTTGATAAACAAAGAACGCTTCTTCCACCTCCACGTCCAGGATTGGGACGACGACGCAGGCGCGGAATGCCTATGCTACTCGCAAGAAGGCCGTCAATTCATCGCTACGAAAAGCGGCATCCAAATCAGCGCCGACGACGGCCCCACCCAGGTCATCCTCACCGTCCCTGATCGCGGACGAGTCACCGGAGTCGCCATCGGCGGCAAGGACAAGGACACGCTCTACGCATTCTGCATGACCAAGATCTGGAAACGCAAGATCCAGCAGCATGCGCTCGGTGCGTGGAGTCCTTGGACGAAGGTGGTGCCGAATAAGCTGTAGCTTTGACCCGCCATGCCGGGGCTTGCCTCGGTTCGCGGACTTGCCACCGTCCAGCAGCTCAACCCACTCGATGAAACCCAAGCGCACCACCGGCAAAGGCAGCCCCAAAAAGGCAGAGGCGTCGATGTTGCGTTCATCGGCGGCTGAATACCTCACCTTTGTCGCCGCCAGCGGCAAAGGAGGCGTCGAGGCCGTCTATGCAGATGAAAACGTCTGGCTCAGTCAAAAGGCGATGGGCCTGCTCTACGATGTGGATGTGCGCACCATCAGCTATCATCTCAAAAACGTCTTTTCGGACAGCGAGCTGGAGGAGAGTTCAGTTATCCAATCTTTTCGGATAACTGCTTCTGACAGCAAAACCTACGTCACCCAGCACTACAGCCTGCCCGCCATCATCGCCGTGGGTTATAAGGTGAATTCCGAGCGGGCCGTGCAGTTTCGCAAATGGGCCACCACCATCATTGAGCAGTTCACCATCAAGGGCTTCGTCATGGATGACGAACGCCTGAAAAACGACGGCTCCATCCTCACCAAGCAGTATTTTGAAGAGCAACTCCAGCGGGTTCGGGAGATCAGGCTGAGCGAGCGAAAGTTCTACCAGAAGATCACCGACATCTACGCCACCTCCATCGACTACGATGTGACAGCCGCTGCCACGCAGCGATTCTTTGCCACGGTGCAAAACAAACTCCATTGGGCCATCCATGGACACACTGCCGCAGAGGTCATCTACCTCCGAGCGGATGCCGGGAAAGATCACATGGGCCTCACCACCTGGAAGGACGCCCCCAAAGGCAAGATTCAGAAGTTCGACGTCAGCGTCGCCAAAAACTACCTCACCGAAAGCGAGGCCGCCCAGCTACAGCGCCTCGTTTCCGCCTATCTCGATGTGGCCGAGGACATGGCCCTGCGACAAATTCCGATGACCATGCAGGACTGGGAAACCCGACTGAATCGTTTCATTGCTGCCACCGACCGCGAAATCCTCCAAGATGCCGGCAAAGTCACCGCCGAGATCGCCAAAGCCCACGCCGAGAGCGAGTTCGAGAAGTATCGCATCATCCAAGACCGCCTCTATGTGAGCGACTTTGACTCACAGGCGATGAAACTGGCTGAGAATGCGAAGGACAAGTAGCCAAGGCTTCTTCACCCCTCCCACCCGCGCCACAACCACACCAGCGTGTCAGCCAGCGTGTGCTCGAAGACGCGTTTGTCGCAGTGGCCGGTCTTTTTGCTGAAGACGTAGCGGTGGTGGTAGCCTTTCTGGTCGAGGGCGACGTTTGTGCGCATGCCGGCCATGACCCAGTTGTGGTAGGTTTCTTCGGGGTCGTTGGCGCGATTGTCGTTTTCGGAGACGTGGGTGAAGATGCGCAGCGGCTTTGGCTCGCTCGTTTCGATCAATTTCATGCCGGAATGATACTCCCACGCGCCGAGCGGATACTTCGCTTCTTCGGGCGCGTCGTCGTCCTGCTGGTCCACGAAGGTGCCGGAGTAGGCGATGATGCGACGGAACCAGTCCGGGCGAAACCAGCCCATCGTCAGCGCGGCAGCGCCGCCGGAGCTGCAACCCATCACCGCACGGCCCCACGGGTTCTCCGTGAGCGCGAACTTCGGATACGCGGCGCGGATCTCGGCATTCGCGAGCACGGCGGGCAGCACCTCGTCGTGAATGAAGCGGGCAAGGCGATCCGACATCGTGTCATACTCCAGGCCGCGCTCGCTGTTCTTGCCATCGTTGCCGCCATTCTGCACCGCGATGCACACAAACGCTGGAAGCGAGCGCTTCGCGTCCTTTGAGGTCGTGAGGTTGTCGAGAGCGTTGCCGATGAGCTTCAACTGGCCGGGACCATCGTGAATGACGAGCAGCGGAGCCTTCTGGCCATCCTGATAAGCCGCAGGCACATACACCGTGATCTTCCGCTCGGTGTTCACCTTCTTCTTGTCGGGCTCCAACGTCTTGTCCTTGCCGTCGAAGACCTTGCTGTCGGCCAGCTTCATCATGAACTCGAACTTCCGCCCCTTCGGATTGCCTTTATCGGTCAAATCTAGATCGACCCGATACTCCGGCCCGACCTCGAAAGCACCATCGCCCTCCTTGCCGGGGTTCTCGGTGTAGGTTTCAGCGGCTTGGAGCGAGGTGAAGCAGGCGAGAGCAAAGAGGAGGCGTTTCATGATGGAATGGTGTGCGTGAATAGCGTTTCAATGAATGATCACTTCGCCTTCTTGGGCGGGGCGGGATGCGCGGTGAGGTTCGCGGCGGCTTGCTGGAGCTTTGCGTGCTCGGCGGTGTTCGCGGGGAGCGCGTCTTTGGCAAAGGCGGGCAGCAGCTTCTCCCACACGAGGTCGAGTTCGGTCTGCATCTGGCCGGTTTGCGCGGTGATGGCGATGACAGCGTCGTGCTCGGGGATCACGAGGCAGATCTGGCCGTCGCGACCATCACCACGGAAGCAGTTGTGCTGGCAGCGCCAGAACTGGAAGCCGTAGCCTTGCTGCCAGTCGGACGTTTTGCCGCTCGGCGCTTTGGAATTGTCCACGTGCTTCGAGGTGGCTTCTGCGACCCATTTTTCGGAGAGCAACTGCTGCCCGTTCCACTGGCCGCGTTGCAGGTAGAGCTGGCCAAACTTCGCGATGTCCTCCGTGCGGATGTGCAGGCCGTATCCGCCAAGACTGTAGCCTTCCGCGCTGGCATCCCACATGGGGCTTTCGATGCCGAGAGGCTCAAAGAGGCGCGGCTTGAGGTAATCGAGCACGGTCTGGTCGGTGGTCTTCGTGATGATGGCGGAGAGCATGTAGCTGCCAGGCGTGTTGTAGCGGAAAAACGTGCCCGGCTTCTGCGTCACCGGATGCGCGAGGAAACCCTTCACGGACGGGCCGGTGTCGAAGCCAAACTTCGGCTCCACCTCGTGCCCGCCGCTCATCGAGAGCAGGTCACGCACGCGCATGGCCTTGAGGTTTTCGCTCGCTTCCGCAGGCGCCTCATTGGGGAAAAACTTCAGCACCGGATCATCGAGCGTCAGTTTCCCCTCCGCCACCGCGAGGCCGATGGCGGTTGAGGTGAAGCTCTTGCTCAGCGACCACATGACATGCCGCTTCTCCGCCGACTCCGGCTTCCACCACGCCTCCGCGATCACATGACCATGACGCACGAGCATGAAGCTGTGCAGCGTGTGGATCTGCTTGTCCGCCGTCTCGATGAAGTCACGCACCGCAGCCGACGAGATGCCCTGCTGTTCCGGCGTGCTGCGTGGCAGAGCTTTGTCAGCGGAATGAGCAGCCAAGGTGCTGACGAGCAGCATGAGACCGATGCGAAGGATGGCGATGGGGCGATAAATCATGGTGGAGTGGTTTGAAGCAGTGACGGCATGTGAACTCGGCACACGAGCGCACTCTTTCGAGCCGGAAGGTGAACAATGAAGCGACCACTTCCGCTGCCCGGAGTTCCAAAAAGACTCCAAAGCCATGAAGTCCCTCGTTTTCGCCTTTTTCACCTATTTCGCCGTCACGGCGGTTTTGGCATATGACCCGCTGAAGTTGCCTGAGGCCGTTTTGACGGCTCCGCTCGACTTCACCGTGCAGGATGCGAAACGCGACCGCGCCTTGCCGATCCGCGTCTATCTGCCTGCGACGACCCAAGCTGCGCCGGTGGTGCTTTTCAGCCACGGACTCGGTGGTTCGTGCCAAAACAACCCCTATCTCGGCAAACACTGGTCCGCACGCGGCTACGCGGTCGTCTTTGTGCAGCATCCCGGCAGCGATGAATCCGTGTGGCGCGGCCAACGCCCCGCGCAGATCCCGATGGCGATGAAGCAGGCCGCGAGCCTCGAAAACTTCATGCTGCGCGTGGCCGACATCCCAGCAGTGCTCGATCAACTCACTCGCTGGCATGCGGACGAAGCCCACGCCTTGCGTGGCAGGCTCGATCTCACTCGCGTGGGAATGTCCGGCCATTCTTTCGGTGCCGTGACCACGCAGGCCGTGAGCGGCCAAAGCCTGCCCGTCGGCGGCGCACGCTTCACCGATCCGCGCATCCAAGCCGCCGTAGCCATGAGTCCCAGCGTGCCCGCCGCAGGCAGCCCGGAGCGTGCCTTCGGCAGCGTGACGCTGCCGTGGCTGCTCATGACCGGCACCAAGGACGTCGCCCGCATCGGTGCCATGACCATCGGTGGCGATCTCGACTCGCGTCTCGGCGTCTATCCCGCACTGCCGCCCGGCGACAAATACGAACTCGTCCTCCACGATGCCGAGCACGGTGCCTTCGGCGAACGCTCCCTCCCCGGCGAAAGCGCGAATCGCAATCCCAACCACCACCGCGTCATCCTCGCCCTCAGCACCGCCTTCTTCGATGCCTTCCTCAAAGGCGATGCCGAGGCCAAATCCTGGCTCAACGGCGAAGGCCCACGCACCGTGATGGAGAAAGACGACAAGTGGCAGCGTAAATGAGCGCCTATAACTCAAAGCTGTCATGAAACGCCTCCTCACACTCACCACCCTCTTCGCGCTGCCTCTGCTGGCACAGGAGCCTCTGCCCAAGAAGCCCGAGGTCTTCGACATCGAAGGACACAAAGCCGTGCTCTACGCCGCGCCAAAGCCCGCCGAGACCAAACCATGGGTCTGGTATGCGCCGACACTGAACGGCGGTGTCTCGCTCGCAGGTCGGAAGATGTATTTCGAGGCCTTCATGAAGGCGGGCATCAGTCTCGCCGGCTTCGACCTCGGCGAGGTGCGCGGCTCACCGGCCAGTTCGGCGAAATTCACGCTCTTCTACGATGCCATGGTGAAGCGCGGCTTCTCCGCGAAGCCGATCCTGCTCGGCCAAAGTCGCGGCGGCATGATGACACTCGCCTGGGCCTTTCGGAATCCCGACAAAGTAAAGGCCTGGGTCGGCATCTATCCCGTGTGTAACCTCGCCAGCTGGCCGCTGAAGAACTCAAAGCCGCAAACGCTCGCTGACTACGCTCTAGCAGAGGCGGACCTCGTATCGCGACTGAAAGAGTTCAATCCCATCGACAACCTCGCCGCTCTCGCTGCGAACAAAGTGCCCATGTTCGCCGTGCATGGCGATAGCGATGTCGTGGTGCCCTACAACGACAACACCAAGCTCCTCAAAGAACGCTACGAAACCGCCGGCGGCTCCTTCAGCGTCAAAATCATCCCCGGTGAAGGCCACAAGGTGACGCCGTCCTTTTTTGAGTGTCAGGAGTTGGTCGATTTTGTCCTGAAACACGCCAAATAGCTCACCACCATGAAAACACTGCTCACCGCCCTCTCGCTTCTTTTTGCACTCCAAGTCCTCGCCGAGGATCATCCGAGCCTCGCTGCCGTGAAAGCGGCTGACAAGGCTCGTGTGACCGCGATGCAGTCGGGTGACCGCGACAAGCTGGATGGCATCTTTTCCGATGAGCTGCGTTATGCGCATTCAAATGGGATCGTGGACACGAAAACGTCGTTCATCGACATCCTGAGCGCTGGGAAGACGAAGTATGTGGGCTATGATTACGAGGAACAGAACTTCACTTTCCCCGCGCCGGGCATCGCGCTCATGACAGGTCGTGCGCATGTCAAAGCGGAGTCGGAAGGCAAGGCGATGGATGCCGTATTGAGTTTCCTCGCCGTCTGGCGCGAGGAAAAGGGCCAGTGGCGCTTTTTGGCATGGCAGTCGTGCAAGCTGCCTCCGGTGGTGAAGTAGCTTCGATTGGCAATCGAAGCGGTTTGAGGAATGATTCGATTAACAATCGAATCTACATGAAGCCGCTTCTCTTTCTCATCCTCCTCATCACGGTCTGTCGTGCAGAGCCGCATCTGCCGCCGGGCACGAAGGCCTTGCAATCGGCGGCTGATAAGGGGCGTGGACCGCTGGCATTGGTGAATTTGAATCATCATGTGCTGGGACATGCGCGGGTGTTTGGAGGCAAGGAACCGGATTTGTTCGTAGCGGGGTATGGTGGGCCGCAGGCGGTGCATTTGTTCAAGTGGGTGGATACGGCGGAGAATGCTGCGCCGGTGTTTGCAGAGCCGGTCGTGGTGAAATGCGCCTTCAAGGATAAGGGCTGCGTGTTTCAGCGGCCGGATGGCAGCGTGGTCGGGCTGTGGATTGACAAGGAAGAGCTGGTGACGACGTGTTTTGATCGCGAGAAGCTCGAATTTCGTGAGTCGAAGCGAGAGAAGCTGCCGAAGGCGGTGAAGTCGCCATCGAGCCTTGGGGTGCTCAGCAATGGCGAGGGCTATGACATCGCGTTTGAAATGTCGAATGGCGCGAAAGGCACGGAAGGCAGCCCAAACACGGAGGCGTGGCGGCCGTTCAACTCGTCAGGCATCGCCGTGGGCGAGTGGAGGTATCGTTATCTCATCGGCTGGCCAGCGAAGGGCGAGGTGAGGCAGATCACGAAGACGCGGAACGAGGTCTTTTTCTCGATGCATGGCATCACGGGCATGGAGCTGGGTGCGGGGCATGAGCGTGACCTCATCACCGGATCGCGGCAGGGGAATCTGGTGTTTTTTCACAACAAGGCGGCGAGTGGTTTTGATCTCGAAACGAAGCGACTCGTGGCGGGTGAGGATGGGAATGCGCTGCGGCACCCGAGCATCAATCCAAGCGTGGCAGCCTATCCGGGCGGTCTGATCGCGTGTGGCGAGGGTTCGCTGTATTTTTATCGCTTCACCGGCAAGTGGGCGAAGACGGGTGCCCCGATGTTTGCGGAGCCGGTTTCGGTTTTGCAGGAGCATGCGGACCTCTACGCGGGGACGCTGCCTTCGCCGACGACGGTGGATTGGAATGGCGATGGCGTGCTGGACATCCTGGCGGGCAATTCGGAGGGATTCGTGCTCTTCTTTGAAAACTTCGGCAGCAACGACGAGCCAAAGTTTTTGCCCGCAACGCGTGTGCAGGCTGGTGGGCGTGAGATTCAGGTGCAGGCGGGCTATTCCGGCAGCTTGCAGGGGCTCCAGGAAGCACGCTGGGGTTATCTCTCGCCAAATGCCATCGACTGGAATGGCGATGGCACACTCGATCTCATCACCGGCGACATCACCGGCGAATACCTGATCTACCTCAATCGCGGCACGAAGACGCAGCCGAAGCTCGACGCCGCGCACCCGCTTTACTGCGATGGGATCGATCTGCATGGCATGTGGCGCTGTCGGCCAGCCGTGGCGAAAATCGGCGAACGCATGGCGCTGGCCATCGTGGATGGCGAGGATCATTTTCACCTCTACTGGCGGATCGACGACTACAACGTGGAAGACGGCGGCAAGCTGAAGCTCGACGATGGCAAGTTCATCGGCACCAGCGGCGGTGTGGGCGGTATGAGCGGGCGTTGCAAGCTGGACTTCTTCGATTGGAATCGAGACGGGCATCTTGATCTCGTCATCGGCACGGGGCGTGTTGTTTCGATCCCGGATCGCGAGACGGGCTATCCGATGGCCGCTTTGGGACAAAATCCCGTCGTGGGTGGTTTGATTGGCAGTCTCGTGGACAAAGCGCTGCCAGTGAAGCTCAAGAAGACCCTCGGCACACCGCTGCTGATGCTGAACCAGGGCGACAACACCTTCGCGAGGCCGCTGGTGTTTCGCGATGAGGACGATCTCGTCATCCAGCCCGGCGGGGCACATGAAACGGGCGCGGTGGGCACGATGCTGGGCAAAGACGGGCCGAATCTGCTCATCTGCAATGAGGCGGGTAGGATGTTCCTTTTGCCGGGGAAGAAGCTGCGCACCGCGCGATGATTCGATTGCCAATCGAATCTACTTCAGAGCCGTAGCGTTTGGCATAGCAGGCTTCGATTCACCATCGAAGCTACTTGGCGAGTTTCAGCGCGGCCTGGGCGGTTTTCAGGGCGGCATCGGGGACGCTGAGCGGAGTCATGTTCGTTCGCATGCGGCGTCCAGCGGCTCCGTCGTTGGTGAGGATGCTTTCGACGGCGGCGGCGGTTTCTTGGGGCGAGTGGGTGCGGATGCCGCAGGCACGCGAGGTGAGCATCTCTGCATTGCCTTCCTCCTGACCAGGCACGACGTAATCAATGACGGCAGGAATTTGGGCGGCGAGGACCTCGTGCAGGATGGCTCCGCCGGCCTTGCAGATGACGACATCATGCGTGCGGAGATACTCGGGGATGCGTGGCGTCCAGCCGATGATGTCGAGCGTGCCCGGCGGCAGCGAATCGGTGAAGCGACGCAGCACATGGTAGAGCCGTGAGCCGTGCTTGCCGACAGGAAGGGTGAGCTTCACACCGGAGAGCAGGAGCGGGCGCAAAGCCTGGAGCGTGGCGGCGACATGTCGGCCGGGCGTGGAGGGCAGATAAAGGATGCGCTGAAGCGGCGAGTGGGCATCCGGCGGCAAGGACTCCGTGAAGGCGAGGCTGACTGGAAAGCCGGTGACGCGGATTTTTTCACGAGCCACGCCGAGCTTTTCCACCACCGCCTGCGTCTCGTCATCAGCCACGCAAAAGCGGTCGCTTGGTTGAGTCACCCAGATGGGATGCACGCTGACGGAATCCGTGATGACGGTGACGAGCGGCGGCACTTTCCTTTGGGATCGCAAGGCGGCAAGCATCGCCGAATAGACAGGGTAGGTGCTGATGATGAGGCGGGGCTGCTCCTGCTCGAGTTTTTGCTCCACCGCCCGGATGAGCGGGAGCTGCCAGGAGGCATCGGGGCCGGTCATCTTCGGGTTTCCCAGCATCTTGTAGGTGAGCCTCCAGGCCGCGGGGCAGTGAATGATAGCCACTTGGTAGGCGACCTTCAGGACGGTGGAGAGTCGAGGCAGCACCTCGCTAATGAGATCGGTGACCTCGATCTTTTCATCGGGGTGGAGGCGCGTGAGGGCCTCCGCCACCGAGCGTGCCGCCGTGTTATGCCCGTCGCCGAAGCCTGCTGTTAAAATCCAGATCACTGAGGGCATCGCTGCCGGAGAAAATCTCTCTCACAAGCAAAAATCTCTAGAGGCAGCCGTAGTTGTTGATTATTTTGGATTAGTTAAGTAAATGACGCCAACCATGAAAAGTCGCCGCTCAACCACCAAGAGCCAGGTTTTGGCTGCCGGGATTACCCTGGCGGCCGTGACGATCATGCTCGCGCCGCTGCGTTCGGGGCCGAAGGACCTGCGCACGCAGGAAGCCTCCTTCATGCCGATTTTCTCGATTGGCGGCGTGGCGGAGACAGGTTCTTTTCGCCGACTGAGCAGTGTGCGACCGCTGGAGGTGAGCTCCGCACCGCAGGTGAGGATGCCGAAGGCGGCGAAGTGAGTGGTTCGGCATGAACGCTTCGATTGCCAATCGAGGCTACTTCATCAGCGGCTTCCCCGGCATTTGCACGGTGTCGACATCGCTCAGCTTCACCTTGAGCACTTCGACGCGTTGCTTGCCACTGACCAAGCCGATGTAAAGGCGGCCTTCGTGCTCGATGTCGTGCGGCTAATCAATGAGGCGACCGCCGACGAGATAGAGCATCTTGGTGAAGAATAGGCCGTCCTCGCTGATCGAGAGTGTGAGCGGATCACGCTTCTGCGGGTTCGGATTCGAGACGAGTACGTAGCGGCCATCGTGGAGGCGCAGTCCACTGATTTTCGAGGTGGCGTGGATCATGATGGTTTCAGCCGCCGAGAGTGGGAGGGGGCAGCGAAAAAAGAGCGCAGGAAATAGAATTCATGGTTTCGCCTTCGCGCTCCAAAGGGCGATGTTTCGGAACTGCGCTCCCTCCGCTTTTGCGACGAAGCCGACGCGTCCTTTGCGCTCCTTGAAACGCTCGTGGCTGGCTTCGAGCACATGGTCGTCGATTTTGGCGAAGAAGTGATCACCGCAGATTTCGATGGTGATGCGGTGCCAGGTGTTGAGATCGAGTTTGACCTCGATTTTCATCAATTCCTCACGGCGCGTCTCTTTCGAGATGCCGCTCATCTTTTGAATCCAGATGGCGGTGGGTGTGATCATCACACGGCCTTGATGGAGGTTCGGTTGGTTCGTATCACGGCACACGAACCCGATCTGCGGCGAAGGGCCGAGCTTGAACTCACCTGTTAGCGCATAGTCACCGAGGTCCACGATGTGTTCGCACACGGCCTCGTGACCATTCGGGCGCTTCTCGCTCGGGCCTTCCTGCACGGCGTAGGCTGCACCGTCCTTGATGCTCCAGGTACCGATGCCGCCGCGCCAGCCGTCGGTGCCGGGTTGCTTTTGTTTCGTGAAAGACGCCGGCTTATCAAAGGCCTCCGCGGCGATGAGCTTGTCAGGCTGGCATGTCTGTGTGACGGGCGGAACGAGATCGGCGGCGAAGGCAAACGATGAAGCGAAGACGAGAGCAATGAGCGGTGATTTCATGGGATGAGATGATGTCGGCGTGCCTTCCAGTGGGCGGCGAGGTGGTAAACGATGCCACAACTGGCGTTGTGCGTGTAATCGAAGCCGTCGATGAGATTTTTAAGCGAGGCTTGCTGTTCGGCCGTGAGCGTGGCGTTATCGACCATGAGCAAAATGAGCGCGGATTCACCGGCTTCGCGCGTGAGATGCCAGATTTCGCGAAACGGTCCCCAATGCGGGTTTGGGTAGCCTTTTTGGTTCTTCCACTCGGGCACCTTGCGCCAGTCAGGGCCGGTCATGCGCATGTCCTCGGGGCTCTTTTTCGCGATCTGGGCCAGAACGCTCGTAAAGCGCTTCGCCGCGAGATCACGGACATGAATCATGCGCTGGTGAATCGTGGCTTTGAGCGCCGCATCGGGTTCCAGAGCGTGAAGCACCTCCAGCGAGCATTGCATCTGTAGCAGCGCGTAGGCCGGTTTATTCTCGCCGGGACTGGCGGACTGCGCGATGGCCTCGGCGGCGTATTTGCGCCATTGCTCGCGGTAGCGTTCGTCCTTGGTCACGTCCCACGCGGCGGCGTAGATCATCGGCAGGCGGGCGGCTTCGTGCGGTTGCACATTCCACATGCGGCAGATGCCCAGCGGGCAGCGTTGACCGTCGGCTCTGAGGAAGTCGAAGTCGTTCTCGGGCGTGACTGTCTTGATCATGTGTTCGGCGACATCGGCGAGAATGACACGGATCTGTTGCCTCGTGCCTTCCTCCGCCAGCGGGCTGTGAAAATACTGCCACAGGCCGTGAGCAAAGTGCGTCACCTGATCGCGTGACGAGTTGATGTAAGTGCTGGTGCCGTCCTCCGGGCAAACATTTCGCGCCACGAAGCCCTTCACGCCATGCACCGTGACGCAGCGCTTGAGTCCGTCAAAAACGCTCGCCGCCTTCTCTCTCAGCGACTCGTCCTTCGTGACCTCAAACCGATCACACAGCACGCTCAGCATCGCACCACCGAGGATAGCGCCATCTTCCATGCCCGTGCTGTAGCCGCAGGGATTGGGGTATTGTCGCTTCACCTCATCCGCCGTCGGCAAATGAGCTTGTTCCTTGCCCTTCTCATAGCTGCTGAGGTAATCGCCAAAGGTCTGCACCTTCGGCAGATAAAAGCGGCGCCAGACCATGTCCCAGGCTTGTTCGATGTTTTGGGCACCCGCATGCATGGCGGGCAACAGGAGCAGACAGGCAAAGAGGAAATTTTTCATTCAAGAAGACGGTTGGTGGGCCGCGTTGACAGCATAGCCATGATGAAACACCCAACACGTCGAAAACTGCTCCAAACTGCCCTCTCCGGTGCTTCAGCGCTTTGGGCGGGAAAACGTCTTCATGCCGCCGATGCTGATCCTCGCGTGCGCGGACCGTTTCCGATTCTCTCGACACCTTTCACGGAAATGGGCGCGGTGGACTACGAGGTGCTCGCGGATCAGGCGCGGTTTGTGGACTGGGGTGGCTGCCCCGGCATGATCTGGCCGCAGTCGGGCGACAGTGTGGATTTGCTGACGATGGATGAAAAGCTGCGCGGCATGGAGGTGCTGGCGAAGACTTCACGCGGCTTCAAGACTTCCGCGCTGTGCCTTGGTGTGCAGGGCAAAGACACGGCGGAGCTGCTCGTCTATGCCCGACATGCCGAGAAGCTCGCGCCGACGGCCATCATCTCGCGTCCGCCGGACTCAGGACTCACGGAAGACGATCTGCGGCACTATTGGCGTGAGCTGGCGAAGGTCGCGAAACGTCCTGTCATCTTCCAGACGACTGGTGGCGTGGCTTACAAGGGTCCGGTTCCCTCCGTGAAGCTCATGATTGAGCTGGCGAAGGAGTTCCCGCACTTCGGTTATATCAAAGAGGAAGCCGCGCCGATCATCGCACGCACCAAGGAGTTGTGCGCCGCGAAACCCACCATCCGCCGCGTCTTCAGCGCCCGTGGAGCCCATGGCTGGCTCTACGAGTCCCATCTCGGCACCGAAGGCCTCATCACCGAACGCGCCGTTTATGCCGATGTGCTAACCCGCGTCTGGGATCTCATGCAAAGCGGCAAAGACCCCGACAATGTGCGCGACATCCACGCGAAGCTGATGCTCCTCTTCAATCTCGGCCAGCATCTCCCCGGCGGCGACCTGCGCGGCTTCCAGCTTCATCTCTGGAAGAAGCGCAGCGTCTTCAAAAACATGATCTCCCGCCAATACGGCCCCAAACAGTCCATCCCCGACAAACCGATCTTCTCCGAGCTGAAACTCAGCACCGAAGAGATCGCCGAAATCGACTTCCGCTTCGAAGCGCTGCGTCCGTATTTGAAGGCGGAGCGGAGGTAGCGCCAGCAAAGTAGTTTCACGGGTCCGAAAAGGTTCTCCAACCGCAGAGGAGTGATGTATGGACAGAGCTTGCCCTCAATCTCATGACAGCCAATCACGCATCTCAAAGCCTACGGCAGACCGTTCTGTCGTTGGTTCTCCTGTGCATGTTTTCGCTGTCAGTGCGTGCTGAGCAAGACCAAGTAGCGATGCTACTCCAGGAGCGCACTTACGCAGTGCTTCAGGAGCCCTTGGAACAATACGTTCTGGATGTGGAAGCACGCTTTCCGGTGAAACTGCAGGTCATCAAAGGCGAATGGAAAACGCCCCAAGAGGTTCGTGAGGCCATCAAGCGCCTGCATCGCGAAAAGGGCATTTCGGGCGTCATTCTCGTGGGTGCGATGCCGATGCATCGTTTCTTCATGCACGAGCATGCCAATCCGAATCCGGTGTATTTTGAGGACTTCGACCTGCGGTTCGTGGACAAGAACAAGGACGGCGTGGACGACGCCTACGAGGGCAAACCTCAACTCAAGGTTTGGGTCGCCAACATCCGTGCCAGCGAGAAGGAGCGTGATGACGATCTTCCCGGTCTGCGACGGTTTTTTGCCAAGACGCACGACTACTACACGGGCAAAACGGTGCCGGAACTCCGCACTCTCTTCTTCAGCACCGACGTCAGCACGGAAGATTGGACGGGGCCGGGTGATTGGTTCAAGCGGCGCGGTGGCACCCGTTTTTCCGCGTCTGGGGATGTGACGTTGCTGACGGGCAAGGCTTGCACGCATCAGGCCGCGCTGGAGGCCTTCAAGAAGCACAGTTACTCGCTCACTTGTGTCGGCGTTCACTCGGATGAAACCGGTCACGCCTTGGATGATGAGGATCTCATGGCGCATGAGATTGCCGACTTGAAGACCGGGTCGCTCATCACGATCAACCATGGCTGCTTCACCGCGAACTGGACCAAGACCGAACACGACGACAATGGCCCCAATTGCGGACTGAGCTGGGTTTTTGGCAAGCATCTTGGCCAGGCAGCCGTCGCTCAGGTCCGCAGTGGTGGAGTCGGCTTCGATGATCTCATCTACGAGCGCCTCCGCGCCGGGGACTATCTCGGAAAGGCCTATCTTCCCTGCAAGCAAGCGCATGAAATCGAAGCCCATCCCGGTGATCACGCTCCGGGTGACATCGTCTCAGGCATTCTCATGATCGGGAACCCCTTTCTGGTGCTGAAACCCGTGAAACGTGAGGTCAACACGCGTCTGGTGATCCGAAAGGCAGTTTACGGTGATCTGGCTAACAACGCCGTGGTCAACGTGACGCAGAAGGTGGCGGATTGGATTGAAGATTCGCTCACCGTTGAAGCTACGGCCGAAAACTTCGGTGACCCAGCGAATGGCATCGAAAAGCAATTGAAGGTCGATTACACCCTGGATGGCGTCGATGGAACGGTGACGGTCGAAGAGGGGCAACTCTTGAAGCTCGGCAAGTGACTGCAATTCGTCATCGAAGACACGATCAGCCTTGAACGCATCTCCCACTTATCATTCATGAAGATCATCACGTCTTTTTGCCTCGCCATCCTTGTGACCGCTTCACTTCTCCAAACGGGCGATCTTCACGCGGAGTCACCGGTGACCACGCCATCCATCAAAGAGCGTGGCATTGTCTCCGAGGGAGATTGGAGCCGATTGGGTGCTGTGATGGCGAAGGCGCGTCGTGGTGAAGAGATTTGCGTCGCGGCTATCGGGGGTTCGATCACGGCAGGTGGCTTGCAGACGAAAGACCCGAAGAATCGCTACATCGCCGGTGTGGCGGATTGGTTCACGCAAACCTTCCCCGAGGCCAAGGTGCGATTTGTCAATGCGGGCATCGGCGGCACCAACTCGCTCTACGGAGCCATGCGGGTGCAACGAGATGTGCTGAGCAAGAAGCCTGACCTCGTCATTGTGGAGTATGCCGTGAACGACAATCACCCCGTGCCGATGTTTTGGGATAGCTACGAGGGAGTGCTGAGGCAGATCCTTCGCGAGCCGCAGCAGCCAGCCTTGGTGCAATTGTTCTTCATGCAGCGGAAGGGTGAGAACGCCCAGGCGACGCAAGAGATGCTCGGACGTCACTATGATCTGCCGATGGTGAGCTTTCGCGACGCTTGGTGGCCGGAGATCTACAGCGGACGCACCAAGTGGGAACTGATGTATGCCGATGTGGTGCATCCGAATGACACTGGGCACATCCTCGCCTCCGAGCTTTTGATTGCTCTGCTCAATGAAGTGAATGCCAAGGCCGCCCCCAGCGCCACGGCGATCCGTGCGGACCTTCCAGCGCCCATGATCTCGGACCTCTTCGCCCATTGTCGCTATGCGCAATACGCCGACTTGAAACCGGGGCAAAACAGCGGCTGGACCCGATCCTCCGACGGCAACAAATGGGAATGCCCGACAAAGACCGATGGTGCGATCGAGTTTGGTTTTTCCGGCAAGCTTCTGTTTGTGGGATACGACATCGATAAGGAAGCCGAACCCTTCACCACCTTCTCCATCGACGGAGGCAAGTCGCAGCCTTTGAAAAGCAGTCCCAACCGTTTGCCGCTCGCGGAGAGCCTGTCCCCAGGCGACCACCGCGTGCGCATCGAGTTCGCAGGCAGCAAAGCCCCGCAGGAAGCCGCCAAAGTGCGCATCTGGGCAGTCGGTGCCGCAGGGGCGCTGTAGTAGAGTCGGCACCTGCAGCCATCTACACGGAAAAAATCGCCGCCTCGCAGCAGGAGTATGTGAAGGCAATCATGTCACGCTGGTGACCCGGCGTGGTGCAGCCGTCCCGGTTGCTTCCGATGAGTCCAGAGGACTCAACCACACTTCATGCAAACAACTCCTTCACCACATTCCCATGCACATCGGTGAGGCGGAAGTCGCGACCGGACCAGCGGTAGGTGAGCTTTTTGTGGTCGAGGCCGAGCAGGTGCAGGATGGTGGCATGCAGGTCGTGCACATGCACGGGATCAGCGGCGACACCGAGGCCAAACTCATCGGTGATGCCGTGAACGTGCCCGCCTTTCACCGCGCCGCCGGAGAGCCAGATGGTGAAGCCGTCCACATGGTGATCGCGGCCAAAGACAGCCGGTTTGTCACTGCTGCCCTGGTAGGTGGAGGTGCGACCCATCTCGCCGCCCCAGATGATGAGCGTGTCCTCCCAGAGGCCTCGCTCTTTGAGATCGGTGAGCAGCGCGGCGATGGGCTGATCGGCCTCGGCGCAGAGTTTCTCGTGATTTTTGATGAGAGAGGCATGGCTGTCCCAAGGCTGGCCGGTGCCGTGATAGCACTGGATGTAGCGCACGCCACGCTCGGCGAGGCGGCGTGCGAGCAGGAGGTTCTTGCCCACGGGCGTGTCGCCATAGGCGCTGCGTGTGGCCTCGGTTTCGTCTTTGAGATCAAAGGCGTCCGTGGCCGCGCTTTGCATGCGGAAGGCCAGTTCCATCGAGTGAATGCGTGAGTCGAGGCGCTCGTCGCCGGGATGATCGAGGAGGTGATGCCGATTCAAAAACTGCGTGAGGGCGAGCTGCGCACGTTGATTGCCGGGGCCGATGTCGTGCCGCTTGAGGTCGGGGATGAGCTGGCCTTTGGTCTGTGTCTCGATGTGCGTGCCCTGGTAGAGGCCGGGGAGGAAGGAACTGGTCCAGTTCTTTGACTGCGCCGTGGGCAGGCCCGAGGGCATGAGCACGATGTAGCCCGGCAAGTCAGCGCTCTCGGAGCCAAGGCCATAAGTGACCCAGGAGCCGATGGATGGCCGCTCCAGCACGGTGTGGCCGCAGTTCATCATGAGCAGGCCTGGCGAGTGATTCGCGATGTCGCTGACCATGGAACGAATGACGCAGAGACTGTCCGCGTGCTTTGCCACATGCGGAAACAGCTCACTGATTTCCAATCCTGACTGTCCGTGCTTCTTAAAGGCGAAGGGCGAGGCAAAGATGTTCCCCACGCGTGCTTTCTGCACCGGCTGGAGCTTCTCTTTGACGGAGTCCGGCAGAGGTTTGCCGTCCAGCTTTGTGAGTTGCGGCTTCGGATCAAAGGTGTCGATCTGCGACGGGCCGCCATTCATGAACAGATGGATCACCCGCTTCACCTTCGGCGGAAAATGTGGCTGCCGTGGAGCGAGTGGATTCGGATCATCCTTGTCCGCAGCGTTGAGAAAATCAGCTGCGGCGAGCGCTCCGAGGCCAAAGCCGGTGCGCTGGAGAAAGTGGCGGCGTGCGATCATGAGAGGGTTGGTTTTAGTCCAGGTAAAGCGCCTCGTTCGAGGTGAGCAGCGACTGCGCGATGAGCGGCCACGGGTCTTGCTTTCGCTTTTCCATCAGGGCGAGGAAGGGGATCATGCGCTCCTGCTCCTTCGGCGTGGCATCACGGCGGTGGATGCGATGAAAGAGCGCATTCACGCGGTCAGCGGGGCTCATGCCTTCGCTGAGTTGCAAGCTCTCGGCCAGGGCCTTCGCCTTGGCGATGAGGAAGGGCGAATTCAGCGCAAAGAGCGACTGCTGCGGCACGATGTTGTCGGTCCGGCGGTCCGCTGTGGCACTCGTGGAGGGGAAGTCGAAGGCTCGCAGCGTGGGGTCGGTGTTGATGCGATTGATGAGGCCGTAAATGCTGCGGCGTGGATTGCTCTCCACGTCCCACATCGGCTTCGGGTGACCTTTGAGCCGAGGATCGAGCGTGCCGCTCAGAGCGAGCAGCGTGTCGCGGATCTGCTCGATGCTCAGACGCTTCGCATTGGCCCGCCAGAGCCATTCGTTGGTCGGATCACGCTCCGCCATCTCCGCACGCACGGCGCTACTCTGCTGGTAGGTGCGACTGCTCACGATGGTGCGCACGAGGTGCTTCAATGACCATCCATGCGCCATGAAATCCGCCGCCAGCCAGTCTAGCAACTCCGGGTGCGTGGGCGCGGCACCTTGCAGGCCAAAATCGCTCGGAGTGTCCACCAAGTAACTGCCCATGAGGAAGCCCCACACGCGGTTCACCATCACGCGGGCCGTGAGCGGATTGTCTTTGCTGGCAATCTTTTCCGCCAGGGCCAGCCGACCGCTGTTTGCCTCGGGAAACGGCGACTGCTGCGGATCCAGCAGCTTCAGAAAACGTCTCGGCACCGCATCGCCGCGTGTATCTGCCTCGCCGCGAAGAAAAATCTTTGGCGTGATCGGTTTTTCGTTCTCCGTCACGATGATCGCACGGCTGCCCGCTCCATCGTGAAAGGTGATCAGCTCGCACATGTCACTTTGCAGGATGATCTGCCACTGCGGCCTCTTCCCGCCGCCTATCATCTTCCCGCTCTTTTTGGCCGCTTCGACCTTCGCCAGGATCACCTCGCGCTTCTTTTGGTAATCCTCACGCAACTCGGCGCTCGGCTCATAACCATCGATCACCGGAAACTTGCCAAAATCCGAGTGCTTCACGCGGTCGATGGAGCCAAACACGCCGTAGAGCGAGTAATAGTCCGCCGTCGGCACCGGCTCGAACTTGTGATCGTGGCAGCGAGCGCAGGCCACCGTGAGGCCGAGGAAGCCACGAGTCGTCGTGTCGATCACATCATCCACGAAATCATGCGGAGCCTGCGTGAACGGCGTCACCGCGATGAAGCCCAGCGCGGCCTGCTCCGGCGCACGATCCTTGAAGCCCATCAAATCCGCCGCCAGCTGCTCTTTGATGAACACATCATACGGCTTGTCCTTGTTGAACGACTCGATGACGTAGTCACGAAACGTGAACGCAAATGGGTAATAGGTCTCCGTGCGTGCGGCGGGCACCGTCACATTCGCCGTGTCCGCATACCGCGCCACATCCAGCCACATTCGGGCAAAATGCTCGCCAAAATGCGGCGACTCGATCAACCGCTCGATCTCCGCCTTCATCTCCGTCCGTGCTTCCTTCGCTGGTGGCAGCCCCGTGAGGTCGTAGGCCAATCGGCGCTGCAAAACGGCCACCTCGGCCTGTTTTGATGGCTCCAGGTCTTTCTCCTTCATTTTTGCGACGACGAAGCGATCCACCGGATGCGCATCCCAGGCGGCATCGCCTGATTTAGGCGGCTCCACGACCTTCACCGGTTGAAAAGCCCAGTGCGTCTTCGCTTTCTCAAACAGGATGTCTTGATCACCGAGCTTCGAGAAAGCCGTCTCGCCCATGTCCTGCTTCGGCCCTGGTGCGCCCATTTTCACCCACTGCTCCAGCAGCGACACCACCTCCGCGTCCAATTGGTATTTCGGCGGCATCTGCATGTCCTCGTCGGCATAGCGGATGGCCTTGATGAAGAGCGATCCCTCCACATCGCCGGGCACGATGGTCTGCCCGCTGTCGCCGCCATCCAACCAGCCCGACTGCCGATCCAGCAACAAGCCGCCCTTTTTCTCGCCTTCCGCCTCGCTGTGACATTTGTAGCAGTGCTGCACCAGCAGCGGCCGGATCTTCGATTCAAAAAATGCCGTCCCCCGCGCCTCCGCCTCTTTCGGAGCCGCTGTGAGCGGATCAGTGAGGGCGATGGAAAGGAGCAACGATTGGAAAACGACTTTCATGTTCAGCCGTGGAACGCAGACCGCTTTGCGTGCTTTCACTCGAAGTGTGGTGCAGCCGTCCCGGCTGCTACTACTTCGGTTTTGCCTCTCGACGGAGCGAGATGGCTACTTGGCTTCGCGGGTTCGGAGCGGGCTGTCAGGCATTTGTACTGCATCCACATCGCTCAGTTTCACCTTCAGCAGTTCGACACTTTGTTTGCCGCCAGCGAAGGCGATGAACAAACTATCACCGTGCTCGATGACGTGCGGGTAGTCGATGTGGCGGCCGCCGACGAGGTAGAGCATCTTGGTGAAGACGAGGCCGTTATCGCTGATGGATAGCGTGAGTGGATCGCGCTTCTTCGGGTTGGGATTCGAGATGAGCACGTAGCGGCCATCGCGGAGGCGGAGGCCGCAGATTTTCGAGGTGGCGTCGGGGAAGTTGGTCTTCTGCGGTGTGGTCCAAGTGCGGCCGTCGTCGGTGGAAAAAGCGCGGTAGAGGAAGCCGCTGCGGCGGTTGTCGCGGAAGACGGCGGCGAGCGTTTGATCCGGCAAAATCCACCAATCGGGCTCTTCGGCTTTCAGTTCTGAGGCGCTCCCGAGCACGGGGAAGGACTGCCAGTCGCTGAGAGACCTCACGCCGCCGACGAGGAAGTGAACGCCGCTGGTTTTGTAGTCGTGCTGACGGCGCGACATCATCCAGTCGCCGGTGCGCAGCTTCATCGGCGGGAAGTTGTTGATGGTGTCGTCAAAGACCACTCCTGCATCGCGCCACTCGCCAGAGGCCTTGTCGAAGCGGAAGGCACGCAGTTCGAGGCTGGGGCCGAAAAAGCCCGCTGCCTCGTCCAAAGAGGCCAGCGCGAGCAGTTCGCCTTCGCGCTGCCAAAAGCCGCGTGAGATCCAGCGCATGCCTTTTTCCGTGCGAGTGCCGTAATGCGGCGAATCAGGCCCGGAGTTTGGAGGAATGGGCGTCATGAACTTCGGCGTACTCCATTTCAAACCATCGGCACTCGTCGCAAACTTCACCCGCTGTCCCACGCGATCCTCAATGCCCGGTCCATCGCTCCACATGGCCCAAAACTGGCCGTCGTGATGTGCGAGGTAGTTGTGCTGGTTCACGCCCTTCACGGAGCGGACATTGTTGATCACGATGTGCTCGCTTGGCACCTTCGGGAGCGCGGCGAAGTCGATCTGATGCGTGTTTTCTGGCACCCAAGGGCCGGAGAGCATGATGGGCAAGTCTGCGGCATTGGTGAGAGAGGCCCATGCAGCCAGGGTGGTGGTGAGAAGTAGATGGCGGAAGATCATGTTGAGCTGGGTCGTGACGATTGTGGATGAGTTCAGCGTTTGGCGTGTCGGATGACTTGGCCTTGTTGAAGTAGCAGACTTTGCAACGCTGCGGAGGGCACTTGGCGCGGTTCGACTTTGTTCTGAATCGCCAGATGTGCGGCGATTCCGGCGGCCTGGCCAAGAGCCATCCACGTGGGCTCCATGCGGATGCTGGAAAAGGCAACATGCGTGGTGCTGGCGGCCACAGGGACGATAAGAGCGTCGATCTTTTCAGGGATCATGATGCGATACGGAATTTCGTAGGGCCGCGTGATGTAATCCAACATGCCGAGATAACCTTCGAGCACGAGGGTATCGCCGGGCTGGCGTTTGCGGCAGGGGAAGCTGTCGATTGGAAACTCGCCCACGGCGATGCTGTCGGCATGGTGCTTTGGTTCCTGGCCTTTGCCGGTGATGTCGTGCTGCGTGAGTGTGTATTCGCCGACGAGGCGGCGGCCCTCGCGCACATAGAGCTGCCAGGGGAAGTGCCCGTTGTCGGTGAACTCGTCGTTCGGCAGATGCATTTCGTTCGCCAGGGCACGATGCGTCTCCGGCACTTCGGGGTCGTTTTGCAAAAACCACAACAGGCCGAGCACGAGGCTGCGATGCCGTTGGCGGATGCGCTCGCGCGTTGTCTCATCGCCTTCGATGTAACCGCGATTTTCCTCGGGGAAGGGAAAGCCGAGCGGACGTGGGTTGATATTCACGTCATGCTTGTTGTTCGGAATGTCGGCGACGGACAAGGCGCGCACGAGTGTGTCGAAATGCTTCGGATTGTAGCCGCGTCCCGGCTTGAAGACCTTTGGACCTGCCATTCGGCCTGCTTTGAGATCATCGAAATAGCCGAGGTAGTCTTTGCGATCATAGCCCGGCGGCGGTTCGGTTATGCGGGCAGCATTGGCGGTGTCCTTGGTCAAACAAAGGCGGTAGGTGTAGGCGGGCAGGCTATCATCGGCCTGGCCTGTGGTTCCCGGCAGGAACTCATGAGCTTGATAGTCGAAATAGACGACCCCAGCATGAGGCTCACCGAACTCCTCACGCGACTCGCGACCGAGTCTATACTTTGCGCCTGCTGCGGCATACAAATCCCCCTCGTAAGTGGCATCCATGAAGACTTTGGCTTCGAGTCGCCTTTCTTCGTTCTTCCGGCGGTTCACGAGGGTGATACCGCGTAGTTTGTTGTTTGAAACATCAGCTGTTTTCAGCCGCCAGCCTTTGAGAACGGTAATGTTCGTCTCCTTGGCGATCATTGCCTCAAAGACCTTCTCCGCCACATGGGGCTCCGCGTAGTAGCCATCCTGGCAAAGTATCGTGTTCTCATTCTCCGAGCCGTATTTCGCGATGTAGTGCTCATGCACGCCCATGACGAATTCCTTGAAAAGGCCGCCGATCATCGCGCGGTTTTCGATGTCGCTCTTGCCCAGACCACTCGTGGTCATGCCGCCGAGATGATCATGGTATTCGACCAGCGTCACCGCACGTCCCAAACGAGCCGCAGAAATGGCCGCAGCGATGCCTCCCGGCGTGCTGCCGTAGATGACGACTTCTTGCGCAGTGAGCTTCGAGATCGAAAGAAAGAGTGTCAGCAAAAGCGCTTTCATAAGGGTAGATTCGATTGGTAATCGAATCATCTGGGTGGTTCGGATTCGAGTGCCACTCGAATCTACGTCACTGCGGCCACTGGCCATCGACGATGGGTTTCGTCGTGAGCTTGGCGGGATCGACGACGACGTGTTTCACCTTCTGGCGTTTCCAAGTGTAGGTGATGTGGACGAGGCCGTCCTTCGTCTGAATGATGGCGGGGTAGCTGTATTCGCCGGGATCGCTTTCGAGGATGAGCGCGGCATTCCAGGATTGCGCGTCCTTGCTGGTGGCGAGGTTCAGCGGCGTGCGTTTGCCGCCCCACTTGCCGGGCGTGCCGACGATGTGGTTGTAGATGATGAGGTGGGTGCCGTCGGCGAGCGTGACCGCGTCGGTGCCGCTGTTGTTGTTTGGCAGCGTGCCGAGTTTCATCTCGCCCCAGGTCTTGCCGCCGTCGGTGCTGCGGATCTCAAAAACGCGATCCTGCCGTGAACGGCCAAGGGCGAGGAGTTTGTCCCCACCGAGGGAGAGGATGCTCGGCTGGATGGCTTGGATGGTTTTGCCATCGTGGGTCGGCGGTGTGCGCTCCCAGGTTTTGCCAAAGTCACGCGTGCGCTCGAAATGGACGCTCCAGGTTTCTTTTTCGCCTTTTTGCGAGGCGGGTGTTTCCTCGCTCGTCGGGCAGAGGATGCTGCCATCGGCAAGTTGCAAGGGTTTGTTTTTCACCGGGCCGAGAATGCCTTCGGGGAGGCGACGCGGCTGTTTCCAGGTCTTTCCGCCGTCAGTGGAGGTGGTCAGCATGCCCCACCAAGTTTGTGGTGAGGGGCCGGCTTTGTAAAAGAGCATCAAAGGGCCGCCCTTCGGCTGAAACAGCACGGGATTCCAGGTCGGATGACGCACCGCTTTGCCATCGGTGAGCGTGTGCTGGATGCCATTCGCCACTTCGATGCTCTCAGTCCATTTGCCATCGACAGATCGCGAGACCCAAATGCCGACATCCGGGTTCTTTTCATGAGTACCACCAAACCACGCGGCCACAAGGCCTGCGGGCGTTTCTGTGATCGTGGTGGCGTGGATTTGTGGGTAAGGGCCAGTGTCGTAGATGTATTCCGTCGTGAGGATGGCGGGATCAGCGGCAATTGATTGCCAGGAGGTGAGCTCGTAGGCACCATCGAGCTTGCGCCAGACGACGGCATCGGCCTTGCGACCGTCGGAAGTGGTCAGCCTGAGCTTGTAGTTGATGCCTGCGACGACCTGCTGCTCAGCGGCATTGACGCTTTGCAGCGTGAGTTTCGCATCGTGGGCTTTGACGGCGAATTGCGCTGCCTTGAGGACTTCAGCATCGGTGGTGGCCGCTTGGCTGAATCCGCCTGCAATCGGCGGCTGCTGGCCATGCGATACAGGAACGATGGCAAGCATGAGGAGCGTGAAGAAAAGGGTTGGCTTCATGAGGATGGAGTAGCTTCGATTGGCAATCGAAGGGGTTGGGGAGGGTGGCGTGAAGTAAGAGCCATTTGGCTTCAATTGCCAATCGAAGCTACAAGAGGCCGAGGGTGACGAGTCTTTCGCGGATGATCTCTCTTTCTGCATCGCGGAAGCGGTGGAAGGGCTCGGCCATGTGGTCGTCGCAGATGCCGAGGAGGCTGAGGCCGCATTTGATGCCTTTGATGATGGCGCTCTTGTGCTTGCCGACGGTGTAGATCGCTCCGGCGAGCTTCATCACCTGAGCGTGAAGCTCGCGGGTGCGCTGGAGGTCCTGCGCGGCGGCGGCCTGATACATCTCGACGTAGAGTTTGGGATGCAAATTGGCTCCGCCATTGATGCCACCGTGGCCGCCGAGCAGTACGGCTTCGGCAGTAAGTTCTTCGGGGCCAACAAGCACGCTCCAATCGGCGCGTTGCTTCGCGATCTCGATGAGGCGGTGGAAGTAGATCATGTCACACGAGCTGTCTTTGACGCCGCAGACGCCCGGCATGTCCAAAGCGCGGCGCACGAGGTCGAGCGCGAAGCTCACCTTCGTCAAACCGGGCATGTTGTAGAGAAACAACGGCAACGGCATCTCAGCGACGAGGTCCTGCACATACTCGAGCATCTCCGGCGGTGCGGCGGGGAAGTAATACGGCGGCGCGAGCACCACATGCGTCGCGCCGACTTCTGCTGAGTATTTGGCGAGGTTCACGCTCTCAGTGAAGGAGGTGTCCGTGATGCCGACGAGCACCGGAACGCGTCCCGCAGCCACTTGGCAGGCTCGCTCGATCAATTCGCGGCGCAGGCGGTAGCTGAGGCTCGGGCCTTCACCGGTCGTGCCGAGGACAAAGAGGCCCGAAACGCCGCCGCTGATGAGATGCTTGATGAGTCGCTCCAAACCGGCGACGTCAAGGGTGTCGCGATCGCGCAAAGGGGAGACGAGGGGCGGAATGATGCCGCGGAGAGGTTGGGACATGGCCCGAAAGGATAAAAGGGGAAGGATCAAAGATAAAAAGGCTTCGGCTGACCATGTTTGGCAGCGGCTTGACGATTCTTGATGAGCCTGACATGCTCCAAACATGCCAGCCACCGATCAGGCCGACTACTTTTCCACGCAAGTGATGCGCACACGGCGCTTCTTTCTGCCTGAATGGCAGGAGCGGCAGCGTGATGGTGGGACGCTCTGCCTTGTGGGGGGCGGTTGTGAATGGTGTGCGCCGGATTTCGTGGTGGATCGCCAGGAGTTCCCATTCCTTGCCTTTGAATTCGTCTCCCGCGGCCAAGGCAGCGTCACGCTGGTGGACCAGAAGCACGAGGTGGAGGCTGGGCATGCGTTTTTTTACGACTCCAGCGTGCCGCATGTGATCTCCAGCTCGGCGGAGGAGCCGATGGTGAAATACTTCTTTAACTTCACCGGCTCGCGGGCCACCGCGTTGATGAGCGATCTTGACCTCGGCGCGGGCAGTGTGCTGCGCGTGGCGGATGCCTCGCGAGTGGTGAGCCTGCTGGAAGAAGTGATCGATCATGCGCTGCGCGGTGGGCGTTTTGGTCTGCGAATGGCCTGCGCGGCGCTGGAGCATGCGCTGGTGCTTTGCGCGGACAGTCGCCAGCCCGCGACGACGAAGATGGACCCTGCTTACGCGACGTATCTGCGTTGTCGCAGCCATTTGCTGCGCAATTACCCCGTGCTCAGCAGCATCGAGCAGGCGGCGAAGGCCTGTCATGTCTCCGCCGCCTACTTCACGCGGTTGTTTCAACGTTATGACAGCGAGACGCCGCTGGCCTGTTTGACACGTTTAAAGCTCTCCCAAGCGGCCATCAAGCTCCGTCAGCCGGATGCGCTGGTGAAAAACGTGGCCGCCGAGCTCGGTTACAAGTCCGCCGCGCATTTTTCGCGGGCTTTCAAGGCCTGGAGCGGAAGATCGCCGCGTGGAGGTTGATGTAGGACGAGTGTGGCGACAGCCCGCTCGTCTTTGGGCGCTTGCTCTTGCCGAGAGAGTCGGTCAGCCGGGCGGGCTTCGCCACACCCGGCCCATAATGGAAATGTCCGCGCCCGTCTTGAAATGCGTCGCGGACTTCCCATCTTTGCGCACTCTAAACCGCCGCCGCATGCTTTCTATCCTCAAAATCCGCAACCTTGCTCTTGTCGAAGACGTGACCTGGGAACTCGCGGCGGGGCTGGTGGGGGTGACGGGCGAGACGGGCGCGGGGAAATCCATCATCGTGGGGGCTTTGAAGCTCATCCTGGGCGAGCGGGCGGATCGCAGCCTGATCCGCACGGGGCAGGATGCCTGCACGGTGGAAGCGAGTTTTCATCTGAAGGACACGAAGGTTATGAATGCGGTGCTCGAAGAGGCCGGACTGGAACCCTGCCAGGAGGGCGAACTCATCGTGAAACGCACGATCAGTGCCAGCGGGGCGAACAAGCAGTTCGTGAACTGCTCGCCGGTGACGATCCAGGTGCTGAAAAGTCTGGGCGTGTATTTGGTCGATCTCCACGGGCCGCACGATCATCAATCGCTGAACTCCCGGGAACGCCAGCTCGACATGCTGGACAAGTTTGCGGGTATCGAAGAGTCGCTCACGAAGTATGAGGCGGTGTGGAAGGCATGGCGGGCTGCGGCGACGGAGCTCGACGACTTGGAGAATTCCGAGCGGGCAGGTAGCCAGCAGATCGACATGCTGAAGTTTCAGGCGAATGAAATCGCCTCGGCGAACCTCAAGGAGGGCGAGGAGGAGGTCATTGAGTCCAAGCATCGCATCGCGGCCAATGGCGCACGCCTCGCGGAGCTATGCGGAGCGATCACGAGCCGCCTCAGCGAGGGCGAAGGCAGTGTGGTGGATGGTTTGCGCGAGATCAGCCGCAGCATTCACGAACTGGAAAAGATCGATCCGGGTACGGCGAAGATGTTTGAGGGCTTTAAATCGGCTCAGATCGAGCTGACGGAGCTGGAAAGTAGTGTGGCGGACTACGCGGAGGAGCTGGAGATTGATCCGGCGGAGCTCGTGCGACTCGAAAGCCGCATCGACACGATTCAAAAACTGAAGCGGAAGTATGGCCGCACAATTGGCGAGATTTTGGAGTTCCTCGCTGAGACAGAGCGCAAGCTGAGCCGCATCGAGAATCGCGGCGAGGAGATCGCGAAACTGCAAAAACTCGTCCAAGAGCGTGAGACGGAGGTTTTGAAGCTCGGAAAGCAAATCTCGAAGAAGCGGGCCGATTCAGCTCCGAAGCTCGCCAAAGAGGTCGCCAGCCATCTGAGCGATCTTGGGTTCAAACAGAGCGTTTTTGCCGCGCAGCTCACCAACCTTTCCGAACCCTCCAAAAGCGGCCTGGAGGAGGTCGATTTTCATTTTGCACCGAATCCGGGCGAGCCCTCGAAGCCGCTGCGCATGACCGCGAGCAGTGGTGAAATGTCCCGCGTGCTGCTGGCGGTGAAGAGCGCCCTGGCGAAGCAGGATGCGGTGCCGCTGCTCGTGTTTGATGAGATTGATGCGAACGTCGGCGGCAACATCGCCGAGGCCGTGGGCCGCAAGATGGCCGCCTTGGGTGCCACGCATCAGGTGATTGCTATCACGCACTTCCCGCAGGTGGCCTCGCTGGCGAAGAGTCACTTCGTGGTGACGAAGGAAATCAAAGGCGGACAGACGAAGTCTCAAATCGCCGAGGTGGCAGACGATGAGCGTGTGGAAGAGCTGGCACGCATGCTCGGTGGTAGCGCCGCGAGTGCGCGGGAGCATGCGAAGAGCCTGCTGAAGGGGGCGAAGTAAGGCAACGTGATCATCGCGTAACGCGGCAGGAGGGCAGGTCCTTCTCGAATGCCTCTGCTGCCTTCGCTGTGACGGCGCTTTCGGTGATCACGAGTGAGGTGAGATTTTTCAGGACGCTTAGCTTGGCGAGGCCTCTGTCGGTGAGGCGGGTCCTGCCGAGATTGATGGAGGTGAGCTGTGGCATGGTGGCCAGGACCTCCGCGGCCGCATCACCCAGGGCCGTGGTGTTGGCATCAAAGATCAGTAGGGTTTTGTGACCGCTGAGGGGGCGCATCGCCTTGTCCGTGACGGAACCCGCGCTCAGCCGCAGGAAGGTGAGTTTTTTCATGAGGCTGATTGCTTGAACGCCTTTTTCGTCGATGCCGGTGGATAGAAAATCTGCGTTCGTCAGGGTGTCGAGGAACGGCATTTTCTCCAGGCCTGCTCCCGTGAAGCCGGGGGCATACTGGATGTGAAGTTCCTGCAACTCTTTGGCTTCGGAAAGATAGGTGAGTATCTCATCGGTGATCTTGCCTGCCCCCTCAAAGTTGACCATCTCCAGACGTTGGTTGCCCGCCAGCCAGTTGTAGGCGCTGACCTTCAACCTACTTTCGGGGATGCGTATCCAGACACGTCGCAGATCACGCAGACCGTTGAAAACTTGGAATTCGTCCTCACTTGGGTCAGGCCTGCCGGAGTTGAGGTGATCGATGGTGAGCTCAATGAGATCATGCTTCTCGACAGGGATTTCTTCGGGTTTGCGGATGTCGATCCTGTTGCCGTCACGGAAGGCGACGGCGTAGCCGCCATGAGTGACGAGATATTCGGCGGCACGCCGCCAGGTGCCGCTATCGCCAGAGGGCGGCGGAGGTGCTTTGGATGCGCTCGGGCTCGGCACGATGGTCGTCGTGGCGGCTGTGCTGGAGCCTGACGAGGGTTTTTGCCGGGAAAGATCATCTCGCCATGCCTGGGCAGCCTGGGCCAGGGGAATCTGGCCGGCCTTGGTCAGGGCGGCGATGTGGTCATCGAGTGACTTCAAATAGATGTCGTAGAGCGGCGTGGTCTTGGCATCGCGTTCGGTGGTGATTTTCGCCAAGGCACCACGGTAGGTCTGCCGCAGGTTTTTGAGCGCTTCCGGTGTTTCCTGGGCGTCTTCGGTGGGCACGGCTTCTTTTTTCTCGATGCGGGCTTTTTCAGCATCGAGTGCGGTGACCTCGGCGAGGCTGCCACGGGCTTGGGCGGCTGCGCGGGCCTTGGGAATGCCGTTGGCGAGGTAGCTTTGATTTAGTTTATCGAGCGCTTCGAGGAAGGGCTTTTGCGCATCGGCCTCGTGACGAGCTTTGAAGCTTTTGTCTAGCCTCGCGATGACGGGATCTGGTTCGGGATTCGGCTTGGGCGCAGTAGGCGGCGAGGTCGCAGGCATAGGCTTTTCCTGAGGGACATCCACGGGACGGTAGGAGGCCGCGTGGACGGTGATGCTGCCGCTGCAGAAGGCGATGCCGAAAATGGGGCCGTGGACTACGGCAGGATCAAAGAATGCGGGGTCAAACTGGCCATTGGGTAGCGGGCCGTGATGCTCGATCAAAAGCTGGCCGTCATGGAAGGCACGCAGGAGTTTCTCGCGGACCTCGATCAGCACCTCATGCGTGCTGCCGTCTGGAGGGAGGCAGTCTGTGTCTGAACGACTGGTGCTGGCAGATCCCCTCAAGCTAAAGCCGTCACGCCGGCCGATGCCGATGGCGGGTGATTCGCCGCCACGCACGAATGGGATGACGATGGCGAAGCCCTGCTTGTCCCGGCTGATGAGGTAACGAAGGTCATAGTTCGGCGGCGGAGCGGTGATCGGGAAAGTGAACAGGCAGTGACCTTGGGGGGTGGCCTTGGCGACCGGGTTTTCCGGGCTGCGCAAGACCCCGTCCACCAGCCGCCAGGGCACATGGACGGAGTCGCGCTTCACTTCCGCCGTGGCGAGTAAATTTGTCCACCCCGGGGGCGTGGTGGTATCCATCGCCGGGGCTGCGACTGGGGCCGGGAGGGTGAGCCCCGGCGTCCACTCGATCACATAAGCGCAGGGGCGGAATTGAAGACCGACATCATCGAGGCCATCGGGACCAAGGGAAAGCACAAGCGGTTCGCTGTTCCCATTGTTGTCGAAGTTCCCCATCCACGGTTCTGACTGAAAAGGTTCGCCTGTGACCCACGTCCAAGGATCTGATTCAGGCTTCCGCCGGATACCACCGAGGAAGAACTTGCTGTCGGAGTGGGCGGGAAAGATGGTTTTCATCATCCACTCATACTCCTCGCGATTGTTCAGCGTGGCCAAGTGGCCGCCAACTGCCGCCGACTGGCTGGCCGCCTCATTCCAAGTAGCCACCGTGGTCACGAGTTGATAGCGATGGCCGCCGAATTCGAGTTTTTCATCTGGTGCGGAAGGTGGCGGGGGAGCGGGGGGCTCGGGAGAAGGTTGGGCAGTCTGGCCAGCAAGCGCGGGGATGATTTTCTCCTCTGCGGCGGATGTGCCGCTGGGCGGTGGAGTCTTTTCGGGGCCGGTACTCAAGAGCCAGTAAAGGCCTCCGGCCACGACGAAGGTGGCGGCGATACCCCAAACGATGCCGAGACTTGATTTCGGCTTTGGGGGTGGTGGTGCCGTTTTTTTCTGCGGAGCTGGCTGAGGGGCGTTGGAGGCTGCCGCAGCTGCCTCAGCGTGTTTTTGTGCCCGCGTGGCCTGTGCTGCGGCTTCCGCTGCAGCCTGCTGCTGGGCGATGATCACGGAGCGCGGCAGGGCGAGGATGGTGTCGAGTTCTTGGCGGATTTCCGAAGCTGTTTGGTAGCGTGCTTCGCGGTCGTTTTGCATCGCCCGGGCGATGATCGCATCGAAACGTGGATCGCTGCCCACCTTCAGCGCGGGCATCTGCCACATGCCGCGGGGGATTTCGCCCGTGAGCATGTTGTAGAGCATCACGCCGATGGCGTAGAGGTCCGCCCGGCCGTCCAGAGGCACGCCGGGGATGAGAGCCTCGGGAGCCACGAAATCGGGCGTGCCCATGGCCATGTTCGTTTTCGTGAGACCGCTTTGATTCGGATCGCTTTGCTTCGCTAGGCCGAAGTCCGCCACCTTCACTGCGCCCTCGATATTGATGAGGATGTTGGCTGGTTTGATGTCTCGGTGGATGACACCGCGGGCATGCGCATAAGCCAGCGCATCGCAGACGTGGGCGGTGATGGAAAGAGCATAGTCCTCAGGCAGGCGGCCCTGGCTAAGGATCATCTGGGCTACATCCGTGCCGTCGATGAACTCCATGACGATGTAGAGCAGGCCAGTCTGCGTCTCGCCGAAGTCGAAGACGTTCACGATGCTCGGATGGCTCATCTTCGCCATGGTGCGGGCCTCGTTCTTGAAGCGTTCGGCGAATTGGGCATCGTCATCATCTTGGACGAGATCGCCGGGCAGAACCTTGATCGCCACCGCACGGTCGAGCGAGGCCTGAACAGCTTTATAAACTGCCCCCATGCCACCACGACCGAGCAGCTTTTCAAAGCGATACTGGGGGAGCATGGCCTGCATGTCCTCCAGTGTGGGCGGTTGCCAGCCGGGGGAGGGTTTCGAGCTATGGGTGGAGGTGCTCATCTACGCGTCGGAAAGCACCCTAGCGCAACTTCCGGTCCGCTGGCGATGGTTTTTGTCCCGCTTTCGCGACAAGCCAGCAGCCAACTCGGCATGGCTAAGAATGAATCGATTCATTCACTCCCTCAGCAGATAAAAAACCGCCGCCCGGTTTCCCGGACGGCGGTGTGGTTTGAGGAGGTTCAGGCCTCAGCGATTACTTTTCGGCTTTGCAGCAGTCTTTGCCGCAGACCTTGCCCTTTTCCTTGCAGCAGGTGGCGCAGTTATCACCACAGCACTTTTTGCAGGTGTCACCCGCAGCGAGCACGGGGGCAGCGGCGGCAAGAAGAGCGAGGGCGAGAAGGGAGAGAGACAGTTTCATAAAATTTGGATGTGTTTGGACTTTGCGATGCCCGCTAAACAAATGGCGACGCGATTCCCCGCACAGGCGGACGAGGGAAACGTGGGCGGCTCCTCACTGAGCTGAGGAGGCTTCGATGATTCACAGCAGAAGCGCCCGATGGCGCAGGAAGAGCCGCAAAGGCTCCGCAGGCGGCCCGCGTTCGCGGCGGGGTGTATCGGCTGCCATCGAGAGCTCGGGGGAAAGGACTGGCAGCGCATCCTGCCAGCCAGCGAGGTGGAGGACGAGTGCCGTTTCAGGCTTGGGGCAGAAGGGGACGCGCTTGGCGGTATCACGCGGGTCTTTGCGATACTCGCAGCAGGGGCAGGGCCCGCTGGGATCGGCGGGCGGGGCTTCCGGTTGCTGCGCGGAGCATCCTTCGAGATGTGCCGTGGAGCAGCAACCGGCCAGCTCTTCCCGCGGGGCTTCTCCATTGCAGCACCAGCACATCGGAAGACCGATGCAGAAGCTGAGGAGCAATGCTGTGAGGCGGGTCACCATGGTTTGCTTAGATGTCGGGATAGGAGCGAACGTTCAACGGGGAATCACCGCTTCGACCTTTCGCTTCCAGCTCGCGAAGACATCGCTGGCCATCTCGTGGGCTTCACAGGCTTCGACATGCTCGATGACGGTTTGTGGCTCGGGCAGCCATGTGGGCGTGGTTTGCTCGCCGATGTGCTCCTGCTGCTTGTTGCGCAGAAAAGCGCGGAGGTTCACCGTGAGCTGCGTCGTGCGGTGGTCATGGCTGGCGAGCGCCTCGGCACAAACCTCGTGAATGGCCCCGTCGTTTTCGACATTCCCGAGAACCTGGGTGGCATCGATGAGGGCGTAAAGCATGGGGGAGAATCCGCGAGCGTGCCCTTTGGCGCGATGGATTTGATTACGCTGATTTTGGCGAAGGTTTGGCCTCCACTCGGACGTTGAAGGGCCTCCATGCGCTCCCTGATCTGCCTCTTTGCCTTTGCAGCCTCCGCCTTCGCGGCGGACAAGCCTCTGAACATCCTTTTCTGCTTTGCGGACGATTGGGGCCGCTACGCAAGCGAGTATGCGAAGCATGAAAAGTTCCCATCGCCGAATCTGGTGGTGAAAACGCCGAACATCGACCGCATCGCCCGCGAGGGAGCGCTTTTCAGCCGAGCGTATGTGAATGCGCCGAGCTGCACGCCGTGCCGCAGTGCCTTGAATTCGGGCCGCTATTTTTTCAACTGCGGTCGCGCAGCCATTTTGAATGGCGCGGTGTGGGACCCGGCGATTCCGAGCTTTCCGCTCACGCTGAAGGACCAGGGCTACCACATCGGCAAGGCCTTCAAAGTGTGGGGCCCCGGCGAGCCGGGCGATGCCCCCTTCGGTGGTCAGGCACACGCGTATCAGAAGGCGGGCGGTCGCTTCAATCAGTTCTCCCAGAACGTGGAGAAGCTCATGAATGAAGGCGTGGCGGTCGAGGATGCGAAAAAGCAGCTGTATGACGAGGTGCGCGGCAATTTTGACGACTTCCTCAAAGCGCGGCCAAAGGGTGCGCCCTTCCTTTTCTGGCATGGACCCACGAACGTGCACCGCAAGTGGGTCAAAGGCAGCGGTGAGGCGCAGTGGGGCATCAAACCGGACGAGTTGAAGGGCAAGCTGCCGAAGCACCTGCCGGACGTGCACGAGATGCGCGAGGACTTTGGCAGCTATCTCGGCGAGATTCAGGCTTTCGATGCGCAGGTCGGTGTGTTGGTGAAACAACTCGAAGAAGAAGGCGAGCTCGACAACACGATCATCGTCATCAGCGGCGATCACGGCGCTCCGGGCTTCCCCGGCGGCAAATGCAATCTCTACGACTTCGGCGTGAATGTGACGCTGGCCATCCGCTGGCCCGGACAGCCCGGCGGACGCTACATCGAGGACTTCGTGAACCTGATGGACCTCGCGCCGACCTTCATGGAAATCGGCGGCGCGACCATTCCGCCCGGTGTGAACGGCAAACGCATTGTTTCACTCATGAAGAGCGGCAAAAGCGGCCGGATCGACCCCGAGCGTGATTACGTCATCACCGGTCGTGAGCGGCATGTGAGTATCGCCCGCGAAGGCAACCTGCCGTATCCGCAGCGGGCGCTGCGCAAAGATGGCTGGCTCTACATTCACAACTTCAAACCCGAGCGCATGCCGATGGGCGACTACAAGAACCTCACCGACAGCTTCACGCCCGATCAGGACAGCCTCGAAAACAACACCTACGAAGCCTTTCCGGACATGGACAGCTCACCGGCCAAAGCGTGGCTCATCGTGCATCGCAATGACTCGCAGTACAAATGGCACTTCGACTACGCCTTTGCCAAACGCCCGCAAGAGGAGCTCTACGACCTCCGCAAAGACCCGGATGCCACGATCAATCTCGCCGCTGAGGCCAGCTTTGCCGCCAAGAAGACCGAAATGGCCGCCGAACTCATGGCAAAGCTCAAAGCCGTCGGCGATCCCCGCGTGACGCAGGATCCGGTGCCGTTTGAGCTGCCTCCCTTTACGCTCGACACGAAATTTGGCGAAGGCCCGAAGAAGAAGGGCAAAGGCAAGGGGAAGGCCAAATAGCCCGATCCGACGAATCGGACCGATCCGTCAGATGAAAAAAGCAAAACTCACCCCAAGATAGGCGGTGGAGGTTCGTCATGCGCGGCGAACACGCACTCATGGCTGAATCGCACACCCTCTTCCTCGAAACCCTTCAGCGCTACGAGCGGCCTCTCATCCGCTATGCGCACGGCTACACGGGCGATCTAGAGGAGGCGCGGGACATCGTGCAAGACGTGTTTGTGAAGCTCAGCCAGTGCCTCCATACCCTCGATCACGAGCGGCTGGCCCCCTGGCTCTTCACCGTCTGCCGAAACCGTGCGCTGGACCACCTGCGCAAACACCGCCGCCTCGTTGTCATGGAAACTGAAACGCTCGACCTCGAAATGTCCGCCGATCCCTCGCCTCATGAGGAAATGGATCGTGCCGAGACCGCCACCACGCTCCGCCAGCTCATCGACACCCTGCCCACCCGCCAGCAGGAGGCCGTGCGGCTCAAATTCATCGCCGGGCTCGACTACCAGCAGATCAGCGCCGCGATGAAAACGAGCATCGGCAATGTAGGCTACCTCATCCACCACGGCGTGGCCGCCCTGCGCACGAAGTGGCAGGCCATGGAAAACGAAACACCCGCCCCCGGAAAGGCACGCCACCCCGCTTTAGCAGCCGCGTGAACCGGAAAGATCAAAACTCAAAGATGAAGGATCAAACCATGAAACACGAACAAATCACCGCCTGGGCCCTCGACGAGCTGAGCTCGCAGGAACGCGAGCAGATCGAGGCCGCGCTCCGCGAGAATCCACAGATCAAAGTCACTGCCGAGGAAACCAAGTCCTTCTGCGACCTTCTCATCACCGAGCTGCGAGATGAATCTCTCGAATTCACCTCCGAGCAGCGCTCGCGGCTCCAAACGATGCCGCCCACCTCGAACATCATTGTGCCATCGACTGCCTCCAAACCGGTTCGTTGGAGCTTCACCTCCCGTTTTGGCCCGCTCGCCGCCGCAGTGGCCTGCGTGGCGGTGGGGGGGTATTGGATGTATCCGTGGCTTCAGCCGCAAAAGGACCAGATCATCGCGGAAGCGGTGGAGGAGGAGAGGCTTTTCAGGGTGAAAGCTTCTCAGTTCGGACAGAATGCTGCTGGTGGTGCTGGTGGTGCTGGTGGTGCTGCGATGGATCTGCCTGGGGATCCGGCTGCGCCTTTGCTTGGCAACATGCCCATGGGCGGTCCTTTGAGTGCACCACTGCCAGGGCTTGCATCGGGGCCTGTGCCTGCGGCCAAACCTGCCGAGTCGAAACGCACGCTTAGTGAAGCCAATACCTACTCTGGAGACACGACGCTCAATGGCGGCATTTTGACGGTTAGTTCGGGCGGTGTGGTGGCTGTTCAGCGTAACAAACAGAACAAGCTCGACCTAGACGCAGGATCGGCTGTCGCAGGCAGGGAACTTGCTGCGGTGATGCCGCTGAAAGCTCCGCCCTTGCCCATGCCGGCTGCTGCAGCGCCATTGGACATGAATGCGTCAGCTCCAGCAGACACATCCGCCGTTAGGTTGGCTGGTTCCTTTGCCAACATAGATTCAATCAGGTCCGAAAGAAAAAGCTTCGAGTCCCAACTCGAAGTCTCTGAACGCCTTCTCCGCGAGCAAACCTCCTCCAACGAATCCTACACCCGCATCCTCGAAAACGAATTGCTGGACGTGCGGCGTGAGCCGCTCTCGACCTTCTCGATTGATGTCGATACGGCGTCGTATGCGAACGTGCGGCGTTTCCTGAACCAGAACATGCTGCCACCAGCGGATGCGGTGCGCCTGGAAGAGCTGATCAACTACTTCCCCTCCGATGAGGAAGGCCCTGTGGCGGATGCGAGGGAGCCGTTTGCGGCCCGAGTGGAGCTGGCGGCCTGCCCGTGGCAGCCGCATCATCGCCTGGCACGCATCGCGATTCAGGGGAAGCAGGTCGAAAAAGGCAGCAAGGCCAGCAACCTCGTCTTCCTCGTCGATGTCTCCGGCTCGATGAATGATCCGCAGAAGCTTCCGCTCGTGAAACAGAGCCTGCGCATGCTCGCCGAGCAGATGGGTGAAGGCGACCGCGTCTCGATGGTCACCTATGCGGGTGGCACTTCGGTCGTTTTACCGCCCACGAATGGTGAAAACCGCCCGCAGATCATCGCCGCCGTCGATCAGCTCCATGCCGGTGGCAGCACGAATGGCGCAGGCGGCTTGCAACTCGCCTACGAGCAGGCGGTGGGCGGCTTCATCCAAGAAGGCATCAACCGCGTCATCCTCTGCACCGATGGCGATTTCAATGTCGGCATCAGCGATCCCGGCGAGCTGGAAAAATTCATCGCCGAGAAGGCCCGCAGCGGCGTCTTCCTCAGCGTGCTCGGCTTTGGCAGCGGCAACCTCAAGGACCGCACCATGGAAACCCTCGCCGACAAGGGCAACGGCAACTACGCCTACATCGACGGCCTCGCCGAGGCCCGCAAAGTGCTCGTCGAGCAGATGGCTGGCACGCTCGTCACCATCGCGAAGGATGTGAAAGTGCAGATCGAGTTCAATCCCGCCCAGGTGCGTGCCTACCGCCTCATCGGCTACGAAAACCGCCTGCTCGCCAAAGAAGACTTCAATGACGACACGAAGGACGCTGGCGAGATCGGCAGCGGCCATCGCGTGGTCGCCCTTTACGAACTCGTGCCCGCCAATCTGCCACCCGGCGTGGAGCCGGATCGCATCGTCGATACGCTCAAATACCAAACGCTTGCCTCGCCCACCTCAAAGGACCTCAACGAGGTCAAACCTGCCGCCGCCACCGCGTTGGATGCCGCCGCGAGCAAGGAACTCATGACCGTGAAGCTCCGCTACAAGCAGCCCGACGGCGAAACGAGCTCCAAGATCGAACTTCCTGTCCTCGATGAAGGCAAAACGCTGGAAGCCGCCAGCGGCGAATTCCAGTTCAGCGCCGCCGTGGCCGGCTTTGGCCTCCTGCTGCGTGATTCGAGCTACCAAGGCACGCTCAATTGGGAAGCCGTGCGCAAGCTGGCCCTCGCCGGCAAAGGCGCGGACAAGCTCGGCTACCGCGGTGAGTTCCTCCAACTCATCGACAAGGCCGCCGGGCTGAAGCAGACGAAGTAGCTTCGATTGGCAATCGAAGCCTTCCCCTTCATGAATCGATTTCCAATCGACTGCACCGTGATGCTGAGGCCCTAGCGCCGTCAGCAGCGAGCAAGGTTTGCACGTCGTTGAGGATGCCGCTGAAGATGAGCAACTTCAACTTGGCGGGACTTTCGACCAACGCAGGCCACATTTTGTGCTTCACGCTCTGCGCGTCCCGCAAGCTCTGCGGCTCCGGCGAGGTTGCCGAACTGGCAAAACGCCAGTGTGACGCATGGTAGGAAGTGGTTCATGTTTGGGATGATTCAGAAACGCGGCCGCATATCGAGTAGGCGCCGGTCATCTGGTCAAACCAACACATCTCCATGAAAAATCTCTTCCTGATGTTTTTTGGCGTCATATGCTTCGTTTCCATGGCCGCAGCTCAAGCCGACATGAAACACACCACCACCCTCTCCGCCTACATCGAGGCTCTCAACACGCATTCGTGGGATCGAATCGCCTCGCATGTGACGGAAGATGCCGTGTTCATTTTTACCGAGGACACCTTTGTCGGCAAAGCAGCGGCGAAGGGGGCATTCGAGAAGACTTTCAAGCTGATCGAAAACGAGGTTTTCAGCCTTCACGACATCGTGTGGACCGTCGTCACCGATGACGTGGCCGCCTGCCGCTACGAATTTCGCTGGAAGGGAATCATCAGTGGTCAGGAATCCTCCGGTGGCGGTCGCGGCACCACCATCCTGCGCAAGATCGATGGCCGCTGGCTCATCGCGCACGAGCATCTGGGGCCTTATCCTCGAAAGTGATGCCTCATCATTGAGTTTACTCTTCCGGCTCCCAACTCTGATTTTCCCGCTCGTTTCCTGCACCATGAAAACACCTGAAATAGCCCCTTCCTCATCCCGCCGTAGCTTCGTCAAACAAACCGTCGCGGCGGGTTTGAGCTTTAATTTCCTCCCAGCCTACCTCACCAGCGCCCGTGCGGCGGACAATCCGAAGCTGCCGCCGAGCCGACGCATCAATCTCGGGTGCATCGGCATCGGTGGACGTGCAGGGAGTGTCATTCCGGGGCTCACGGCGGGCGGAATTGCGACGCCTGTGGCCTTCACGGATGTAGATTTCGTGACCGCAAAGAGCCTGGATAAGAATCTGAAGGCCTTCCCGGATGTGAAGCGCTTCCAGGACTTCCGCGAGATGCTGGATAAGATGGGCAAAGACATCGACGCCGTGAGCGTGGTCACGCCGGATCATACGCACTTCACCGCCGCGATCACTGCGATGGCCCTCGGCAAGCATGTGTATGTGGAGAAACCGCTCACGCACACTTTTGAAGAAGCGGAAATTCTCATGCGTGCCGAAAAGAAGTTCAAAGTGGTCACTCAGATGGGCAATCAGGGCCACACCTCCGCCGGCGCGGAGCAGTTCAAGCAAATGCTCGCAGCAGGCATTATGGATGACATCGTGAAGATCGATGCGTGGAAGTCACCCTCGCTGTGGTTCATGAACGCCGCCGAGCGTGCGCTCGTGAAGGGCTATCCGGCGGAGGAGGCGAAGCCTGAAACGCTGAACTGGGACCTTTGGTGCGGACCGCAGGAAGTGAAGCCCTACAGCAAGATGTATCACCCCTTCAACTGGCGCGGCTTTCACCTCTATGGCGGTGGCATGTTTGGCGATTGGGGCGCTCACATCATCGACTTTGCGCACGATCACCTGAAGCTCGGCCTGCCGACGCGCATCACGCCGCTGGCACTCGCCGATTATAACCAGATCAGCTACCCGCTCAGCTCAGACATTCGTTTTGAGTTCCCGGCTCGCGGCGAAAAGATGCCCGCCGTGGAACTGCACTGGAAAGCCGGTAGCGACATCAAGTTCGACATCGAGGAGAAGTATGGTGACCCAGGCCCCGACGGCAAAGTCGTGGTCCCCAATCCTGGCAATGCAGGATCACTTCTTCACCGCAAACAAGGTGACTACCTCGTGCAACGTGGCTCACACGACCGCCATTCGCTCCTGTATCCTCGGGCGAAGATGGTGGAACACAAAAACGCCATGGGGCTGCATCCGTTGGAGCGCAATCACTTCAACAGCTTCATCAACGCCTGCATGGGCAAAGACAAGACTGAGTCCCCCTTCAGCGTCTCCGGCTTGCTCACCCAGGTGCTGAACATCGGCACCATCGCCGAGTATCTGAACATCGATCTCAAGTTCGATCCGGCCACGAAGCGTTTCGTCGGCAACGAGGAAGCCAATGCCCGCCTCGCCGGACCACCACCGCGTGCGGAGTGGGCGGATTGCTACAAGCTGGCTTGAGTTTATCGCCGCAAAAGAACGTAAGGATCGCCAAGAGAACAGCTTTGCGCTCTCTGTGTTCTTTTGCGGCCAAACAGGCGTTTCATCGTGCATCAGATCCAGGTCTCTCGTCTCAAACTTTATGAATCGTATCACTCTGCTCATCGCTTCCATCTCATTGATTTCTTGGTCAGCGATGGCTCAAGACGCGGCCAAGCTCGATACCGTCGATCCGAATGGCCAGACAGCTTCCGCTCCATTGCTGAAGCCTGCGTCTGCGGAAAACATCATCGTTTACAAAGAACCTGGTCGCTACGGCGGCTGGCCAGCGAATCAGGGGCTGTGGCAGTGGGGCGATGAACTTGTCGTGGGCTTTACGGCGACTTCCTACAAGGAGACGACCACCGATCATCGCATCGACCGCACGAAGCCGAGTCATCGTGTGCAGGCTCGCAGTCTCGACGGTGGGAAGACGTGGAAGGTCGAGGCCGATCAGCCTTACTCGGATCGGAAGAACGAGCCCGAAGCCGTTACCTTGAAGGAACAGCTAGACTTCACCGCGACGAATTTTGCGATGATGTTTCGTTTCAAGAGTCTGCACGTCGGCCCGTCGAGGTTCTTCACGACGCAGGATCGCTGCAAGACCTGGCAGGGGCCGTTCAAGTTCGATGTCGAGGGCGTGGACGGCATCTCCACTCGCACCGACTTGATCCCAATCGGGCCGCGTGAGTGCCTCATGTTTGGCAGTTGCGCCAAGAAATCGGACAACAAAGAAGGCCGCGTCTTCTGTGCCCGAACGACCGATGGCGGACTGACGTGGAAGTTGCAGGGCTACATCGGCGAGGAACCACCGAAGGGCGGCTTCGCCATCATGCCCAGCAGCGTGCGAACGGCAGGCGGGGCGCTGCTTACCACCATTCGCAAAGGTAAATCCGACTACACCATCGAACTCTGGCGCAGCGACGATCTCGGCAAGACGTGGTCCAAGGTCAGTGACGTCACGGGCAACATCGGCGGCAATCCTCCTGCCACCGTTTTGCTGCCCGATGGCCGGCTCTGCGTGACCTACGGCCATCGCAAAAAGTCGTTTGGAATCCGCGCACGAATCAGCGCCGATGAAGGCAAGAGCTGGATGCCGGAGATTATCCTTCGCGATGACGGCTTCGATGGCGATCTCGGCTATCCGCGCACGCTCGTTCGTGATGACAGTCGCGTGCTCACTGTTTACTATTACAATGGCCCCAAATGCTCCGACCGTGCCATCGAAGGCACGCTTTGGACACCGCCCGCGAAGTAGGTTTCAATCCTCTTGGCGGCCGATTCTGTCTTTGACATCGAGAGCAAGAACGAGAAATCCGGCGATGATGAGGTATGAAATCAAAGGCGGCCCAACATCATCCACCCCACGAGGATTAGGATAGGTAGCAGCACTGGGATGGAGAAACGAACCATGTAACCGATGAAGCCGGGGGTGTGGACTTTGGAGCGATCTGCGATGGCTTTGACCATGAAATTGGGACCGTTGCCGATGTAGCTGCCTGCACCGAAAAACACAGCACCAAGAGAGATGGCGAGCAGGTGAGTTCCTTGCTGCTGCGAGAAGGCGAGAACATCTGCGGGCTGGTCCACCGACAGGCCTTCCTGACCCATGGCGGAAGCAAGGAAGGCGAGGTAGGTTGGCGCATTGTCGAGGAAGGCGGACAGCGCACCGGTGGCAAAGTAGTAGCTCAGCGGCGATGACACCCCTGCCACACCGCCATGCTCGAGAATCTGCAAAGCAGGGATCATCGTGAGGAAGATGCCGATGAACAAGAAGCCTACTTCTTTGACCGGGCCGAAATTGAAATCATTGGCCTCGTGGATCACGGGTCGGGTGGTGAGATACGAAACCACCGCAGCGGTGATCATGATCATGGCGGGCACTGAGAGCACGCCGCCCAGGACGATGCCCTGGAGATTCTTTGGCAGCAAAACTGCGCCAAGAACAACGCCCAAGAGAAGAAGATTCGACAATCCACGGAAGAACCACGTCTCGTGCGCAGTCTCCAGATCACGCACCTCTTTGGGTGCCCGACGGAAGTTTATCACGTCCAGCACGAAGAAGACCGACAGGAGCAAGGTCACAGCCAGCGCCCAGCCCTTCCAGCAATGCTCCAGCGTCCAGAAGAAGGGGACGCCACGCAGAAAACCAAGGAAGAGCGGCGGATCTCCAACGGGCGTGAGGCTCCCGCCCACATTGCTGACCACAAAGATGAAAAAGACAATGTGGAGGCCAGTCACGCGATATTTATTCATTTTAATCCAAGGCCGGATGAGCAGCATCGAGGCCCCCGTGGTGCCGATGAGGTTTGCCAGCACGGCCCCAATAAGGAGAAAGACCGTGTTGATGAACGGGGTGGCCTCTCCTTTCACACGAATGTTGATGCCCCCGGAGATGACAAAGAGAGATCCCACCAGCGCCATGAAGCTGATATACTCGTGGGCGGCGTGATGCAGCGGATGCCAGTCATGGACCACGAACACATAATAGCACGCGGTGACCAGACCAAGCCCGACGGCGACCTTGGGGTAGTGATGTTCCCAGAAGTGCGAGGCAAACAGCGGCATCAGGGCGATGCAAAGCAGCAAGATGGCGAACGGAGCTACCATCCAGACGGGAGGAAGCACAGAAGCGGAGGCGAGGATAAGCATGGCGGACGACTAGAGACAGCTGGCAGGCAAGGTGTCAAGGCATGTGGAGCAATGGTTGCGCCAAAGATGAATCCCGGTAGCCTAACGCTCTAATTAATTATGTGGAAAGGCCGTTTTGCCCAAGAAACCAGCGCTCTCGTTCAGCGCTACGGAGAATCTGTGTCGTTTGACTGGCGTCTTTACGCCCACGATATTGCCGGATCGATTGCTCATTCGAAAGGCCTGCTCAAAGCGGGCATCCTCACCGCAGAGGAACAGGCACAGATCGAGAGCGGTCTGCTAGCAATTCGTGCTGAGATCGAGCAGGGCGCTTTTGAGTTCAAGGAAGCCCTCGAGGACGTCCACATGAACATCGAGGCGGAGCTCACAAAGCGCATCGGCCCGGCTGGAGCGAAGCTGCACACCGCCCGCAGCCGCAATGACCAAGTGGCGACCGATGTGCGGCTCTACTGCCGCTCTAGTATTGACTCGATATTGAGGCTTGCCCGCACCATGCAGGCCGCGCTCGTCGAATGTGCGGAGCGTGGCGGTGATACGTTGATGCCGGGTTACACGCACCTTCAGCGCGGGCAGCCGGTTCTTTTTGCCCATCATCTTCTAGCCTATGTGGAGATGTTGGAACGGGATACAGCCCGTCTCGCGGACTGTCGCCGGCGGCTGAATGTGATGCCGCTCGGCTCCGGTGCTCTCGCTGGCAGTACGATCATTATCGATCGCGTGTTTGTGGCCTCCCAGCTCAATTTTGATGGGGTGACACAAAATTCGATGGATGCCGTAAGCGACCGCGATTTCGTAGCGGAGCTTCTTTTTGCCATCTCGATGATCGGCGTGCACCTCTCCCGACTGAGCGAGGATGTTATCCTTTGGGCCAGCGCGGAGTTTGCCTTTGTGACGCTAAGCGACGCTCACACAACGGGCTCATCCTTGATGCCACAGAAGAAGAATCCAGACGTGGCCGAACTCACCCGCGGTAAGTCCGCCCGGCTGATCGGCAACCTGATGAGCCTTCTCACGCTGATCAAAGGTCTGCCGATGACCTACAACCGCGACCTGCAAGAGGACAAGGAGCCGTTGTTTGATTCCATCGACACGATCTCCCTAGCCTTGGAGGTCTTCGCCGAGATGGCCAGCGGCATGGATGTAAACCGAACGAAGACCGAGGCCGCCGCATCGGACCCCATGCTGCTCGCGACGGATCTCGCCGACTATTTGGTGAACCATCGTGTACCCTTCCGGCAGGCCCATGAGGTGATCGGTAAGCTCGTAGCCTACTCCATCGCGGAGAAAAAGGCGTTTGGAGAGATGAGCCTAGCGGAATTCCAAACGTTCTCCCCAGCCTTTGAAGCGGATGTGATGAACTGTTTGAACCTGAAAACTGCCCTCGAAGCCAGAAAAGGCATCGGTGCCCCATCACCGCAAAATGTGGCGTCCCAGCTTAGCCGCTGGCGGAAGGCACTTTCGGTCTGAGCGGCTTTGTTTTTTCACACACACACTCAAAACAAAGCACCCGGTCTTTCAACCGGGTGTTTTGTGTGAGTTTTGAGTCTGTATTCCCTCGCGAGTTACGCGAAGATGTCTGTAACTGGGACGCCCTTGTCACCAACGGTGAATGGGCGGTTGGATGGGGACATAACCACTTCTTCCACAGGTAGGCCCATGGCATGGCCAATGGTAGCCTGGAAGTCCTGCGGCGAGACCTGACGGTCTGTGACACGACGACCATCCTTGTCGGTTGATCCATAAATATAACCACCCTTCACGCCGCCACCCGCAAAGACGGTGGAGTAAGCAAGTGGGTAATGATCACGTCCATCGTTTTCATTGACGTCAGGCGTGCGGCCGAACTCAGAACCCATGACAACCATGGTTTCTTCGAGCATGCCGTTGGCGGCGAGGTCTTCGATGAGCGCAGCAAATACCTTGTCCATCGTAGCGGCAGTGTTTCCCAATGCCTGATCGATGTTGTTGTGCATGTCCCAACCACCGAATTGCACTTCAACAAAACGCACGCCGGACTGACACAAACGGCGGGCAAGCAACGCACCCTGACCAAAGGAATTGCGGCCAAACTTCTCACGAGTGGCTTGAGGCTCCTGAGAAAGGTCAAAAGCTTTGAGGTCTTCACTCTTCATGAGCTTCATCGTCTCATCGTAGAACTCAGTATAAGCTTTAACCTCTTCGGATTGGAACTTCTTGCGGAAGGCAGTATCGAACTCGTCCATCAAGGCAACGCGCTTTTTAAACTGACCGTCGGTCGTGGTGGGTTTGATATTCTGGAGTCCATTCTCAGGGTTCGAGATTGGAATGGGGCTAAGCGCTGGTGGGAAGAAACCAGAACCTGGATAAGCACTGCCACTGTTCACAACGACGCTGTCAGGGAGAGTAACCCCCTTGATACGGCCGAGGAAGTGGGAAGCCCAAGCACCGAGATTCGGGTGAACGATCGTGCCGCGGGGCTCATAGCCAGTTTTCATAATGTAAGTACCGGACTCATGCACACCTGTCTTGGAGGACATGGAACGGACAATGGCAATCTTATCTGAGACCTTGGCCATGTTTTCCATGGTACCGCCGAGGAAATCGATACTGCCTTTACCCTTAATCGGATCGGTCGGGCCTTTGGTGCTGCCAGTCTTGGGATCCCAAGTATCGATGTGAGTCATGCCACCGTTCATCCAAAGGAAGATGACTTTTTTTGCCTTGCCGAAGCCAGGGGTGCCGACGCCAGTTTTGGAGGCAGTTTCTACAGCGCGTCCGCTGCCGAGCATACCGGGTAGGACGGAGACGCCGAGAGCAGTTTGAGCCGTGCGCAGCACGAATTCGCGACGGGCGACGGTGTTCAGTTTGTTGAGTTCAGTTTTCATGGGTGAGGTTCGAGTTACAGGTGTGTGGAAATAGTTTACTGGATGAAGATGAACTCACGAGTGTTGATGAGAGCCCAGATCATATTGGCGTAGCCATCATCGCCCATGGCGAGAGTGCGCTTAGCGATGTCTTTTTCCGCCATGGTGGGACGACGACTTAGAACACTGGTGAAAAGAGCCTCTACCTTCTCCGAAGAACTCTTCACTTTTTCCATGGTGCGGAAAATAAGGGAGTCGTTGTTCGTGAGCATCTCTTGTGCCTTGCCGTTCATCATCATGAGAGCCTGAGGAACGGAGCCAATTTTGCTACCGCCATCAATGAGGTTGCGCGGGGATTGGCCGAAATCGATGAGGAAGTGCCCGGGAGGAGCAGGTTGCTCAAGTTCTGCGGCGCGACGTAGAATAAGATTGCCATACCCGAGGGAGGCGTTTTCCATCATCATATCACTGCCTTCTTCTTTTTTGGCAGGACCTTTGCCTTTGCCTTTCTTGGTATCCATTTCAGAACCTGCCTCGGCGAGGCCGCCACCCATGAGGGCACGCTCTTTGCGAGCCATGTCAAGGTAGGCATTGTATTTGATGAGCACAGTCTGAGCGTCGAGTTTTGGATTGGCGAGGTCGAGGTCGATCGATTTGCTGTAAAGGTCATCAAGCGGCTTCTTATATTTATCAGGATCACCGAGGGCCAGTGTCATGTAGGAATCCCAAGCCTGCTCAGCGGTCATACGACGAAGCAGGGGGCCCTGGAAGTAATATGGCTCGCCCATTGCGATCACTTCGCTGGTGGCCTCGGATTGATAGGCCCGAGTGTTGTAAATCACACGCATGAAGTCTTTGAGGTTGAACTTCACGCGGACCATTTCCGCCGCGAGGTGCGACAACAACTGGGGATTCACTGAAGCACTCGGATCGTCGATGTTGGTAACGGTATCCACGATACCCTGACCGAAGGCGCGCTTCCACATGCGGTTAGCAATGGCCATGGCAAAGCGAGGATTGGAGGGGTGTGTGACCCAAGCAGCAAACGCCTCACGGGAGCTTTTCTCGGGCTTGACAGCACCTTCAGCAGTTACGTTTTCCGTGTAGCAAGGAAGTGAAGCATCCTCTTTGCTCCAAGTAATTAATTTGGGCGAAACGGCGTCGCCGGGGCTGGCATCCTTGTATTTGTAATCGTGAGGCAATTTGAGCGAGTTGCTGCCTGTATCGGCCACAATAGCTCGATTGGCTCCGATGTAGTTGCGAAGACCGTTATCGACGCGGTTCATGGCCATGGTGTCCATACCGCTTTTCTCGAGCAGGTTTTTGATATCTGGCATCAGCTTCTGCGTCATGTCTGCATTCATGCCGGACATACCGCCACTTACGCGGCCACGGGTCGTGGTGGCACCGAAGAAGGAGGCCATTTGATAGAACTGATGCTGCGTCCAGTCAGAGAAAGGATGGTCATGGCACTGAGCACATGCAACATCGGTGCCAAGAAACACAGCTAGTGTGTTGGCGAGGTTGTCTAGCGGCATTCCAGCATCACGAAGCAAGTAGCCGGCGGCTCCATTGTGCCACATTTTGCCAGAGGCAGTCAGCATCTCATAGGTCATCTTATCCCAGCTGGTGTTGCTCTCGATGTTTTTTTGCAGCCAGTTGATGTAAGGAACGCCTCGCAGATTGTCCTGCTCCAGGCGATCCTTCACTCGCAGCATCTCGGCGAGATAGTTAAACATGTGGCTGCTGTATCCCGGACTATCGAGCAGCATGTCAATAAGGCGGGTGCGCTTGTCTTTTCGGCTATCTGAGATGAACGCCTTCGCCTCATCGTGGGTTGGAATGCGGCCGGTGATATCAAGATAGACACGACGCACGAACTGGTCGTCGGAGGCTGGTGCATTGAATCCAGCAAGCGGTTTTTTACCGATCTTAGTCCGTTCAGCAGCAGAAGCCAGAATGCCACTGTAGACCAAACGATCAATGGCTGTGGCAGCTTGGGCTGGAGTGGCGTTGGCCGAGATAGAAGGAGCAGGCGCAGATGCTTTGGCAGCTTTGGCTATAGCCTGATCTTCCGCCGAGAGATTGGAGAGCGGGAAGCGGTGCATGTTTCCATCAGCCGTTTGAAGGGTGATGTTATCGCCTTCGATGCTGACGAAGGACGCGGTGACCTGGCGGCCACGGACGTCTGTCCAAGTGCGGATTTCCGCGAGAGCGGAACCAGCAAACAGCGCCGAGAAAAGGACGCTGCCGAGCAGTTTTGTTGTTTGTTTCATGGTAGGTGTGGGTGAAAAAAAGGGCGCGATGAGGTGCCTATCGGAAGTCGGAACGGCTAAGGTCGGCTCTAATTAGAGGAATTCTGTACTTTTTTCGGGTTTAAGGCAAGCACGCAGCCTGAGGAACCCTGAAATGGACGACAAAAGCTTGGTTTTCGAGCCTGCGGAACTCTTGTGTTCACATGAACAGATTGCGAAAAGCCATTCTTGGCTCATTCGAATGCCTGCGGCCGATCACGCCGCGTCCTCGCTCGTGACACGCAGTACCTCTTCGACCGACGTCAGGCCTTCTTTGACCTTCCGCCAGCCGTATTCGCGCATGGTCACAAAGCCCTCCGAGCGGGCCTGCTGCATCATTTCGGCCTCCGAAGCCCGTTTCGTCACCAGATGCGACATCGCGGGCGAAAGCAGCGCAATTTCATAAATGGCGAGTCGTCCGCGATAACCGGTGCCGTTGCAGGCCTTGCAGCCACCGGGGCCAGCGCTGAAAAGGCGATCACTAGGGCTGACCACGAGGCCGAAGGCCTTCAACTCCTCCCAGTCATGCTTCGCCGGGCGGCGGCAGTGCTCGCAGAGGGCACGCACGAGGCGCTGGGCAATCAACGCCCGCACCGAGGAACTCACCAGGAAAGGCTCGATACCCATTTCCACCAAACGGGTGATCCCGCCGAGCGAATCATTCGTGTGCAGCGTGGAAAAGACCAGGTGACCGGTCAACGAGGCACGCACAGCGATCTCCGCCGTCTCCAAATCGCGCATTTCCCCGATCATGACCACGTTTGGGTCGCCACGGAGGATGCTGCGCAGGCCGGCGGCAAAGGTGAGGCCGATTTCTGGCTTCACGGCGATCTGCACGATGCCAGCGAGCTTGTTTTCCACTGGGTCCTCGATGGTCACGATGCGGCGCTCCACCTTGTTCAGCTCGCTGAGAAAGGTGTACAACGTCGTCGATTTACCGGAACCGGTCGGCCCGGTGACCAGTACAATACCGTTCGGCTTCTTCAAAAGGACATCGATCTTCGCCCGGTAGTCATCGCTCATGCCCAGTTTTCCGAGGGTAAAGCGTTCCTGGCCCAAAAGACGCAGGCTGAGCGATTCGCCCTCCACGCTCGGGATGCAGGCCACGCGGACGTCGATGAACTGGCCGTCGGTCTTCAAATTGATGCGGCCATCCTGCGGCAGGCGGCGTTCCGCCACATCGAGCTTCGACATGATCTTGATACGGGCGATCACTGAGGATTGGAGCTGCTTGATGTTCTCCGGCACTGGCACCTCGTGCAGGATACCGTCCACGCGATAGCGGATGCGCAGGCTGTCAGGCTGAGGCTCCACATGAATATCCGTCGCACGCTGCGCCAAGGCCTCGCGGATGATTTGGTTCACAAATTTCACCACCGAGGCATCGGGGCTTTCCACGTCGATCACATTGGCCTCGTCGGCATTCTCCGTGGCGGTGTTTTCGCGGCCCTTTAAGAGGTCTTCAAAGGTGTCCGCACCCACGCCGTAGAGCGCCTGGAGGCCAGCGAGCACCTCCGCCTGCGGCGAAAGGCACCAGCGCACCGGCATCGTCGCCCGGCGGGCCACAGCCTGCCGAGCCACGAGGTCGAAGGGATCATGACAGGCGATCACCAGCGTGCGGCGGGCATGCTTTTCCTTCTCATCGGCATTCTCCGGCGCATTCGAGTCAAACCGCACCGGCAGCACCTGATGCTTCACGGCGAACCGCGCCGGGATGATGCCCTTCAGTTCCGCCGCCGAGGTCGGGTCCGTCTGCGCCGCCTCCAGGAAGGGCCACTTCATGTCCTCCGCCAGATGATGCAAAAACGACCGCTCATCCACGCGGGTGCGGTCGATCAAATCGCGAAAAAAAGCCTGCCCGCCCGTCAGCGCCTGCTGCGCGGCCACGGTGAAGGTTTCCGCATCGGCGATGCCGGAACGTTGGGCGGCGTTTTGGAGCAAAATCATCGACCCGAGTGTATCGGGCCGTCGTGAGTCCGGCAAGCCTTCATCTTGCTTCCGCGTGCCGAATCTGCCACGCTGCGCCATGGTCATCCGCCCGAGTACCTCCAGCCAGCACGGCTCCGTGCTGCTCATCGTGCTCGCCGTCATCACGCTGCTCGCCTTTGCCGTCGCCACCACGGTGCTGACCTCCTCGCAATACGATCAGGCTTTGGCCAATCGCTCCGGCCTGCTCAAAGCCCGCCGCATGGCCGAACGCGGCATCGCCATGGCGGCTCATCCGGCTGTCTCCGCCATGGACCCGCTGCTTGAGTTTCAAAGCGAGGACGGCAGCGAAGGCTACCGCGCCATCATGACCACCGAGGAGAGCCGACTGAACATCAACATGCTCCTCAACGACCAAAACGCCCCGCGGCTGGAGCAGATCTTCCAAAACTTCCGCATGCAGCCCGGAGCCGCGCAGGGCCTCGTCGCCGCGCTCATGGATTGGACGGACGAAGACGCCCTCAAACGCCGACCCGACAGCGCCGAAGCGCTCGACTACAAACAAAACGGCTTCCCGAACCGCCCCTTCAACCGCCGCTTCCGCAGCATGCAGGAGATCGACATGGTCGCCGGCATCGAAAAGCTCAACGCCGCCTATCCCGGCTGGCGACAGCTCTTCACCGTGTATGGCAGCGGCCAGCTCGATGTGAACGAAGCCAATGCCGAAACCATCGCCGCCGTCACCGGGGCCAATCCCGTCATGGCCCAGCGCCTCATCCAGCGCCGCGATGGACGCGATGGCATCCGCCACACCAAGGACGACCAGCCCATCACCGCGCCACAGGAGGCCATGCAACTCCTCGGCCTACCACAAAACCATTCCGCCGCCTCTCTTCTCGCCATTCAAGGCCAAACGCTACGCATCGAAAGCATCGGTTGGTATGGCGAGCAAGCCATCGGCGTGGCCATCCTCGCCCAGGGAAAAGGCTCGCAGCAAATGCAGATCCTCTTTCGGGAGGAGTTCATGCCGAAACGATAATCGAGCTATCGCCCACATGCCGCCGCAGGAGTTCCATCCCTTCCTCGGAACCTGGAAACTCGTTTCCACAAACGTGCCAGATTACGACATCATGGTCGAGATGCTGACGTTTCATTCATCAGGCCTAGTCGAGTGGACTGTCCAGACATCCGCCAACCCAACGCCACCCTTCCGACTACGCGTTGAGCCATCTGACGAGCCTCAAACTCTCCTTGTTTACAACGAAAAAGGCCTCAAACCCCTGTGGCGATGGAGACTCGAACCCCAGGGAGGTCACATGGAGATCTTCGTGCTCGCAGACCATCGCCCCGAAGTTCATCGAAGCCTGTTTCGGCGCGTCTGAATTTGTCCGGCCCAAGCTGCCCTCACGCACCAGCCACCAGCTCCTCGACCACGTCGCCCTTACTCAGGGCCATCGGACGACCCACAGGCGTCATGAGTTCCTTCGCGTAGTCGATGCCAAAAAGGTCCAAAACCGTCGCGTGGAGGTCTTCGACGAAAACAGGCTTCTCAGGCTCCTTTTTCACGCCTTCGGGATCGGTCGACCCCATCACCCGACCGCCCACAAAGCCTCCACCCGCCACGAGCATGCTGAAGGCATGCGGCCAGTGATCACGACCACCGAGGTTGTTGATCTTCGGTGTGCGACCAAACTCACCTCCACAGACCACCACCGTGCTCGAAAGCAGCCCATGACGCTTCAAATCGCGAATGAGTGAGGAAAACGCCGCGTCGAGGATCTTCACCTGACTGGCCTGCCCTTCCAGATTGTTCGCATGCGTATCCCAACCGTTCAGCGTGACCTCCACACAGCGCACGCCCGCTTGAATCAACCTCACCGCCGCCAGACAACCGCGACCAAAGGCCGTGTCGCCATACGCATCGCGTTCCGAAGCTGCCGCGAGGCTCACATCAAAGGCTTTGAGCTGCTCCGAGGTCATCATCTTCCTCGCCCGCTCGATGGAGAGTTGGTGAAGCGTCTTCTCTTGGTCGAGATTCGGCAGGCGACCCGCCGCGAAGGCTTTCTCCACGACACTCAGGCTTTCCATGCGCTTCTGCATGCGTTCATCACTCACGCGGGCTTTCACATCCGGGATGCTGCCCTTCGGATCATACATTTGGAAGGCATCAAACTGCGCCCCGAAGTAGCCGCCGCGTGCCGGCCATTGATTCGGCAGGATGGAAACATGCGTCGGGATCTCGATTTTCGCCTCCGGCAGCTCGTGGCAGGTCACCGCGCCGATGCTCGGATGGATCAGCGTGGGATCAGGGCGGTAGCCGGTCTTGATGTTGTAAAAGGCACGTTCATGATCCCCTTCCCGGCTCACCATTGAGCGGATGAGAGACACATTCCCCATCACGCTCGCCGTCTGCTCTAGCCCGGCGGCAAACTGTACGCCTTTGATTGCCGTGTCGATGCTCTTCACCCCACCACCGATCTTCGTCGTCGGATGCGGATCAAAGGTATCGAGCTGGCTCGCCGCACCGCCGAGCCACAGCAGGATCAACGACTTCGCCGACTTGCCCTTCGTCGCCTTCTCCGCCTCCGCCGCGAGAATGTCCGCCAACGGCGTGAGCCACGAAACGCCCGCTGCAGTGGCTCCACGGAGCAGGGTACGGCGAGACAAATGATCATGACCAAAGCAAGCGGAGGTATTCATGGTGATGGATATAAATTGGCTTCTGGCTCTGTGCTCCTCTGTGAACTCTGTGGTCAAATTTTCAGTTCATCCGCCGTACAATGCCCTCCTTGCGCCTGGTGACGTTGAAATTGATCAGCAGCCCCACACGCTTACCGCTGAGCTTGAGATACGAGATGAGCTGCGCCTCTTGAACCGCTTTGATCATTTCGACCGCCTTCAACTCCAAAATCACCTCGTCCTCGACCAGAATGTCGATCCGGTAGCCCGCGTCGATTCTGACTCCATCGTAGATTACTGGCAGCTCGATCTGACGCTCGGCTTTGAGGCCGCGCTTGTGCAGTTCATAGAGCAAACAAACTTCATAGGTAGTCTCGAAGAGTCCAGGCCCCAGCCGCGTGTGAACTTCCATGGCGGCGGCGATGATCTCGGAGGTGAGCTGGGTGGTCGGTTCGATGGTTGTGAGTTTCATGGCGGCGTTTGAATTGGACCACAGAGGTCACGGAGGAGCACAGAGGATGAGTTCAGTGATTCCAAGAAAACTCCGTGGCATTCATCAGCGTCCAGTAGAGGTCGCTCAGGGTGTTGCTACGAGAGTTGGAGGATTTGGCAGCGGAGAGGAGGTCCTCAAAGTGGGCGGATTCCTCCGCGGAGGGCTTGCGAGTGAAGATGGCGAGGTAGGCGGACTCGACAGCGGTCTTCACATCGGGCGAGAGCATGCTGATGCGAGTGCTGGCTGCGATCAGCGGATTGTTCTTCACGTTATCGGTCACCATGTTGCCATTCATGAGTAGAAGGCGCTGCGGGATGGTGCCGCCGCCATCGTCGAAATCATCCTCACCACGGTCGCCATAGCGTTTGACGAAGTTTCCCACATCAATGTCCCGCTTGAGGCGGAAGAGCACATGCGCCTCCGCATCGAGTGCACCGAGCGACGCGGCCTGGATGACGCTGCCAGCCATTTGCTCGGGTCGGAGTCGCGTGACAGGAAAAGCCGCCCAGTGCTTCTCCGCCTCGGGATGATCGCTGAGGCTCGATGCTTCGAAGACACGCGTGGAGGCGATGACGCGGATGAGACGATGCAAATCGAAATCATGCGCGATGAAATCCTCCGCCAGCAGCTCCATGCCGGGTGGAAAGGGGCCGTCGAGCGGGAGATCGTCCACCGGCGTGACGAGCGGCTTGTTAAACAAAAGCGCCCACAAGCGATTCACCAGCGTGCGGGCGAAGCTCTTGTTTTCCTTCGCGGTGATCCATTCCGCCAGCCTGGATCTGGGTGCGCCATTTTCCGGCATCAGCTCGGGCTTCCATGGCACCTTCGTGGAGATCACCGCCGGCTCCGTCTCGCCGAGATAACGCGTCTGATACTGCTGCTTCGGGTCATCACGCAGCCCCGTGAAGTCAAACTTCGCCTGACCGAAGTAGGCGGCGAGTTGATGGAAGTCGCTCTGCTTCCACGGGCTGCCAAGCTTGCCGTCATGGCACTCCACGCAGTCGATCCGCACCCCGAGGAAGGCGCGACTGATTTTTGCGGCGAGTTTCTTCTCATCCGGGCCTTTTCCGGGCTCGCTCGTGACGGTGATAAAATTCACGGCCGGGCTGGTCGTCCACACGCCCTTCGATTCGATCAGCTCACGAATGATGCGATCATACGGCCGGTTTTGCAGCAGCGCTTCGCTGAGCCATTCCACGAGTCGGCGGCGGCGATAAATCAAAAACGGTCCATTCTCCGTGCCCACATAAACTCTCGCCAGACGCTCCGCGAGGTAGTCACTGGTGCGACGATCCATCAAAAGGCGTTCGAGCCATTGCTGCGGCCGATTTTCGCCCTGCATTGCCTGCACCTCACGGATCTCCTCCAGGGAGGGAATACTTCCCGTGAGAGCCAGAGCGAGCCGACGAATGATCGTAAGGTCATCCGCTCGCGACGCGGCGGGAATCTGCTTCGCGGCCCAATCTGCCTCAAAAGCCGCATTCACCTTCTTCGCGACCTCGACAGCCTCGCGGGATGCTGGCGGGCTTTTTTTGTCCGTGGGCATTTCCAGCCATTGCCATGCCGCCACGCCGGCCAGCGCCGATAAAACAAGCACAACGGACGCGTTGCGCAGCCAGGCGAGTGCCGAAGAGGATGGTGGAGCGGGATTCACGGAGTTCGGTTCAAACACCGGCCCTCATCATCCGTTCCACGCGTCCTGCTGACAAGAGCCTTTTCGCGGCTCAGTCATTGTAAAAGACCAGACTCATGATGGCCCAGCCTTCCGGCGTCTTGATCAGCGTGAAGCAATCCGTGCCAGTGACAATGCGAGAACCTTGGGTGAGCTTCCAGCGAACAGAAGCCTGCGCGGTTCGGTCATCCATGAGGATTTTCATGTCCGTCGGCACCTCCGTCATCGGCTCGCGAGCCGTGGCGTGACCCATTTTTTGTCCGTGGAGGAAATCCGTGAGGCCCTGCGTCTGCGGCACACCGTTTTGCACAAAGGTTACGCGGGCCTGCGGGTGGAAACATGCTCCGTAGCCCTCCATGTCCTTCGCAGACCAAGTGGAGAAGTATCGCTCAAGGAAGGTGCGGACCGCGGGCTCTGAAGGGTGAGCAGCGGGTGTGGGCGTGCACGCTGACAAGAATAACGAAATCAGAATGATGAATGACGAAAGAATGCCGAAGGCCGAATGACGAATCTTGGGGGCACTCATGCAGCTTCAGATTGGGAATTCGTCATTCAAACTTCTCTTCCTCAACACCCAGCAGTGCGAGAATGCGGTTCAGGTCTTCCGCGCCGTAGTAGTCGATCTCAATGCGGCCTTTTTTGTCGGCGTGATGGATGGCGACGTTGGTGGAAAGATGGGAGACGAGCTTTTGCTCCACGGCAGCGATGGCACGGTCAAACTCGCCCTCGGCAGGTTTGGGAGGCTTCGGAGCCGGCGGATGCAGGATGGCATTCACCGCCTTTTCCGTGGCGCGAACGGTGTAACTCTTCTGAACGATCTCGCGGGCCAGTTGAACCTGCTCCTCCGGCTTTTTCAGACCGAGAACGACCTTCGCATGGCCGGTGGTGATGGCCCCTGAGGAGAGCATGTCCTGCACCACCGTGGGCAGATCGAGCAAGCGGATGGCGTTTGCCACGGTGGCGCGATTTTTGCCCACCCGCTGAGCGATGTCCTCCTGCTTCATGCTGAAGTCCTTCGAGAGGCGGGCGTAAGCATACGCCTCTTCAATGGGATTCAGGTCCTCACGCTGGAGATTTTCGATGAGGGCCATCTCCAGCACGTCCTTGTCGCTGGCCTCGCGGGTAATGACGGGCACTTCTTTGAGGCCCAGCTCGCGAGAGGCACGGAAGCGGCGTTCACCTGCAATGAGTTCCAGTTTGCCCGCCACTCGACGCACGATCAGCGGCTGGATGATCCCATGCTCGCGGATCGAATCCATCAGCTCAGCGAGCTGCTCTTTGACGAATTCTTTGCGCGGCTGGAGAGGGCTGGGCACGATCAAATCCAACGACACACGCTGAACGACATCCCCCGGCGATGGCTGCGAAAGTACGGGCGGGCGGGCTACACCGATGACCCCCGTGGGTGCCGAGATGAGTGCTCCAAGTCCTTTTCCAAGCGCAGGTTTAGCCATAAGGATTCGAGCCTAGAAAGCAGGCCAAGGCTTGCAAACCAGAATCACGGCCTTTTGCATGCCGTGACCGATTGTGCCGCACTCAGGCATAAAAATTCGATGCGCATCGAGCACGCCCTGTGCTAGACATCCCGCCCCCTAACCCCAAAAGCCCATGCCTAAGCAGACCATTCGTGACCTCGACCTTGCCGGAAAACGCGTCTTTGTGCGCGTCGATTTCAACGTGCCGCTGGAGGAAAAAGACGGCCAGATGGTGATCACGGATGACACTCGCATCCAGGAGACGCTGCCGACCATCAAGTTCCTGATCGAAAAGGGTGCCCGCATCATTTTGGCCAGCCATCTCGGCCGCCCGAAAGGCCAGCGTGATCCGAAGCAGTCCCTCGCCCCGGTCGCTCCGGCACTCAGCGCCCTGATCGGCAAGCCAGTGGCCTTTGCGAGCGATTGCGTCGGCGACGAGGCGAAGACCAAGGCGCTTGCGCTCGGCAATGGCGATGTGCTGTTGCTCGAAAACACCCGCTTCCACGCTGGTGAAGAGAAAAACGACGCCACGCTCGCGAAGGGCATGGCTGACCTCGCCGAGGTCTTTGTGAATGATGCGTTTGGCTCCGCACATCGTGCGCACAGCTCCACGGCGGGCATCGCGGATTACCTGCCGGCCGTTTCGGGCCTGCTGATGGAAAAGGAGCTCACCTGGCTCAATGACGAGCTCGAAAATCCGGATCGTCCGTTCGTCGTCATCCTTGGCGGCGCGAAGGTCAGCGACAAGATCGGCGTCATCAATCGCCTGCTCGAAAAGGCGAACACCATCATCATCGGCGGCGGCATGGCTTACACCTTCCGCAAGCTCGTCCAGGGCATCTCCATCGGCAAAAGCCTCTACAAACCCGAGTGGGAACCCATCGCGCAGGCCGCTCTCGACAAAGCCAAGGAGCGTGGCGTGAAGATCCTCATCCCCGTCGATGCCATGATCACCGACGCCTTCGATTTCGACGCGAAGAAGCTCGGCACGACGAAGTTCACCGGCGTGAACGAAAGCATTCCGGACGGCTGGGAAGGTGTCGATATCGGCCCTGAGTCCGTGAAGCTCTTCGCGGAAGAAATTTCCAAGGCGAAGACCGTCATCTGGAACGGCCCGATGGGCGTGTTCGAGATCAAAGAGGCCTCCAAAGGCACCTTCGACATCGCCGAGGCCATGGCAGCCAATGCGGGCGCCAAAAACATCATCGGCGGCGGCGACAGCGTGAAGGCCGTCAAGAAAGCCAAGCTCGGCGACAAAATGACCTTCATCTCCACCGGCGGCGGCGCGAGCCTCGAACTCCTCGAAGGCAAAATCCTCCCCGGCGTTGCTTGCCTCAAAGACAAGTAATTCGTCCTTCGCCATTCCAACATTCGACTTTTCAAAAACCATGCCCATCGCTCACTTCCGCAAACCCATCATCGCCGCCAATTGGAAAATGCACATGACTCCGCAGGAGTCCGATGACTTTCTCCGCTCCTTCGCCCGCCTCGTGCCGGACAAGTGCCCCATCCAGATCGTCGTTTCGCCGCCGTTCGTGAGCCTGGAGCGCTCCATGACCGCGCTGCAAAACGCCCGTGAGCAGAGCGTCGAGCTCGCCGCGCAAAACATGAGCGCTGCGCCTGCCGGAGCCTTCACGGGTGAGATCAGCGCCCGCATGGTCAAAGAATGCGGCTGCAAACACGTCATCCTCGGTCACAGCGAGCGCCGCAGCCTTTACGGCGAAACGAACGCCGTCGTAAATGCCAAGGTCCTCGCCGCTCTCGAAGCCCGCCTCCACCCGATCCTTTGCATCGGCGAGACGCTCGAAGAACGCGACGGCGGCAAGATCGAGCAAGTGCTCGAAAGTCAGCTCCGTGAATCTTTGGCCGAAGTCGGCCCACGCCGCATCACGGACATCGTGATCGCCTATGAGCCCGTGTGGGCCATCGGAACTGGCCGCACCGCCACTTCCCAGCAGGCGCAGGACGCCCACGCTTTCTGCCGCAAGGTGCTCGGCGACATGTTCGGAGCCGATGTGGCCATCAAAATCCGCATCCAATACGGCGGCAGCGTGAAGCCCAACAACATGGCCGAACTCATCGCCATGCCGGACGTGGACGGAGCCCTCGTCGGCGGTGCCAGCCTGGAGCATGGCTCCTTCTGGGAGATCTGCCGTGCGGCCATCGACTGGACGAACGCGAACGTGTAGTGTTTGGCATTACATTTAGCAGTTCAGATTTAGCCTCTTGCCAGTCACGGTGAAACCTGAGCATGATGTTTTTCATGCTCAGGATATTCCTCTCGTTTCTCTGCTGCATGGCAGTCACCCTTTCCGCCGCCGATCTTCCCGGCTGGCGGGCTGGTGCGGCTGACATTGACATCACGCCCGACTACCCCGTCCGCCTTAGCGGTTACGGAAGTCGCACCACTGAGTTTGAAAAAGTCGCGCAGCGCCTGCATGCAAACGCCCTCGTCATGCAGTGGGCCGATGAAGCGCCCGCCTGCATCGTCACCGTGGATAACTGCGGCGTGCCTGCCGCCCTCCGTGCAGATGTTTTGAATCGCCTCGCCGCCACGGGGAAGCCGATCGCTGATGAGCGTTTCTCCCTGCACTCCACGCACACGCACTGCGCCCCGATGCTCAAAGGCCTGCTGCCGTTTCTCTTCGGCAAAGACCTCAGCGCCGATGAGCAAAGCCGCGTGGACCGCTACACCGAGGACCTCACCAAGTGGATCGTCGAAGCCATCACCAAGGCGCGGGAGAAAATGGAGCCCGCACGACTCGATTGGTCGGTCGGCAAAGCCTTCTTCGGCCTGAATCGGCGCCTCCCAACTGAGGCCGGCCTTCAAAATGCGCCCAACTTCAACGGCCCCGTCGATCGTGCGGTACCCGTCCTACGGGTGAAAAGCGCTGACGGCTCCAAATTGATCGCCACACACGCCAGCTATGCCTGCCACTGCACCACGCTCGGCATCAATGAGATCCACGGTGACTGGGCAGGCATCACTCATCAGGAACTTGAGTTACGCTTCCCCGGCAGCGTCGCCCTCATCGCCATCGGCTGCGGCGCGGATCAGAATCCATATCCACGCCGCGAGATGCGCTTCGTATTGGATCACGGCGTCGCCTTGGCAAAAGAAATCGTCCGCCTCATCAACGAACCCATGAAGCCCGTGCGGGGCCCGCTCGCTTGCGCCACGAAGGAAGTCATCCTCCCCTTCGACAGACTACCCACACCCGAGGAATGGAAGGCCCGCAGCACCGACAAAAACAAGTACACCGCCTACCACGCCCAAAAACACCTCGCCATGCTCGAACGCGGCGAAAATATCCCGCCCGCCCTGCCCTACCTGCTCCAGGCCTGGCATTACGGCGACGACCTCCTCACCCTCAATCTCCCCGGCGAGGTCGTCGTGGACTACAGCCTGCGCTTCAAAAAAGAATACGATCCCGCCCGAATCTGGGTGAACAGCTACACCAACGATGTGCCCTGTTACATTCCCTCCCAACGCGTGTGGGAAGAAGGTGGCTATGAAGGCGGCGGCGCGATGATTTACTACGCCCGCCCCACCCGCTTCGGGTCCGGCATCGAAAACATCATCGCCAGCGGCATGCGCGACATCGTGAAGCCGGGCTTCAAAGCGAAGTGAGTCCACATGCGGTGCCAATCAAATGCAGATCGGGTGTGGCGTAAGCCCGCCCGATTTCTAGCCTCGCAGGCCAGGCAAAGACGACCGGGCTATCGCCACAGTCGTCCTACTTGATTCATTCTGGCGACTTGCTCCGCTCGAACACGCCCACCATCTCCCGCCCTTCGCGCCCCGGATAAGCCGCCTCAGGCACATAACTCTCGATCAGTTCAAACCGCGGAGCCATCAGCGCCTTCAACTCCGCCTCCGAGATGCCAAACGGCGGCCCGCTTTCGCCCGGGTCCATTTCCGGATTGATGAAAAAAACGCCGATGAGACTGCCACTCGGCCTCAACAGCGACGCCACAGCCTCGCGATACTTTTCACGCCACTCCGGCGGCAACGCACACAAACACGTGTGCTCCACCACCGCATCAAACTCGCCTTTCGTCTCAAACAAGTCCCCCAGCACAAACCGCTCCGCTAGTTCGGGATACCGCGCTTTCGCCCGCTCGATCGCCGTCGGCGCAATATCCAAGCCGTGCGCATCGACACCCCGCGACACCAAAAACGCCACATCATGCCCCACACCGCATCCCGGCACCAGAACGCGACCGTGAAGCTCATGACGCTCCAAAAACACCACCAGCGGAGGCGAAGGCTGCCCCTTGTCCCACGGCGTGAAATTCTCTTGGTAGGCTTGATCCCAGTTGGTGATGTTCACAGCGCTTTTTGCTTTTCGTGTTTGATCGTCCCTTCCAGCGTCGTCTGACCCGCGTCGCCGGTGAAGGTCACTTTGCTCTCGATCACGTCTTTTGCCTCACCTTGCAGCGAATCGAGCACGGTGATGCTGCTGCTTCCGCTGCCGGTGATCGCTTTCAGCTCCAGTGTGAGGTTCACGGTCGAAACATTGCCTTCAAAGCGAATCGTCTGCGAACCATCCGCGCCGCTCAAAATGGCATCAAACATGTCCGTGCCCGCGTTGTGCGTGATCGTCCATTTAAAGGCCTGCGTGTCGCTATTCATCGTGCGCGTGCCCTCGATGAGGAAGCTGTTCTCGCCGTCCGCCTTGCCCGTCCACTCTTCGGTGATGGTCACGAGGTTGTTGTTCTCGCCCTTGAGCTCCCCCGCCGCCTTCCAGGTGCCGACGAAGTGCTTGAAGAACGCATGCGTGGACAAATCCGCCCGCGCCGGGACGGCGATGAGGCCGAGAAAAAGAAGGAGGAGCGTTTTCATCATGCGAAAGCCAAACGAGGCCGAGGATGGCGCACTTTCGGAGCCTTGCCAGCACTTGCACGGGCTGTGACGGCATTGTATCCGCACCGATGCCTCAATTCCCCGCCCCCACCGGTTTCAAAGAATGGTCCTTCGTTTGCGATGCCCTGACTCAGGGCAGGCTGAGCATCATCCTGCGCAAAGGCGGCATCCACGAGGGCCGCGGCGGCTTTCAATGGAAGCATCGCGAGTTCTTCCTGTTTCCGACCTGGTTCCACAATCAGGCCGCCGACCTGAGCTGGACGCCGGAGAACACCCAGCGTGCCTTTCCACCCGAAGAAGAACGCCAGACCGTGGACATCGACGGCTGCGCCACCCTCGAGCAGGTGTGGAAAGTCACCGATTGGGACAAAGTCGCCGCCTTGGCCCCGCTGCACATCTGGAATGAAGATGTCGTCAAAGAACGCTTCGTTTACGATGACGAAAGCTGTCTCCACGTCGCCCTCGTGCGTGCCTACAAGCTCCCGCAGCGCTGGCACTTCCCCTATGCCAAAAGCTACGGCGGCTGCCGCTCCTGGATCACGCTGCCGGAGGAAGGACTACCGATGTCAGCCGCCGCGACACCGGCGCTGAGCGACGAGGCCTTCGCAGAGATCGCCGCAAAGTTGAAGGCGGTGCTGGATTGATCTGGAGCGCTGACGATTCGTCGCCTCTCCATGGAAGCAACCTGCCTTTCGCTCATCGTTCTCCGATCGGTCCAACCCGACACTCTGGCTGCGTTCTATGCACAGCTAGGCATGACCTTCGTGAAACATCGCCACGGTGAAGGGCCGAAGCATTTCTCCGCTGATCTGGATCATGGCGTCGTGTTCGAAATCTATCCGCAAAAGGCGGGGGAGCTCCCAACGACCTCAACGCGCCTGGGCTTCGGCGTTGGTTCCGTGGATAAAGCATTTCAGGCTCTCATCAAGGCAGGGGCGAAGGTGGTGTCCGAGCCGAAAGTCAGCGAGTGGGGCATGCGGGCCGTGGTTGACGATCCCGAAGGCCACCGAATCGAGCTCATTGAACGAAAAAGGGATGCCGACAGCCCATCGGCACGCCAAGTTGGATGAGAGAGCATGGAAGCCATCCGTCCCACCCACGTCGAAGTCAGCCTCAGCACCCTCGCGCAGAATTTTGACGCGATCCGGACGCATGTCGGCGCGGCGGAGGTGATGCCGGTGGTAAAGGCAAATGCCTATGGCCATGGCATTGTCGAGGTCTCCCAGCATCTCGCGGCGCATGGCGCGACATGCTTTGGCGTGGCCTTGCTCGAAGAAGCTGTCGTTTTGCGTCGTGCGGGCATCACGCAGCCCATTCTCGTCTTCGGTGGCGTGGTGGCACGGCAGATCCCGCAGTTTATCGAGCATGATTTGATGATGGCGGCCTCCTCCATCGACAAGATGCGCCAGATCGACGACGCGGCCGCAGCCGCGAAAAAGAAAGCCCTGGTGCATTTAAAGATCGACACCGGCATGGAGCGCATCGGCGTGCATTGGTATAGCGCGGAGAAATTGCTGGAGGCCAGCCTCACCTTCCAAAACATCGAGATCGCCGGGATTTACTCCCACTTTGCCAATTCGGACGCGGAAGACCTATCCAGTGCGAAGGAGCAGCTCGCGAGATTTTTGGAGGTGCTCGAGTTTTACCCGAAGCACGGCCTGAAGCCGCCGCAGCGCCACATCGCGAACTCCGGCGGCATTTTGCAGCTCCCTGAGAGCCATCTCGACCTCGTCCGGCCCGGCATCATGCTCTACGGCGTTTATCCTTCGCCTGAAGTGACGCAAAGCATCGCCGTGAAACCTGCGCTGAGTTGGAAATCCGAGGTCGTGTACTTCAAAGTCGTGCAGCCCGGCAACGCAGTCAGCTACGGCGGCACATGGCAGTCCGATCATGCCGTGCGCGTCGTCACCGTGCCCGTCGGCTATGGCGATGGCTATTTCCGTGCGCTGTCGAATCGCGGTCAGGTCGTCATTCGCGGCCAGCGGCACCCGATTGTCGGCCGCGTGTGCATGGACCAGTTCATGGTGAATCTCGAATGGGGCACCGCCTACAACGGCGACCCCGTCACGCTCATCGGCGATGGCATTTCCGCCCAAGACGTGGCCGATTGGGCCGGCACCATCCCGTATGAGGTGCTCACAAACATCCACGCACGCGTGCCGCGTGTTTACGTTTAAAGCCTTGCTTTCATCCGCAGGCAGCCGCACGTCACAAGGTGACCCTTATCATCTTCGACCTTGAAACCACCGGGTTACGACCTTGCCTCCATCAGATCATCCAGATCGCGGCGGTCAAAGTGAAGAACGGCGAATGGGACAAGGGGGAGCTTTTCGACAGTTATGTGCGCCCCGAACATTGCATTCCGTCCTTCATCACGAAGCTCACGGGTATCACCCAGGCCGAAGTGGCCGATGCGCCCTTGCCTCGTGATGTGTTGACGCGTTTTTCGGAGTTTGTGGGCCCCAATGCGACGCTCATCGCCCACAACGGCCTGCGTTTTGACATGCGATTCATCGCGGAAAACTGCAAACGGCTCGGCATGCCCGTCCGCGAGACAAGCGCGCTCGATTCCAGGGATTTTTCGCGGAAGATCTGGGGCGGACGCGGTGGTCACGGCCTCGATGCGGTGCTAGCACGTCTAGGGCTATCCAGCGAAGGCGTGAAACGCCACGATGCTCGTGGCGATGTGCAGTTGCTCGCCCGTGCGGTGAGGCAGATGTGGGAACGACTCACGCCCAACATGCATGACTGCCCAGTGGATTCTTCCATCGGCGTGATTCCCGCCCTGGCCTGAGAAGTGACCATGCGGTCAAAAGCTCCGGTAGAGAAAGTGGCACAGGTTTGTAACCTGTGCCGACGGAGAGAGACGAGTACAAGTGCTCCAAATCCGTTCATAACACCTCAGGATGATGCTGGCAGCAGATTCTTAAACCACACTTTGAACTGAATGAACAGGGTGCAAACCTGTTCCACTTTCCGCACCCTTCGAATGCGTAGCCAGGGCTAAACCGCCCGCTCCAGCTTCTCGTCGATGCGGGCGACGAGGGTGTCGAGGAGTTCGCTGTTGCCGAAGCGTTCCACCACGCCGGCGAGGAAGCCTTCGATGATGAGCTTGCGGCTTTCGCTGTCGCTGATGCCGCGGGCTTTGAGGTAGAAGAGTTCTTCGTCGCTGATGGGGCCGCTGGTGGCTCCGTGGCTGCATTTGACCTGGTCGGCGTTGATTTCGAGGCCGGGGAGGCTGGTGGCTTCGGCTTCGTTGCTGTTGAGCAGGTTGCGGCAGGTCTGGTAGGCGTCGGTGTAGTGCGCGCCTTCATCGACGATGATCAGGCCGCTGAAAATACTGCGGGACTGGCCGTAGAGGGCGTTTTTGTAGAGCAGGTCGCTAGTGGCGTGCGGGGCTTTGTGACGCTGAAGTGTGCGCTGATCGACGATCTGCTCGCCGATGGGCAAACTGACGCTGAGCATGTCGCTGCGAGCACCTTGGCCGACAAGATCGCTCACGCTCTCGCTGCGGCTGAAGGCGGCGCCGAGCTGCACCTGGAAGCTTTTCACGCTGGCATCGCGTCCGGCGGTAATGCTGGAAAGATGCAGCGCCTGGGCGTCATCGGCCAGCTCCTGGCAGGCGGCGTAGGTGATCTGGCTGCCGCTGCCGCCGACGAGATCGGCGATGGCGATGCTGAGGCCGCCTTCGCCTTCAAGACTGCGGTAATGATCGACGACGCTGACCTGCGCGTGGTCGCCGGTGACGACGAGTGTGTGCGGGAAGATGGCGGCGTGGTCGCCGACGACCCAGTGGAAGATTTCGACCGGCTTTTCGATGACGACATTTTTCGGCACGATGACGACGGTGCCCGCTCTGACATGCGCGAGATGCAGCGCGGCGAATTTATTCGAGCCCAGAGCTTGTTCGCCCTTCATGAAGTGCTGCTGCAGGGCGGCTTCGTGCGATTGGAGGGCTTCCTCGAAGCTCACGCACACGACACCGGCTGGCAGGCCGTTCGTGTCGGACTCGACGAGCGTGTCATTCACGAAGACAAAGCGTGCGGCGCGTTCTTTGAGGCCCTCGGTGGCTGCGAGCGCTGCTTTCGACTGCTCGGCGGTCGGTGTTTTGGCTGGAGCGTGGTCGGCGAGTTCGATCTTCTTCGCGTTCGAGTAGCGCCAGTTTTCGTCTTTAAGGCCGGGAAGCGGTAGAGACTGGAATTCGGTCCATGCGGCGTTGGAGCGCGTGGTGAACCAGGCAGGCGTGGAAGTGCTGCGAGCTGGTGCGATGGAGAGGAGGCCGGTGGATGTGTCGGAGGGCATGTGGAAAATGACGAATGGCGAATTCAGAAGGACGAATGAATGACGAAGTCCGAAGGGCGGAATGAGCTGGTGCGGCGGACGAAGGCGCGAGAGCGTTTTGGACTGCGCGTGGGAAGCGAAGCGCGACACCGCTTTGCGATGGCGAGGAGAGCTGACGAGAGCCAGACGACGCTCGAAAGCGGTGTCGACGATGCGAGGCTTCGCCCTCGCATCTCTGCCACCGCACTCCACGACGCTGGCGCGTGATGCGACAGCTCATGAGCGAAATGCATCTGTTCGGCCTTCGTCATTCTGGTTTCGTCATTCCGCACCTGCGGCTAGCCCACGCTTCCCTCCATCTCCAGATCGATGAGCCGCTTCAGCTCGACGCTGTATTCCATGGGGAATTCCTTCACGAGGTCGTTGATAAAGCCATTCACGCTCAAACTCATGGCTTCGGCTTCGGTGAGGCCGCGTTGCATGAGGTAGAAGATTTGATCGGCGCTAACTTGGCTGACGCTGGCTTCGTGCTGGGTGCTGTGTTGGTTGCCGCGGACGCTGATGGCGGGGTAGGTGTCGGTGTGGCTGTTGCTGTTGATGAGCAAGGCGTCGCACTCGGTGTTGTTTTTGCAGCCTTTGAGGTGCTTCGGGATGTGGACGAGGCCGCGATAGGTGCTGCGGCCCTGGCCGATGGAGATGGATTTGCTGATGACGTTGCTGGTGGTGTCATCGGCGGCGTGGACCATCTTCGCGCCGGTGTCCTGATGCTGGCCGCTGTTGGCCAAAGCGATGCTGATGACTTCGCCACGGGCGCGTTTGCCCTTCATGATGACGCCGGGGTATTTCATGGTGAGGCGGCTGCCGATGTTGCAGTCGATCCAGCGCACTTCGGCGTCTTCGTGCGCGATGCCGCGCTTGGTGACGAGGTTGAAGACGTTGCTGCTCCAGTTCTGCACGGTGACATACTGGATCTTCGCGCCTTTCATGGCGACGAGTTCGACGACGGCGCTGTGCAGCGTGGCGGTCTCAAACTTCGGCGCGGTGCAGCCTTCCATGTACATCACTTCCGCGCCTTCATCGGCGATGATGAGCGTGCGCTCGAACTGGCCAAACTGCTCGCTGTTGATGCGGAAGTAGGCCTGCAGCGGGTGCTTCACCTTCACGCCGGGCGGCACATAGATGAACGAGCCACCGCTGAAGACGGCGCTGTTGAGCGCGGAGAATTTGTTGTCGCCAGTCGGGATGACCTTGCCGAACCACTTCTTGAAGATCTCGGGGTGTTTGTGCAGGCCTTCGGTGCTGTTGACGAAGATGACGCCCTGCTCCTCGACGGCGGCTTTGATGTTCGAGTAGGCGGCTTCGCTGTCATACTGCGCTTCGACACCGGCGAGGAATTTGCGTTCCTGCTCAGGAATGCCGAGGCGATCGAAGGTCTTCTTGACGTCCTCGGGCACCTCGTCCCAGGAGCGCTTCGGCTTCTGGCCGTCGCTGAGGTAGTAGCGGAATTCGTCGAAGTGGATGTTCTCCAGGTCCTTCGTGGCCCAATGCGTGGGCATGGGCTTGTCCTGGAAGACTTTGAGCGCCTTGTGACGGAACTCGCGGATCCAATCGGGATCGCCCTTCACGTCGCTGATGTAATCGACGGTCTTCGACGTGATGCCGAAGCCGGAGTCGAACTTGTTGCGCTCGGGGAAGGTGAAGTCGCCGACGCTATCGACGCGGATGTCGGAGATGTCCGACGCTGCGGCGGTCACTTCGGGTTCGAGGGTGGTTTCTGGGGCGATGACCATAAGGGGAGTTTCGGGTTTAAAGTTTAAAGTTTCAGGTTCCAAGATGGGGGCACTTAGCGCTCGGGGGAAGCTTCACGGGTGAAAGCCGATAGGACGGCGTGGTGGGGAAGCTGGGGGCTGGAGGAGGGGTTGCAGCTCTTGCCAGAGGATTTGCAGACTTCGGTCGTGTTTGAGGAGTGTTTTGTCGATCTCAGCAAGTCGCTTGAGCACCTCGGCATTGGTCATGAGTTGCTCACGCATCTGTACGAAGGCACGGACGATGAAGACGCTCATGGCAGCAGCCGTGGGGCTGTTCAAGATGGTGGCAGCCATGATGGTTCCGTGCTCGGTGAATGCCCACGGAAGGTATTTGCTGTGTCGTCCTCGTCCTGAAGAACCGGTCACAATTTGTGACCGGTTGGTTTCTTCGGCGGTTTCTAAGGTCACAATTTGTGACCTTAGAGATTCATGCTCCTCAGAGGTGAGCTGAAAGCGGAAGTCGGCGGGAAAGCGGTCGGCGTTGCGCTTGATGGCTTGGTTGAATGCCTTGGTGCTGACTCCATAGAGTGCGGCCAGATCCGCATCGAGCATGACTTTCTGGCCACGCAGGGTGTGGATGAGGCTATCCAGTTGGAGAGGAGATTTCACGAGGCGATCATGTTGGGTTAACCGAGCTTCGTGTGCTTGGTTTTGGCCGCGAGGAGGTCGAGGAAGCGGTTGTAGTCGGCCTCAGAGGTGAAGGCGGTCTTGGGGAGCCAGTTAAAGGCTCGCTTCGCGGAGTAAATCAGTGCGCCATCTGGCGTGCTGACGCTTTCTTTGAAGTGTTCCCAGTTAAAACGAGCCTGACCAGACGAGAGGGATGCCTGCATCCCGTCTTGATCAAAGACATAGCTGACCTCCTGGCCGTATGATGGAGATGAACGAAGCTCACGAACATAAATGCGCTTCGCAAGCCATCGGACGGCTGGAAGATAGATGAGCAAGCCTAGCAGAGCCCAAAGCTGCCAGCATGTTTGAAACTTGCCGCCTCGAAGAAGGTCTGGGACAGCCGAAACCACGACTAAGCCTACTGCCAACCAAAAGGTCCAACGACGACCGAAAGCATGACGCAGATACCATTTGTGCCCGCCAAGCATCGTCGGGGCATCAAAGGTTGCTTTGACTGTAATCTCTTCGTTCATCGTTTCAGTTAAGCCGCAGCAGCCAAAGGCTCCTCATGGACCCAGTCGTAGCCGCGTTCTTCGAGTTCGAGGGAGAGCTCTTTGCCGCCGGTTTTGACGATGCGGCCGTCTTTGAGGACGTGGACGATGTCGGGCTGGATGTAGTTCAGCAGACGCTGGTAGTGGGTGATGACGAGGAAGCCGCGGTTCTCGCTGCGCATGGCGTTCACGCCGCGGGAGACGATCTTGAGGGCGTCGATGTCGAGGCCGGAATCGGTTTCGTCGAGGATGGCGTATTTCGGCTCCAGCATCATGAGCTGGAGGATCTCGTTGCGCTTCTTTTCACCGCCGGAGAAGCCTTCATTCACGCTGCGGCTGGTGAAGCTGCGGTCCATCTCGAGCTGGTCCATGCGGGCATAGAGCTGTTTGTAGAACTTCACGGCGTCGATGTCCTCACCCTTCGGCAGGCGGGCTTTCAGCGCGGCGCGGAGGAAGTTGGCGTTGCTGACGCCGGGAATCTCGTGCGGATACTGGAAAGCCAAAAAGAGCCCGGCGCGGCTGCGGGCATCGACAGCCATGTCGAGGATGTTTTCGCCATCGAGGAGGACCTCGCCGCTGGTGACTTCGTAGTCTTCGTGGCCACAGAGGACCTTGCTCAGCGTGCTTTTGCCACTGCCGTTCGGGCCCATGATGGCGTGGACTTCACCGGGGTTGATGGTGAGGTTCAGGCCTTTGAGGATTTCGCGGCCGGGGATTTGGGCGTGTAGATTGTTGATGACGAGAGACATGTCGGGGGCTTTTTGGGGGATCGATTTATGAGTGATGATTTTTGATTTTTGATTTTTGATTTGGGGAGGGGCGGCGATGGCGATTCTTGGTTTGGGCAAATCAAGAATCATAAATCGTAAATCATAAATCCTTCTGGGCACAGGCATCGCAGGTGCCGTGGATGGCGAGGTCGGTGCGGGTGACGCGGGTGCCTTTGGGGAGGTTCCAGAACTTGGCGGGGTCGAAATCGGTGGCCGGATGGGCGTCGATGACCTTGCCGCAGGTTTCGCAGTGGAAATGGACGTGCTCGTGGAGGTTGGCGCAGTAGCGGGACTGGCCGCGCTCGAGGTGGACCTGCTTGATGAGTCCGGCGGAGGTGAGGTGCTCGAGGCAGTTGTAAACCGTGGCCAAGGAGATGCCGGGGGAGCGGCTTTTGACCCGGTCGAGGATGTCGTAGGCGGTGGGGTGGTCCGTCGAGCCCGCCAGGACGTCGAAGACCTCGCGACGGTGGGGCGTGAGGCGCACATCGGCCCCAAGGACGGCCATGCGGCACTCGAGGCCGGTAGGCTTCGAAGGGGCACGGGGGGAGGTGGCAGAGGGTGTCATGACGAATTTGGCTTTAGAATTGGAATGATTCTAAAGCAAGGAGGAAGATGAGCCAAGGGCTTTGGGGAAGCTCGGGTTGGCCGCAGAGGGGCCGAGGAGCAGAGGGGGCAGAGTTTTTTCGGGAAGATCGGACGGATCGGTCCGATCTGACGGATCACACCGCCTCGGAAAGGCGCTGCCGGGCTGATTTAAGGGCCTGGAGGGTCCAAATCACGGGGTAAAGCCGCTCGTGATACCACAACCGGGCGAAGTAGAGGCCGATGGGGGCACTGGGGAAGTGGGTGCCGTGGCGCATAGCTTCGAGAAGCCAATCTGCGGCTTTTTGAAGGCGGACGAGGGCGTCCGCACTCCTGTCATGCGAGAGCGCGTGGAGCGCGACGGCGGATTCTTCGAGGCTCGCAGGGCTGGCGGGATCGCCACCGAAGGAGCCGTCGGGCTTTTGGGCGGTTTGGAGGAATTTACGGCCGTTTTCGATCAAAGCCTCGGCTTGGGCGGAAAGCGCATCGCTGCCGCAAAGGTGATTCAGCACCTGGGCGGTGCCGTAAACGGGGTTCATCTCGTCGGAGGTGTGCTCGTTGCCGAACCATAGCGGGAGCCAAGAGCCGTCAGAGGCTTGGTCTTTTGCCAAGTAGGTCAAAGCGCGGCGGGTGGCGGTTTCGATGCGGTTTTGGAGGTCTGGGGGCAGTTCGGCCTTCCACGTCCACCACGCGAGGAGGGCGTGGGCGGTGATTTCGGGCGTGGAGCGATCAAAAGGCAAGGCCCCCCAGCCGCGACAAAAGGTCGGCATGCCGCCGTCTCGGTTTTGGAGGTCGAGAAGCCAGCGTATGCCCGCTGACGCGGAATGACGAATGTCGAATGACGAATGTCGAAACTCCGGCGCGAAAAGTTGATGGAGAGCGATGAGCGCACTCGACGTGTCATCGGCATCGGGCACGCCGCCGGGGAGATCGGTCCAGGCCCAGCCGCCGGGGGCGGCGTTGGTGAAGGGATGAATGTCGCGGTATTGTTGGGCGAGGAGCCAAGTACGTAGTTCGGGCTTTAGCCCGTCGAATTCAGACTCGGACGGGCTGCTGCGAAGCCGCGAAGCGAACCCCGAACGACAAGCCCGCACGGCGAGCGTCGTGCCCCAGGTGGCGAGATTCGTGTCGATGGGCCAACTACCATCGTCGCGCATGCTGCGGCGGAGGAAGGCGACGGCGAGAGGCAGGCAGGGATGATCGAGATCACCGGCACCGGCGAGGGCCATGGTGACGAAACTGGTGAGTGGTGTGGCCTCCAAATAGCCGCCGCTGGAAGGCTGCAGCGTTTGGAGCATCGGCCGCACACGTTTCCAGGCGAGCGCCCGGAGCCAGCGGAGGGGATTCCACCACGCGGGAGGTTCTTTTTGAAAGCGGATATGCCCGATGGCGATGAGCGCGGGCAGCGCATAACTCACCACCGGCAGCCCGATGGCTCCGAACCACGTCCGCGGCAGCGCCGCGAGCTCAAACGGCAGCGCGATGACGTGTCGCCACGGTTTCTCGCCGAGCGTGCCGCAGAGCGAGCAGAGCATCAAAATGGGCACGCTGAAGGTCTTGTCCTTGCCGTAGCGGGCGATGACGGCCTTCGCGATGTCTTTGGGATCGAGCGTGCCAGTCTGAGCTGTGATCCAATCGCTCGCGGAGCGGATGGCGGACGAGGGCGCCCGCTCTCCCAGATGCAGCGCACTCCAGCACAGCAGCGTGGTGGAGAGATTGCTTTTGCTGATGGTCGTGTCGCCCCAGCCGCCGTCGGTGTTTTGGTGCTGGCGGAGCCATGCCGCGCCTTTTTCGATGAAATCGGCGTGCTTTGCGGCATCGACGAGTTTCAGCGCCACGATGGCCGTGGCGGTGGAGAGGGCGCTGGAGCTCAGTTCGCCCTCCCAGTGGCCTTTGGCGTTCCGCAGGCTCAACAAATGAGCCTGGGTGCGGGCGATGGCGTTGTCGAGATCGGTCAGTAGCATGCAGGGGAGGCTCGCAGCATGGCGCGGAGGCTTCGGGAACGCCATTTTCAGTTTTCAGTTCTTCCCTTTCTCGGAGGCCCCCGCTATAAAACGTCTTCCTTTCGCCATGCTCCACCGCGTCCCCACCTCCTCCCGCCGTCGTTTCTTTGCTCAAAGCGCCGCCGCACTCGGTTTTCCGATGATCGTGCCTTCCTCGGTGTTTGGAAAGCCGGGCCGCCCGGCTCCCTCAGAGCGCATCACCGTGGGCGCCATCGGCTGGGGCACCATCGCGGGCGACTGGACGCCGAGCTTTCTCTCGAATGGCAAATGTCAGGTCATCGCTGTGGCGGACCCGATGAAGGAATACGGCCACTACGGCTACGATGGCAAAGAGACCGGCGGACGCGAGGCAGGCCGCAAAATCATCGACGAATCGTATTCCAAAGCCGAGCACAAGCCCGTGAAGGGCTGCACCGCCTACGCCGACTTCCGCGAGATGATGGAGAAGGAGGATCTCGACGCCGTCCAAGTTTCCACGCCCGATCATTGGCATGCCTACATGGCCGTGTATGCCGCCCGCAAAGGGAAGCACATCTACGGCCAGAAGCCGCTGGCGCTGAACATCGCCGAAGGCCGCCTCATGAGCGATGAGGTAGCGAAAGCCGGAGTCACCTGGCAAACCGGCAGCCAGCAGCGCAGCGATGTGTACTTCCGCCTCGCCTGCGAGCAGGTGCGCAATGGCCGCATCGGCAAGCTGCAAAAAGTCCGCGTGGGCCTTCCCGGCGGTCACAAGAACTGGAACGGCATGGCCGATCAAATCAACACCGCGCCTGAGCCCGCAGATTTCGACTACGAGATGTGGCTTGGCCCAGCGGAGCAGATGGACTACCGCCCTGCCCTGCTGCCGCTGAACTGGCGTCACAACTTCAACTTCTCCGGCGGCATGATCACCGATTTCGGCGCTCATCACATCGACATCGCGCAGTGGGGCATGGGCACCGATTTGACCGGCCCGGTGGAGATGAAAAACATCAGCGGCAAGCTCGATCTGAACGCGCTCTACAACACCGCCACGGAGTTCAGCTTTGAGTGCGTGTATGAAAGCGGGGTCGTCATGCACGTGGCCAGCCCCGAGTCCAAGCTCATGCCCGAAGTCGAGGCCCAAAACGCCCAGACAGGCTCCACGAAGGCCTTCGACCACGTCGGCGTCTTCTTCGAAGGCGAAGGCGGCAAGTGGATCTACGTGAACCGCGGCAAGATCCAGGCCAGCAGCCCCGACATCCTGCGAGACAAAGCCCGCGACGGCGAGATCCACCTCTACGAGAGCAAGGACCACACGGACAACTTCCTCTCCTGCATCTACGACGGCAAGCCCACCGCCACACCCATCGAGGTCAGCCACCGCAGCATCAGCATCTCCCATCTCGCGAACATCGCCCTGCGCAGCGGCAGCACCTCACTGAAGTGGGATCCGAAAACCGAAACGATCGCCGACAACGCGGCGGCATCGAAACTGCTCTCCAAAGAGTGGCGCAAGCCTTGGGCGCTGTGATCCATCTGCTCATCTCCGCACGCATGCCTCTCCATCTGCCTTTGCCACGCTCCCGCAGCCTCGTGATGCTCGCCATCGCGTGTCTCTTCGCCTCGGCAGCCGTTGCCCAGGTTCAAATCGACCGCGTGCCGCTGCCTTTCGATCTCAGCAACACGCCGCAGCCTGCGCCCACCAAACCCGCCGAGGCCTCCGCCCCCCCTGCCGCGGCGGCGGTGCCATCCGCTCCGCAGGCGAGCGCGGTCGTCACCGGCCGCGTGGCGCAGATCTATCTCTACGTCGAGCCGTATCAGACCCGCGTGGAGGCGCTATTCGACATGCAGGCCGTCTTCAAATGGCTCACCCCAGATGAAACCAACCTGCCGCCGACTTTGACACCCGAAAAACAGGCTCAAATCATCACCGATGCGGAAAAGCTCGCGGCGGATTGGTGCTCGCTCACGACAAACGAAAGCCGCCTGCCCTACACACCGCCCGCTGCCTTCTTTGTGAAAGGCAAACCCGGAGCCACCATCCCGATGCAGGAGAAAGAGGAGCTCGCTTTCGATCAATGCATGCTCGGCTTCGTGTGGCAGTTCACCACGAATGAAACGCCGGATCAGGTCGAGGTGATGTGGAAAGGCTGGATCAATGACCTCAAGGAAATGCCCGTCACGGTGCTCTTCGGCACGCAGAGCGAAAAGATCATCACCAACAGCGTCACCAAGCGCATCCAATGGATGAACAAAGGCCGCCTGCGCCCCTCACCGCTCGCCGCCGTGCCCACCTTTGATCCCGCCCAGCCCATCCGCGTGCCGGTGGGCGGCATCGTCTGGATCATCGCCGGCCTCGCCTTCTACTGGTGGATCTGGCATCGCGACTACCGCCTGCCCGGTGGCGGCCTTCCCTACTTTGGGGTGTGGGTCTTCGGCCTCGTCCTCTTTTCCAAGCTACTCACCATCACCCTCCAGCGAGGCGAGTCCGCGCCGATCGTTACCCAAAACGTCGAGGCTCAGAAAATCGTCTCACCGCTGCTGCGAAACGTTTATCGAGCCTTTGATCATCGCATCGAGTCCCGCGTGTATGATGTGCTCGCCCGCAGCGTGGATGGCGAGCTGCTGCGAAAGCTCTATCTCGAAACCATCACCGCTCTCACCCTCGATGGCCGCGAGGGCACCCGCGTGCTCATCACCGATTTTGAAGCCACGGTGGACAAAGTCAGCCCGCACCCTGAGAGCGGCGGCTTCATCGCCGAATGCACCTGGAGCGTGCTCGGCAACGTGGGCCACTGGGGCCATGCCCATCCACGCTACAACGGCTACAAAGCCAAACTCACCGTCCAGCCCATGAAAGGCGAGTGGAAGCTCACCGCCCTCGATGTGCAGGAAGTGCGGCGGAAGTAGCTGCGGCTCACTTCAACGCCTGCGCCAGCTCCCGAGCGGCCTTTTCCCAACCTGCGGCATCGCTCGCTCCAAACGCGGTCACCATGCGCCAGGCACCTTCGAAGCCGGCGGGCACGGTGGCGTTGTTGAAGCATTTGAGGTAAAACTTGCGGTAGGAATTCGGCACGTTCCAGATCGTCGCGATGTGCCCGCCGAACTCAGGCGCGGAAAGCAGCCGCGAGACACCAAACTGGCCGCTTTTCGGCTCAAACACGGCCATCCAATCGATGCGTTGGTTGATGAAAAACTTCCGCGCGGTGTCATCGCCATCGTTCAAAGGGCCGGAGAGCATTTTGGCAGACTCAGCGTTCGTTCCGGCGCAGAAGGCGGACACGCTCGGTGCCCACGCGTGCATGAAATGATACACGAGTTTCAGCGGCACGGCCTTCGCGGTGCGCACGGTGGTCGTTTCGTGGAGTTGGTTGTTTTTCAGCTCGACAATGCAGGTGAGCTCGAAGTCGCGAACGCGTGATTTGCGCTCGAAACGGAAGGTTTGGCCCTTCAGCACGGCTTCGGGCTTTTCGAGCGTTTTGCCATCAAGGATGAAGGCGAGTGATTTGAGCGGCTCCGGCTCGTTTTCGAGATGCGCCGTGCCGATGAAGCCACAGTCAGGAAACGAAAACACCGAGCCGTAGGCGCTGCGCTCGGTGGTCATCGCCTGGCCGCGAAAGTCGATTCGCCCCGGCGTCCACTGCGTGGTCTGCCGCAGTAGCAGCGATACGTCGCCGCACGTGACCGTGATGGCCGGCAGATCCGGGCCGAGGTTTGGCACGAAGGGCTTCGCGGCGTGGAGAGCCGTCGTGAGGGCAAAGAAGAGCAGAATTCGCATGAAGTAGTCAATCCATACGCGTTTCTCGAGATGTTTGTGCTTCACTTTGGCGTTCCCAGCGTCTGGAGGAAAGAGGAAGCCCGAAAGCCGAGCGCAGTCTCCGCGTTCAGCACATCCATGATTCGCCTGCTTTGCCTCCTTTCGCTTTGCTTCGTCAGTTCGCTGAGTGCGGCATCGAGGCCGAACATCATCTTCATCCTCGCGGACGACTACGGCTGGGGTGATCCGGCTTGCTACGGGCATCCGTATGCGAAGACGCCGAACATCGACCGCCTCGCGCGGGAGGGGACGCGGTTCACGCAGTTCTACGCCAACGGTGTGACCTGCTGCCCGGCTCGCACGGGACTCATGACAGGCAAACGTCCGGCGACCTTTGCGAAGTATCCGGCCAGCTTTGGCTTTGGGGATCGTGTCACGGTCACGGAGCTGATGAAGAAGGCTGGCTATGCCACGGGCCACTTTGGCAAATGGCACATCGGGCCCGTCATGACGCCGGGAACGTATGGCATCGACGTGATCGGCTCCGATGAGGAAAATGTGGCCCCAAAGCCGGTCGATGGAGGCAAGGACACGCGAGTCTATGACAACGCCATCGCCTTTCTGGAGAAGCACAAGGACGTGCCCTTCTACATGAATGTGTGGGGCCACATCACGCATCATCCCATCCAGCCGCAGCAGCGCTTTGTGGATGAATTCGCCAGCCTGAAGGTGACGGACGCCGACTTCTCCGCCTACCAACGCGAGAAGTTTGCCACCGTGCGAAAACACGGCGGCGATGTGGATGACTCCATGCGGCGCTTCCTCGGCGAGGCTTTCTCCATGGATCAGGACATCGGCCGTCTGCTGGCAAAGCTCGATGAACTCAAACTCACTGAAAACACCCTCGTTGTCTTCAACAGCGATCAAGGCCCCTCATCGCCGCAGGACGTGCTGCGCGAGCGGACTGCGGCGAATGCCGCCAAGAAGCCGCTTTCTCCCGAAAAGGCCCGACTCGCGCATCATCTGCTCGGTTACGCAGGTTCCGAGGTCCGTGGCGGAAAACACGGCGACTACGAAGGCGGCGTGCGCGTGCCATTCATCGTTCGCTGGCCGGGAAAAGTGCCCGCAGGCCGCGTGGACACCCAATCCGTGATTAGCGGCACTGATTGGCTGCCGACTCTGTGCGCCATCACCGGCGTGACTATCGACGCGACTGACTTCGATGGCGAAAACGTCTCCGCAGCCCTCCTCGGCGGCATCCATGTCCGCACTCAGCCACTGTTTTGGAAAGTGAACTCCGAGAAAGCCGATCCCGCCATGCGCTGGCAAAACTGGAAGCTCCACATCCCGCACCGTGCTCGTGGCGAGGTCGAGCTTTACGACCTCTCCACAGACACCGGCGAGAGTCATAACCTCGCCTCACAAAAGCCCGACCTCGTCCAAGAACTCACCATCCGCCTCAAAGCCTGGACCAACACGTTGCCCAAGACCTACGAGCACGGGGATGTGAAGGAGAATTGAGTCTAAAATAGGACTGAAAATGGCATTGTCTAATTGCGTATTGCGTGCAATATGCAATCATCCATGGCGGATTACACCAGAGCACAAAGCCTCCCGGAACCAGGAACAGAGACCTTTTTCCTCTGGGGACCGAGGCAATCCGGCAAGACGACGCTGCTGCGCCAGCGCTACCCTGAGGCGGTGTGGATCGACCTGCTAAAGGCCGATGAGTTTCGACGCTATGCCACGCGGCCCGAGCTGCTGCGGGAAGAACTCGCGAAGAGCGGTGGCCGTTTTGTGGTGGTGGATGAAGTGCAGAAAGTGCCCGCCCTGCTCGATGAAGCGCACTGGTTGCATGAGAATACGGGCGTCCATTTTGCGCTCTGCGGATCGAGTGCGCGGAAGCTGAAACGAGGCCACGGCAACTTGCTCGGCGGCCGGGCTCTGCGGCGAGAACTCTTTGGACTCTCAGCGCATGAGGTGGGTGCGGACTTTGATCTGAACCGGATGCTTAACCACGGCACGTTGCCGAGAATCTACGCCAGCAACAGCCCGCGCCCGGTGCTCAATGCCTATGTGGCCGATTACCTCAAAGAGGAGGTCATGGCTGAGGGCCTCGTGCGACATCTGCCGCCATTTTCGGACTTCCTGAATGCGGCGGCGCTGACGGACACGGAGCAGGTGAACTTCACGAATCTGGGCCGCGAGCTGGGCGTGTCCCGCGAGACGGTGAGAGGGTATTTCGAGATACTTAGCGACACACTGCTGGCCCGCATGCTGCCGCCTTACCGCAAACGCCCGAAACGGCGGCTGTCACTGGCGGACAAGTTTTACTTCCATGATGTGGGCGTCGTGAACTTCCTCGCTCGTCGCGGCATCATCGAGCCGGGCAGCGAATTGTATGGCAAGGCATTTGAGAACTGGGTCTTCCACGAACTATGCTGCTACAACAGCTATCGTGATCGCTTTGCCGAGTTCAGCTTCTGGAGACTTAGCACCGGCGCAGAGGTGGACTTCATCATCAACGACCTCGAATGCGCCATCGAGTGCAAATCCTCCGCCGAGGTGCAGACGCATCACTTGAAAGGCCTGCGCGAGATGAAACTGGAGCATCCATCGGTGAAGAAGCAGATCGTCGTCAGTCGCGAGTCCAAAAGCCGGAAGACAAGCGACGGCATCGAAATCCTGAGCGTGGCGGATTTCGTGACTGAACTATGGTCAGGCAGTTTGTTTTGATCACAGCGAGCGTCACAACCTCGCCTCACAAAAGCCCGACCTCGTCCTAGAACTCACCACCCACCTCAAAGCCTGGACCAACACGTTGCCCAAGACCTACGAGCACGGGGATGTGAAGGAGAATTGAGCACCTTGAACTCCATTGGCCATGCATGACCGCCGAGGCCATTGCGTATTCAGCATCATGCTTCGTCTTCTACTTTTCCTGACGCTCACCTGCACCGCTATCGCCGCAGAAAAGTCACTGCCGTTTTGGGATCTCGCGCGTTGGGATGCCTGGAACAACACCGAGTTGGTGCAGACCGCGCCGGAGGCGGTCGCGGCGGGCACTTATACCGATCCGCAGTTCCCGGATGCGTCGATGGTGTTTCCGTCGGTGTGGCGCGATGTGGCGAGTGGGCAGTGGCGCATGATTTACTCGATCAAATGGAGCCCCTTCACGATCATGGCCGCGCAGAGCGAGGATGGCATCGCGTGGAAGCCGCTTCCGGTGCCGGACGCTCAGCCGGAGGGTGGAAAGCTCGCGCCGCATCATGTGTTCACCTTCACGCATGGGCAGGGCAGCGGCGTGTATTATGATCCCGTCGCGGCGGATGGTTTCCCCTTCAAAATGTTCGGCAGGCAGGACCCGGACGCGGTGTTTGAGCAGGCGCTCGCCGATCCGAAGCATCGTTGGCACGACATCGCGAAGCGTGAGGGCAAAAAGCGCTACATGAGCATGGCGGCCACGCTCGTCTCGAAGGACGGCTTGCACTGGCAGGTCAAAAAAGACGGCGATTGGGCCACCGATGACTGGGCACCGGAGCCGCCGGTGTTTTGTTTCTTTCGCGAGAGCGACCGCACGCACGTCCTCACCGCACGAACCGGCTGGGGAGATCGTCGCCTCGCGCTGCGCGAGACGCGTGACTTCACGACGTGGAGCGAGCCCACGCTGCATCTGCAACCCGACGCGCTCGATGTGGACGGCCCGGTGGGCTTTTACGGCATGCCGGTGATCCGCAGCGGCCCGGGCTATGTCGGCGTGCTGTGGACCTTCCGAAACGCCAGCAGCGTGCCGGTGAACAGCTACAACCAGTTCTTTGGCGACTTCGATTCGCAGCTCACCTTCAGCGACGACGGCCATCACTTCATCCGCGGCCAAAGGAAGCCCTTCATCGCGCTGAATCCCATCCCACAGCACGGTTGCGCCCAAATCCGCCCCAGCAGCCTCGTCGCCACCGACACCGAGGTGCGCATCTACTCCGAATCACACAAAGGTGCGCACGGTCGCGAACGCGCCGCGAAAAACGCCACCAAGGAGCCCACCAGCGCTGTGCTGCTCCACACCGTGCGCAAAGATGGCTTCATGCACCTGCGCTCCCGCGGCGACTTCGCCCGCATCCAGTCGAAACCGATGCTGCTCAAGTCTGCGCAACTCGCTGTGAACGCCGCCGCCGACTTCGGCGAGGTCCGTTTTCAGATCACCGACATCAAAAGCGTGCCGCAGCCTGGTTTGAGCTTCGAAGATTGCGTTCCCATGCGAAACGCCAACTCGCTCCACCACGCGCTGACCTGGAAGAACGCCACGCTGGAGCCATTCGTCGGCAAAGTCGTCCGATTGGAGATCGAGTTCCGCCAAGCGAACCTCTTCGCCCTCTTCGGCGACTGGCATTTCATCGACGCCCAAGACCTCTGGCTCATCGAAGACGGCAAACCGGTGCCGATGAAGCGGTTTGATAATCCGTGAGCGGACGAAGTCCTTGGACTGCGGCAGCCTGCTGCCGCTTTCAATAGGCCAGCCTGCTGGCCGTCGAGCGTGTCTTGGGCTTCGATAACTCATGGGCTATCGCCGGTGCGCCAGCGTGGGGTGTTCTTCTGGAGCCGGGAAACTTCGGCGGCAGCAGGGCTGCCTCGGAAAAAGCGGCAGCAGGCTGCCGCAGTCCATATGAGATGCCTTTTCGACTTCACGGAGCCACCAAGCCCCAGGCCCCCGCTCGCAAACCCTGCGCACCGCCTTTGATGTCGGGTGGAGTGTATTGATGCACTTCCTGCCACGTTTTGCCTCCATCGGTGCTGCGTTGGATGTTCGTGCGCTGTTGATGGATGCTGATGAACGTCCCTACGTCGCTGGCGATGACTTTGCCTTCGGGGACGGCGGCGGGGAGGTCGCGCCAGGTTTGGCCATCGGAGGTGGCGCGGGATTTTTTGCCGCAGAGCCAGAATTCGTTGCCCACGACGCTCAAGGTGGCGCGTTGCGTGCCGGTGGCGTGTGGGCCGGTCCAGGTTTCGCCTCCATCGGTGCTGGTCCAGGCATTTGCCGCGTCTTTGTCGGTCATGACGAGCAGGCGGCCATTGCACTGCAACTCGCCGCGACCGGTGGAAGCATCGAGACCTTTCGGCGTGATCCATTTCCAGGTTTTGCCGAGGTCATCGCTGGCGAAGAGATTGCCAAACTTCGCGCCGGAGTCGCCGCGATTGTCACCAAGCGCGAGGAAGCGTCCGCTGGCATCGCCGCAATACACCGTGCCCACGTGATGCGTGCTCGGCTTGCCGCGCGGATCGCCTTTGAACGCGCCCCACATGCCGAAGGAGCTGAAACTCTGCCCCAGATCGCTCGTGGCGCAGAAGGTCATGTAGCCGCTGCCGACGAAAGTGCCTTTTCCCGCCGCGATGCCCCACGTGCCGGGCATCACGCGAGCATCGCCCTTGCCCTCTGGCAGCTTCGCGGTGCCTTTGGTGAGATGACGCCAGTTTACCGCGTCATCGGAGGCCAGATAAATCGTCGGCGCACCCCAGCCGACAGGCACCACGAACACACCGCCCGAGTAAGCGACCGCCTTCGTCGCCCACGGCCCATGATCGGCACCCGGCGATGCAAAGAAGGCCTGCGTCCACGTCTTGCCATCGTCCTTCGACACCAAAATGCGTGCCCCATGCCCCACGACGACGAACGCTCCGACCTTCGGATTCGGTTTGAAGTCACCGCCAAACGGAATCGCCTCACGCCGCTTCACATCTTCAGGTGATTCATTCGCAGCGAATGCAGTGACGGCGAGCAGGAGAGAAAGGAGCATTTTCATCATGCAGGCTGGAACGAACAAGCCTTCGATGATCTGACAGATAGAGACGCATTCCCATCACTTCACCCGCGCCACCACGATCACCATCGCATTCATCTTCGGCGCATCGTGGATGTCGTGCAGCTTGTCGGGGCTGATCTCGCGGATGCTCGCGCAGTTGAAGGCGACTCTTTCGCCGACGACGTGATGCCTCGATCACTCAAACACGATCTCGCCCATCACGGTCGTGTCATCCATGCTCGTGCTGGTGAGCGATGACGACCAGATCGCGCGGTCGATGATTTCGCGAGGCAGGGCGTGGTTGCGGGCGAAGTTGGCTTTCCAGGTGATTCCTTTGCTCGGTGCTTCGACGCCGAGGGTGGTGAAGGGAATCACGAGATGGGCATGCCAGCGTTTGGTCTTTGTATCGACGCGGGTTTCGCTGGTCCAGTCGCCGTTCCAGGTGGGGTCGTCTTTGGCGTGGCGGGGGTCCATCACGTCGGTGATGCGGCCGTTGAGGGCGTCGTATTTGGAGACGGCGTTGGGTCCGTGGGTGAGGCGGTAAAAGAGGGGCTGGGCGGGATTCGGGGCGAGATAGAGGTCGATGGCTTCTTGATTCGTGAGGACGCGGTCGCGGTTGAAGGCGGGGAACTTCGTTTCATCGCCGAGCTCGGCCTCGGCGCGGAGGTGGAGGGCTTTGTCGTCGTAGAGGAGGCGGATCGTCGTGTGGCGCGGCAGCGTGTGCAGCGGCGGGAGGAGCGTGAGGGCATGCGCGGTGGCGTTTTGCCACTCGGGGCTGTCGAGCGTGAGTTTCGCGGTCGTTTTGGCGATGGTGAGCTTTTTGAGGCCCATGGGCGGAGCGTTGCGCATGGCCTTGGTGTCCCAATTGAAGCAGGTGCTGGCGTAGGGCTCCTGGTAGCCGTCGTGGGCGAGTTGGAGGTGCTTCGCGTCGTGACCGGGAAAGGGGAACAATAGGTGGTTCCACTCCTTTTGATGCCCTTTGACGTAAAGCGTGGCGATGAAGGCGTTTCGCGCGTCGATGGCATCGAGCAGGCGATGCAGCGAGCCGGTGTCGGGCAGCATTTGATAGGCCTGATGCAGGTGCACGACCTTGGCGAAGTGCTTCAAGTAGTCGAACTCGGTGCGCACGAGCGCGAGGCGTGTCTTGACCTTCGGCGTGGTGGCGAGCTTCTCGGACTGCGCGAGGTGGGCCTCCATCGCGGCGAGCATGCGCGGCGTGTAGAGGAAGGCGATGAGCTGAAAGGGATCGGTGACCGTTTTGCGTCCGCGAGCATCGGTGGGCAACGCTTTGAAGGTCCACACGTCAGTGCGCGTGCCGAGGTGATCGGAGTAGAGCGCGATGGCGTGGTAGAGTTCGTCGTAAAAGGCACGCATGTAGAAGGCGATGCTTTTGTTTTGAAACGCGGCCTCGCAGAACTCGGGCACGAGGTCCTTCGCGTGGTTGTTCGCTGGATCGTCAAACATGCGGCCCATGGTGTAATAGACGGGGCCTTCGAGACCGAAGAGCTGGCCCGGGCCGTCGCGGTAGAGTGACTGGATGCGGTTCACGGCGAGTCGTTGCACCTGCTGCTCGATGTAGCCGGGCGTGCGCATCGGCGTGTAGCGCGTGCCGAGATTCGGGCACCAGTTGTAAACGTAGCCGGTGAAGCCGCGCGGCACGTCGATGCCGCGCCACGGGGCGATGTCCTCCTCGTTCGTGCCGGTGAGCATGATGCAGGTGTTCGCGGGGAAGGCTTTGAAGGTCTTCGGCGGCGCGGCGGTGAGGATGTAGCTCATCATCGTCACCTGCTTGCCCGGATGCGACTTCTCCAAACGACGCGCGACATCGCGATGGAAGATCCAGATCTTCTCCGACCAGTCTTTGCCGGTGCCGTAAAGCGCGTCGCACTTCTCGCACTGGCACTCGCGAAAGCCGTCCGGCTGGCCGAGATCGACACTGTCGTAGCCTTTGTCGAAGAAGCCCGCGAGATCGCGGTAGATGCGCTCCTGCACGTCGGGATTCGACAGGCAATACTGTCCGTTGCCCTCCGGCTTCAAGCGCGAGCCGCTGATCAGCGCGAAGTATTCCGGGTGCTCCGCAAACAACTCCGCCGGCACCGCCCGCTCCCACGTGTGACCACCGAACTGCTCATCCACACGCGGGAAACGATGGTGCGCGAGATCGTAAAACGACGCGCCCGCCGGATGCGCCGTGTTCACCCGGAGCAGTGGCGACGTGGTCACGTTCAGCGACTCCGGCACCGTCATCATCTGCATCGGCAGAAACTCGATCGCCGGCGACGCGAGCAGGTCGATCTTCGCCGCGCCGCTCACCGGCGTGTAGCCCGGCAGATCGGGATACAAAAAGCGCACGCCCATGAACTGCCGCGCAAACTCCACCGCCGCCTTCGCCGTGCCCACGCGATCCCAATTCGGCCGCCGCGCATTGTCCGTCGGTGCCTTCGACCGATGATCATGCCCCGCGATGATCACATCCTTGCCCACCACCCGATGCACAAAGCTCCAATCACGCAGCTTCGTCACATCGAGGCCGTTCTTCTGCGCAAACTGCGTGTTCCCGAGCATCAACGCCGGTTTGGCCGCATCACGCTCCTTTTCCCGCACGACCGCGACCTCGGCCTTGTTCGCCAAAAACGCCGTTTGGAGCAGCCGCGCCGTCTGCACGAGGCTTTCGTCCAAAGCCGGTGAAGACAGCGCATCCGGCAAAACGATCTGGTAGTCCGATTTCCCCGCGTCGAGCAACGTCAGGTCCGCAGCGGCTGCGGCGGTGAGAGAGAGGAAAAGCGCGAGGAGGGGTTTCATGTGGGGACATGAAACGTGGGGAGCGGGGTGGGTTATGGCAGCGGAGTGAGAGAAACAGTGAGCTACACGAAACACATACACCAGCAGCGCAATGGAGCGGTGCCTGAGTTGCTGGAATCAGTCCTTCTTTCGATCAATAAAATCAATCGCGTCCTGGATCATTTGTCGTGCTCGGAGAGAAGCAGACTTCTGAACCTCCGTAAGGTCACTCAAACGGTGCCGCGCCAAAGATCGCAACTCGCGATAGACTCCAGCGGTCGAATCTTCCTGACCTAGCGACGGCTTTGCAGCATCGAGCAGTTTGTTAACCAAGTCTCCGGTGCTTGCGCCACCAATAACCAGCGTTTGGAAGTCGTTTCGGTGATCGTCATGCAACCTATCCAAAATCTCAGCCTGAGAGACTAGGGCCTGCACTGCCGCTCTGCTCAGCGAAGTGTTGCCACGTGCAAGACGACCAATAGCCTCGGTGTGAGCAAAGCTCTCGAATGTTCGGCCCATACCTGAGAGCAGGTGACCAGCGAGAGGATGAGACTCTATTTGTTTGAATGAAGCATCAAGTCTCCCGGCGACCGCTGGGAGAAAAAGCTCTCCTTCATCACGCAGGTATATGGTGAGAGTGTTGCCTTGCGGGTCGTCATCGAGAAACCCGCAGCCCAATCCGAAGTAGGAACGGGATGATTTTCCCCACGAGTGCTGCCAGACGTTTTGATTAATGCCCCAGCCTGACAGTCCAAGGACCACACGACTGTCATAGCCACCCGGGTTTTGAACTTTCAATTCAAGATACTTGTGTGGCCAGACCGACAGTTGAGCTACTCCTTGAGCATCGGTTTGAGCAGCGCTTCGGGACTTCTCGCTCATGTGGTCACTAATCATCAGCTCGACAGTCCTACCGGAAATAGGTTTGCCACTGCCGTCCACAAGGGTGACAGCAAGATCCGTCGTTACGTTAATGAAGGTCAATCCGAGGGCTAATCCACTGAGCAACACTCCACCAGCAACGGATTGAAGGGACCAAGCTTCAGGACTCGGCTTGTTCTTGATAAGGACAAAGGCACCGACGAACCCGAGGGAGGATGCAATCAGCGTTGGAAAAACGGCGAACAATACCACAAGCCCTGAAGGCCCATCTTTGGGGCCCGCACCACAGCTCTTCAGAAAGACCATCACTCCGATTAAGCTGAGGACCAAAAGGGGCAGCCAAAACACAGGGGACCACCGCGATGATTTGCTCGTATTGATTAGGCCAGCAAGACAAAGCAGTGCGATAGGTGCCCAAATCCACCAGAAGGCGGCTGTGAATATTGTCATAGGAGTGCACTGGTTTGTTAGCTGCTTGTGCGGTAACACGGAAACTGCGGCAGGAACAGATTCGGTTAAAGCTTCTTGAGTTTAGAGGCTAGATGTTGCGTTGTAAATGTCTGACGCCACCAGCCAATGGCCAAACCGCTGGCAGTGCTCGGATCCGCGTTTCCAAGATCGAAGCCACTTTAGTCGAGGCTCCCTCCCGTGTCGTTCCAGCCACTCGACGAGCCTCTGCGGCCCATTCGCGGGCGGGGATGAGGAGCACCGCCAGAGAAAAAGGCGCGAGAGTTCTGATTTCAGCGCTGTTGCGACTTCTTGATCTCTCGCGGTGCGCTTTCCCTCAACACATGGACTGACATGGACTGCGGTAGCCTGCTGGCCGTCGAATGGTCCAAGACGTTGTTTCGCCATGGCGCTCTCGCGTTGGCGGCAGCGGAGAGGTTTGTTCGGTGACCGAGAGACTTTGGCGGCAGCAGGGCTGCCTCGGACAAGCGGCAGCAGGCTGCCGCAGTCCAGGTTGCGGGAGGCCAGCCTGCTAGCCGTCGAATGGTCCAAGATGGTGTTTCGTCATGGCGCTCTCGCGTTGGCGGCAGCCGAGAGGTTTCTTCGGTGTCCTGGAGACTTCGGCGGCAGCAGGCTGCCGCAGTCCATGCTCTTATCCGGGAACGACATCGCTACTTCTGGCCCTCAAGCGTCCCCAGCCACTCGACGAGCACCTTGAGCCACTGGGCACCGGGGAAGTTGTGTTTCACTCGCGGACGGGGATGGCCTGACAATACGCGGTGCGTTGTTTGAGCCCACTGACTGTCGAACGGGGTCTGAGTTGGTAGAAACACATGTAAAGCACGCTTTACATGTGGAAAGGATACTTTACATTGCCTGGGTATGAAAACAAACTCAAAACTGGGCATCCGGCTCGCTCTCGGAATCACTGCATATGCGCTTGGGCTTCTGCTGATGAATGGTCTCTCCAAAGACTCAATGCCTCACAAGTATTGGCTGGTTGTCCTACCCGTGGTGCCTTTGCTTTACACCGCAATCGCCATTATTCGTGCCGTGTCCGAGTTTGATGAGATGTGGCGGAAGATCATCACGGAAGCCTTGGCGTTCTCAGCCATCGCGACGGGTTTCACCTGCTTCAGTTACCTGTTCATTCGCGATATGGGTGCCCCCGAGTTCCGGGCGGAATGGCCGTTTTACATGATGTGGGCTTACTATGGGATCGGCACGATGCTGTCAGCAAGGAGGTATCAATGAAGAACCGAGTGCGTGAAATGCGGTCTGCCAAGGAATGGTCGCAGTCCGATCTGGCAGACAAACTCGCCGTGTCCCGGCAAACGGTGAACGCGATCGAAACCGGCCGGTATGATCCCAGCCTTCCTTTGGCGTTCAAGCTGGCGAGACTCTTCAAGGTGGCGATTGAGGACCTCTTTGAGGATGAGGGGAAGTGATGTGTTCCAGCCACTCGACGAGCCCCTGCGGCCCTCTCGCGGGCGGGGATGAGGAGCACCGCCAGAGATGAAGAAGGCGCGAGAGTTCTGATTTCAGGGCTCTTGCGCCTTCTTGATCTCTCGCGGTGCGCTTTCCCTCAACACATGGACTGACATGGACTGCGGCAGCCTGCTGCCGCCTTCGGGAGGCCAGCCTGCTGGCCGTCGAAGGGTCCAAGGTGATGTCTCGCTGAGGCGCTACCGCGTCTACGGCAGCCGAGAGGTTTCTTCGGTGACCTGGAGACGCTGGTGGCAGCAGGGCTGCCTCGGAAAAGCGGCAGCAGGCTGCCGCAGTCCATGTTATCCATGAAGTCCGGGGTTGACCATTCCGCCACGTCACAGCCATCCTAGCCGCCATGATGCCTGATGTTCCATCCGATGAGGAGTGCCTTCGCGGCACCCGGCATTGGCCGCATGCACCGCCTCATCGGCTCTCGGAGAGCGGGGTGTATTTCCTCACGGCACGCGCTCGTGAGAAAGCGCATCTCTTTGCCACGGCCGGACGTCGGGACTGGTTTGAGCAGATGCTTTTCGATACCTTTGCGGAGCGTGGCTGGAAACTGGAAGCGTGGGCGGTGCTTTCGAATCATTACCATGTCGTCGCGCATAGTCCGCCTGGAGGCGCGGAGACTTTGAGGGCGTTAGTGCAGAAGCTGCATAGCTTGGCGACCAAGCGATTGAACACCGAGAACGGCACGCCGGGACGCACGCGGCTGTGGCAAAACTACCGGGAGACGCATCTCACCTACCCGCAGAGCTATCTGGCACGACTGAACTATGTGCATCAAAACCCAAGGCATCACGGTTTGGTGCCGTTGGCCTCACAATGGAAGTGGTGCAGTGCCGCAGCCTTCAAGCGTGAGGCGACGCAAGCGTGGGTGAAGACCATCGCCAGCTTCCCCTTCGATGAAATCGCCGCCGAAGATGGCGAGTGACGTGGACAACATGGACTGCGGCAGCCTGCTGCCGCTTTCGGGAGGCCAGCCTGCTGGCCGTCGAATGGTCCAAGAGATGTTTCGTCGAGGCGCTCTCGCGTTGGCGGCAGCCGAGAGGCTTTTCGATGGCCTGGAGACTTTGGCGGCAGCAGGGCTGCCTCGGAAAAGCGGCAGCAGGCTGCCGCAGTCCATGTCAAGCCCGAACGCGAGCTTGGCAGGCGGCTTGGGATGCCTTAAAGCTTCGGCACGTCGATCCGGCAACTCCTCATCTCCGAAGTCTCCCAGCAGCCGGAACCGCAGCTGCGCGAGGTGTTGCATTACCTGAATTTCCTCAAGTCGAAGGCGAAGGACGAATCGCAAGCGGCCCCGACGACACGCCCAGGGTTTGGCTCGGTGCCCGGCATCAAGCTGGCCGATGATTTTGACGCGCCGCTCGAAGCCTTTGCCGGGTATCGTCCAAGCTGACTGGCAGGAGAATGACGGCAGAAGGAAGGATTTTATTCTCCTGCCAATAATGCCTTCTGAACTCAGAAGCCCTTCCCCAAGCTCCCCAGCCACTCGACGAGCACCTTCGGCCACTGGGCACCGGGGAAGTGGTGTTTCACTCGGGTGGGGATGAGGTTGCCGACGCCGTGGCCGCCTTCTTCGTGGAGATCGAGGCGGGCGGGGACGCCGAGCTTTTTCAGGTCCGCGATGATGTTCGTGGCGATCTCGACGGGCTTGTCAGTGGTGGCGTGGACGAGAAAAACGGGGGGCGAGTTCGCTTTGAAGACAAACGGGTTCTCCGGCTTACGCCAATGCCAGGTGCCGAGGCCCACGGCGAAGTCAGGACGGCTGCTGAGGCGGTCGATGGGATCGGTGGCCTGCGGATCGCCGAGATCGAAGTTCGCGGCGAGATTCATCGCGAGGTTCGCGCCAGCGGAATAGCCTGCGACACCGATTTTCGCCGGATCGAGGCCCCATTCAGCGGCGCGATGCCGCACGAGGCACATGGCGCGTTTCGCATCGA
>CALSBJ010000003.1:0-134358 GCA_943373155.1 Akkermansia muciniphila | reverse complement strand
CCTCAAAGGCCGCGTGGTCGATGAAATCAACGGCGAGGTCGATATCCACCGGATGACCGGCGGGGATCGTCGAAAGCGCGGCGTTCAACCGTGGCACGGAAGCAAAAGTGAGCGTGCCACCGATCTTCACGTGCCATTTGCCCTCGCGCTGCTCCATCTGCACGTCCGTGTTCGAAAGGCGGCGCAGCAGGAAAAAGATGCTGAGACCCAAACCGATGCCGACACCGGCCAGGAGGTTCACGCAGGTCACGCCGAGCACGGTGGCCCAATAAATGAGGATCTCGTTGTGCTTTGTGAGCTCTTTGATGTGGTGCAGATTCACCAGATTGATGCCCACATGCACCAGCAGGCCCGCGAGCACGGCCAGCGGGATGCTTTCGATCAAACTGCCAAGAAACAACGCGAAGAGCAGAATCCACACGCCGTGAAAAATGGCTGACCAGCGGCTGGCGCCGCCCGCGATGATGTTCGCCGATGAGCGCACGATGACGCCCGTGATCGGCAGGCCGCCGAGCAGGCCGGAGATGAGATTCCCCGCACCTTGCGCACGCAATTCCTTGTCCAAATCCGAGCGCACGCCGCTGTGCAGCTTGTCCGTGGCCACGGCGCAGAGCAGGGACTCGATGCTGGCAATGATCGCCACCGTGAGCACGGCGGTGATGAACGGCCCCCAGTCAGAAGGCGGGGCGAGTTTGGTCAGCTCAAACGTCTCTGGCATGTCCACACGCTTCACGTCCATTTTCATCAAGATGGACACGACCGTGCCGACCACCACCGCCACCAGCGGTCCAGGGATGGCTTTGAGCGCAGGCGCTTTCAGCTTTTTCCACACGATGAGGATCGCGATGGTCAGGAAGCCGAGAATCGCCGCCTGCATGTTCACGAGGCCGAGCTGCTTTGGAATGCCGAGCAAATTCACGACTGGCGAGCTCTGCGGCGAACCACCAAGCACCACATGAATCTGCGCCAGCGCGATGGAGATGCCAATGCCCGCGAGCATGCCGTGGACCACCGATGGCGCGATGATCAGCGCCCCACGGGCGACTTTAAACCAGCCCATCACAAGCTGCACCACGCCCGCACAGGCCGTGATCGTGCACATCGTCTCCCAGCCAAACTGATGCACCAAACCGGCCACCACGACCGTCAAGCCCGCCGCCGGCCCCGAAACCTGAAGCGGTGATCCCGCAAGCAACCCCGTGACGATCCCGCCCGCCACTGCCCCAATGAGTCCCGCGATGATCGGTGCCCCCGAAGCAAAAGCGATGCCCAGCGACAGCGGCACTGCGACAAGGAAAACAACAAGAGAAGCAGGGAGATCGCGGCGGAGATTCATGAAGGTGAAGGGGGTGTAGTTTCGCACAATGAATCAAGATGCGAATGAATTCTCCATCCATCCCCTCCGCAGGCTATTTCTGCCACCGTGCTGCCTTTCCGTGCATGGCCTTTTCCACTCTCTGCGACAAGGCCGCTCCGCGCTCAATCTACAAACATGAATTCGTTCGAGAGCATCAGGACCTGCACAAGCTGCTCCCAGGGACTCAGAAGCGTGCGTGGCTGTTCGCTGAAGTCTTTGGCGGCATCCCAAATCTCTACTGAGGTCTCACCACCTCCACCAATGGCGGAAGGCTGCGATGATCGAAGAACGGGAGCCCATAGGAACTGATCGCTGTTGAGTCCGTCGCCGATGTCCACGACGAAATCGAGCGTCTCTCCTCGATGAAACTCTATTGAGGAGAGGTCCAGCCGGGCGCTGGAATGATGGAGATGGGTGCTCATGAGTTTCCCAAGCCGTGAATGGCTGACGAAGGCGCGAATGCCGTCACCTGCCTCGGGCTCGTGAATCAGGTTCGAAGAAAGATCGTAACGGCCATCCTCAGGGGCGGTCCATCGACGGACGACGGCATGGAGCCGATCATTGCCAGGATGACCTCCTTGAGCGGTCAACTGGGCCCAGCCCAGGGACGCATTCGGCCAAATTTCCTCACCTTGCCACGCGACACCATTGAAATGAGGCAGCGATTTGAACTCACGGACACGGCCTGCAGCCTCGTCCCATTCGCCATGGCCGTAAGACCAGCTTTTGGCGGGATCATTCAAGCTAGGCACGGGACTTGGTTTCAGCCGGAGGTACTCCACCGCCTGTGCGGCCTCCTCGGCAGTGGGTTCGCGCTGAAACAGGCGCTCATAGATGAAGCGAAGACGCTCGTTCGGGTTTGATATCGAGGTGATGCGTCGTGTCAGCTCTTGAGCCTGTTGGACGATGAAAGGATGATTCAATCCGAATAGTGCCTGTTGGGGGACCGTGGTCTCGGTGCGCTGCGGGATCGAGAGATCAGGATTGGCGAAATCAAAGGTGCGCATCACGGCGGGCAGGTTTTCACGATCCACGAGGGCGTAAAGCGTGCGGCGTGTATTGTCAGAGGCAAACAAGGACAGCGGGCGGCCTCCCATGTGAAGATTGAGCCGACCGGAGGATGCCAGCCACGCATCGCGGGCCTCTTCGAAAGTGAGCCGGTGAGGTGTCATGCGAGAGAGGAGCCTGTTATCGGGATCACGCGCGTCCGCCTTGTCACTGCGCTGCTGGTAGGTGCGTGAGAGCATGATGAGCCGGTGCATGTGCTTCATGCTCCAGCCCGAGCGAATGAGTTCGGCGGCGAGCCAATCAAGCAACTCAGGATGGCTCGGCAGGCTTCCTTGTTTCCCAAAATCACTCGGCGTGGCAACAAGACCGCGGCCGAAATGATGCTGCCAGAGGCGGTTTACCATGACGCGGGCTGTCAGTGGATTGGCGGGATCGATGATGGCCTGGGCGAGCTCGAGGCGGCCACTGCCCTTGGTAAAAGCGGGGCGGAGGCCAAACAAGCTCGGGAACCTTCTCTCGACGACTTCTCCCTTGGTCAAAGGATTGCCACGAAGGAAAACGCGTGCAGTGCTCGGCACAGCACGATCGAGAAGGACGGTCGAATGGGCGGGCGCGGCTTTGCTCTGTAACAAATGTCGGTCCACTGCCGATTGGGACTTCCAAAGCTCCACGACGACATTCGTGGGGAAATACATCTCGATGTTGGCGATATGCTCATCCGGCACAAAGCATGGCGAATCAGACTTGGTGAGTAATTCATCCGTGATCTTGATGCCGGGATGCTTTTCCAGCCACGCCGTCCAGCGGTGGACGATGAAGGGATTCAGGTCTTTTTCGTCGAGAATCTGCCCGAAGACCTCTTCGGGATACTTTTCGAGTTCCCGCTGAGCCTCGAGGTAGGCCGCCGCATGGGCACGAGTGCGAGCCATCTGCTCTTCGCGGCGTTGGGTGAGGAGCTCCTGGTTTTTCTTTACCACAGAGTCTAACTCGATGGAGGAGCCTTGATCACACGAGACAAGTGCCTCGGTGGAACTTTGGAAGATGCCATAGAGGCTGTAGTAATCGCGAGTGGGAATGGGATCGAATTTGTGATCGTGGCATCGTGCGCACGAGACCGTGAGCGCCTGTGTGCCCCGCATGACAACATCAATTCGGTCATCGATGATGTCGTGTGTCACGCCGAGAAAGCGCCTGCCTAGCGTCAGAAAACCCATCGCCGCGAGATCTGGTGATTTTGCCTGCACGACTTGGTCCGCAGCGATTTGCAGCAGCAAAAAGCGGTCATAGGGCATGTCCTCGTTCAGCGCGTTCACCACCCAGTCACGATAGGTGGAGGCATGCACCCAGTGTTTTTCTTCCCGCGCATAGACATAGCCTTTGGTGTCGGAGTACCGCGCCACATCGAGCCAATGCCGCGCCCAGTGCTCGCCATGATGGGGCGAGGCGAGCAGCCGATCCACCTGCGCCGCATAGTCATCAGCTGACCATGTTTCCGGCGGCTGATCCGAAGGAGGTAAGCCGGTCAAATCAAAGCTGGCACGCCGCAGCAGTGTGCGGGCATCCGCCCTCGGCGAGAAGGAAAGGCCATGCTTCACCAGTTCTCGTTCAACCAGCTCGTCGATCCCTGACGAGCGGACAGGACGCAACGGCTGGAAAGCCCAGTGTTCCTCCGCAGAGACCTCGGCGGAGATACAGAGCACGAACCATGAAACCAGTTTGATCACAATGGTGATCTACTACGCCGCCCAGAGATATGCCTTTGCTTGCCAACCCAAGTTCCCTAGAAGCAGAAACTATTCGCCGCCTTGGACGGCGACCTTCTCACCGACCTCTTGCTCACCCGAGATAGGCCAGAAGGCCTCCATGTTGAGCAGGTTCGGAGGATTCATCTTCCATGCTTTGCCATCCTTGATGCCCACACCTTGATAGGTGATCGGCATGAGCGTCACGCAGAGGCGGTCATGATCAAACTTCTGCACATGAAGCGCCGCGGCGAAGCTGTTCTTCTTATCGAGTGTGATCTTGTCGCCCACTTGGCAGGGATCGGCGGCCTCTTTGAGTCCAGGAAGGACGATTTCGACATCCACATCTTCGAGTTCTACCGAACGAGCACGGACGACCCAGCCTTCGGTGATCACATCCGTAGAAGCAAGAGGGCGTGTGTTGAGCACCTGATACTCCCCGGTGACGTAGATGGGCTGTTCCTGCTTGTAGTTGCGAATGTAAGCCCGCTTAAGCATGTCGTTCTTCACCGCGAGCTGCTCGTGTGAAAATGCAAAAAATTCAGCGAGCAAATCCCGCGACGGCAAAAATTTCCCACCGGGAACCGAGTACTTCGAGAAGGGACGGATGGGATCTAGTTTATCAAATTTGGCGAGAACACGATAATTAAAGGGCTTCTCGGGGTGCGAGAAGACCATTATGCTAAAGAACCAACAAAAAGTGGCCACTCCCATCAGGAACGTGATCAAAATGGTCCACCAAAAGATTCCCCCGGAATCTTTCTTTTTTGAGAAGCTACCCCCACCGTAAGAGCGGTACTCGCTTCCATCACTCAAAAATCGAATATGCATGGCAAATCTGCGAATATTTTTATAAAAACTGGATTAAGACTGCTTAAATTCTACAAGACTACGGCTATTTGAAAAGAAATTTTTGTGAACAAGTGACTTGGAGGGGGATTCAGAGCGGCGGCGACCCGGACAGCACAAAACCGGCCACCTTAAGATCGCAATCAAGCACCGCATCATACGTCGGCCATGAGGCGGGCTATATCATCCGCCGCAAAGAAGCCAAACAATGCATAGCGATGAAGTTTTCGCGAACGAAGGGTTGACAAAGGTAAAAAATCCTTCGGCCAAAACGCCTCCCGCTCGGCGGAAAAGAGCAGCCGACATCACCGATATAAAGAGCGCTCCCATGAATAATCTATCTCCACTCCTCCATCGTCGTGAATTCTTTACCCAGAGCGTTTTCGCCGCGTTTGGATGCGCTGTTGGTTCGACGAACTCTCCAGCGCTGGCTCAAGCCGACTCAAAGTCTATCGAAGTATCGAGCTTGGATACGCTAAACCGCTTTCCGCGAATGATGCAGAACTGGCTCGTCACCGAGGTGCGAGCTGCGGAAGCACGCGGGAATGTGAAACGGGCGAAATTGAATACGAAGGCCGATGCCGAGGCCTATGTGAAATCAGTGCAGGAACGCATTCGCGTGAGCTTTGGGCCATTGCCTGAGAAAACGGCGCTGAATGCCAAGGTCACGCGTGTGCTGGATCGCGATACTTACCGCGTCGAAAATATCCATTTCGAGAGCCGACCTAGTTTCATCGTCACGGGAAATCTCTATCTCCCGACGAACACCCAAAGCAAGGTCCCCGGCGTGATCGGCGTGTGCGGCCACTCGCTCAATGGCAAGGCGGCGGAGGCGTATCAAAGCTTTGCGCAAGGTCTCGCACGGCAGGGCATGGCGTGCTTCTTGATCGACCCCGCAGGCCAGGGCGAGCGATTTCAGTATTTGAATGAGAAACTCGGTTCGCGCCTCAGCGGCGGCACGACGGAGCACAATCAAATGGGCAATCCCATGCTGCTTGTGGGCGAGTTTCTCGGCACGTGGTTCGCGTGGGATGCCATCCGTGCGCTCGACTACCTGCTGACGCGCCCTGAGATCGACGAGCAGCACATCGGTGTCACCGGAAACTCCGGCGGTGGCACGCAGACGACATGGTTGTGCGGTTTGGAGCCACGTTTCACGATGGGGGCGCCATCGTGCTTTGTGACCACCTTTCGCCGCGATGCGGAGAACGAACTGCCTCAGGACAACGAACAGTGTCCACCCCGCGTTTTGGCCTTCGATCTCGATCATTGTGACTTCCTTGCTGCGATGGCACCAAAGCCGGTGATCATCATGGCGCAGGAAAAAGATTACTTCGATGCCCGTGGCAGCGCGGAGACCTACGAGCGGTTGAAGAAGCTCTACACCTTACTCGGCAAGCCGGAGAACATCGCGCTGCACACGGGCCCCGATCCGCATGGCTACTCGCAACCGAACCGCGAGGCGATGTATCGCTTCTTTGGCAAGGCCACTGGCCTCAAGATGGCTGATGTCGAGCCAGCGATCATGATCGAGAAGGATGCGGATCTCCAATGCACGCCCCGAGGCCAAGTTGGTTCGATGGGCAGCCGCACGTTGATGTCGTTCACGAAGGAGAAAGCTGAGTCGCTGGCCTCAAAGCGTCGCCAACTCGATCTCAACGTCGTGCGTGACGTGTTGAAACTGCCACCGATGCTAAAAACCGCGCCCGATTACCGCATCCTGCGAAGCGCGGGCAATCGCAAATATCCCGCGAAGGCCTACTGCACCTACGCGGTCGAGACCGAGCCGGAGGTGCATGCGCTGGTCACGCGCTTGAGCCAGGAAGCGCTCACCTCCCGCCTGCCGCGTGGTTTAAAAAAGGCCGTGCTCTACATCTCCCATCACTCGGCGGATGCAGAACTGCGTGACGAACCACTCGTGCACGAGCTCCTTACCACCTCGTCGGACGCGGCGTTCTTCGCCTGTGATGTGCGCGGCATTGGCGATTCGCAGCCGGATACCTGCGGCGTAAACCAGTTTCTCGCTCGTTACGGCAGCCACTACTTCTACGCGGCCTACAGCTTCATGCTGGACCGCCCGCTGCTCGGCCAGCGCACGAATGATGTGCTGCGGGTGGTACAATTGCTTGCCGCCGCGGGCCATGAGGAAATTCACCTCGTCGGGAATGGTTGGGGCGCCTTGCCAGCGGCGTTTGCCGCGCTGCTTTCACCAGCGGTGAAGCAGGTGACACTGAAGCATGCGCTCACCTCTTTCCACGAGCTTGCCATCCATGAGGACCAGCAATGGCCGTATGCCACGATGCTGCGCGATGTGCTGGCGAGTTTTGACCTGCCAGAATGCTACGCGCAGCTCGCGGCGAAGAATCTCCGTCAAATCGAGCCCTGGGGCGCGGCGGACGGCATGAAGTGATGCGCACTACTTGCCTGTCATCCTGCTGCGAGTAGGGACGAGCATGGATGAAACCTACCAGCAACGATTTGGCGGCATGGCGCGGCTCTATGGCGTGGCGGCACTGCCACGACTCGCGGCGGCCCATGTGGCGGTCGTGGGCGTCGGCGGTGTTGGCTCGTGGGTGGTGGAAGCGCTGGCACGCAGCGGCATCGGGCAGCTTACGTTGATTGATATGGATGACGTCTGCATCACGAATACGATTCGCCAATTGCCCGCACTCGCGGCCACCGTCGGCATTCCGAAGGTCGAGGTGCTGGCCCGGCGTGTGGTGGAAATCAATCCAGACTGCCGCGTGAACCGCGTGATCGAGTTTTTGACCGAATCGAATGCGGATCGCCTGCTCGATGGTGGCTTTGATTACGTCGTCGACGCCATCGACCGCACCTCGATCAAGGCGTTGATCATTGCGAAGTGCGTACAGCGCGGCCTTCCCGTCATCACCAGTGGCTCCGCAGGCGGACGACGAGATGCCACGGCGCTGAAGCTGGCCGATCTCGGCTTTGCTGGAGCCGATCCACTTCTCAAAGGCACTCGGCAGATCTTGCGACGTGATTTTGGCTTCGCGAAGAGCCTCGAAGGCCGCCCGATGGCGTTTGGCGTGCCGTGTGTGTTTTCTACCGAGCGCGCCATTTACCCTCAAGCCGACGGCTCCTGCAAACTCGAGCCACAAGAAGGAACGGAAGCCGGCTTGAGGCTCGATTGCGCCGCAGGTTTCGGCGCGGCGACATTTGTCACCGGCACGTTTGGATTCGTGCTGGCCGGCGAAGTGGTGCGCAAACTCAGCGGGGTGTGATGGATATGCCTGAGACGACCCGCTTCGCCCCAAGTCCGACGGGATGGCTGCACCTCGGTCATGCCTACGCGGCTCTTTTTGCCGCTCACCAAGCGGATCGCGGACACTTCTTGATTCGTCTGGAGGACATCGATGCCACGCGAGCACGGCCAGAGTATGAAGAAGCCATTTTTGAGGATCTGGCCTGGCTGGGCCTTTCATGGGAAAAACCAGTGCGCAGGCAAAGCGATTACTTTGAAGACTATCGAGCCGCCTTGGACCAGTTGGAGGCCAAAGGGCTGCTTTACCCATGTTTCTGCACGCGACGCGAAATCCAGGATGAGATCGCCAGAGCCGGAAACGCACCGCAAGGCCCCGATGGGCCGCTTTATCTAGGCACCTGCCGGCATCTTGATGCGGATGAACGTCAAAAACGACTCACACGTGGTGACGCCTATGCCCTGCGGCTCGATGTGACCCAAGCGCTTCAACGCATCGACACTCCGCTGACCTTCACCGAGCTCTCTCGCGGTGAAATCACCGCTGATCCGACGATTTTTGGCGATGTCGTACTCGCTCGCAAAGATACCCCCGCGAGCTATCACCTCGCCGTCGTCGTGGATGACGCCTTGCAAGACATCTCGCTCGTCACACGTGGCGAGGACCTGATGCCCGCCACGCATCTGCACCGCCTGCTTCAGCATCTTCTCGGCCTTCCTGTGCCCCGCTGGCATCATCACCGCCTCATCACCGATGAATCCGGCAAACGTCTCGCCAAACGTGATGACGCCCGCTCGCTACGCAGCCTGCGCGAGGTCGGCTGGACGCCGCAGCGAGTGCGCGAGGAGTTGGAAATTCCGATTTGGTGAAAACCTCGCTGTGCTGCGGTGGCCTCTGTGGTAAACCTGTTTCCACAATGCACTCAACTGCCGTCTCCATCTTCAACGACGTCATCGGCCCTGTGATGCGCGGCCCGTCCAGTTCGCACTGCGCCGCCGCGCTGCGCATCGGGCGACTGGCGCGGGATTTGATGGATGGCGAGATCACCGAGGTGCTCGTCGAGTTCGACCGCGCAGGCTCGCTGCCGACCACCCACGAGAGTCAGGGCAGCGACATGGGGCTGTTTGGTGGTTTGCTCGGCTGGGACGCGGATGATGAGCGTCTGCCAAACTCCGCGCAGGCCCTCGCCGAGGCTGGCATCAAGCTCCGCATCGAAACCGTCGACGTCGGCGATCCGCATCCGAACACCTACCGCCTCACACTGAAGAACAAGAAAGAGACAGGCCATCTAATCGCCATCTCGACCGGTGGCGGCATGATCGAAGTCATCGAGATCGACGGTGTGCCGCTGCACATGGACGGCGGGTATCATGAGACGTTGATTAGGTATGGCGGGGACCCAAATCTGATTTGGTCATCAATAGCCAGTGGCTTCATCACGGATGAGTTTGAAGTTTATCCGCTTGGAGATGGAAACTGGCTCACCCAAGTCAAAGCCGCCACTTTTGTCCCTTGCGTCCTTTTGGTCCATTTAGGCCCCCTTTCCGTCAAAAAGCTCTCTCCCGTTCTCCCCGTCCCTTCCCGCAAGGACCTCCGCGTGCCCTTCACGAGCTGCACAGACATGCTCGCCCACGACGGAGCCCAAAACACGCCTCTTTGGCAACTCGCCATCGAGTATGAGCGTGCTCGCGGCAGCTTCACCGAGCGCGAAGTCATCGACAAAATGACGGACATCGTCCGCATCCTGCGGAAATCCATCGCCAGCGGCATCGCGGGCACGAGTTATGAGGATCGCGTGCTGCATCATCAGAGCGGACGCTTTGCCGAGATGATGAACGCGGGCCGCTTGCTCGATGGCGGCGCGTTGAATCGCATCATTCTCTACGTAACAGCGCTCATGGAAGTGAAGAGCAGCATGGGCGTCATCGTCGCCGCGCCGACTGCGGGCGCGTGCGCTGCCTTGCCCGGAGCTGTCATCGCGATGGCGGAGTCGATGAATCAAAATGAGGAAGACATGGCCAAAGCGATGCTCGCCGCTGGATTGATCGGCGTCTTCATTGCCACACGCTGGACTTTCGCGGCGGAAGTCGGCGGTTGTCAGGCCGAAGGCGGTGCCGCGGCCTGCATGGCCGCCGCCGCGCTTGTCACGCTCGCCGGTGGCACACGCGATCAAGCGATCGCCGCCTCATCCATGGCCTTCCAGAGCATGCTCGGCCTCATTTGCGATCCCATCGCGAACCGCGTCGAAGCGCCGTGCCTCGGCAAAAACGTCATGGCCGCCAGCAACGCGCTCTCCTGCGCGAACATGGCCCTCGCTGGCTACGATCCACTCATCCCGCTCGATGAGGTCATCGACGCCGCCAAAGCCGTCGCCGAGCGCATGCCCCGCGAGCACCGCTGCACCTCCCTAGGCGGTCTCGCCGTCACCCCGACCTCCCTCGAAATCGAAAAACGCCTCGCTGGCCTCAAGAAAGGCTGCGGCAGCTGCGCCTGTCATTGAATTATGCTCTCCCTCATCCTCCTCGCCAGCCTCAGCACTGCCGCTCCTCGCGATGCGCTGCCCCTCGACGCACCCGAATGGCCTCTCAATTATCGTCTGCACCTCGAAGGCGTGGCCAAAGTGACGCTCAGCGATGAATTGACGCTCTCGCTCGATGCGAAAGGCCCACACGACATCGCGGTGGAGCATCCGGCGAAAGGTGTGCCGGTGCTGCGAGTGTGGTCTGGTGGCAAACTCGTGCGGGGACCGGAAGATGTGCCGGCGTTGGCGAAAACGGGGGCGCAGGATTTTCCAGATGCCGGACTCGATCTCGGCGCGGACTTCACGGCGATGGCAGAGTTTGAATCGACGGGACAAGGCACGCTGTTCTCGATGTGCGCACCGACGGGCAAGTGGTCGCCGGATGCGAAGGCGCTTTTCATTCGCGGCGGCAGGCTCGTGTATGACATCGGCTGGCTCGGCGCGATCAACACCGGTCCGAAAGTGAACGACGGCAAACCGCACACCGCCGTGCTGAGTGTCAGCGGCGGCACCGCGAAGCTGTGGCTTGATGGCAAAGAGATCGCGGAGAAGGTGAACTTTACGAAGCCGGATCAAAAGGGCCACGTTTTTAAAGTGGGCCGTGCCGCGCCGAACTTCGCTGGCGACTTCACCAATGGCAAAATCAGCGTGGTGAAGGTGTGGAAACGGGCGCTGCCACGAAAAGAGATCGCGTTGCTCTTCAAAGACGGCGGCGCGGGCGCGAACACGCCGGACTTCACGCATGCTCCGAAGACGAGCGGCAAACCGGTCATCGAAGGTGGCAGCGGCTGGGTGCAGGCGCTGGAGCGCAGCGATCACGCGGAGATCGTGGCCGGATGGAATGCGAAGACACTCGAAGAGGGCGCGACGATCTACAAAACGCTCTGCGTCGTCTGCCACGGCACGAAGGAGCAGCCCGGCTCGCTGCCCACCGCGCTGCGATTTGCCGAAGGGCCGTTCAAAAACGGCAGCGATCCCATCTCCATGTATCTCACGCTCACCAAAGGCTTTGGCCAGATGGTGCCGCAGCCGCAATACACTACCGCGCAGAAGTATGCGGTCATCCATTACATCCGCGAGACCTTCCTGCGCCCGCACAATCCATCGCAACTTGCAGACATCGACCTCGCCTCGCTGCCACGTGGTCTCGCACGCGCCGAGGCCGAAAAGATCGACACCACGCTGCCGCCGTATCAACGCATGGAACTCGGCAACGCGCTGTTTTGGACGCTGGAGGTCGCTGCGGACAACATCGCGCAAAAAGGCATCGCCATCCGGCTCGATGAGGGTCCCGGCGGCGTGACGAAAGGCCGCGCGTGGATGGTTTACGATCACGACACGATGCGCGTGGCCGCGGCGAGCACCGGCGGGTTTGTGGACTGGAAAGGCATCGCCTTCGATGGCAGCCACGGCACGCACACGAGCCTCGTCGGCGAAAAACAGTTCGTGTTGCCCGTCGAGCCCGGCTGGAGCCTCAGCGGTAGATTTGAAGACACACGCACGGCGGCCAAAGACGGCAAAAAATACGGCCCCGTGGCTGGTTTGCGCTTCCTGGGCCTCTACAAGCATCAAAACCAAAATGTGATCGCTGCCAGCATTCATGGCACGCGCGTGCTCGAATTCCCATCGTGGATGGATTACGGCTCCACGCCGATCCTCGTGCGCACTTTGAACGTCGCCGAGGCCAACCAGCGGCTTTACCTTCGTGTGGCACCCGACAGCGTGAATGTCGTTTTGAAGGGTGAAGGCGAGTTGAAGCGCGAAAACGGCTTTTGGGTCGCCAAACTGGACTCAGGAGCCCAATCACGCCTTTTCATCTCCCGCGTCGATCCGGCCTCGCTCGACACGATGGCAAAAAACTTCGCCGCGCCGCTCGATCTGGCTCCGCTGACCAAAGGCGCTCCGGCGCAATGGCCGCAAACCGTCACCACGACCTCCGTGGCCGGCAAAGACGATGCCGCGTTCATCGCCGATGACTTTTCGCTGCCCATCGAGAATCCATTCCAAAGCTGGATGCGCCCCGGCGGCTTCGACTTCACGCCCGATGGCAAGGGGGCCATCGTCGCGATGTGGAATGGCGATGTGTGGCGCGTGGATGGCTTGATGGCGAAAGCGCCTGCCACGCTGACGTGGCGTCGCATCGCCAGCGGACTGTTTCAACCGCTGGGCGTGAAATTTCGCGATGGCGAGCTCTTCGTCCTTTGCCGCGATCAACTCGCCAAGCTCGTCGATTTGAATGCGGACGGCGAAACGGACTTCATCGAGTGCTTCAACGACGACGCACAGGTCACCGAGCACTTCCACGAGTTCGCCATGGGCCTGCAAACCGATGCCGCGGGCAATTTCTACTATGCGAAGTCTGGCCGTCATGCGCTCGACAGCGTCATTCTGCAGCACGGCACGCTGCTGAAGGTCAGCGCCGATGGCGCAAAGACCGAAATCCTCGCCACCGGCTTCCGCGCTGCGAACGGCGTGTGCCTCAACGACGACGGCACTTTCTTCGTCACCGACCAGGAAGGCTTCTGGACGCCGAAGAACCGCATCAACCGCGTCAAAGTCGGCGGCTTCTACGGGAACATGTATGGCTACACCAGCGTCACCGACGAATCTGACTCCGCGATGGAGCAACCGCTCGTGTGGGTGACCAACGACAAAGACCGCAGCCCCGCCGAGCTCATCTGGGTGCCAAAAAACGCGTGGGGCAATCTCGGCGGCTCGTTGCTCAACCTCAGCTACGGCACCGGCCGCGCCTTCATCATCCCACACGAGGAAGTGAACGGAAATTGGCAAGGTGCCGTGTGCGAACTGCCCATGCCCGCCTTCGCCACCGGCATCATGCGCGGACGTTTTGGCAGTGACGGGGCGCTTTACACCTGCGGCATGTTCGCCTGGGCAGGGAATGCGACTTCACCGGGTGGCTTCCACCGCATCCGCCGTGGTGCACAGCCAGCACAGGTGCCGCTGACGGTGAAGGCGGCTGAGGGTGAGATGAAGGTGACATTTAGCGACCCGATTGACCCGACTGACTGTGCGATGAAAGTCTGGTCGTTGAAGCGCACGAAGAACTACGGCTCAAAACACCATGATGAGCGTGAACTGGCGATCCGAAGCGTGAAGCTTAGCGAAGACAAGAAAACGATCACCCTCGACATCCCCGATCTGGCTCCGACGTGGTGCTACGAACTCCAAATCGGCGACCGTGTCCTTCACGGGACGATTCACGAGCTGAAGTAGCGGCCAGGTTGCTGCTTGCTCCGGTTGCTGGCGCTAGCTAGTCTGCCGCATGGAATCGGAACTCACGCCTGAATACATCGCCACGCTCCGCCGGATGAGCGGGGCGCAAAAGTTGCGCACGGCGTTCCAGCTCTACTGGGGAGCCAGAAAGATCAAAGCGGCTCGCCTTCGGCAGCAGCATCCCGCATGGACTGAGGCGCAGGTGCAACAGCGGGTGAAGGAGATCTTCATGCATGCAACCACCTGAGCCATACCTGATCTTCACGCGGAAGCTGCAGGAGCTGGGTCTGCGCCACATGGTGAGCGGTAGCATCGCAGCCATCTACTATGGCGAGCCTCGACTGACGAACGATGTGGACATCATCCTGTTCCTGCGTCGCGAGGATGTGCGACGATTGATCAAAGCCTTTCCTGAGGATGAGTTCTACTGCCCGCCTGTGGAGATCATCGAGTCGGAACGCACACGCGACCAACGAGGTCACTTCAACATCATCCATCACGAGACCGGCTTCAAAGCGGACATCTACCTCACCGGCCGCGATAAGCTTCATGCCTGGGGATTTGCTCATGTCGTGACCGCTGACTTGGATGGCGAAACCATCATTTTTGCGCCACCTGAGTATGTGATCGTGAGAAAGCTGCAGTTTTTCCGTGAAGGCGGTTCTGCCAAGCACCTGCGAGACATCCAGCGCATGCTCGCCAGCCTCGGTGACGAGTGGCCTCGCTCGGATCTGATGCAGATGATTCGTGAGCACCGCCTCGAACCCGAGTGGAGCAAAGTGGAAGCATTCGCTGAATGACCGACAACAAGGTCAAGTCTTCGCCTTGATCTCCAAACCACTCAGCCACGGCGCGGTGATGGGCGGGGGCATGCCGCCGAAGGGTTGGTAACCTGGAAGCTGGATGACGCTCATGCTGTGCGGCTGGCTGGCGATGAAGAACAAGGTGTCGCCGCAGTCGGCGGTGCTGATCATTTTGGCTTTGTGCTCCTCGGTGGGCTGCACGGGGCGCAGTTTGACGAGCGGAGTGAGCGCTTCGCCGGGGGCGTATTCGGAGAGGATGACGCCGTGGGCATTCAGCTGCATGCGGGCGGTGAAGAGCAGGCCATGCACGGCCCACTTGCTGGCGGTGTAAGGCACGCCGGCATACGAATCGTAGCCGTGACCGGCGGTGGAGGAGACGACGACGATGCGGCCGCCGCCATTCGCTGCCATGGGCTTGGCGACGGCCTGGATCATGTTCACCACGCCGAGCACGTTGATGTCCATGACGCGTTGCCAAGTTTCGGCACTGGCGATGCGGGCTGGATCGGCGTGCGCCATGAAACGGTCGGGCGTGTTGATGCCGGCGGTGTGGATGAGCGCATCGGGAACGCCGTCTTTGAGCACCTCATCGAGTGCGGAGGCCACGCTGGCGGTATCGGCCACGTCGCAGACGACGGGGAGGATGTTTTTCGACAGCGCGGCGGTTTCTTGGAGCGATTCGAGCGTGCGGCCGAAGATGAATGTCTTCGCGCCCGCCTCGGCGAAGCGTTTCGCTGCTGCCTGTCCCATGCCGCCGCCACCGCCGGTGACGATCACGATTTTGTCTGTCCAAGTTTGATCCATGCGCGGAGGTTTAGCGAGCGCATGCGGGGCGTCCAGCGGTGGCGATTGGCAAAAATCGCGGTGCGGGCCGCCAAAGTGCGCAAGATGACCGGCGGTGCCGCGCCATGCTGTGCGCCAACATGAGCAAATCAGTCACCATCCTCGGCGCGGGCGTCATCGGCCTCAGCACGGCGCTTTCCTGCGCCCGGCGCGGCATGCAGGTGACGATCATCGACCAAAAGCCGCGTCTGCGCGATGGATGTTCGTTTGGGAATGCGGGGATGATCGTGCCGAGTCACTTCATTCCGCTCGCCGCACCCGGAATGGTCGCTTTGGGCCTGAAATGGATGTGGAATCCGGAATCGCCATTTTACATCAAACCACGGCTCGATCTCGATTTGATGAGCTGGGGCCTGCATTTCTGGAAAGCGGCCACGAAGGCCCGTGTCGAGGCCGCGGCACCTGTTTTGCGCGATTTGAGCCTGCTGAGCCGCGAGTGCTTTGAGACGCTGGGGCTCGATTTCGGGCTCGTGAAGCGTGGTTTGCTCATGCTGTGCAAAAAACAGCAGACGCTCGATGAGGAAGCGCACATGGCGGAGAAAGCAAATGCGCTTGGCATCCCTGCGGAGGTTTTGGATGCGAAGGCGACTGCTGCGCTCGATCCCGCGGTGACGATGGACATCTGCGGCAGTGTGTTCTTTCCGAAGGACTGCCATCTCGCGCCGGGAAGCTTCATCGCTGCCGTGGAGGCGGAACTCGTGCGACTGGGCGTGACGTTTCTGTGGGGAACGGAGGTGAGTGGCTTCAAAACAGAAAGCGGAGCACTGCGTGCGCTGAGAACCTCACGCGGTGAAATCGAAAGCGATGAGGTCGTGCTGTGTGGTGGTGTGTGGTCGGCGCAGCTCGCGAAGGAGCTCCATTTGAAGCTGCCGATGCAGGCCGGCAAAGGTTACAGCCTCACGCTGGCGAATCCGAAGCAGCTTCCCGACCTGTGCAGCATCTGCACGGAGGCAAGGCTCGCGGTGACGCCGATGGAGGGCGCGTTGCGTGTCGGCGGCACGATGGAGATGGCGGGCATCGACGAATCGATCACGCAGCGCCGCGTGAGCGGCATCACGCGGGCGTTTCCGCAGTATTTCCCGGCATTTCAAGAGGCGGATTTCGCCGAAGTGAAGCCGTGGAGCGGACTGCGACCCGTTTCGCCGGATGGCATGCCCTACATCGGCCGCACGCAGCGCTGGAAAAACCTCACCGTGGCCACTGGTCACGCCATGATGGGCTTGTCGCTGGCTCCCGCGACGGGCAAGATCGTCGCCGAGTTGCTCAACGGCGAGAAGTCGCCCGTGGCGCTCGATTTGATGTCACCAGACCGTTTCGCATGAAAATCCCCACGCTTCTCTTTCTCGCTGCTTCGATCGCCGCGCACGCTTTGGATCGCCCCAAGCTACAAATCCTCAACGCAGGCGACAGAGCGGTGGAGGTCTTTTGGATCTCGCCGGATGGGGAGCGTGTTTCCAATGGCAAAATCGAACCGGGTAAGGATAGCATCATTGGCACCTCGCTAGGTCATCGGTTTGTCATCGTGGATGAGGCGCTAGAGACGGAAGTCGTCAGCAAGGTGCCGGTGCAGGCTTTCCGCCATGACCCGAAGGCGAAGCATGGTGTGCCAGCGTTTTACACCCAGGTCGTCCATGCGCAGGGCTACCCGATCTGTGGTTCGGCGAAGGTGAATCCGCATGCGTTGAAGGAGGCGGCTTACCTTGCTGATCTCATGCTGGCCAAACGACCGGATGTGCGGGAGGCGATGATCGCCAGTGGATCGCGGCTTTGCATCCTGGCTCATGACGAGTTCACGACCGATCAGCCTGAGTGGGCTTGGCTGGAAAAGGTGCCGGTGCCTGGCTTTGAAAGCGTTTCGATCAAAGACTACCGTGATGCCCGTGCCCGCGGCATGGGCGGCAGCGCCACGGACCCCTTTTGCTCCTGCGGAGAGGAGAATCTGCTGGCATACGACGGCGATCCCTATTCGACCGAATGCATATTCATCCATGAGTTCGCCCACAACATCCATCTGCGTGGGCTGGTGAATGTGGACGCCACCTTTGACCGACGGGTGAGGGCATCCTACGACGCCGCGATGAAAGCGGGCCTGTGGAAGGGGAAATACGCCAGCGTGAACCATCACGAATACTTCGCCGAGGGCGTGCAGAGCTGGTTCGATAACAACCGCGAAGACGATCACGATCACAACCATGTGAACACACGCTCCGAACTGCTGGCATATGACCCAGGCCTTGCGTCGCTCTGCCGTGAAGTTTTCGGAGACACCGAGCTGAAATACACGAAACCAACGACACGGCTGACTGGACACCTTGCAGGTTACGATCCCGCCAAAGCACCGACGTTTGCCTGGCCTGAGCGGCTCAAGAAGGCCAAAGCTGCGATCCGTGAGGCAGCGCAAAAGCGCTCTGATGCAGCGACGAGCACGAAATCACACGACGAGCGATTCATCGAAGGATGGAAGGTGCATGTGAGCACGAAGATGGATGCAGCGGCGCTCGCCAAAGCGTTGCCACTTCTCACGGCGCAGCTTCAGGAAATCGTGCGTGTGGTCCCGGCCAAGGCAGTCATGGAATTGCAAAAGGTGCCGCTGTGGATCAATCCCGAGTATCCGAAGGTGCGTCCGCGTGCTGAGTATCACCCTGGTGCCGACTGGCTCAGCGAGAATGGTCGCGATCCAGTGATGGCAAAAGGGGTCGAGTTCACCAACGTGCGTATCTTTGAGGAAGAGATGCGTCGCATGCCCAATTTCGTGCTGCATGAGCTGGCGCATGCCTTTCATGATCGGGTGCTCGGCTTTGACCATGCCGACATCAAGGCCGCCTTCCAACAAGCAAGCGCAGCAGGCACCTACAATCGTGTGCAGCGCCAGGACAGCGAAGGCCGAAAGCGGCTGGATAGGGCCTACGCGATGACCAATCCCCAAGAATACTTCGCGGAGTGCTCCGAGGCTTTTTTCTCGCGGAATGACTTTTTTCCGTTCACGCGAGAGGAACTGAAAAAGCACGACCCACAGGTATTTAAGCTGTTGGAGAGGCTTTGGGGGCAATAGACCACGAGGTCATTTGCCGAAGAGCTTCTTCAACTCGTTGACGCTTTGTTTGAGCTCCTGGGTATCGACTTTGATGTTGCCACCCTTGAGGAGGTTTTCGACGGCCCCGCCCGCACCGGCTTTGACGGCTTCATCGGCGAGTCTTGAAAGGATGAGGGCGGTGAGCTCAGCCGGGGTGACACCTTCTGGACCCGTGCCGAGGCTGGTGAGCTTGATCTCGGGCAGCGTGACAAGGGCTTTGGCTCCGGGGAGCACGCCCGCACTGGCATTCACCTTGGCACCGGTGATGAGCACCTCATCGACTTGGAGCTTCATTGCCTGCTGGGGGGTGGAGGGTGCGGGCGCTGTGCCGGAGGCCGGGGCGGATGGAGCGATGGCATCCGCAGTGGTTCGGGCATTGCGAGCGATCTGGGAGAGATTCGTGCCACCGGGGCCGAGCTCGAGATGGATGTCTGGCTCGATGACGCGGATGTGTTTGATGACGATGCGGTCCTCTTTGCTGGCGGCGGTATCGATGGCCACTTCAGTCTTGCCGATGCGGAGGGTTTTGGGGACGGAAAAGCCAGCGGGCGTGCCGATTTCGAGTCCCTCAAGGCTGCCCGCACCGGAGAAGACGGAGACGCTGGCTTTTTCGAGCTTCACCGGCACCTGCAAAGCCTCGCTGCCCGCTTTCTCAATGCCGAGCTTCAAGAGATCGTCGATCTTCGAGTAGCCAAACCACAGGAGTCCGAGGATCAGGACAGCGAGAACGATAAGGATGCGGATGAGCCATTTCATGGGTCGGCGAGTTTGGAAGAAGCCGCTGGAGGAGGCAAGAAAAGTCTGGTGGGAGAAACGCGTGATTTTTCAAGGCTCACCCATTTGGGTAAAACTGTCGCCAGAACATCACCCCCGAGATCACCAGCCCGATGGCGGTGATCATCTGCCGCACTCGGCGCGGCTCGATGCGCTGGGAAAAGTGTGCTCCGAGGTAGTAGCCGATCAAAGCGCCCGCCGTGAGGGCCAGTGCCTGCGGCCATTGCACCATCCCCGCCGCGATGAACCACACGGCGGCCACCACGTTGATGAGGCTGCCGAGCAGGTTTTTCAGCGCGTTCATCTCATGGATATGGGTCATACCCATGAAGCCAAAGGAGGCCAGCATCAGGATGCCGATGCCTGCGCCGAAGAAGGCCCCGTAGATGGCCACGGGTAGTTGAAGGGCGAGGGAGAACCAGATCGTGCTGCGTTGGCTGGTCGCTCCTGGCTTCTTCAGGAAACCCTGCAAAAAGAACAGCACGGTGGCGAACAGTACGAGAAAGGGCACGAGCTTTGAAAACTGGTCATCACTCGTCTGCGTGAGCAGCCAGCTTCCGAAGGCCGCGCCCGCCGTTCCCACCGGGATGAACCACGGCAGCCACTGCCGCACGGCCTTCAAGTGGTGCCGGAAGCTCACGATGCTGCTCGAGGTGCCGATGACGAGGCCCACCGTGCTCGTGGCATTCGCCGCCACCGGCGGCACACCGCACATGAGCAGCACCGGGAAGGTCAGCATCGTCCCGCCGCCCGCCACCGCATTTACCGCCCCCGCCGCGCATCCGGCGGCACAGAGGGCAAGGGCATCGAAAAAGGTCATGGAGATGCTTTTTGACGCTTTCGGACCTTTTCGCCAGCGGAAGCTGGTTTTAACCTCCCGCCATGGATCTCGCCGATGTCATCGACCTTTGCCTCAGCCTCCCCGCCGCCGAGGAAACGCAGCCTTTTGGACCTGAAGCCCTCGTGTACAAAGTCGGTGGCAAGCTCTTCGCCATCACCGTGCCGGAGGACTACCCAGCGCGCATCAACCTGAAGTGCGATCCCGAGCGCTCCCTGGAGCTTCGCGACCAATACAAGGCCATCAAACCCGGCTGGCACATGAACAAGAAGCACTGGAACACCCTCGCCCTCGACGGTTCCGTGCCTCCCAAGCTCATTCGCGAACTCGTCCAACACAGCTACGACCTCGTCGTGGCCTCGCTGCCTGCGAAATTGAGGCCAAAAGCTGTTGGGAGAGCTTGATGGCAGCCTTTACTGCGCCCCCACGCGATAAAAACTTGGCGCGGTGCCGCTGGGGGCGAATTCAAACTCGATCTGGCCACGGCCATTGATGGTGGTGGTGCCACTGGTGAAGGGCATGGGCGTGAAGTTCGTGAGGTTGCTGCTCTGCTGGAGGCCAAAGGTGAGCTTGAAGGTGCCGGTGGCGTTGTTGCGCACGAGAACAGGCGTGCCGACGTTGAGCTGCTGCACCTGCGTGAGGTTGTAGAGACCGGCGGTGGTGGCGTTGGAGGTGAGTGTTTGCACCAGCGGGGTTTGATTGACCTCCCAGTCAAAGCCGAGCGCTGCCATTTGGTATTCCGCGGCGTCGTTGAGGCCGTCGCTGTCGGTGTCGGTGGTGGCACTGAGGCGCAGGGCTTGGATGGCAAAGGTGTAAGCGCTGAGTAGGGAATCATCGCTAGCAATACTGAGGGTGGCTGAGCGTAGGCCGGAGCCACCAGGAACAAAGGTCACGACAAACGAAGTTGTGTCGCCGGGAGCCAGTGTGGCGGCGGGTGACGTGGTGAGGCTGAAATCAGCGGCATGGACGCCGCCGAACGATGCGAGGGGTGTGCCAGTGAGTTGGATGGCGGATGCGCTGGCGTTTTCGATGGTGAAGGTGCGGGTGATGCTTCCCCCGGTGGCGCTGTTACCAAAATCGGTGTTATCGGTGGCAGAGGGCGTGCTGTCACCAGGGAGGATGAGGGTGCTATTACCACGGATGGCCAAACCCGAGCCGAAGGCGGCAATCTGCTCGACAAGGCCGGAACTGCCGCCGCGGTAACCGCCCGCAACCCGGCCACGGGCGCGAAGCTTGCCGACGAGTGGCAGCGACTGGCCACCGAGCTGCCAGCTAGATGTGGTGCCGATACGCGTGGGAGTACCAGCAAGCGCTGTGTAGCTGCTGCCGCCATCTGTGCTGAGCGCAAAGGACACCTGCTCCACCAGCGGCGCGGTGCCGTTGTGTGTCCATGTGATCTGCTGTGAGGATGGGCTGCTGAGCGTCTGGCTGGCGGCCTCGTTGTTGAGGCGGGCAAAGTTATTGCGATTGATGGCCGCTGCGCCTCCATTGGGTTGGAGTGAGGTAAATGATCCGCCCAGCAGCACGCCACCATCGGCCTGGAGGACGATGCTCAAGACCGAACTCGATGCCGCCGGATCGAACGCGGTGTCCAGGCTGCCATCTGCACTCAGCCGAGCGATGTTGCTGCGTGTCATGCCTGAAATCTGGTTGAAGAGGCCTCCGATGAGCACCTTCCCATCAGCTTGGGGGCAGAGGGTGATAACCTCGCCAGAAGAAAAAACTCCGATGGCACTCGAATATGCAGTGTCGAGCGTACCATCTTCATTTAGCTTGGCGATACGACCGCGTGTCACCCCGTTCACGGAGGAAAAAGCACCACCGACAAGGATTTTGCCATCCGGCAGACTGGCGAGACAGTTTACATTGGCATTGAAATCGGGGGCAAAGGATTGCACGCCGCCATTGGAATTTAATTTTGCAAGTCCGTTGTGGGTTGCCGAGTTCACTGTGGTGAATGTGCCACCTATGAGAATGCGCCCGTCGTCCAGCAGACATATTCCGTTCACTGGGCTGTTCACGGTTGTGGAAAAAGAAGTATCCAGTGTGCCATCGGCATTCAGTCGGGCGATGTAGTTTTTAGACACGCCGCCCACCATGCTGAAATAGCCACCGATGAGAATCTTTCCATCGGTCTGCACAGCGAGGCTGTTCAAAATTGCAAAGGTGCCAGGTTGCAAGACGGCAGGATCTACGAAGGAGCTGTCCAGGCTGCCGTCGGCATTCAAACGGGCGACATATTGTCGCGTGAGTCCCCCGACAGTGGTGAAATTGCCGCCGATGAGGATTTTGCCGTCCGACTGGAGAGCGATACATTGGACAGTATTGTTCACGTCGGGATTGAAATTGATGTCGAGACTGCCGTCCGCATTGAGGCGGGCGAGCTTGTTGCGATTTCCTCCGGCGATCGTGGTGAAAGCCCCTGCGAGGAGGATTTTCCCATCTGGCTGCATGACCGAGGCAAAGACTTCTTGATTCGGCGCAGGGTTCAGCGCATCGGGCCACCCCACGCCAGCGCCGGTCCCCTTAATCGCAAAGTCAAAAGAGCTGCCTCCGCCCGCCACGCTCACGGTGGCGGAATACGCACCGGCGGTGGCAGGCGCAAAGGTAAGGGTGAAGGTGGTGGTGCCGCCCGGTGCCACGCTCGCGGCAGGCGCTGTGGTCACCGCAAAGGCGGTGGAGCCATTGACGGTCACGGAAGGCACCAGCGTCGTCGCGCTGCTGTTCGTGAGTGTGAAAGTGCGCACCACGCTCCCGGCTGCGAGGCTGTCCACCGTGCCGAAGTCCGTGTGGTCTGTGCTGGAGGGCGTGCTGTCCTGGACACTGATGGGCTGCCCATTGCCGCTCACGGTGATAGATGCCCGCTCCGAGGTGTAGAGAGCGCTCACATCGCTGGCAGTGAGAGCGCGGCTGTAGATACGCACGTCGTCCAGGCTGCCGTTGAAGTATTCGCCATTCGCCCCGGCCACGGTGCCAAGCTGAAAGGGCTGCGTGCCATCGGTGTCGAGGTCCGTTTTGGTCCACGATGCAGCGGGAGTGGTGAGCTGGGCGCCGTCGATGAAGACCTTGCCGATGCCTGTTCCGCCGTCGCCATAGGTGATGACGAGATGGTGCCAGCCCGTGCCCGTCTGGCTGCCGGTGGTGTAGGCGTTGTCGTTGGAACCTCCAATGAAGGACATTTGCGTGGTGCCTTGCAGCAGGATGGAGAAACGTCGGCTGGCCGTGTTCTGGCCGAAGCTGAAGAGGTTCCCGCTGTGGGCGTTTGCTTTATACCACAGGGACACGGTCCGGCTGGAGCTGCCGCCCGGCCAGCCGGTGCTGCCAGCGGCGGCGGTGAGGTATTGAGAGGAGCCGCTGAAGGCATACGCCTTGGTCGTCTGGCCATCGCGTCCGATGGCTGTGGTGGCACCGGTGATGGTGCCGTGACGGGCAAAGGCGGTGGCGTCATCCGCATTCCCATCCAGCGGGTAATAGCCCACGAGGCCGCTCCACACCGTTGTGTCCACACCGGTGAGAGTGAGGGCCGCTGCATCGCTGGTCACGCTGCCGGCGGCGTTGCTCACCTGCACGGTGTAGAGGCCAATGTGCCAGGGCTGTGCGCTCGTCAGGCTGTAACTGGCCGCAGTGGCACCGGGGATGGCCGCGCCATCTTTGAACCACTGGTAAGCCAGTGCATCACCCGTCGCCGTCACTGCAAAGGCTGCCGCCTGGCCGCTGCCGGCGCTGACGGCCTGTGGCTGCGTGGTGATCGTTGGCGGCGAGAGAGTATCTCCGCTGATGGCAAAGGTGAAGGCCGGAGTCGTGCCGCTGCTGTTCGGAAGGGTAATTGTGGCTTGGTAGGCCTGGCCGGCCAGCTCGGGGGTGAAGGTGATCTCAAGCGTGGTGATGACACCCGACGCGAGGCTGGCTGCCGGAGTCGAGGTGACGCTGAACGCCGCCGCGCCCGTGCCGGTGATCTGGGGCGTGCCCAGGGTGAGGGCCGTGGTGTTGGCGCTGGGGTTTTGCAGCGTGAATGTGCGCACCAGTGACGTACTGGCAGTCACCGAGCCAAAGTGGGTGTGGTCGGTCAAAGAGGGCGTGGCATCTCCGTTGGCCACCACGACCCCGTTGCCCATGACCGCCAGCATCGGGCCAGTTTCCATGGCATAGAGAGAGGTCACCTCCGCCTCGCTCAGCGCCCGGTTATAGATGCGGGCATCATCCAGACTGCCAGCGAAGTATTCCCCCTGCTGCTGCGCATTCACCGCGAGATAAAGCGGCTGTGTGCCATCGGTGGCGAGCGTCTTCGTCCACGAGCTGACCGGAGTGGTGAGCTTCACACCATCGATGAAGACTTTGCCCACGCCAGCGCCACCATCGCCATAGGTGATGACACACTGATGCCAGACAGAGCCGGCGAGCGTCGGCGTCGTGTAGCTCTGGTCATTGCCCTCTCCGATAAACGCGGGAGTTGTGGCATTGAACAAGAGCAGGGAGAAGCGCTGGTTCGATGCACGTTTGCCTAGAGCAAAGATATTCCCCGAGGCGGTGCTGCCAGCCGTCTTGAACCAGATGGACACCGTGCGGTTCGCTGCGCCCGCAGGCCATCCGAGCGTGCTAGCAGAAGCGGAGATGTAGTGGCTCGTGCCATTGAAGGAATAGGCGGAGGAGGCTTGGTTGAAGCGGTCGATCGCCGTCGTGGCCCCAGTGACAGTGCCGTTGCGGGCAAAGGCCGTGCGGTCATTCGCATTCCCACTCAGCGGGTAGAAGCCCACCAGCCCCTTCCAAAGCCCCGTCGGCACGCCCGTGATCTCCAGTGCCGCCACACTGCTCGTCACCGATCCACTCGTATCCGACACCACCACCGAGTAGTCGCCGATGTGCCATGGCTGGGCCGTGCCGAGGCTGTAGCTGGTCCCCGTCGCCGATGGAATGCTCACCCCATCCTTCCGCCACTGGTAGGAAAGCGATCCGGAGGAAGCCGTGGCCGCCACCGTGAACGTCACCGCTGCTCCTGGCAGTACCGTTTGTGAAACTGGCTGCGTATCAATCGTCGGCGCGGACCAAGCCGCAGTGGCGGTAAGGAGGAATGAGAGAAGGATCTGGCGCATGAGCAGAGAAGGGGGTTCGTACGGTTCCCACACGGTCTGTTTGGCGTTGTTACAGCCCTTCGCAAAAAATTCTGCCGGATGGTTCCGATCCGTCCGATCATCACTCCAGCCCCCACACAAACACACCCGCCTCATCCGCTGCCACCAGCCGCTTTCCATCCACGGAAACGGCCACGCAGCCACGACGCAGTTTCCCGGTGAAGTTTTGCGCTAGCTTCTTCGCCTGCCAGACATCGTCCCCTGGTTGCATGAGGCGGTAAATGGCTGCGGGTTCGTCGGTGATCACATACAGCGCCTCATTCGCCAGATCCGCAGCTACGCCACGAATCGGTGGCAGCGGCTCGGCGAGCTTCAGCGGGGTCAAAACGCCATTTTGCAGGCTCGCGAGCCGCCTTTCGTCCTCCACCGCCACGATGATTTGGTTTCGCGTCAGCGTCACGTCCACGAGCGGCGCTTGGGCCTCGACGAGCACCTTTGGCGCATGCGCATCCTTCAGCGAAACAGCGAAAAGCTGCCGATCCGCCACCACGAGCGCGGTTTGAGCTGTGATCGCGGCATCGCCATTCCAAATCGCCGGCGGAAGCTCCACCGGCCCTGCATTCTTCACCGGCAGCGGATGATCGCCCCACGCCGAATCTGCCGCCAGCACCTCCGCCTCGCCCAAGTCACGCAGATCGACGTGCGACACATAGCCAGGATGCGTCCACGCCATCCGCGCACCATCCGCCGTGAAGGCCATGCCGTCCGCCGGTGTCTGCGTGATCCACGGTGCGGGCGGTGCACCTCGCATGAGCCATGCCATGCCGTTGCCCACGGCCACCCACGCACGCTCGTCCCATCGCGGATGCAGCGCCAGTGCCCGTGGAGCCATCGCCGAGCCGTCCTCGAGCTCGCGAATGCTCGCTCGGAACACCGCCGGCTCCGGCAACTCGCTCGCCAGCATGCCCGCGTGGCTCTCGGAGAACTCCTTGCCATGCAGCTCGACCTTTTTGGGCGCGATGGGTTCGGTCTGATCGGGCTTCTGCCAGCTCCACAGGCCAAAAAAGGCCCCCAAGGCCAAAACAGCCGCCACAGCCCACCACCGGCCTTTTGCACGAGCCGGCTTCGTGGTCGCTGAAACCTTCGTTGTGGCCCATTTCCACTCCACCGGCTCTTGCAGCGGCATTTTCGTCCCAAGGGCCCTCAAATCATGCCCGGCACAAAACGGCTCCAAAGCCTCCGCCACCTCCGCGCAGCTCGAAAAGCGATCCGCAGGCACATGCGCCGTCATCTTCGCCAAAACCGCCGCCAGCTCCGCCGAAACGCCCCCGCAATGCTCCACGATGTCCGCCAGCGGCTGCTGCGCGATGCGATTCAGCCTCTTCAACAGCGACGACTCCTTCTCCCGATCCACACGCGGCGATTCACCCGCCAGCAGATGCCAAAGCGTCGCCCCGAGGCTGAAAACGTCCACGCGCAGGTCCGCCGTGCTCGGCGACTCCACCTGCTCCGGCGCGGCATAGTCGAGCGTGCCCACGAACTCGCCACTCATCGTCAAACTCATGCCGCCGAGCCCCGCATCCGCCGCCGCAAACTGCGCCAGGCCAAAGTCCAGCAGCTTCACGCCCTCCGCGCCCACCATGACATTGCCCGGCTTCACATCCCGATGCACCAAGCCACGCTCATGCGCATGATGCAGCGCCAGCGCCGCCTGCCGCGCGATCTCGCACGCATCCGCCACGCGCAGCGCACCGCTTTGCTCCAGCAGCCGGTTCAAACTCATGCCCTGGACCAGCTCCATCGTCAGGAACCACGTCCCCTCGCGCTGTCCGGCATCAAAGCAGCGCACCACGCCCGGATGATCCACCTGCGCCGCTGCCTGCATCTCACGCTCAAAACGCGTGAGCGTCGCCGCATCGCCGCGAAACGCCGGTGCCAGCACCTTCATCGCCATCTCACGCCCGAGATGCCGGTGCTTCACCCGCCACACCGTGCCAAAGCCCCCGCGCCCGATCTTCCCGCCAAACGCCAGCTCCGGAAACAGTCCCATCAATGTCTCCGACGCCACCTCAGACTCCCCCGCGCCCCGCACTACTGTCTCTGACTCTTCCTTCGCCAGTGCCAACTCCAAAAGTCCCGCTTCGCGCCCGGAGAGGGCGTCTTTCGGCGAGGGTGAGGGAGTGTGATCGGGCATGAGCGGCGTATCAAACAAGGTCAAGGCTTCGCCGTCAAAGGGTCAAGGTGTCAAGACACCCTGCTTGACCTATCGCCCCTCTTTCTTGACTCTCTTGACCACTCTTTGACCCGCCTTTGGCCTCTCCCCATGCCCGACTTCCCCGACACCCGCTGGACCATGATCGCCCGACTACGCTCGGCGGACGAGGCGCAGCGGCAGCGGGCCTTTGAGGAGCTGTGCGAGGACTACTGGCAGCCGCTTTACACCTTCGCCCGCAGTCTCGGCAGCGGGCCGGAGGATGCCGCAGACCTCACGCAGGATTTCGTTTTGAAGCTGCTGCAAAAAGACGGCCAGACCTTTGACAACGTGCTCCCGGAGCGCGGTCGGCTGCGCACCTGGCTGCGCACGATTTTCCGTCATCACCTCGCCAATCATCACCGCGACCAAAACACGCTCAAACGCGGCAGCGCGGTCACCTTCCAGCCGCTCGATCTCGCCGCTCTCGAACGCGAATTCGCCGCCCAGGACCCCGCCCGCAGCCCCGACGAGGCTTTTGATCGCGTGTGGATGCGCGATCTGCTCCGCCGTGCCCTCGCCCGACTCATCGCGAAGCACGACGAACGCGGCCGCGGCGATTTCGTCCGCACTTTGGAGCCTCACCTCACCGACAGCGCCTCGCTCGATCACGCCGCACTCGCCGAAAAACTCCAGATCAGCGAAAACGCCCTCCGCACCGCCCTCCACCGCCTCCGCCGCGAATACGGCGAAATCCTCCGCACCGAAGTCGCCGCCACTTTGCCGGAAGGCGATGACGTGGACGCGGAGCTGCGGCATCTGCTGGCGGTGGCGGGCTGAAAAGAGCTGAGGGGGAGCCAAGTGGGCAAAAAATAGGTGTCAAACCTGCTCACATGGCTAAATCTCCGCCTCCCTCGATTTCCCTTCATGAACACCCCTCAGACCTTCACCACTGGCAACGGCTCCGCCGGCAAGTTTTACTCCCTCCCGGCTCTTGAGGCCGCGGGCATCGGCAAAGTCTCGAAGCTGCCGGTTTCCATCCGCATCGTGCTGGAGTCGCTGTTGCGCAATCTGGACGGCAAGAAGGTCACCGAGGCTGATGTGAAGAATCTGGCGAATTGGAATGCGAAAGCGCCCGGCGAGTATGAAATCCCCTTCACCGTCGCTCGTATTGTGCTGCAAGATTTCACGGGCGTGCCGCTTCTCGTCGATCTGGCTGCCATGCGCTCGAAGGTGAAGCAGCTCGGCAAGAACCCGAAGATGGTCGAGCCGCTGGTGCCTGTGGATCTCGTGGTGGACCACTCGGTGCAGGTCGATTTCGCCGGCACGCAGCAGGCGCTGAATCAAAACCTCGCGCTGGAGTTTGAGCGCAACAAGGAGCGCTACCAGTTCCTGAAGTGGGGCGAGCAGGCCTTTGATACCTTCAAAGTCGTGCCTCCCGGCATCGGCATCGTGCATCAGGTGAACCTCGAATACCTCGCGAAGGGCGTGCTGGAGAAAGACGGCGTGTATTACCCGGATTCGCTCGTCGGCACGGACTCGCACACGACGATGATCAACGGCCTCGGCGTCGTCGGTTGGGGCGTGGGCGGCATTGAAGCTGAAGCGGGCATGCTCGGCCAGCCGGTGACCTTCCTCGTGCCGGAAGTGGTCGGTGTTTATCTCACGGGTGCTCTTAAAGAAGGCGTCACCGCGACCGACCTCGTGCTCGAAGTGACTCAGAAACTGCGCAAGCTCGGCGTCGTCGGCAAATTCGTCGAATTCTACGGCCCCGGCGCGGTCAGCCTGCCGGTCACCGATCGTGCGACCATCGCGAACATGGCGCCTGAGTATGGCGCGACGATGGGCTTCTTCGGCGTGGACGAAGAAACCGTCGCCTACCTGCGCGGCACCGGCCGTAGCGAGGAGCTTTGCAAAACCGTCGAGGCTTATTACAAAGCACAGGGCATGTGGGGCATCCCCACCGAGAAAGGCAGCATCGAATTCACCACCGAGATGGAGATCGACCTCAGCGGCGTCGTGCCCTGCGTGTCCGGTCCGAAGCGTCCGCAGGACCGCATCGAGGTGCCCGCTTTGAAGACGAAGTTCCGCGACCTCCTCGGCGCGGATGTGAAGGCCGGTGGTTTCGGCAAGGCGGAGTCCTTCAAGCCCGCCGAAGTCGTCGTGAACAGCAAGGCCGACGTCAAAGACACCATCACCGACGGCTCCGTGCTCATCGCCGCCATCACCAGCTGCACGAATACCTCGAACCCGAGCGTCATGCTCGCCGCCGGTCTGCTCGCGAAGAAAGCGAACGCGAAGGGCCTCACCGTGAAGCCTTCCGTCAAGACCAGCCTCGGCCCAGGATCACGCGTCGTGACCGATTACCTCACCAAGACCGGCCTCCAGGTCGAGCTCGACAAGCTCGGCTTCCAGACCGTCGGCTACGGCTGCACCACCTGCATCGGCAACTCCGGCCCGCTCGACGCTGGCATTGAAGATGTGGTCAAAGGCCAGGACGTCGTCGCCGCCTCCGTGCTCTCCGGGAACCGCAACTTCGAGGCCCGCGTGCATCAGAGCATCAAGGCGAACTTCCTCATGTCGCCCCCGCTCGTCGTCGCCTACGCCATCGCCGGCACCGTCGATATTGATTTGAGCAAAGACGAGCTCGTCGCCGGCAGCGGCGTCTATTTGAAGGACATCTGGCCCACGCTCAAAGAAGTGCGCGATGCCATGGAGTCCGCGCTTTCACCCGACGTGTTCCGCAAGCTCTACACCGACTTCGCTTCGCAGAATCCGAAGTGGAACGAGATCCAGGGCAGCATCGGCGAGGTCTTCGAGTGGGACGGCAAATCGACCTACATCCAGCATCCGCCCTTCTTCGCCGACTTCAGCATGACCCCCGGCGACATCGTGGAAATCAAAGGCGCACGCCCGCTCGGCATCTTCGGCGACAGCGTCACCACCGACCACATCAGCCCCGCCGGAGCCATCAAGAAAGCCAGCCCCGCCGGCCGTTTCCTCACCGACCACAACGTCACCCAGGCCGATTTCAACAGCTACGGCAGCCGTCGCGGCAATGACCTCGTCATGACCCGCGGCACCTTTGCCAACGTGCGCATCAAGAACCTCATGCTCGGCGGCAAAGAAGGCGGCGACACGCTCCTCCAGCCCGCAGGCACCGAAATGAGCATCTACGACGCCGCCGAGGCCTACAAGGCCGCCGGCACGCCCAGCATCATCCTCGGCGGTGAAGACTACGGCATGGGCTCCAGCCGCGACTGGGCCGCCAAAGGCACTCGTTTGCTCGGCGTGAAAGCCGTCATCACGAAGTCCTTCGAGCGCATCCACCGCAGCAACCTCGTCGGCATGGGCGTCCTGCCCTGCAACTTCAAGAACAAGGCCGACTACGACAAGGTCAAAGACCTCGCCGATGCCACCTTCGACATCCTGGGCCTCAGCAACGATTTCAAGCCCATGAGCGAAGCCACCCTCCGCGTCCACAAGTCCGACGGCAGCACCTTCGACATCCCGCTCGTCGTCCGCATCGACACCCCCGTCGAAATCGACTACTACCGCGCCGGCGGCATCCTCCCCTACGTCCTCGCGCAGATCCTGCGTGCGAACGGCTAAGCCGTCGAACGAGTTTTCCAACTCGTTCCAACTCTCTCACATGCCCCAATGAGCATCGAGCCCCTATTTCTTCGAGACATAGGGGCTTCTTGTGACGGGAAGCATGTCGCAGCTAGACTCAGCGATGGAGAAATCACCATTTGGAGAACGGACTCGCCCGAGCCTGTCGCTCGATGCAAACCGGGGTTTTCAGATAGTAAGTCACGCTATCAAATCGACCCATCCCGTGGGCTGATTTACTCAGGCACTTGGGAAAAGGGACTGACATGCTTCGACTACCGCAATCAGAAGGTGATCTGGCGTCGGAAAGACATCATCGGCATCCAAACCGTCAACATCTCGACCGCTCTGCCAAATTCGGTGTTTTTGACCCTGGAGGCACCAGATCACGTCCGGTGGTATCAGAAAGCTGTCTCGGGTGTGGCCGAATTGGATGCGGACACCGGCAAAACACGGAGTGTTAAGCCAACCGGAGATTGGTTGTGGGTTTTTCCAGAAAAGCCAGTGATGGTGACGACCAATCGCGGTGGCGGCAAAAATGCCATTCAGATCTACGACGCCGATCAAAAAGAGGCCGGCAGTATCGGAATGAGCAATTTTGCCGTGATGGACGTTGCCTTTTCCGATGACCTGATTGCCGTGGCGGAAGGCAAAACAGGGGTTCGTGTCATGGATTACCGCGGCAAGCTTGTTTCCAGCTACCTGCCACCGGTGCGACACCCCAACTGCATCACACTCGCCTTCTCAGGCGGCTATTTGCATGTTCACGATTCTTGGGATGGCTCATATGTCCTCACCCTCAATCCGACTTCAGGAGAACTCCTTTCCGAATACAAGCGGGCAATCGGTGGCGATGTGTGTTTCATCAATGGTGGCTCCAGCTTTGTTAATGTGCGTGGCGAAGTATGCCACTCGCGAGATGGCGCTGTGCAGTTCGCGTTAAAGCCCTGATCGTCATCGCCGATGAACTCGATCCCTAACTACGAAATCATTTTCTACTGGAGCGAGGAGGACGCTGCCATCCTCGCCGAGGTGCCCGAGCTCCCCGGCTGCAGAGCCGACGGAGCCACTTACGAAGAGGCTCTCGCCAACGCCCGCATCATCATCGCCGAATGGATCGAAACCGCCCGCGAACTCGGTCGCCCCGTGCCAGAACCGCGTGGAAAGCTGGCTTACGCGTGAGAACGGTTTGGGGGCTTTCTGAACCGGCAAACCCGCTTCTGAGCGGTTGCCAACCCTCTAAAACCTATCTAATTAGACTCCAATTAGATACATTTTAGACAGATGCGCCTTCCTGAACCCCCGCCACCCCTTCACTACCTGCTGACCACTTCGGTCAGTCCGGCGCGGTGGTCGCAGGTGCTGAGCCTGAAAAACCCGGTGCAGCCGTTGGAGGGGGAATATTTGCACTGGGATGATTTGGAGGCTCAAAAGCCCCCGGCGGACCTCTCCAAAGCCGAGTGGTGGTTGCTGATGAAAACGGGCAGGCAGTTTGCCCGGCAGGAAGTGCCCTTGCAGGACAAAAAGGGCCTGCCATTCAGCTTCTCCATCGTGCCGGAGATGTTTGAGGCACTGCATCACATTGACCAGCGTTGCGCGGGGAACATCGCCATGCCCGAGCATGTCTCGAAAGCCGCCGAAAGCTCCGGCATTCAGACGCGCTACAAAATCAACTCGCTCATGGAGGAGGCGGTGACCTCCAGTCTGCTCGAAGGAGCTGCCGTGACGCGTGAAAAAGCCCGCGACCTGCTCCGCAGCGGGCGCAAGCCGCGTGACAAAAGCGAGCGCATGATCGTGAACAACTTCATCACGATGCAGCACCTTCAAAAGATCAAAGACCGGCCGCTCACGCCGGAGCTGGTGCTGGAAATCCACGCGATGATCTCCCGCGATGCCTTGGACAAAACCGATGCCGCAGGCCGCCTGCGCCGTGCGGACGAACGCATCGAAGTCGCCGATGATGAGGACAATGTCTTCCACATCCCTCCCGCCGCATCGCAACTGCCCGAGCGTCTCGCCGCCATGTGTGACTTCGCGAACGATCAGCAGCTCCGCGGCTACCTGCACCCCGTCGTCCGTGCCATCATCCTGCATTTCTGGCTGGCCTATGATCACCCCTTTGTCGATGGCAACGGCCGTACCGCCCGTGCCTTGTTCTACTGGTCGATGTTGCGCGGCGGCTTCTGGCTCTTCGAGTTCATTTCCATCTCCCAGGCATTGCTGCGTTCCCCAGCGGACTACTACCGCGCCTTTTTGCTCACGGAGACCGACGACAACGACCTCAACTACTTCCTTCTGCATCAACTGCGTTGCATTGGTGCCGCGATCGAAGACTTGCACGCCTATCTCGCCCGCAAATCCGCCGAGCGGCAGACCTTGCAGACCAGCCTTCGCGATATCGGCTGGATCAATCCGCGCCAGCAAGCCCTCCTCGAGCATGCGCTGGAAAACGCCATTGCCACCTACACCTTCGACAGTCACCAGCGCAGCCACCAAATCTCCCTCATGACCGCCAGATCCGACCTGCTGGCCTTGGAGAACAAAGGATTGCTCACCTCTCGCATCGAAGGCAAACAACGTATCTTCCGCCCCGCGCCCGGACTCGATCAAAAGCTCCGGCACTCCTAACGCTGCCTTTTCGTCATTCCGCATTCGCCATTCGTCATTCCCCCCATGTCCCCGCACGATCTACCCGACCTCGAAGAGCGCCTCTCACGCCCCACACCGGCGGTGATCGACCTGATGCGGCAGATTCCGGGCGATTTCATCGTGCTCGGTGCCGCAGGAAAAATGGGCCCCTCACTTTCCCGCATGATCAAACGCGCCAGCGATGACGCCGGCACGCCGCGACGCGTCATCGCGGTGTCGCGCTTCAGTTCGCCGGGCTCGCAGGAGGAGTTCAACGCGCATGGCATCGAAACCGTCGCGCGCGATTTGCTCGATGCGAACGCGGTGGCCTACCTCCCCGCCGCGGCGAATGTCATCTACATGGCGGGCATGAAATTCGGTGCCACGGGCAATGAATCGCTCACCTGGGCCATGAACGCGTGGCTGCCAGGCATCGTGTGCGAGCGCTACAGCCGCAGCCGCATCGTCGCCTTCTCCACCGGCAATGTTTACGGCCTCACACCCGTCGAAAACGGCGGCAGCCGCGAAGAAGACACGCTCAATCCCGCGGGCGAATACGCTATGAGCTGCCTCGGTCGCGAGCGCCTCTTCGAGCACTTCAGCCGCGTGCGCGGCACGCCGGTCTCGCTCATCCGCCTGAACTACGCCTGCGACCTGCGCTACGGCGTGCTCGTCGATATCGCCCGCAAAGTGTGGGCCGCCGAGCCCGTCGATGTCACCATGGGCCACTTCAACACCATCTGGCAGGGCGATGCGAACGCGCTCTCCCTCCTCACGCTCGCCCACGCTTCCGCACCCGCCACCGCCTTCAACATCACCGGCATCCGCACCCTCTCTGTGCGCGAGACCGCCCTGCACTTCGGCGAGCTCTTCGGCAAAACCCCGCACCTCACCGGCACCGAGGCCAAGGACGCGCTGCTGAGCAATGCCACGCGCTCCATCCTCTCCCTCGGCCCGCCCTTCGTCAGCGAAACCGACCTCATCGAGTGGACCGCCGACTGGATCCAACGCGGCGGCGCCTCCCTCGGCAAACCCACTCACTTCGAATCCCGCGATGGCAGGTTCTGATGATTCACCCGTCGTAGCGGCGGGCGTCAGCACGCCGATGGACGTACGCGCCGCGCTGCATCGCGGCCTCGTCATTCCAGCCTGCCCGCTGGCGTTGAACGCCTCGCGCAAGCTCGACGAGCGCCGTCAACGCGCCCTGCTGCGCTACTACCATGCCGCCGGAGCCGGTGGCATCGCCGTCGGCGTCCACACCACGCAGTTCGCCATCCGCGATCCGAAGCATGCGCTCTTTGAACCCGTGGTCACGTTGGCTGCAGAGGAGTTTAAAGTGGCTGCGGCTTTAGCCGCATCTGATTCGGCTAAAGCCGAAGCCACTTTCCTAAACCGCCTCGTCCGCATCGGCGGCGTGTGCGGACTCACCCCACAGGCCGTTCGCGAGGCCACCTTGCTCCGCGAGCTCGGTTACGACGCCGCGCTTCTCAGCCTCGCTGCTCTCCAATCGGCCACCGAGGCCGAAATGGTCGCTCACTGCCGCGAAATCGCGAAAATCATCCCCATCGTCGGATTTTACCTCCAGCCCGCCGTCGGCGGAAAAGTGCTTCCACGCTCGTTTTGGCAAAAATTCGCCGAAATCGACAACGTCGTCGCCATCAAGATCGCGCCGTTCAACCGCTACCAGACGCTTGATGTCATCCACGCGGTCAAAGACTGCGGCAGGACCGACATCGCGCTCTACACGGGCAATGATGACAACATCGTGCTCGATCTCATTTCTCCTTATCCAGTGCGCATCGTGGGCGGTTTGCTCGGCCACTGGTCCGTGTGGACCCAAAAAGCCGTCGAGCTGCTCGCGAAGTGCCAAAGCGAGCCTGTTTCGCCGGAAATGCTCCAACTCGCGAATGAAGTCACCGACAGCAACGCCGCCTTCTTTGATGCCGCGAACGCCTTTCACGGCTGCATCGCCGGCCTTCACGAAATCCTCCGCCGCCAGGGCCTCCTCGAAGGCCTCTGGTGCCTCGACGAGCACGAAACACTCAGCCCCGGCCAGCTTGCGGAGATTGATCGCGTATGCGCCGCCTACCCGCATCTTAGCGATGATGATTTCGTCGCCGAGCATCGTGATGCGTGGCTGCGGTGAACTCACTCTTTGTTATGAAACCCCTTCCCGCATGTCTTACGCTATCGGTCATCCAGACCCTGGCATCGTCTGCATCTCCCGCTGTGATCCCCGCCCCTGTCGCTGAACAACGTCCGCACTCTTTCACCCATCACGACATCACTCTCGATGATCCGTGGCACTGGCTGCGTGATCCAAAGTATCCCAAAGTCACCGACAAGAAGGTGCTCGGCTATTTGAAGGAGGAAAACCGCTACTTCGAGGCCCACATGGCGGCGCAGAAGCCGCTCGTCCAAAAGCTCTTCGAGGAGATGAAAGGCCGCATCGAGGAGGATGACAGCAGCGTGCCGCAAAAGGATGGCGACTGGATCTACTGGTCCACCTTCACGAAGGGCTCGCAGTATCGCCGTCACTACCGCAAGCCCGCAGCGGGCGGCGCGGACCAGCTCATCCTCGATCAAAACGAGCTCGCCAAGGGCAAGGACTACTTTCAACTCCACGCCCTCGTCATCAGCCCGAACGGCCAGCTCATGGCCTACGCCTATGACGACGATGGCTCGGAGCGTTTCGAGGTGCACGTGCGTGATCTCACGACGGGCAAAGACCTGCCGGATGTCATTCCGGGCACGCTATCGAACCTCGTGTGGACCTCCGACAATGCCGGACTCGTCTTTGGCTATGCCAATGACAACTGGCGCACGGACAACATCCACTACCACTGCCTCGGCGACGACGTGAAAAAGGCGAAGCTGCTCTACAAAGAGCCAGACATCGGTTTTAGCTGTGATGTGGACCTCAGCGTGCAGGAAGACTGGATCATCCTCGGCACCGGCGATCAGGTGACGAGCGAGGTGCGCCTCATCCCCGCCGCGAATCCGCTCGCGGAGCCCATCCTCATCAGCCCGCGCAAGGTGGGCCGCGAATACGATGTCGATGTGCGTGACGGCGTGCTCTACATCCACACGAACGACGAGCACGTGAACTTCCGCATCGCCACGGCGTCGCTGGACAAGCCCGGTGAATGGAAAACGCTCATCGCAGGCAGCGATCGGCATTACCTGATGGACATCGGCCTCTTCAAAGACTTCTTCGTCACCGAAGGCCGCATCGACGGCCTCGACCAGATCGAGATCCGCCGCTACGACGCTCCTTTGAAGCCAGAGCCGATCGTTTTCCCCGAACCGAGCTACGCAGCCCAACTCGGTGCCAATCCCGACTACGCCATGTCGAAGCTGCGCATCGACTACGAATCGATGGTCACGCCTTCGACCGACTACGACTACCACGTCGCTGAGAAGCGCCTGGAAACGCTGAAGGTGCAGCAGATCCCCAGTGGCTACGACGCCAGCCAGTATCAAACCGAACGCGTCATGATCACCGCCCGCGATGGCGTGCAGGTGCCCGTTTCCATCCTCACGAAGAAAGGCTTCAAAAAGGACGGCAGCCAGCCGCTGCATCTTTACGCCTACGGAGCCTACGGCATGGCCACGCCGCCTGATTTCTCCACGTCACGCCTCTCGCTCGTCGATCGCGGTTTCGCGTATGCCATCGCCCACATCCGCGGCGGTGATGACATGGGCTACCAGTGGTATCTCGACGGCAAGCTGCAAAAGCGCACGAACACCTTCAACGACTTCGTCGATGCCGCCCGCGGCCTCATTGAACGCGGTTACACCGCGAAAGGCCGCATCACCGCCAGCGGCGGCAGCGCCGGCGGCGAGCTCATGGGCGCGGTCGCTAATCAAGCGCCGGAGCTTTTCGGAGCCATCGTCGCCCACGTCGCCTTCGTCGATGTGCTGAACACGATGCTCGATGAAGAGCTGCCACTCACCCCCGGCGAATGGCCCGAGTGGGGCAATCCCATCACCGACAAAGCCGCGTTCGAGTTCATCCGCGGCTACAGCCCCTACGACAATGTCGCCGCCAAAGCCTATCCGCCGATGCTTTACACCGCCGGTTTGAACGATCCCCGCGTCACCTACTGGGAACCTGCCAAAATGGTCGCCAAACTGCGTGCGCTGAAGACGGACAAGAATCTGCTCCTCCTCAAAACCAACATGGGCGCCGGCCACGGCGGCAAATCCGGCCGCTACGAGCACCTGCACGAGGTCGCTGAAGAAATGGCCTTCATCCTCTGGCAGATGGGCGTGGAGAAGTGAGGCGGTGCATATTTCATGAGGCGACCAACTGCCCCTGCCACAGCATTTTCACAAAGCTCTGCCAGGGCAGGATTTCGATCTTGTCCTCCGTGATGCGGGCACGGGGAGCACGCGAGACGAGCAGGCAGCGACTATGCGGGTGCTCCTCCCTCCAGGCACGCAGGCCTTTGAGATGATCGCTGGTGATATTGTCGCTGGACTTTGCCTCGATGGCGATCTGGCCGTCGCCGAGGATGAAATCGACCTCCAGACCGGAGGCGGTGCGCCAGTAGGAAATGGGCAGCCCCCCCCGATAGCTGGTATGCGCACGCAGCTCCATGAAGAGGAAGTGCTCAAAGGCCGCGCCATATTCCGAAGAGCCCGGATGGAGTTTTCCACGATGGGAGAGATCATTTACGACGCCGACATCGAAGAAATAGAATCGAGGAGACTCGATGACACGTCGCTTTGCCCGCTTGGTCCAGGCTGGCACCCAGGTGGCGATGAGCGTGTCCACCAGCACCTCAAAGTAGCCACGCACCGTGTTTGCAGCCACGCCGATCTCCCGGCTGATGCTGGTGAAGTTCACGATCTGCCCATTGCTGAATGCGGCTGCCTCAAGGAAGCGCTGAAATGCCGGCAAACTGCGCGTCAGTGCCTCGGCGAGCACTTCCTCACGGAGATAGTCTCCCACATACGCATCTAGCAATGGGGCGGGCTTCGCGGATAGGTAGTGCCGGGGCAGCAGACCGTGGTTCAAAGCGCGGTCGAGATCGATATCCGGCACCTCGGCGCTGACTAAAGGGAACATCTCATGCCGCACCGCCCTTCCACCGAGGAGGTTTCCTCCGCCGCGCAGCAGTTTCCGCGGACTGGAGCCTGTGAGGATGAAACGCAGGCCGAGGCTGCTGATGAGAGCATGCACTTCATCGAGCAGCTCCGGTAGCTTTTGCACCTCATCGATGATGATGGGCTGTAGCTGGCTTTTCCTGCTCCAGCCCAGCGCCGCACATTCTTCCGCCAGCAGGCCAGGATTGGCCGCCAGCCTGCGGTGCTCCTTTGCCAGCAGCAGGTCGTAGTAGGGGGCCTCCGGGAAAAGCTCTCGTAGAAGGGTGCTTTTCCCTGACTGGCGCGGTCCCCACAAAAAGCAGGTTTCCTGGTCGAGGTGCTCTGGAGAAAGGATTCGCTGGAACATGACAATGTGCAGGACTACTGCGAATATACATGATAATGTGCAGTTGAATTGCGCATTGTCACCCGCGATTTTGAACTCACATGCACTCCAGGGCGTAGAGAGGCGCGGCCTCAAACCACGTCCGCCGAGGGATCGAAAGGCTTGTTAAACTTCGGTCCGCGCTCGCCGCCGTAAGTCTCGCGAAGGTATTCATCGCCCTCACTTTTCGTCCGCCGGATGTTCTTCGGCGCCACGAGATTCCCCACACGGCGCCGCTCCGCGCGGCCCGCCTGCCATTGTTCCCAGGTCCAACGACGGTCGGGTCTGATGGGTAGTTTCGAAGGAGTCATACCGCGAGAATACCCTCAATCCGGCCTCTTCGGCAAGAGAGACGACGCGGAGCACAAATCCGGCATGAAAGATGCCCCGCTCTGTGCGTAGTCCTCAGCCCCCATGCGCCGTTTCGCCGTCTTTTTTGTCCCTTCTGTTCTTTTCGTCCTTCCAGCCCGCTCCGCCGACTGGAAGGCCGTCGAGCCCATGCTCGCCGCCAAGTGCTACGAGTGCCACAACGCGGACAAAATGAAGGGCGATGTCGATTTGAAGCAGTATGCCGCCGATCCGAAGCTGGCCGAGGAGTTCGAGATTTGGACCAAAGTCAAAGACACCATCGACAACGGCGACATGCCGCCGCGAAAGGCGAAACAGCTCACCTCCGAAGAAAAAGCCGGCATCACGGGCTGGGTGCAAAGCGGACTGGATGCCCTCGCCGAGGCCAAATCCGGCGATCCGGGGCCGGTGACGATGCGCCGCCTCACGAACGCCGAGTATGGCTACACGATTCGCGATCTCACCGGCCGCGATTACGCCCTCGCGAAGGAATTTCAAACCGACGGCGGCGGCGGCGAGGGCTTCACCAATACTGGCGACGTGCTCTTCATGAGCCCGGCGGCCATCGACAAGTATTTCGCTGCGGCACGGAAGCTCGCGGACTATGCCACGATCATGCCTGGCACGGGCATCGTGTTTAACCCCAACCGCATCGGTCTGCGTGGCCCGGAGCAGGTGAAAGCGCAGGCGCAGCAGGGTCTGTATGTGTGGCTTCAGCAGAAGGCCGCGCCGCATCTGCCGACGGACGATCAGCCGCTGCGCGAGGCTGAATACATGCACGCCTGCTGGAAGCATCAGCATCAAAAAGTGCCGCTGGAGCAGCTCGCGAAGGACATGAAGCTCAACATCTACTTCCTCGCGAACTGGTGGAAGCACCTCAACAACACCGAGCCGAAATCACGCTTCCTCGACCTCACCCGCGTGCCGTGGCGTGCCTTGCCTGCGGATGAAAAAGCCGCTCTAGGCATCATCCAGACCATCGCGGCGGATCGCCAGTCTTGGAACAATCCCAAACGCCCCGGCGAAGGCCCGCAGCGCTGGCAGCAGGACAGCGACGGCATCCGCCCGTATCCGATGCAGACCTCCGTGAATGGCAAAACGCACGTTCACCTCTGCTTTGGCGACACCGCCGATGGCAACAAAGGCGACATCGCCCTCGTGACCTACATCGAGGTCAGCGTCGGCAAACAGAAGCTCAATTACTTCCACTGGCTCACCAAGACGCTCGACGAAAAGAAGAAGCTGGCCGCCGCCAACCCGCCACCGCCGAATCTCGACGTGCTGAAGGCTCGCATCGCCGAGTTGGAAAAAATGCGTGCGGCTTATGGCAAGCATCCGCAGCCCGGTCGCACCATCGAGCCGCCAGTGCTCGCCTTTGCCGCGCCCACCGTTTTCACCCTGCCGCTGCCGGAAGGCGCACACTGGCTGAAGGTGGACACACGCCTCGATATGCAAAATCCCGAGGTCGAAAACGCCACCATCCAGTGGGCACTCAGCACCGACAAACCACGCGACGTGACGAAGGTCATGTCCGGCGTACTCACCATCTGGAAACGCGGCACCAAAGCCGCTCAACAGACCATGGGCGAGTTCAACTCCATGAAGCAGGCCTTTGCGGACATGTTTGAGCGCCGCCTCGAAATCGTCGCCGAGAACATGCATCGCAACTCACCCGGCCTCGGCGTCTATTATTACTACGACGAGCAACTCGGCGAACTCCTCGGCCAAAGAGACCGGGACATGCTCGCCGCGATGAAGAAAGACTGGCGTCTCGTATACAACCCAAACTCCAACAAACAGGTGCAGCAGGAATACGACGGCTCGCTGCTCTGGCACCTGCATGAGTTCGCGAAGAAAGCCTGGCGCAGGCCCATCACCGAGGAGGAGACGAAAAAACTCGATGCGCTCTACTTCGCCAGCCGTGCGAAGGAACTCGACCGCGAATCCGCCGCGCGTGAGGTGCTCGTGCGCGTGCTCGTCTCGCCGAATTTCCTCTTCAAAGCCGAGACGCTGCCGCCCATCGCCGACGCAAAGACCACCGAGGTGCCGCTGAATGCGCACGAACTCGCCTCACGCCTCAGCTACTTCCTTTGGGCCTCCTTGCCCGACTGGCAGCTCCGCAAAGCCGCCGATGACGGCAGCTTGCTGAAGCCCGAAGTGCTCGCCGAGCACACAAAACGCATGCTTCGCGATCCAAAGGCCTCCGCGCTCGCCAAAGAGTTCGCGGGCCAGTGGCTGAAGTTCAACGGCTTCGACGCGCACAACAGCGTGGACGAGAAAAAGTATCCGCAGTTCACCGCCGAGCTCCGCTCCGACATGCATCGCGAGGTCGTCGAGTTCTTCACCCATCTCGTGCGCGATGACCGCAACGTCTCCGACATCATCGGTGGCGACTACACCTTCATGAATGAGCGTCTCGGCTGGCACTACGGCGTGCCCGGCATCGTCGGGAACGACTTCCGCGAGGTCAAAGTCGGCCAGCATCATCGGGGCGGCCTCCTCGGCATGGGTGCCATCTTGACGAAGACCTCCCGACCCCACCGCACCAGCCCTGTTGTGCGCGGCGACTATCTTTATCAAGTCGTGCTCGGCTTCAGCAGCCCGCCCCCACCTCCGAACGTCCCCGAGCTCAAAGAAACCAGCAAACCTTCCTCTCTGCGCGAGGCCCTCATGCAACACCGCACCGACTCCGCCTGCGCCGTCTGCCACGAGCGCATCGACCCGCTCGGCTTCGCCTTAGAGAGCTACGACCCCATCGGCCGCTTCCGTCCCACCGATGAAGCCGGCGGCAAAATCGACGACACCGGCGAAATGATGGACGGCACCAAGTTCACCGGCCTCGCCGGCCTCCGCGACTACCTCAAAAAGAACGAGCCGCAGTTCCTCACCCAATTCACCCGCAAACTCCTCGGTTACGCCCTCGGCCGCCAGACCCTCCCCAGCGACAAAAAGCTCCTCCAGCAGATGCAGGCCTCGCTGAAGGCGAACAACGGCCATTTCTCCGCCGCCGTGCTCGAGCTCGTGAAGAGCCGGCAGTTTCTGAATCGACGCGCAGAACCTCAGGTGGCGGGGAATCCGTGAGTTCAGTCAAAAAGCGCACCTGGCAGGGATCGAACCTGCGACCGACGGATTAGAAATCCGCTGCTCTAGTCCACTGAGCTACAGGTGCATGGCGGAGTCGCACCGCATGATGCACGGCTTTGCGACGACGGCAACTCATCGCGAAGTTGATGAACTTCCTGCCGGACGGGCGTTAAGGTGGGCCGCAGCATCCCGACCGACTGATGAAAGCCACTCCGCTCCTCCTCGCCGCCCTCGTTTCCACTCTCGCCCATGGCGAGGACATCCGCCAGCAGCCGCCGAAGGACCTGAATGGCTATTTCCCCTTCAATCCGCCGTCGTCGCTGAGTGAGTGGGATAAACGCAAAGACTACGTGCGCCGCCAGATTCTCGTCGCGGAGGGTTTGTGGCCGATGCCGACGAAGACGCCGCTCAATCCGGTGATCCACGGCAAGGTCGAGGGCGATGGTTTCACGGTCGAAAAGGTCTATTTCGAGTCCGCCCCGGGCTTTTACGTCACCGGCAGCCTTTGGAAGCCAAAGGTCATCAAAGGCAAGGTGCCAGGCATCCTGTTTGCCCACGGGCATTGGAAGGATGCGCGGCTGTCCTTGGAGACGGATGAAAAAGTGCGACAAGAAATCGCCATCGGCGCGGAGCGCTTTGAAAAAGGCGGCAAGAGCATCTTCCAGAGCCTCTGCGTGCAGCTCGCCCGCATGGGCTGCATCGTGTGGCAGTGGGATATGCTCAGCGATTCGGATTCGGTGCAAATCCCGCGTGAGGTCGTGCATACCTTTGCCAAACAGCGAGCGGAGATGCACCAGACGGAGAACTGGGGCCTCTTCAGCCCGCAGGCCGAGTCGAACCTGCAATCCATCATGGGCCTGCAAACGCTCAATGCCGTGCGCGGCCTCGACTTCCTGCTGTCGCTGCCGGAGGTTGATCCACAACGCACCGCCATCACCGGTGCCAGCGGCGGCGGTACGCAGACGATGCTTCTCGCGGCCATCGACGACCGCATCCAGCTCTCTTTTCCATGCGTGATGGTCAGCACCTCTATGCAGGGCGGCTGCACCTGTGAAAACGCCTCGTTGCTGCGCATCAACACCGGCAATGTCGAATTCGCCGGTGTCTTCGCCCCGAAGCCGCAGGGCATGAACAGCGCGGACGATTGGACCAAGGAGATGGCCACCAAGGGCTTTCCTGATCTCCAAAAGCTCTACGGCACCTTCGGCAAGAAGGACAACGTCTTCCTCCTGCGCGGCGAGCACTTCAAACACAACTACAACGCCGTCACCCGCAGCGCCTTCTACACCTTCCTCAACAAGCACTTCAAACTCGGCCACGCCTCGCCCGTCATCGAGCAGGACTTCGAACCGCTCACTCGCGAGCAGCTCACCGTGTGGGACGACAAGCACCCCGCGCCAAAAGCAGGCGATCCCGAGTTCGAGCGCCAGCTGCTCAAGTGGCTGGCCGACGACACGAAGCAGCAACTTGCCAATGCCGATCCCGAAAAAGTGCTGCGCCCGGCCATCGAGGTCGTCATCGGCCGCACCTACGACAAGGCGGGCAGCGTCGAGTGGGAGCTAAAGGACAAACAAGACCGTGGCGAGCATCTCGAAATGACCGGCACGCTGAAAAACACGACGCACAGCGAGGAAATCGACGTCGCGTGGCTCTATCCAAAGAACTGGAATGGCCGCGTCGTCATCTGGCTCGATGACAACGGCAAGTCCGGCCTGCAAAACGATGACGTGAAGAAGCTCGTCGCCGCTGGCAGCGCCGTCGTCGGAGCCGACCTGCTCTTCCAAGGTGGTGAGCCGGTCAAAGAAACGCGCGTCGTCGCCAATCCACGCGAGTTCGCCGGCTACACCCACGGTTACAATCACGCCCTCTTCGCCCAGCGTGTGCATGATGTGCTCTCGCTCGTCTCCTTCCTGCGAAACACTCAAGTCGGCTCGCATCCGAATCCCAAGACCGTGTATCTTGCCGCCTTCGGTCCTCAAACTGGCCCCATCGCCACCGCCGCGCTTTCTATGCTGCCCGGAGCTATCGACCGTGCCGCCATCGACACCCACGGCTTCCGCTTCGGCAAGGTGCTGAACTACCGCGACCCCATGTTCCTCCCCGGCGGCTCCAAATACCTCGACCTCCCCGGCTTCCTCAAGCTGGCCGGTCCTTGCGCCCTGTGGCTGAAAGGTGAGGGCAAGGAGCCTGTGGGGAGTGCTGCTGCTTTTTTACTAGAGTAGAGCCAGTGAAGGCGGAGATGGTTGCTTGGGAGAATGCGGGGTCAGACAGGTCGGACAGGTCCGACAGGTCCGACAGGTCCGACAGGTCCGACGCATGCGGCCCCAAGGTTCAAAACAATGCCTGAACGCGGCTGGATCGAGAATGGCCGATAACTTGTGCCTGTTGAATTTCGTTGGTGTGGCTTCTTTCCCCTTCCAACCTTATAAAATTCCTCCTCACCGGGAAAGAGATCAAGTTGCCGCCAAAGGAGCAGTTTCATATGTTTTTGTTCCAGGGGGCGGATTAGCTGGCGGAGGAGATGGAGATGAAATCGGCGGCGAATGTGCGCCAGCAGTTGAGGCATCTTCACGGAAGGGCTGCTAGCAAAAAGCTGCCTGAGAATCTGAAACACTTTCTGGAAGCCGCCAATGCCACGAACTCATGAATGCGAAGCTTTTGTCAGCCATTTGCCTGACTCTTGCGTAGAGTACAGCAACAGGCTGTTTGCAGTCCACGGTGATGCTCCCACGGAATGTTGGCCGAATAGCCACATGGCCAGCTTGTATTCCGGGCGCTTGTTTCCTATAACAAGGGCCATGCGATTCTCCCTTCCTTTGACTGCGGTTTCCTTGGCGGTGGCCAGCGGTGTTTGGTTTTCCCCCCCATGCTTTCTCCGTGCTGCGCCTCCCACGGAGAAGAAGCCTTCGACCATGGAGTCGCTGGTCAAGGCGCTGGGGCCTTCCGAAGAGGAAGTGGCCGCGCTTTCACGGCAGTTCAAGCACGGCGGGGAATTGCTGGCGGCCAAGAAGTATGCCGAGGCTGAATCGGAATATCGGGCAGCGGCCAAGGCATGCCAAGCCAAGCTGGGCCTGAGCCATCCGACAGTGATCATGTGCCTGAACAATCTGGTGGTCGCCCTGAAGGCTCAAGGCAAACAGGAGGATGTGGATTCAGTGGTTCGCGAGGTTCAGATGCTGGTGGAACATGCGCAGGTGCTGGACGATCCTGCCTATCTGAAGCGCTTGAACGAACGTGCTGCTGATCTCGCCAAAGCCGGGAAATGGGCCGATGCCGAGAAGGAATACCTGACGATCCTGCTGGTGTTGAGCGATCTACGCGGGCGCGATCACCCAGAAATCTTCAGCAACAGGTTGAAGCTGGCTGGGGTGCTTGCGAAGCAAGGCAAGCATGCGGAGGCCGCCGAGGAGTATCGAGTCGTGGTGGCAAGCTATGGGCATTCCCTGGGCACGGAGAATCCTGGCACCCTGCGTCTGCAAAGCGTGTTGGCGGTGGAACTGCACCAGGCTGGAAAGTATGATGAAGCGGTCGCGGAGGGACGTGCTGTGTTGGACGGGCGTGAGCGGGTGCTGGGAGCCACTCACCTTCATGTTATCGAAAGCTGCTTCAATCTCGGGCTGAGCCTAGCGGGTCTGGGAAAGGTGGAAGAGTCTTTCGGCTTCGTGAAACGGGCCCTGGACGGCTGGACCACGCAACTCGGACCGGAGCATGCCGAAACCCAGAAGGCTCGGCGGCTTTACGAAGCTCTGAAAGCGGCTCTGGAAAAGACGAAGTGATGGGTGATTGACAGAATGACACGTCGCCTCGCAAGCAGGGCAAAGTCCAGCCAATCGAAGGGTGGCGGGAACGGCGGCAGAAACGCGGCTTGATCCAGAGCGGCCCGCAACTTGAGTGGGTGGGCGTTCGTTTGATGCCTTCTTCCCTCTCCCAAGACCATGCGATTCCTTTTTACCTTCCTATGCCTCATCAGCTTCCTCACCGCGCAGGAGGTCAAACTGCCGCCGAAGGAGCAGTTTCATCTGTTTTTGCTCGTGGGGCAGTCGAACATGGCGGGGCGTGGGGTGGTGGAGGAGCAGGACAAGACGCCGCATCCGCGTGTGCTGATGCTGAGCAAGAACGGCCAGTGGTTACCGGCGGTGGATCCGATGCACTTCGACAAGCCAGCCGTGGGTGTGGGATTGGGCAAAACGTTTGGTCAGATGATCGCCGAGGCGAAGCCGGGCGTGACCATCGGCCTCATCCCCTGCGCGGTCGGTGGCTCGCCGATTGATTCGTGGCAGCCGGGCGTGTTTTATCCGCCGACAAAGAGCCATCCGTGGGATGACACAGCCAAGCGTGTGGCCCTTTCGCTACCCGCAGGCACGATCAAAGGCATCCTGTGGCATCAGGGCGAGAGCGATTGCAAACCGGAGCTGGCCTCCGCCTATGCGCCGAAGCTCCACGACCTCGTGAAACGCCTCCGTGAGCTGGTGAAAGCACCGGAAGTGCCCTTCATCGCTGGGCAGATGGGCAAGTTCGAGGAGGTGCCATGGACGCCGGAGATCGTGACGGTGGACCAGGCCCATCAGGAACTGCCGAAGCATGTTCCCAACACGGCTTTCGTCACTGCCGAAGGCCTTAAGCACAAGGGCGACAAGATCCACTTCGATGCCGCTGCGTATCGTGAGCTCGGCAAGCGCTATGCCGAGGCGTTTTCAATAATGACCCGTCCATGAGATCAACGCCCACTGGCTGTGACCGCTTCATCAAGCCCTCAAACATTCGATCACGGCAGCAGCGACAGTGATTTCAGAAACGCCTCCGTTTTAGCGAGACACTCGTCGAAGAGCGGCTGCGTGCGCATCAGGTAGCCGTGGTCTCCGCCTTCGTGGATGACGAGTTCGCTGCGGTTGCCGGCCTTAAGCATGGCGTCGTGGAAGATTTGAGCGCCTTTAAAGGGCGTGGTGATGTCGGCGGTGCCGTGGAAGGTGATGGTGGGCGGCAGGCCGGGACGCACGTTGTGCGCGGGCGAGAGCTCTTTCCAACGCTCGCCGATGCGGGCATTGCCGTAGCCTTCAGCGGAGGTGTCGATCACGGGAAAGAGCAAGACGAGCGCATTCGGCGTGGGCGAGATGTTGAGGCCATCGCCGTCCTCGTTCACATCAAACATCGCGGTCGAGGCGGCGAGATGGCCGCCTGCGGAGCCACCGCTGGCGATGATTTTGTTCGAATCGATGCCGAGTTCATCCGCATGAGCCCTCACGTAGCGAATCGCGGAGCGCACATCCTTCACGCAATCGAAGACGGTCGTGTTCGTCTTCGCGTTGGCCAGTCGATACTGCACGCTGATCGAAACGAGGCCGAGTTTCGCGTAGTGATCGGCAAACGCATACATGCGCTCCGGTCCCATGCCGGTCCAGCCGCCGCCGTGAATGCTGATGTAGCCCACGCGCTTGTCCGAAGCCTTCCAGCCGTCCGGCTGAAACACATGCAGGCTCAATTCACGATCAGCGATCTTCTTGTAAACGATCTTCCGCGTCGGCGAGAGCTTCGCCACGAGCTGCGCGACGTAGTCATTGGCCGTTTTGGGCTTTGGCGCGGGTGTTTGGGCCAAAACCGAAGAAGCGAAGGCAAGTAAAAGGATAGGGCGGAACATGCTGCTATGAACTCAGCCGCAAGCTGGTTCCTTCACGCAATCAAACGCGAAGATGTCGCCTCATCGACCGCTTTGCACGAGCGATAGCCTTCGCCTTGTTCAGGCAAATCAGCCAGGAAAGTATCGCGTTGACCCGCTTCTTGAAACGTGAGGCCTATGAGTGCACGTCCGACGCGTTCGCCGGACTGGCGGTAGTTGAAGTAGCAGAGGCTGGTGCGGTCGCGGATGAGGCGGGAGAGGAAGTCGTGTAGGGCGCCGGGGCGTTCGTAGAAGTCGAGGCGCAGGAAAAGTGGATGTGTGAGCAGATCGCCGCGCAGGGGGATGGCGCGGAAGGCCACATCGACCGCGCCGCTGAGGTCCTGCCACTGGAAACCGCCCGCATCGAGCCGCGCGGGCAGTTCGGCGAGTTTCGCGGCGCTTTCGGCGGTGACGGTGAAGACGGGCCAGGCCTCGTCGGGATGATGCAGGCCGTATTGGAAGTCGGCGATGTTCAGGCCCTCGAAACAGGAGTCGAGCAGCGACAGCATCGCGCCAGGTCGCTCGGGAATGTTGATGCGCAGCGTGCGGGACACCGTGCTGGCCGCGCCTTCGCTTTGCGCGATGAGACCGAGCTGGAGGAAGTCGATGTTCGCGCCGGTGATGACGATGAGCACCTTCTTGCCCGCCAGCGCCGCACGTTCCTTGAGCACCGCCGCGAGTCCCATCGCGCCGCTCGGCTCCGAAATGCAGCGCAAGGTCTCCCACAGCACGCGGATGGCCGCGCTGACCTCCGCGTTCGTCACGGTGGACATGCGATTGAGCATCGTGCGACAGATTTCAAAGGGCAGGGCACCTGCTTTCCGCACCGCCGTGCCATCGCAGAAGATGTCGAGGTCGTGCAGCTCGATGGGATGGCCCGTTTCGATGGCCGCTTTCATCGAAGCTTGGCCCACGCCTTCCACGCCGATGATTTCAATGCCCGGCCAGTAGGTTTTGAGCCAGTCTGCTGTGGCCGATGCCATGCCGCCGCCGCCGATTTGCAAAAACGCTGCGTCGAACGGTCCATGGCCCGAAAGCACGATTTCATCCGCCAGCGTGCCCTGACCAGCCATCACCGCGAGATCGTCATACGCATGCACATAAACCGCGCCGCTGGCCTTTTCGTGTTCACGAGCCGCGAGCACCGCCTCGTCGTAGCTATCGCCCGTGAGCACGATCTGCACGAAATCGCCACCGTGATGCCACACGGCATTTTGCTTCACCCTCGGCGTTGAGCGCGGCATGTGGATGCGGGCTTTGATGCCGAGCGTTTTCGCCGCGAGAGCCACTCCTTGCGCATGATTGCCCGCCGAGGCCGTCACCACGCCGCGCTCGCGTTGCTCCGGCGTGAGCTGCGCCATGCGATTGCACGCACCACGCCATTTGTAGCTCTTGATCGGCGAAAGGTCCTCGCGCTTCACCCAGATCTCCGGCCCCGGCTCATTTCCCGGCAAAACCAACCGCTCCATCGGAGTCGCCTGCCCGAAGCGATACACACGCTCTCGTGCAAAAAGAATCTCCTGCCTCAAACGGCGGTCCAGCGGCAACGGGTCACGGTCCATGCGCTGTTCCTTCATCAGCGAGATGGAAGGAGCAAGGTTTTAGTGTGGTTGAGTCCTCTGGACTCATCTGAGGCAGTCGGGACGACTGCACCACATTAAGAACACTCACTTCTTCTTCCCGCCGCCGATAAACTCCTCACGCGTGACGAAACCGTCTTTGTCGCCATCGAGCTTCAAAAAGCGGGCTTTGGACTCGGCTTTGTCGCCGCCTTGGCCGGCGAGGTATTCGGCTTCGGTGAGCTTCGGTTTGCCGGGGTAGAGGCGGTCGTAGCGTTTGTCGCGTGGCTCGTTGGGGTCGTAGGCTTTGCTTTTGCTGCCGCCGATGGTCTTGGCGACCTTGCCGCTCTTCGGTGGTTGCGAATCGCTGCCGGTGGGTGGTAGGTGTTTTTTCAGCGACTCGATCAAAGCCGCGTGCTCGGGCTTGGTGGCGAGGTTCAGGGTCTCGTTCGGGTCGTTTTGCTCGTCGTAGAGCTCGATGAAGCCGATGTCGGCGGCGTTGCGCTTGCGCCAGAAGGTGCAGCGCCATTGCTCGGTGCGCACGCTGTAGCCCATGAGGCTGCCGCCGTGGTCTTTGGACGAGCGCGGGTAGATGCTGATCGCGGGCTTTTGCATCGGCGCGTCCGGATTGTCGAGGTAGGGCTTCAAACTCATGCCCGCGAGGCCTTGCGGCAGTTTCAGGCCGCACACATCGGCGAGCGTCGGATACACATCGACGAATTCGACCGGCGCGGCGCAGTGTTTGCCTGCGGTGCTGCTTTTCGGCAATGCGATGAGCAACGGCGAGCGTGCGGCGATCTCGAAGTTCGTGTGCTTGTGCCACAGGCCGTGCTCGCCGAGCTGCCAGCCGTGGTCGCCCCACAACACGATGACCGTGTTGTCCGCGAGGCCTTCCTTGTCGAGCGCATCGAGCACCCGGCCAATTTGAGCGTCGGTGAAGCTGATGCAGGCGTTGTAACCGTGGCGGAGTGTTTTGGCGAAATCAGCAGGGATCGGATTGCCCGCCGGCACGCCGGGATAGCTGTGCAGCTCGCCATTCGTGTGACCGACGAAATCAGGCGTGCCTTCCGGAAAGCTTTGAAAGGCAGGCACGGGGATCGCGTCGGCATCGTGCATGTCCCAATACTTCTTTGGCGCGACGAAGGGCAGATGCGGCTTCACAAAGCCCACGCCGAAGAAAAACGGCTTTCCGGCTGCTTTGAGCGCCGCGAGGCGTTTCACGGCCTCGGCGGCCACCGCGCCGTCGGGCAGTTCATCGTCGGATTTCGGGCTGACTTCGAATGAAGGGCCTTTTTTGCCCGCTTTGCCGCCTTTGCGCTTCGCGACGTCTTCGAGCGGATTGGCGAACTCGCTCTTCACACCTTCAAACTGCGTCACCGTGTGCTTCGTCCAGTCCTTCTCATCCACCTTCACCATCTGGCCGCTCGGAAACCAGCGTGGATCGCTCCACGACGGTCCGTCTTCAAAACCATGATGCTCGATCTTGCCCAGCGCGGCGGTGTGGTAGCCATTCGCGCGGAAATGCTGCGGCAGCGTCACGCAATCCGGCTGCGCATCGCGGAAGTGCGTGTCGAGATCCCACACCTTCGTCGTGTCCGGCCGCAAGCCGGTCAAAATCGCCGTGCGCGACGGACTGCAGACCGCCTGGGCGCAGTAAGCGCGGTCGAAAACAATCCCGCGAGCTGCGAGGCGGTCGATGTTCGGCGTCTTCGCATGCTTCACGCCATAGCAGCCGATGTCAGGCCGCAAATCATCGACGGCGATGAAGAGCACATTCAGCGGCTGGGCCGAGAAAGCGGAGAGCAAAGGGCAAAGGGCGGCGAGGAGGATGGTCAGGCGCATGGTATCTCCTGTGAACAGCCAGCTCGCGCGAAGCTTGCAGAAAATGCGGGTGAATCTCGTCATTGCCCTGCTCCTCCGATGACATGTTTCGAAAACTGAATGCCGAAAGCAGCCTGGAGCAACTCAGGTAGATCCGTATGCTTTTGGCGGCGCAGAGTTGGTTCATGGAGCGGCGGGTTTCTTCATCACGACATTGCCGGCCAGGACGGTGTCCGTGCCCTTGTCGGTGATCGGGGATGCGGTCACGTTGTCGCGGAGGAGGTTGGATCGGGCACCGGCGGCGACTTCGAGCGTGCCATTCACGTGGGTGTTGCCGGTCCAGATCCAGTGGCTCGCGTTCAGCGTCATGGCTCCGGGCAGGCGCAGCAGGTTTCCCCGCAGCACCACATGGCTGGAGGCCATCGCCTTCTCCGGGGCCGAGAGCACCGCGCCTTCACAGACATTGTCCGCCAGGATGATGTCCTGGATCGTGCTGCCGCCTGAGGTGCGGAAGTCGTAAAGCGGCACGTCGCCATCGAAGACATTGCCTGTGAGGAGAAGGCTCTCATACACGCAGGAGAGCGCTTCCGGGCGCGTGACAAAGCGCACGGTGCATTTCCCATTCGTGTGCTGGTTGCGAAACACATTCCCGGTGACGACCACATCGCTGATCCGGGAGTGCAGCGGCAGCGGCTCGGTGCGGAAGATCAGGCAGGGCAGCACCGCTTTCTTCGACACCTCCGGCATCGGCTCGACATGATTGCCACTGACGCGGATGTGGTGCGAGCCTTCGGAGATGTTGATGCCGGTCCGGGTGAAATGGACCACGTTGTCGCGGATCTGCACGTTGCGGCTGCCAAAGATCACCTGCGGGCCATCGACGACATTGACGATGTGATTGTCCGCGATGAGGCCGCCGTTGCACTCGGCGAGTTCGACCGCCTTGTTTCCGCAGGTCTCGATGTAGTTGTGGTGGACCTGCCAGTTTTTGAACTGCGTGGCCATGCGGTCGGCATCGAAGTAGCCCGTGCGCACTTTCTCCGGGTCCGCCGCCGCCGCTCGGGCTTCCTCGGCGGGGATGACATGCTTGGCGAGATACATGGAGGTCGCGGGCTTGGTGCAGCCTGCCGCCTGCTTGGCGTCATAGATCCAGCAATGCCGCACCGTGATGTTGTCGCACGAAAGCAGCAGCGACTCCTTCTCATCCAGTCGCGCATTGAAGCCCATGATGGAGCCGCCGCCGATGGCCTTGTCATTTCCCGTGTAGCGCAAGTGCTCGATCACCACGTTGTGCGCTGGCACGCTCGCGGAGCCGATGCGCACGGGAAAGTAGCGCAGGTCATTCGGCGGCGTCTTGGGATCGAGATAAACGTGCGTCGCATAGCCCTGGCCGCGCAGCGTGACATTGCTTTTGAGGATGACCGTCTCGTCATCGGCATGACGCGAGAGTTTGAAATCGCCCGCTCCGAGCAACACCACGCCGCCACCCGCTGCGGCGACCTTGTCGATGGCCTCCTGCAGAATGGAGTCCGCGATGGCATCCGGCCCAGGCGCTGGAACTCGCAGCTCAAACCCGCTGGCCGAGGCCTGCGGCTTGCCCGGCTCTGCTGGACCGGCCGCAGAGGTCATTGCCTCCGTCAGGGCAAGGAGTGTCAGAAGAAGACGAGAGATCATGACGTGGATTGCTTGCCTTTCCGCTTCGCCTTTGGTTCGTTCAACTCGCGCTCGATGTCCGCGATGCTTGGCAGTGCTCCGCGCAGATTCTTTGGCAGCGATTCCACCAGCCGCGTCTGCCACTCGGCCACACCGATGGGCTTCTTCACATCACGCAGCGCATACTCCACCTTCATCTTGTTCTTCGCGTCCTTGCACAGCAGCAGGCCGATGGTGGGCGCGTCGTGCTCATGGCGCATCTGGTCGTCCACAGCGGAAAGATAAAAGTTCATCTTGCCCGCAAACTCCGGTTCGAATGGCTTCATCTTCAAATCCACCACCACAAAGCACCGCAAGCGCAGATGGTAGAACAGCAGGTCGAGATAGAAATTCTCGTCGCCCACCTCCAACGGGACCTGGCGTCCGACAAACGCAAATCCCGCGCCCATCTCCAGCAGGAGCTTTTGCACATGCTCCACCAGCCCGCGCTCCAGCTCACGCTCATGCGCGTCTTCGCTCAACGTGAGAAAATCAAAGGTGTAGGGATCCTTCAACACCTCCCGCGCCATGTCCGACTGCGCGGGCGGCAGCGTGCGCTCAAAGTTCGTGATCGCCTTCCCGCTGCGCTCATGCAGCCGAGATTCGATCTGCACCGTCAGCACTGCCCGGCTCCACCCATGCTCCACCGCTTTGCGTGCATACCAGAGGCGCGTGGCGGAGTCCTTGAGCTTGTGCAGCAGGATGAGATTGGCGCTCCAGGAAAGCAGCGTGAGCGGCTCGGGCGGGCCGCTTTCAAATTGTGTCACAGGCTGTGATATAATTGGTGCAACGAGCTGTTGCACGTTTGCCTTCGCCAAATGTGTCACAGGCTGTGACACAATTGGAGAGGTCAATTTGCTAGCAGCCTGTTGGACAATCTCGATGGGTGCCCATGCCTCGAAGAATGCTCTCATGCGTTTGAGGTTGAGCACGGAAAACCCGCCCATCTCCGGGAACTCAGCCGCCAAGTCCTTCGCCAGCCGCTCGACAACCTTCGCACCCCAGCCCTCCGCCTTCTGCGCCCGCAAAATCTTCCGCCCGATGTGCCAGTAGAGCAGGATCAACTCCCGGTTCACCGACACCGCCGCCTTCACCTGCGCGGCTCGAACGCGGGCTTTCAAGTCGGCGAGCAGTGGGGCGTAGGCAGAGGGCAGAAGGCTTGAGGTCTTGGCTTTCATAAGTTCCCTCCATTCATTTCCAGCCCATATCCGATGGATTCAAGGAGACGTTTTGGTAAAAAGATGTGCCAGACCATGAATTCTTCGTTCGCATAGTGCATGAGAATTCGTCTCTGCATCTCATCAGTTTTCAGCAGTCGTCTTGTGCTTCGCTCAATGAACGCCAACCGTGATCAAACAAAACGAATCGAACGGAGTTGGCAGGGTTTCGGATGGCGAAGATCTCGGCGGTGTCGGATTCTGCTCGTTCAACAACGTAGAGCCAGAATTCTTCTCCTCGCTTCTGAGCTTCTTCAAACTGAGTAACTGATAAGGCCACACCGCGAGCTGACCACGAACCGGCCAGCGACTTGACTTCGATGTATCGCACACATCCACTGTCATCTTCGGACCTTATGTCAAAACCTGGATTCGAGTGTGCCTGCTCGACAGCATTGCGCCCATTCTTCCTTTCATAGGCCAATACCCGCTGGATACCTGCGGCATCGACAGAGTTTCTGGCCTCGTTTTCATCTCGCTCAACGCTGTCCTCAGAGGGCTTTTCATGCTCGACATAGACGCGAGTTTCAATTCGGGTTACCACCCCTTTGGAATTGCCCCTTCGTTGTCGGCTTGTGTCAGAATCTCCTGTTTTGTCGGCGTTCGGCTCATCTTTTGAAGAATCGGCTTCGTCGGCGTCTTGTTCGGCCGCCTGTTGAATCCGACTTTGTGCCATCGAGCGCTCCAAGTGTCGTTGCACGTCTGGATTGCTTTTCAGGTAGGCAATGAGTTGTGGATCAATGCCGATCTGCCTTGCCAGCGCTTGCACTGTTTCTGGAATCAACCCCAACTTCTTCGCCAGATACTCATTCTTCTCGAAGCTATCTGGTAGGTGATCAAGAGAGACTTCGATGGGTTTACGAAGGTAGCCGTCCTTGCCTGGAAGCCAAAGATTGTCCTTCAGCATCTTCATAAACGCCGGTTCAAAATTATTGGATTTTTCACCATGATAGAACCAACGATACTTGCTCTTGAAGAAACCGTCCTCCCAGGGCCGTTCGCTTGCCCTCACTGCTTCAACAGCTAAAAAACTCCACAGAATGCATGCAGAAATCAACTGTTGCTCTGGTGCCAGGCCGCCAATCTTCTTCAGAAACCCTCGCAATCCCTCCAGTTCATAATCGTCCACACTGATTCTCCTGGTTTCGTTTGTGCCTCGTAGCGCACTGAGCTGTGTTTCGTCTAGTGTCCCGTCAATCCTGATGCGGCGAGGTCTGTTTGCGACTCCAAGTTTCGACAGCGCAGCAATCTGGTTCTCGGAAAGTTCATCGATGAGAAACCAAATGCTTTCGTCGGTTCCATCAAAATACGTCGTGAGTTCGCCCGTCCGACAATATACTTCTTCGGGCCGCTTGTATGCGGTTTTGCCCGTGCTGATGTCACGAGCCCGAACGAATGCGGTCTCGCGCAACTTTGCATCAAGCTGCTTTTTTGATTCAGATTGTGGCGCTTCTAGAGCACGGAAAATGAAGCCTAAGTTTAAGAGATGGGTCTCAGGGGTCACAGCATCATCCAGCTCGTAACGAGGCAGAACGTTCCTCAAAGACTCCGCAACTACATCAGGAGTTTGCAAGCCGAGCTTCTTCAGGAATTCCTTTGCTTGGGGGTGATCAGCAATCACTCGAGACACGAGGGGAAACTCACTCCCGCCTTCATCTGGAGGCAAATAGGCTTGGTGCGTGCCGTCGGCATGAAATGGTGCCACATGCGTGCCGTCGGAAAGGCGGACGAATACCTTGCTTCGGAGCGGTCCGGCAGACCGGTGGTGAGCTGCTGGCCGCCATAAAGCCTCTTGTGTTGCAAGGAAGCTGTAAAACCCTGCCACCCACTCATCCGTCTGCGACTGAATAAATTGCGGAGTAATCGCACTTGCTAAGCGCTCTGGTGTGATCTCCTGAATACCCAATGAGTTCGTGAGGTAGAGAAAAAGATCGGGCGTCCTTGCGGCGGTAATTGAGCCAGAAAGCCAGCAGAGAGGCTTCTCCGCGCCAAGCAGTGTGGTCAGTTGCTCATCGGTCAGAAGATCCCTAACGGCTTGTGAGCCAGCAATGCGAACCTGATCTGCGCTGGCGAATCCACCACGGTCCGATGGCAACAGTGGTTCCGATTGGAGTGTGTCCTTAACCTTGGAAAAGAAGGGTTTGAAAAAGACGCGATCCGAAAAATCAGTTTCCCGAAGTGGGAGACATTCCAGAAAGCCCGGCGTAAGCAGTCCCAACTCGCGTGACTGATTCAATGACGTTACCAACAGCTCTACGGCTCGATTAACGAGATCGCGATTCAGCGGACTATCTTCATGGATGGTTTCGCGCGTCGGTGTAGTCCGATAGGGGCCATGCACGAGAAATTTCAGCTTCGTCTCAATCTTTGTGGGGAAAAACACGGACAATGGCGACGAGTGCAGTGGTCTGACCGAGTAACCTAGCGCATTCGCGTTCGGACTCTCGTTGAGCAGGAATGCGACCGCCGTTCGCTCAGTGGACGGAGCATCTGGGGAGGCGTCAAACACGAGGAACGGTGACTCGTTCGATTGCTCAGCCTGCTCCACCACAAGCCGAACTATCCGGTATCCTTCGCCTGTTTGACTGATCTGGCGTGTGTAGTGGCCAGATGGATGACCTTCAATCGTCCATTGAATCTCATCAATGCAGTCAAGAAATAGCAATGTTTCGCGCTCAAGTTTGGCAAGCCTGTCGGCTATTTCGTCGAAGGCTGCGTTCGGAATGACATCCTCGCGATCGAATCGAAATACGAATAAAGTCACGCCTTCGTCAACATCATGACTGATAGTCGGGCTTGGCAGCACATAGTTTCGCACAACAAAGTGCTCGTCACCCGAATGGACCTCGGGAGTGGTCGTGTAGGCATAAACGGATTTGAATCCAATTCCAAAATTACCGATGCGATTCACGTCACCCCGAGCAGTGCTTGAAACCAAGCCGCAGATTCCTTTCACATCGGCTTCGTCGAATGGTCTGCCACAATGGCGAAATTCTAGACGATCAGGATACAGATCAAATTTAACCGTTCCCGAAGGACGTTGGCCGCTTTGATCGGCACGAATACGCCTGGCTAACGCATCCTCCGCGTTTTGAAGAAGTTCATAAATGAAATGTGTGCGTTCCGAGTATATGCCTGCGAGCAAAACTGGCCCGTAGTCACCAGTCGCAGTCCCATATTTGCGCAGATTCTCGTCTGCAATGGCTTGGTAATTCGTGGGCATTGTATGAGTCTCAGGAGCAGAGGGTAAGCGGCAAGGTCAATCACAACTGCCCTCTTTCGCGGAGGTATTGATCGCGAATATCCTCTAACGGCGTTCTTGATCCATCATCGTTGACTCTGCGCCAGTGTTGCCAGCCATTCTGCGGCCTTCCGCTGATGTGCTGCGCTGCTGTTGATAGCGAGCGAAACTGCATCCAGCCGTCGTGGGTATTGGCTCGAATGCTGCCATCCGCTTCGAGCCTGCCCTCATAAACATCGCTCTCCCGGGACCATTGGAGTTCCAGTCGATCCTCGGTGGATAGCAAATCAGCTTCAAGCAGATCAAATGGACTCACTGGATAGTGCCTTCTGGGGCCGTTGGGGGCAGAAGTCGCTCGAACTCGATCTCTCAGGGTTCGGGCACGCTTTGAAATGTCACTGAGATCATCACACAAGCTCTCAAGCTCAGGGAGCATCAGGGCCGCTTCTGGTTCGGGTCTCTCCGGAACTGCTCGCTCGGCCAACTCTTTGTGTTTGACCGTCATTTCCTCTGGGATCGGGATACGAAGTTCGGTAAGCTGAGCCATCGCTCGCTCAACTTTTTTGAGTTCTTGTCTCTCTTGCGCGGTCAGGCCTTGAGGTTGAGGTTCTGGAAGCGGGATGGCTTCCGCTTCTTTGAGCCAGTTCGTGATGGCATTCAGATGGTCCGAGAGGGGTGGAGTCATGAGGCAATCTCTGGATTGGAGACGGCAGGAGATCAAGACCCTTCGAGACGCTATTTCCCACTTCCGCCTCCGCTTTGATCGCCGCCCGCTTCGGCTTCGTTGGTGACAACGGCAGCCCGAACTTCAGCCGACTGCAGATGGTGGCGGTGTATGGCCTCGGCCGCCCACAACTCACGGGTCCAATTGGAGGCGCAAACGGGAACCTGGACTAAGAAGCGGCAGAGGATGCAGATACACACCTCGTGTTATGGCGTGAGCGGCTTCCACATTGCAAAGATCGCCTCGCTGCGCGTCGCCTTCGTGGCCGGAGACTCCTGCGCCTCCGCTTCTTGAACCGCCCTCGCGAGCTGTATCGGCTCCAAGGTGCCATTTCGGAGTTCGGCGAGGCCTTTTTCCCACGCGGCCTTCACGGCCTCGGTGAGCGGTTGATCGAGTTTCGCGTCGTAACTCGCAAAGAAGCCCTTCGTGCCGAAATACTGGGCGGCGGCCACTTGGGGTGCTTCAGAGGTGACATCGACATCGTTGAAGAAACTGATCATCAAGCGGCTGCGGGCGAGTTTTCGGATCAAGGCATCGGGATCGAGCTTGGCGGGCGTTTTTTTGGCTTTCACGGCCAGCGCGGCGGCGTGACCGGCGCTTTCGCCGAGCTGCATCCACACGGGTTCGAGGCGGATGCTGCCCCAGCCGACGTGGGAGGCACTGATGGCGACGGGGACGAGGAGGTTCTCGACTTCGTTCGCGAGGATCGCGCGATACGGCACCTGCGCGGGGCGTGACTCTTCGCCGAGGAAGAGAATACCGTCGGTGTTGCCTCCGGGAGCCTTGCGCGGCAGGCAGGCGACGGAATCCACCGGCCAATCAGTCATCGCGATGCTGTCGGCGTGGATGGGTGTGCGGGCAATGCCTTTGGCAATGAGGTTGTCCTGCTCTTTAAATGTGTATCGCCCGACGAGACGCCGTGCCTCGCGGACGTAGATTTCATACGGCACATGGCCGTTGTCAGGAAACTCATCGGCGGCGAGTCCGTAGCCAGCGAACTGATTCCGATCCTTCTCCGGCGCTGCGGGATCGTTTTGCACCCACCACAGGCGCATGAGCATGGCGTCGAGGTAGCGCTTGGAAATCTCCTCACGCGTGGGCCAGTCGGCCGCGGGATACTCATTCTGCGGTCCGATGAGGCGTCCGCCATTCCACGCGACTTTTTGGTTCGGTAGGTTCGGCACAAAGCCACCTCCACTGGCGGCTTTGGCGATGGCGACATCGTAGTTCGCGGGCTTTTCGACCCTGATGCGGTTCGTGGGATCACGCGTGAGCACGAGCCGGTAGTTGTAAGCCATCACGCTGCCATCGGCCTCGCCGCTTTGCGGGCCTTCGACGATGTCAGCGGTGGCGTGGCTGTTGTAGCGGATGTTCAGCGTGCCTTCATCGGCCGCCTTCGGAAAGCCGCGCTGGCCGGGCTCCTTGTGCCGTTCCTGCGTGTAGATGACGCCCGCGTGCTTCTCGCCGTATTGCGCCCGCGACTCGCGGCCGATATGCGTCTTCACGCCCGCCACAGCCATCAAATCGCCCTCATACATGCCATCGGCGAAAACCTTGCCGTTCACCGTGATCGTCTTGTCGCCATGCATCGGCTTGAGCGTCACGCTTTGGAGCAAAGCGCCATCGCGCTGCGCTTTCGTCACGATGTGGCCGAGCAGCACGGTCAGCGTCTTCTCCTTCGCGACCATCTCATTGAAAAGCCTCTCCGCGATGCGCGGCTCGATCTTTGGTCGGTCGATGTGCGCGCGGCTTGTCTTGCTCGGCATGGAGACAAGGTGCTGCTCGGAGCCTTCGCCGTAGGTCTTCGCGTAATACGCAGCCGCGCCGGTGATCATCTCGCCATAAATCGGCGAGCGCAGACCATCATACGGCGCCTCCCAGCCACCCGCGCCGCTGGTGACGAAGCCGCCCAGATGCTGCGTGTGGTTCACCAGCAGCACGCTCAAGCCTTCACGAGCCGCACGCACCGCACAGGCGATGCCGCCCGGCGTTCCACCGATGACGACAAGGTCATACGACCTGCCATCCACGTCCTGCGGCTTGGCGGCACTCTTCAAAAGCATCGGCGGCGGGATTTTCACCGGCACCGGCGCGGCGCTGGTCTTGATCGGAAAACCCGCATCCGCACGCGTGTTGCGCTCCGCGATGGCCTCGGCCTCCGGCACGAGTTGAAGCCCATCGACGACCACATAGCCGTCTGCGCCCGCATTCGAGATCTCAATGCGGCCCGATTTGCCCTTCGCGAAGGCAAACACGCCGAGCGAGCGCGGAATGCCATCCTCCAAGCAGGCCTCGCGCTGGTTTTGCGTGACGACTTTTTCGCCCTCGCCCTCGCCATCGCGAATCGTGATTCGCGCCTTTTGCGCCCGATTCGAGGCCTCGACGTAAAGCAGGCGCACCTCGTAGCGGCCATCCGCAGGAATCTCCGGCGTGAAAATGGCCGCCGCGTCCGATTTCTTCGCGCGATCATCATGCCGATACGCGGCGCCCACGAGCGGCGTGTGCCTTTCCGATGTCTTCCACGCGCCGGTGAACTCCGCCGCGTCATCATCGAGCACGATGCCCGCCGCCCGTGATGCCGACACTCCTGTCGGCATGGGACCCACCGACTGGAGTGTCTGTGTCACTTCAGCCAACGTGAAACGCGTGCTCACCACCGAGTTCTGCTCTGCGCCGGGACGATACTTGATGTAAGTCGTCGCGACGATGGTGCCGTCTGGCAGCAGTTCGAGGCCTGGATAGCCGCAATCGCTGCTTTTGTGGCTGTGCAGCAGCTTGATTTTGCGTTCGCCATCCTTGCCGCTGACGATGTCCTCATAACGACCGACCCACGCGACAAAATGCGTGCGCGTGGGGCTGTCCTTGCCCATGTCGCGAAAGGCGATGACGAGCCTGCCATCGGGCAGATAGACATGCTGGTGACGATCACCGTGCAGCCTCGGCGGCAGCGCCTTCACCTCCGACCACGTCTTGCCCTCATCATCGCTCGTGATGAAGTGCGCAGGCTCCGTGCGGATGTTTTCGCGCATGAGGCAGAGCAGTTGTTTTCCATCCGGCGACCGCAGCACCTCCGGCTCGCAAGGTTTCAAATCGCCGAGATCGACCAGCACGCGCCACGGGCTCCACGTCAGCCCGCCATCGGTCGATTCGCTCTGCGTGACCACATTCGACTTCGTGTCCTTCGTTTCACCCGCCCTGCGGATGTTGGTGAGCCCGATGAGCTTCTTCCCGCCCTCCACGGGCATGATGGTGCAAAACGGCATCACACACACGAGACCGTTGCTCTGCATCGGCGACCACGTCTTGCCTTCATCGGTCGAGACCGATTGTTGCATCGTGCCATCCAGCCCCTGTCCGGCAAACACGACGAGCCTCGCCACGCCCTGCGGATCGGTGAGGCGATAGATCGCGGGGCAATTTTTCACCTTCCACCAACTCTCCGGCACCGGCAGCTCCTCGCTCCACGTTTTGCCGCCGTCATCGCTGCGCTTCAACGGCCCCGCCGTGCCCCCATGCCCATGCGTCCACACGCAAAACATCGTCTTCCCATCCGGCATCAGCAGCGTCGTCGGATGGCCTTGATAGACCTTCTCCGTGCCTTGCGCGATGATGACGTGGCGTTGCGTGTCCTGCGACAAATCGACGACGGGAATGGATGCGGCCTGGAGGATGCCAGTGAGCAGCATCAAGCATAGGAATGGGCGAAGGATCATGAGTTAGTGCTGGGGCGGCCAGTTGAGGACTTGCTTGTGCTTGATCAGGACGGCCTTAAGCGCGTCGTAGTTCACGTCTTGAACAGCTTGATTGGCATCCACGGCAATGCAGGCCGCAGCGGCGGCGCTCTGGCTGGAACACATGAACACCGGCTCCATGCGGATGCTGGCAAAGGCGACGTGGCTGCTGCTCAGGGCAAAGGTCACGAACAAGTTTTCACACTCACTCCGCTTGGGCACAATGGCGTCATAGCCGACGGCATACGGCGGCGCGCCATCGCGGCCCGTGGCGATCTTGCCCTCGCGAATGACCACGCCGTCCTTCACGATGCGGCGGATCTCATGCACATCGGTGCCGTAACTGCCGAGTCCGACCGACTTCGGCACCGCCTGACGGCCAAAGGTGTGGTGCTCGGTCATCACGAGGTCGCTGATCATGCGTCGGGCTTCACGCACATAGATCTGATGCGGCCAGCCGCCGTTGTCGGTGAACTCATCCTTCGGCAAACCAAAGCGCTGCATGTCCTTGCGCACTTTCTCCGGCACACGCGGATCAGTCGCGAGAAAGTGCAACAGGCCACGATGGTAGTTCTCGTGCTCCTTCGCGCTCTTTTCGCGCTCGGTGTAGCTCGCATTCGGCCAGGCATGTGATGCACCGGGCAGATTGCCGCCGAAAGTGGCGGTGTTGAAGTCCCACTTGTCGTTCGGCAGCGCATCGTGCTTTGAAAACCAGCGCAGGTCCATGTCATCGCCGTTTTGCAAACAGGCCTCAATGAAACGGGCGACGATCTCATACGTCTTCGGATCGTAATCGGCGGGTGGTGTGATTGGCAGGCGATCCGCTGCGGTAGTAAGGCAAAGTCGGTAGCAATAGGCCTGCACACCGGGCGCGGTGTCGCCGGGCTTGCCAACCTCATCCAGTTCCACCAGCGGCAGCACACCGCTGTCTTTGCAGCCGATCACGACATAGGGATCGAGCGGAAAGTCGCGATCCCACACGCCGAGGCCGTTCTTGAGCCGACCGTTGCTGCCAGGCTGCGCAAACTCACTGCGCGGCTTGAAACGCTCGTCGTATTGGATGCCATTGAAGCTCTCGCCATACTTGGCATTGCCCTCGCGTATGAGCGTGAAGCTCACACCGGCCTTCGCCATCAAATCGCCCTCATAGGTGGTGTCGATGAACATCTTGGCGCGGATCACGTCACCGTTTTCGAGAATGAGGTCGGTGATATGCGCATCCTTTTTCGCCACAGAGGCCAGACGAGCATCGCGCAGCACTTTCACGCCAGCTTCCTTCACCATTTCATCAAACAGGCGCTCCGCCTGATGCGGCTCGATGGCATACGCACCGCCGGTCGCGGGGCCGCCGGTGCTTTTGAAGGGCAGATCCCATTCCAGTTTCTTGCCGTAGGCCGCGACGAGCCGCGTGAAATACTCGCGTGCGATGCCACCGACACTGCGTGGATCACCGATGTCCACCGCACTTAGCCCACCACTCGTCATGCCGCCGAGATGACGCCCCGGCTCGGCCAAAACGACCGTTTTGCCCATTCGTGCGACCTGCACGGCGGCGCTCACACCGCCAGACGTGCCTCCAAAGACGCAGACATCGGCTTCGTGCACGGTGGCGAAGGCCGAGGTGGCCCCAAGAAGGAAAAACAGGGTTTTCATGGTTGTTCGAGCCATTCGAGATTGAAGCGGGCGACTGTTAATAAGGAGCCAGCGAAGCCAGGCTTCGTGCCACGGCCGTAAAAGCAAAGGATGGTGCCGTTTTGGGTGACCGCGATGTCGGAGTACATGCTGGGGCCGTCTTCGAGGCGTTTGTTCACGGGCCAGGTTTGGCCTTCATCGCGGCTGATTTTGACGCTGACGTTTTTGCGAGCGCGACTCTTGCCGGGCTCGGGTGTGCCTTCGCGACCGCCTTCGAGGTTGTGAGGGTTGGAGAAGAGAATGAGGCGCTTGCCGCCGTGGTCGTAGCGGACGATGCCGGCCATGCAAATCGGCTCCAGCAGGGCTTCCTCGAACTTGGGCGTGCTCCAGTTCGTGGCACCATCAGGGCTGGTGGTGATGAGCCGGCGGTGCGCTTTCGATTCACTGCGCACGTTCAGCATGACACGACCGTCGTTGAGCTCGATAGCGACGGTTTCGTTCGGGTTGATCCATTCGTCGGTGCAGGGCACGGCGATGTCGCCGGCCTTCCATGTCTTGCCTTGATCCTCGCTGTAGATGGTGGCGGTGACGCTGGGGCGATGCGCGTTGCCACCTTCACCCGTGGAAAGCCACACGGGCACGACCAGGCGACCGGTTTTGAGCTGGATGCTGTGATTCGGGCCGGTGGCGAGGACCTTCCAAGCATAGTCCTTTTTGAAAGCGTCGAAGGTGGAGGAGATTTCGACCGGCTTCGACCAAGAGAGGCCGTCGTCCTCGCTGCGCTGGTAGAAGGCCCGCTCGTATTCGAGGCAGAAGAGCATGTGTACGGTGCCGTCTTTGTCCGCGATGAGCACCGGGTTGTTGTAGGTGACCTGGGTGGTGTCGATGTTTTTTAGCCGCAAAGCGAAGGGGTTCTTCGGCTTTGGTCCGGGCACGTCGGCGATGCTTTGCGGCTTGCTCCACGTCTTGCCGTCATCGGTGCTGCGGCGGAGCAAAATGCGGATGTCGGACCAATCACCACCGCCCTGGCGTGCCTCACACCAAGCCAGCACGGTACCTTTGGCTGTCACGACGATGCCGGGAATGTGGTAGATGTTGTAAGCGGGATCATCGCCTGTGGTGAAGAGATCCTGCTTTTCGAGAAACGGCTCCGCGGCCAGCAAGGTGGAGCTGAGGACGAGGAGGGTGAGGAGAGCGTGCTTCATGGTGGAGAGGAAGAACGCATGCTCTGACGGATTCTCCGCGTGGATTTGCCTCTGGCAAAATGTCACGCCACGTTTTCGAGCGAGCGGCGCACCTCGTCGAGCAGCACGGGATCCATCTCTGTGAGATGACTGCGCTCCGGAAATCGTCCCTCATTCACATCGGCGATGTATTCGCGGAAGGCGGCGATGCGCTCGTTCTGCAGGCGGCGGTATTCCTCAGCGAAGTTTCGGTAGGCCTTGGAGTGACGAGGAAGGCGTTCATCGTAATCGCCGAGGATGTCATCGGAGAAAAGGAACTGCGTGTCGCAGCCTGTGCCGGAACCGAGGGACATGAGGATCATCGTCGTCTGCTGGCAGAGCCAGGTGGCGAGATTGTGCGGCACGATCTCAATCTCGGCGGCATAGGCACCGGCGTTTTCGAGGTCCTTCATCTTTTGGTAGATGGCCTTCGCTTCCACGGCGGTCTTGCCGAGGCTGCGATAGCCGGTCCAGGTGACATGGCGCGGCACCATGCCGATATGACCGACGACGGGAATGCCCTCGCGAGCCATCGCCTCGATGAGAAAGGGACTGCCGGAGCAATACACTGAGCTGGCTCCGAGCTCGAGAGCGCGGATGCCGGTGCGGATGGCCTCCTCCTGCGTGGCCATGCCATGTGGCGTGGAGCCGGAGAGGAAGCTCTGCGGCGCAGCGGCCACGAGCAATGGCAGGCGGGCCTGCGCCTCCGGCGTATCAAAAGGGCAGCTCATGAGGTCCACGCCCGCCGCCTCCGCGGCGGCGGCCTCCTCGGGAGACTTCACGTGGATGTGCGTCAGGCAGCGTTTGCCTTTGAGCTTACGGAGATCGTGAACGGTGTATTTTTTGCGTGGGCGAAGCATGACGGTCGAGGTTGTAAAAGAAAGCGTGGATGGATGCAATCAAGAAGCCGATGCGCGACGTCGCACCACGCTGAAGACATCTTTCGACTCACCAGCGATCACCGCCATCGCGGGGTGTCGCATCGCCCGCTCCAGGGTAATGAGATAGCAGGAGAAGCCACAGCGCACCGGACGGCCCACGGGTTTCAGCCCGTAGCGTTCTACCGCCTCGTCGAGCACCGCTGCGGCGATCGGGGCGACACCGAGACCGTCTGCGGCGGCGGTTTTCATCAGCGCGGCATCATCAAACTCCGCCACCACACGCGGACGGATGCGGTGGGAGTCGAACCACCGGTCAATCTCATGCCGCCAGGCCGTGCGGCTGGCGGGCAGCAGCATCGGCGCATCCTTCAGCGAACCCGGAAAGCCCTGGCCGAGCCTTTTGGCCATCATCGGCGTGGCGCAGAAAACGACCGGCGACTCGCCGAGCAAGTGGTTGAAGGCCTTGACCGGCAGCGAAGACGGTGCGGCCTCATCCGACAAGACGACATCCAGCCTGCCGCCAGCCAGCGAGCCGAGCAATTCCTGCGCATGACCTTCCACGCAGGAGAGCTGTAAATTCGGAAAGGCCTTCACCGCAGGTCGGATGAGGCGCCAGGCGACGAGTTTCGGCAGCGAATCCGTGATGCCCACGTTCAAACGTAGATTCCGGGCACTGCCCATGCCGTGGAGCGAGCGCACCATCTCGGTGCCGAGCGAAAAGATCTCCCCCGCGCATTCCATCACGAGGCGGCCGCCAGGCGTCAGCTTCAACCCCCGCCCGGTGCGGTTGAAAAGTGGTTCTTCGAGGCTCTTTTCCAGCGCTTTGATCTGGGCGCTGATGGTCGGCTGCGACAGGTGCAGTCTCGCCGACGCGGCGCGGAGGCTGCCAGCACGGGCCACCTCCCAAAAGAGGCGCAGATGGTGGTAATTGAGGTGGGAAGTGTTCATGCTGCTGAGTTTGATCAGACCAAAGCAAGGCTTTGAAAGATCGAAATGGTCAAAACCTGCCGAATGAGGATTCTCCGCGCCCTTCAAGCATGTCTGCATCTCGAAAAAGCCGGGCTGGCCTGTTCCATGACCCTGAATCACGCCGCCTCGATGAGTCGGGAGCCCAGGACTACCGTTTTCGCCCGGATGAACTCAGCCAATCGCTGATTTGCATCTGCGCGATGCCATACGAAGATTTTTCTCTGCTATCATCCCCCCCTACTTGCAGGAACGTAACACCCACGCATGCCGTCCACGCCATCTTCCACGACCACCGCCCTGCTCGCCCAACTCGCTGCCATCACCGGCAGCGAATACAATCACGAGCGTGCCCTGATTGCCGTGCAAAACTCGGTAAAGCGAGATGGCGATTCGCTGTCAAAGCTCGTCGCGGCGGCAGCGGAGGTTTACATGCACGTCACGCCGGTGCGGCTGCCGCTGGCCGAGGTGGTGTGGCGGGCACATCACGACATGCCGGTCGTGGTTTGGAGCATCAAGGAGTCCCGCTGGATCGTCATCACCTTCGCCGGCTGGTTCCACCTCCGCATCGCGGACGGGGATCATCCCACGCATCGCGTCACTCTGAGTCGTGGCGAGCTCGTGCAACTCCTCGGCCTCAAAAGTGTGAACGAGGTCGTGGAGGCCGGCATCGTGCATCCCGAGCGCCCGGCGCACGACATGAGCGTGCATGCCGCTGTGGCGCAGGAGGTGCATACCCATGGTGCTGAGCATGGTCACGGCCATGCCGCCCATGTGAGCCCTGTTCGGCGATTCTTCCGCCTTCTGAAGGCCGAACGCGGCGATATCGTCACACTGCTCATCTTCTCGGTCTTCGCGGGCCTGCTTTACCTCGCCGCGCCGCTCGCGGTGGATGCAGTGGTGAGCAATCTGGCCTTCGGCGGGCAATCGCAGCCGTATGTGCAGGCCATCGTGATCCTCGCTTTCGCGCTGTTTGGGGCGCTGGCGCTGCAGGCGGTGGTCAGCGGGTTTCAGTATTACATCTCTGATATCATCCAACGCCGCATCTTTGTCCGCACGGCGGCGGATCTCGCGTATCGCCTGCCACGCGTGAAAGCGGAAGCGCTCGATGATGTGCACGCGCCGGAGCTGGTGAATCGCTTCCTCGATGTCGTCACGGCGCAGAAGAGCACCTCGCTGCTGCTCCTGGATGGCATCAATCTCATCTTTGGCAGCCTCATCGGGATGTTGCTGCTCGCTTTGTATCATCCGGTGCTGCTCTTGTTCGTCGGCGTGCTGCTGGTGCTCATCATTTTAATCACCTGGCTGCTCGGACGTGGCGCGGTGGACACCTCGATCGCCGAATCGCGCATGAAATACGATGTGGTGAACTGGTTTGAAGAGATCGCTGCCTTCCCGTTCCTCTTCAAAGGCCCCGGCGGCTACGACATGGCCTATGAGAGGGCCAACCAGCTCTCCACCGAGTATCTGCGCCGTCGCGCGAGCCACTTCCGCATTGTCATGCGGCAAATAATCGGCCTGCTGGTGTTGAGTGTGTTTGCCAGCGCCACGCTGCTGGTGCTCGGGGGATGGCTTGTCGTGAGCCAGCAGATCACGCTGGGCCAGCTCGTGGCCTCGGAGCTCATCATGGGCAGCATCGTGGCCGCTTTGGCGAAGATGGGCAAAAAGCTCGAGGCTTGGTATGACGCCATGGCGGCGATGGACAAGCTGGGGCACATCTTCGACCTCGAAATCGAACGCGAGGACGGCGAGCAGCCCGCAAAGCGTGAAGGCGGCGCGGAGGTGAGTGGCTGTGACCTCGCGTTCGGCTACCACGAGCCGCTTTTCGCGAAAAAGACTTTCACCATCACTCCAGGCAGCCGCGTGGCCATCGTCGGTCCACATGGCTCCGGAGCCAGCTCGCTGCTCGACATCCTGTTTGGCCTTCGTCAGCCTTTGGAGGGCCATGTCAGCATCGACGGCCTCGATCTGCGCAGTTGGTATCTCGAAGCACTGCGTGAGAGCGTCATGCTGCTGCGTCGCGATGAGATCGTGGATGGCACGGTCATCGAAAATCTGCGTCTCGGTCGCGTCGATGTCGGTTTGGATGAAATCCGCAGCGCCTTGGAACGCGTCGGCCTGCTCGATGTGCTGCTGCATCGCCCCGAGGGGCTCAATTTGCGTCTGAAGGTCGGTGGAGCGCCGCTCAGCGGCAATCAGCGTACGCGCCTCCTCCTCGCCCGCGCCCTGGTACAGCGCCCGCGACTTCTGTTGATCGACGAGCTGTTTGACAGCCTCGACGACGAGTCCTTCAAACTGCTCGAAACCGCCATCCTCGACCGATCGCTGCCTTGGACTGTCATCCTCGCCACGCGGGATCATGATGTCACCAAACGCTGCGATCAGATCATCGAACTCGCGCCCTGTCATTTGAATGACGGCACGTCCTCCGAATCGGAAACTCAACGCCTGCACAACCGCTCATGAGCCAAGCCACCACCTACTCCGCGCCTCCACTGCCTGCGCTGAGCCTCGCTGGTTCAGCGAAATTCACGCGCATCTTCAGCCGCTTGCTGCTGGTCTGCTTTGTTGCCTTCGTCATCGGTATCTTGTGGCTGCCGTGGCGGCAGTTTGTGTCGGGTGCGGGCCGCGTGATCGCTTTCAATCCGCTCGATCGCCGCATCAATATTGAAGCGCAAGTCTCTGGCCGCGTGAAGCACCTGCACGTCACCGAAGGCCAGCGTGTCAAGAAGGGCGAGCTTATCATTGAGATCCAGGACAACGACCCGAACCTCCTCAACAACCTCAAGGCGCAGCGTGAAGCCATCGAAAGCCGTCGCGACTTCGCCAATGGCCGTGTCGAGTCACTCACCGCGCAGATCACGCAGCAGGAGCTCGCCAAAGCACAGGCCATTGATGGTGCAGAACAACGCGTGGCCGCCGCGAAGATCGGCGCGGAGACCTCGCAGTTGAACTACAACCGCACGAAGGACCTCTTTGAGAAGAAACTTGAGTCGCAGCGCAATTTCGAACTCGCCACGCTCTCGCGGGACTCGACCATCGCGGAGCTGAAGTCCGCCGAGGCGGCCCTGAAGCGCACCAGCAACGATTTCGATGCCACCATCGCCTCCACGCACGCGTCGAAAGGCACCGCCTTGAGCGAAGTGGCCACCGCCGAGCGCGATCTCTCCGTCATCGACGTGCAGATCAATCAAAACCTCCGACAGGTCGTCGAGTCGCCACGCGATGGCATCGTGCTGAATGTCGCCGCCACCGATGGCACTTACTTGAGACCCGGCTCGCTCATCTGCGTCATCATTCCGGAAACCGACAGCCGCTTTGTCGAGATCATGGTCGATGGCAACGACATGCCGCTCATTCAGTCGCGCAAAGACGGTCAGCCCGGCAGCCCGGTGCGTCTCGCCTTCGAAGGCTGGCCCGCCGTGCAGATGATCGGCTGGCCGCAGCTCGCCGTCGGCACGTTTGGCGGCGAGGTTGTGTTCGTCGATGCGACCGATGACGGCACCGGCAAATTCCGAGTCGTGGTCGGTCCCGCCGATGACATCGTCGATCGCGGCGATGGCAAAGGCCCCGTCACCGTCGGCTGGCCCGACAAAGACCGCTGGCTCCGCCAAGGCGCCCGTGCGAATGCGTGGGTCATGCTGAACCAAGTCCCGCTCTGGTTTGAACTCTGGCGTCAAATCAACGGCTTCCCGCCCGTGGTCAGCGACAAGGACGGCAAACTCGATCCCACGAAGAAATGAGAAACCAAGTGCTCAGTGCTCAGTCCTCAGTGCTCAGTCGCTTTGCGGCTTGGTTCGTCATTTTCCAATTTTCAGTTTTCAGTTCTCAATTTTCAATCCTCAGCGCTGCCGAGAAGCCCAAGACACTTCTTCTTCCCGAAGTGCTCACTTCCGTTCAATCGCAGTATCCGCCTTATCTCGCCGCTTTGATTGAACAAGACATCGCCAACGGTCGTGTGCGGCAGGCGCAGGGAGCGTTTGACCTCAATTTGAATGCGGGCGGCACGATGAACCTCGCGGGCTACTACGATGGACGCACGGGTTACGCGATGCTGGAGCAGCCGCTGCCGTTTTGGGGCGGCAGCGTGTATGGCGGCTACCGTTTGAGCAGCGGCTTCCTGCCGAACTACAACAAAGATCGCACCGGCGTCGATGGCGAGGGCGTGCTCGGCTTTCGCATCCCGCTGCTGCGCGATGGCACCATCGACCGTCGCCGCGCCTCGCTTTGGCAGGCGCAGATCGACCAGGAACTCGCCGATCCGATCATTCTGCGCCAATACCTCGACTTCATCCGCGCCGCGACGATCAGCTACTACACCTGGGTGGCGAGCGGACAGCGCCTCGCACTCGCCGAGGAGCTTTTTCGCATCGCCAAAGACCGCGACAGCGCCATCGCCGAGCAGGTGAAAAAAGGCGCGAGCGCTCCCATCGTGCAGATCGACAACCAACGCCTCGTCGTCAGCCGCGAAATCGCCACCGTGCAGGCCTTGCGACGTTTCCAGGCCTCCGCCATCGAGCTCTCGCTCTTCTTCCGCAGCCGCGAAAAAGCCGAGCCCATCATCGCTGAGCGAAATCGCGTGCCGAAAGCCTTCCCACCGCATCCACGCCTCGATGAAAGCCAGCTCACCGCCGACATCGCCAAAGCGGCCGTGTTTCGTCCCGAGATCCGTCGCATTGAGCTGCTCACCCAGAAGGTCGAAATCGACCGCAAGCTCGCGAAGAACAACATGCTGCCAAATCTCGATGTCGGCGTCGAAGCCGGTCAATTCTTCGGCGGCAATCGTCCGCGCGACATCGAGCAAAACGAGATCGAGGCCAAGATGGAGTTCAAACTCCCTCTGCAACGCCGCGAGGCCCAGGGCCGCGTGGATATCGCCGATGCCACCATCGAGCGCCTCAACAACGACAAGCGTTTCGCCCGCGACCGCATCACCGCCGACGTGCGCGATGCCTACAGCGCCCTCATCGCCGCGTATGACGCGCTCAAAATGACGCGCCGAAACGTCGAACTCGCCCGCCAGCTCGAAACCGCCGAAAACGAGCGCCTCAAACAAGGCGCGACCGATTTGCTCGCCCTCCAAATCCGCGAACAAGCCACCTTCGATGCCCAGGTGCTCGAAGTTGAAGCTCAGGCAGATTACTTCCGTGCCCAGGCGAATTACCGAGCTGCGATAGCTGCCGATGCGCCGAGCAAGTTGACGCGTTGAAAAGGGACACAGGCGACACCACCAGAGTCTCAGCCGTTCGCTGATGGCGTGGGGTGGATGGCCGCCGCACAGTCTGCGCTCTTCACGAAAGCCTAACGACATCGCGAAGAGCGAAATGCAATTCCAGCGCAGCCGCTGGGGCGTAGTTTGCCCGCCTTGAAACCCTTCCCCCCATCCATGAAAAAAACTCTCTCCATCCTCTCGGCTCTCTTTTGCGCCTCCACGCTGACGTTGTCGGCACAAACCACGTCGGAAACCACCACCACGCGCTCCGTGGATCTGATCGACCCGGCGGCGTTTGGATTCGGGAGGCCGGGTTACATGGTGGACACGACGTTCATCGACACGCAGGACTTTGCAAACCGTCCGGGCGGGCTCGATTTCATGGAGGTGCGGACGATTCTGCCGTTGTGGACGAAAAAGATGAACGCGCTGCGTGTGAGCGCCTCGCTGAGCTACAATTTGAGCGAACTGGACTTCAACGGCTTCCTCGGGCTGCAACGCGAGACGCTGCACACGCTGGAGGCGCAGGTGAGTCTCTTCTGGCTGCCGGAGCAGTCGAAATGGTGGGGACTGGGATTCTTCACACCGGGTCTCGGCACGGATTTCCAAGGGTTGTCGTGGGATGACTTCGAGGTCTCGGGCCTCGGATTGCTCGGCTATCGCTTCACGGACACGTTCAGCCTCGCGGGAGGTTTCTTCGCGCAATATGGCGCACAAGAGGGCATGATCGTGCCGGCGCTGGGTTTCATCTGGAAGCCGGATCCGTTCATCGTGCAGGTGACGCCGCCGTTTGTCGTGCTCGGCTGGCGGGCGACGGATCGCGTGACGCTGAGCCTCAGCGCCTACCCGAGCGGTGGCTCGTGGGATGTGGAGGACCCGAATGTGAATCGCGTGGAGCTGAATGGCTGGCAGACAGCCGCATCGGTCATCTACCAGGCCACGGACCGCTTTTCCATCTCGCTGCGTGCCGGTATGAATATCGGCGGAGAGCTTGAGTTGCGCGATGGGAACAACAATGTGCTGGCGAATGAAACGCTGGAGTCGGCCCCCTTCGGGGCGCTGAATCTGCGCTGGCAGTTTTGATCCCGTTTTGATGCACGCATGACTCCACCCCTTCCAGATGAGGCCCGCTTTCGACTGCTCGTCGAGAACATCGGCGATGTGCTGTGGTTCAAGGAACTGAATCCCGCGCGCTTCACCTATGTGAGCCCCGCGTTTGAGCGCATCTGGGGTCGCAGTGTGGCGGAGCTGCAGCGCAAACCGGGCCTGTGGGAGGAGGGCATTCATCCCGAGGACCGGCCTGCGGTGCGTCAGGCGCTGCGGGCGTGGTTCAGCGGCGAAAAGGCGGACTACGAGGTGCATTACCGCGTCATCGGCAAAAAGGGCGAGGTGCGCTGGCTGGCGGATCGCGGCATCATCTTGGGTCGCAAGAACGGCAAGCCTTATCAGATCGGTGGCATCGCGCGTGACATCACTGAACGCGAGGCCGCGGACGCCACGCGCAAACGCCTCGCCGCCGTGGTGGAGAACTCCGACGACGCCATCATCACGCTCGATCTCGATGGCGTGATCCAGACCTGGAATGCCGGTGCGGAGCGCATCTTCCAATACAGCGCGAAGGATGCCGTGGGACGCAATGTGGGCTTTCTGCGACCTCTGGAGGCTGCGGATGACGAGGCGATGTTTCGTCGTCACATCCGGCAAGGCAAACGCATCGACCACTACGAGACGCATCGCGTGCGCAAGGACGGCCGCGTGATCGACATTTCCGTGTCGATCTCGCCTTTGAACGACTCCGCCGGACGCATCACTGGCTTCTCCAAAATCTCGCGTGACATCACGCAGCGGAATGTGGACCGGCGCATGTTTCATCAGTTGCTCGAGTCCGCGCCGGACGGCTTCGTCATTCTGAATGCCGAAGGCATCGTGCGCATGGCCAATGCACGCACGGAGGTGCTCTTTGGCCTGCCACGGAAAAAAATCATGGGTGAGTCTTTTGAAGCGCTGCTGCCTGCGGAAGACCGACATCGCTTCACCGCGTGCCGTCGCGAGTTTTTGCGGCAGCCGGGCCGCTCGGAGAAGTTTCGCGGCATGCATTTGAATGGTGTGCGACGTCGCAGCGGGGCGTTTCCGATGGAGATCAGCCTCAGCCAGGTCGAGACACCGGAAGGGCCGCTCATCATCATCGACATCACGGACATCACCGAGCGCAAAGAGGCCGAGCAGACCATCCGCGAGCTCAATGCGGAGCTTGAGCAACGCGTGCAGGAACGCACCGCCGCGCTCACCGAGCAGATCGCCGCGCGGCTTCGTCTTGAAGAAGAGCTTCTCAACATCAGCGAGCGTGAGCAGCGCCGCATCGGCCAGGATTTGCATGACGATCTCGGCCAGCAGCTCGCCGGTGCGTGGATGATGGCCGATGTGCTCCAGCGCACGCTGGAGGCGGACCAATCTCCGCGCTATGCCGAGGCAAAAAAGATCGGCGGCCTCCTGCAAAAGGCCCTCGCGCACACGCGCGGCCTTGCTCGCGGTCTGCATCCTGTCGCGCCGGAGCAGGGAGGTTTTGCCAAAGCGCTCGAAACGCTTGCTGCGCAGTCTGGCGAGCTGTTTCGCGTGAAGTGCCTCTTTGAATGCGAAGAAGCGCCGCCCATCGACGACGAGGCCATCAGCACGCATCTGTATCGCATCGCGCAGGAGGCCGTGAGCAATGCCGTGAAGCACGGTGCGGCCAAAAAAGTGCGCATCCAGCTCACGCGTGCCGCTTTGACCATCACCGATGATGGCAGCGGCATGCGCGAGCCTTTGCCAAGCGAAGGCATGGGCATGCGCATCATGCGCTACCGTGCCGAGATGGCCGGCGGCACGCTCAGCGTGCGCAACGGCCGCAAAGGTGTCATCGTCACCTGCCAGTTTCACCCCACGACTCATCATGCCGAAAAAACAGCCGCCCAACGACGCGCCCGCCAAAAAGCGCGTCCTCATCGTTGATGATCATCCGATCTTCCGCGCCGGTTTGACCGGTCTCGTGAACCTCGAGGCCGAACTCACCGTCTGCGGCGAGGCCAACGACGCCACGCAGGCCATGCTCGCCCTCGAAAAGCTGCATCCCGACCTCGTTTTGCTCGACATGAGCCTTCCCGGCAAAGGCGGCCTCGAATTGCTCAAAGACATCCGCGCCCTCTCGCCGCAGACACCCGTGCTCATCATCTCCATGCACGACGAGACGCTGTATGCCGAGCGCGTGATCAAAGCCGGAGGCCGCGGCTACATCATGAAGCAGGAAGGCCCCGAAAAGATCGTGCAGGCCATCCGCAAGGTGCTTTCCGGCAGCATCTCCGTCAGCGAGCGCATCGCCGCGCAGATCCTTGATGCCATGTCCGGCGGCAAAGGCGGCGCGAGCAGCTCCGTCAGCACGCTCACCGATCGCGAGTTCGAGGTGTATCGTCTGCTCGGCCAGGGCAAAGAACCGCACGAGATCGCCCGCACACTGCACCTCAGCATCAAGACCGTGGACACCCACCGCGCCCACATCCGCCAAAAGCTCGGCCTGCGCAACGCCACCGAACTCATCCACCACGCCACCCGCTGGGCGTCGGAGCAGGGATAAGGGGTCGCATGCAGCACCGCTCGGTGAAGGCAAAATGATGGATGGCAGAATGATGAATGCTCTGAACATCATTTTGCCATCCATCATTCTGCCAAAAAGCAGAGTCGCCCTTGAGTTTGCCGAGGCGGGCTCATCCTGTGGCTGAGATTCAGTGAAGGAGGCTGCGCATTGGCAGGTGGGGCAGTGAAATGGATGCATCAGCGTATGCCGACTCCTTTGCCTTGGCCAGAGCCGCCGCCGCCTTCGTGTCCCGTGCTGCAAGGGCAGACCGCGATCGTCACGGGCGCGTCGTCGGGCATTGGGCGGGCCATTGCGATCGCGCTGGGGCATGCGGGGGCGAATGTGGTGGTGAATTTCTTCGGGCAGCCGGACAAGGCGCTGGAGGTGGCGGAGGAGGTGCGGCGCTGTGGGTCGCGAGCGATTGCCGTTGCGGCGGATGTGTCTGATCCGCAGCAGGTGCGCATCCTGTTTGAGCGCACGGTGGAGGAGTTTGGTCGGCTCGACATCCTCGTGAACAACGCGGGCATCCAGCTCGACGCGGCGTTTGAAGATCTGACCTTCGAGCAATGGCAGCGGGTGATGAATGTGAACCTCACCGGGCCGTTTTTGTGCTGCCAGGAGGCGGTGCGGCTTTTCAACATGCAGGGCATCGACCCCGCGCGGTCCTGCGCGGCCGGAAAAATCATCTGCATCAGCTCCGTGCACGAGGTCATCCCGTGGGCCGGGCATGTGAACTACGCTGCGTCGAAAGGCGGGCTCATGCTGCTGATGAAAAGCCTCGCGCAGGAGGTGGCACCGCGCCGCATCCGCGTGAACAGCATCGCGCCTGGAGCCATCCGCACGCCCATCAACTCCGCCGCCTGGAGCACCCGCGAGGCCTACGACGCGCTGCTCACGCTCATCCCACAGAAGCGCATCGGCGAGCCCGAGGAGATCGGCCGCGCCGCCGTATGGCTGGCCTCCGATCAAAGCGATTACGTCCACGGCATCACGCTCTTCGTCGATGGCGGCATGACTCTCTATCCCGGCTTCGAGACGGGCGGATAGCAGTGACCAACCAAGTCTCAACCAACCCAACCTCAACCAACCCAACCCCAACCATGAAAACATACGCCAAAGCCCTGCTCATCGCGGGCAGCGTTCTCGTGCTCGCTTCGTGCAGTCACCAGAACCTCTCTTCGACTGCCAACGCACCGGCTGCCACGCTCACCTGGGACACCGGCCCCGCCATGTGGTAACGGATTCAGTGCAGTGTGTGACATCAGCGGCATCATCCTTCGGGGTGATGCCGTTTTTTTGGCACCTTCCTGCCAAAACCAAAACTCATCCGTTCGCTGAGATGCTTGGAGATGGTCTGCTGATTGATGTGGGGCGGCGAAGCGGGAGTTTGATGGCCTGAAAATGCCAACCCATCTCACTGCCGAGCATCAGCGCCTTGTGGAAGATCGTCAGCGCATCGCGAATTGGAAGCGATGGGGGCCTTACTTGTCGGAACGGCAGTGGGCGACGGTGCGCGAGGATTACTCGGAGAAGGGCGAGGCGTGGCGGAGCTTTCCGCATGAGCAGGCGAGGTCGCGGGCGTATCGCTGGGGCGAGGACGGGTTGATGGGCATCACGGATCGTCAGTGCCGCGTGTGCCTGGCGCTTGCGCTTTGGAATCATCGCGATCCGATTTTGAAGGAGCGGCTCTTCGGTCTCGGCGGGCCGGAGGGGAATCATGGCGAGGATGTGAAGGAGCTTTATTACTACCTCGACTCCACGCCGACGCATTCCTACCTGAAGGCGCTCTACAAATATCCGCAGGCGGAGTTTCCGTATGCGCGGCTGGTGGAAGAGAATCGCCGTCGCGGTCTGCAGGATGCGGAGTTTGATCTGGCGGACACGGGGGTGTTTGATGACGGACGCTACTTCGATGTCTTCGTGGAGTATGCGAAGGCCGCTCCGGAGGACATCCTCATGCGCGTGACGATTCACAATCGAGGTCCGGAGGACGCGCTGCTCGATGTGCTGCCGACGGTTTGGTTTCGCAATGTGTGGTCGTGGCAAAAAGGAGCCACGAAGCCTTGCCTGAGCCTTGAGGGCGATGTGTTGGAGATCGATCACCGCGGGCTGGAATCGGATTTGGTCGAAGATTTGGGCTTGTATCGACTTCACGCGGCCACTGCGAGCAATGGGACAGCTCCACGATGGCTTTTCACCGAAAACGAGACGAATCACGAAAAACTCTTCGGATCGCCGAATGCGTCGAAATTCACCAAAGATGCCTTTCATCGCTTTGTGATCGAAAAAGAGGCGGAAGCCGTCAATCCGGCCCAAACCGGCACCAAGGCCGCGGCGCACTATTCGATGCGAATTCCGGCTGGAGGCTCGGTGACGATTGATTTGAGGCTGCGCACGGGAAATGCGACGCCCCCTCACCTAACCTCTCCCCGCAACAAAGCCCAGAAGCTATCGAATCCCTCCAGCGGGGAGAGGGACCAGAAACCGCGCTCCCTCGCCCCCGCGAGAAATGTCGATCTCATCACGGCGAACATCGGGGGAGAGGGCTGGGGTGAGGGGGCGACCTATTCCGCAGCCATTTCGAAGCTCATCGCTCAACGCATCAAGGAAGCAGACGCGTTTTACGAGACGATTGTCGAGAAGGACAAGGTGCATGCGCAGATTCAGCGGCAGGCGCATGCGGGCTTGTTGTGGACGAAGCAGTTCTATCAATATGTCGTGCAGGACTGGCTGGAGGGTGATCCGGCTTTTCCACCGCCGCCGGAGGCTCGCTGCGATGGGCGGAATCGAAATTGGAGGCATCTCTTTGCCCGTGACATCCTCTCGATGCCGGACAAGTGGGAGTACCCATGGTTTGCGGCGTGGGACACGGCGTTTCACATGCTGCCGTTCGCCGAGACGGACCCGGATTTCGCGAAGGACCAGATGCTGCTGTTTTTGCGTGAGTGGTATCTGCATCCGAACGGCCAGATCCCGGCCTACGAGTGGAAATTCAGCGATGTGAACCCGCCGGTGCATGCCTGGGCCTGCTGGCGCATCTACAAAATCACCGCGCCGGCTGGTGAACGGGATCGCGAGTTCCTGGAGCGCTGTTTTCAGAAGCTGCTGCTGAATTTCACCTGGTGGGTGAACCGCAAGGACAGCGAGGGGCGGAATCTCTTCGCGGGCGGCTTCCTCGGCCTGGATAACATCGGCATCTTTGATCGCAGCACGGCGCTGCCGGACGGACAACGGCTTGAACAGGCGGATGGCACGGCGTGGATGGCGTTTTATGCGCTGACGATGCTGAACATCGCCCTCGAGCTGGCGCAGCGACCGGACGGCGGCGTGAACACGGCCTACGAGGACATGGCGTCGAAGTTCTTCGAGCACTTTGTGCAGATCGCGGATGCGATGAACACGCTCGGCGGCAAGGGGCTGTGGGATGATGAAGATGGCTTCTACTACGATCAGATCCTCGATGATGGAAAGCCGCCGGTGCCGCTGCGCACGCGGTCGCTGGTCGGTCTGCTGCCGCTCATTGCGGTCGAATTGCTCGACGAGCAGCGCATCGCGTCGCTGCCGGGTTTCAAAAAGCGCCTGGAGTGGTTCCTGGCGCATCGCAGCGATCTTGCGGTGCATGTGAGCTACTGCCGACGCGGTGGCGCGCATGGTCATCGTCTGCTGGCACTGCCTTCACGCGAGCGTTTGCAGCGTCTGCTGGCCTACCTGCTCGATGAGCGTGAGTTTCTCTCGCCTTTCGGCATCCGCTCGCTGTCGCGTTATCATGAGGCGAATCCCTTTGAGCTGCATGTGCAGGGCGAGCACAAAACCGTTTGTTATGTGCCGGGCGAGAGCGACAGCCACATGTTTGGCGGCAATTCGAACTGGCGCGGCCCGGTGTGGTTTCCTATCACTTACCTTCTCATCGAGGCGCTGGAGCGCTTTCATCATTTCTACGGCGAAGACCTCACGGTGGAGCTGCCGACGGGCAGCGGCAGGCGTGTGACGCTGCTGGAGGCCTCGCGCGAGATCGCCCAGCGCATGACGCGACTCTTTGAGCCGGATGAAAACGGCCATCGTCCCTGCCACGGCGGTGATCCGCGATACGCAGCCGATCCCGCGTGGCGTGAGCTGATCCTCTTCCACGAATTTTTCCACGCGGACACCGGACGCGGCTGCGGGGCATCGCACCAGACCGGCTGGACGGCACTGGTGGCCCGTCTGATCCGCAAACGCTGAACCTTCTCACTCCTTCCTCTCTTATGAAATGGTCCTTCAAGCTCGGCCGCTTTCTCGGCATCGATGTGTTCGTTCACTTCACCTTTCTCATCGTGCTGGCGATCGTCGGCATCGCGCACTGGCTGCCGCAGGGCAGTCTGGTGGAGGCGTTTTGGGGCATGGTGTTCTTTGCGCTGCTCTTCCTCTGCGTGCTGCTGCATGAGTATGGGCATGCCTTGATGGCGCGGCGCTTTGGCGTGGGCACGCGGGACATCACGCTGCTGCCCATCGGCGGTGTGGCGCGTCTGGAGCGCATCCCGGAAAAGCCCTCGCAGGAGCTGCTGGTGGCGCTGGCAGGCCCGGCGGTGAATGTGGTGATCGCCCTCGCGCTCGCGGCCTGGCTCACGCTGGTGCAGGCCTGGGAACCGCTGACGGCGCTGGGCATCGCAGAAGGCGGTCTCATTGAGCGGCTGCTGGCGGTGAATGTGGGCCTGGTGCTCTTCAATATGCTGCCGGCCTTCCCCATGGATGGCGGACGCGTGCTGCGTGCGATTTTGGCGATGAAGATGGACTATGCGCGTGCCACGAGCATCGCGGCGACGGTGGGGAAGGGCATGGCGATCGTGTTTGCGATGGCCGGGCTGATCTACAATCCGATGCTGATCCTCATCGCGGTGTTTGTGTGGTCCGGCGCGGCGCAGGAGGCCTCGATGGCGCAGGTGCGAGCCGTGGTCTCCGGTGCCTGCGCCCGCGAGGCGATGGTGACGCGCTTTCACACCGTGCCCGCGAGCGCCTCGCTGCGTGAACTGGCGGATCTGCTGCTCTCCGGCGCCCAGCATGATTTTCCCGTGATGAAGCGTGAGCGCATCATCGGCATGCTGGCCCACGCGGACATCCTCGATGCCATGCGCCATCGGCCGATGGAGACGACGGCGGGCGAGATCATGCGCGAGCGCTTTGCCAACGTGGAGGAGAGCGAGATGCTTGATGACATCCTCCAGCGCGATCGGGATGATCCTGCGCTGGCGCTGCCCGTGATGAATCACGGCATGCTCACCGGTTTGCTGACGAATGAAAATCTCCAAGAATACATCGTGATCCGCGAGGCGACGGCCACCAGCGGCCACCCCGACATCTGGGTGCGGGGCGTGCGCGTCATCCGCGTGCAGGACGCCACATGACAGGCGCTCATCCGCTTGCTGATGCGTGGTGCGAGAAGCTGCGCATGGCGGTGCATGATGCGTGATCGCAGCATGCGGTTCATGAATTCGGACCTCGCTCCCATCCGTCAGCCTGTCGGCTTTTCCACGCGTTCAAAGTCTCGCATCCCGGTGGTGTTCGTGCATGATGGTGCGGGCTCCGCAGCCGTCGTACAGCAGGTGCGGGAGCAGCTGCAGCACCTGCTGGGCAGCAACCAGCGCGTGCATTTTTACTCGTGGGCCTTTCATCATCTGGAGGCGCTGGATGTGCGGGCGATGGCCGGACACGTCGCGGAGGCCGCGCCGATGATCCTGATCGCCAGCGTGGACGGCCACCTGCCGGAGCATGTGGAGCGCTGGCTGGATCAGAGCCTCGTCGAGCAAGAGGACGAGCGGGCGCTGCTCGTGGCGCTGGAGAACCACGGAGGGCCGCTGTGCTCCTTCATGAGCCGCTTGGCTGCCCGCTGGTCCACACGGCATGTGTGTGCCACGCAGCTCGATGCGGCCCCGCAGCGCGAGTGGGTGCTGGAAGCGCTCGAAAAGCGCCTCAACCGGCCAGCCAGCGTGGAAAGCGAGAGCGCCGATGATTTCGCCGAAAGACCCGCCGCATATCAAAACACCGCTCCAGCGCTCTCGAAGACACCGGTGCTCATCACCGCGCCGCATCTGCGCGAGGAGATCCGCATGCGCGCCTATCACCTCTGGCTGCACGCTGGCCGCCCGCATGCTCAGGAGCTCGATTTTTGGCTGCGGGCGGAGCGGGAGTTCCTGGATCGCCAGACCCGTGCCGTCGCCGCCGAGCCTGAGCACTGGTGAGGCCATCTCAGCCGTTTGCTGAGATGCGCGGAGCCAGGCTGCTCATTGGAGCGCGATGGGGCTCATGTCAGGGTCACGATTGTCATCAAATAACACCATGAAAACAAGACTCCTCATCCTCCTCGCCGCCACGATGGCGCTCGCCTCCTGCTCCAGCACCGACAAAGCGCTGCCCATCGTGCTCCGCGATGGCGAGGACCTCGAAAGCCGTCACAGCAAAGGGAGCTGGCTACCCCACAACTCCTGACGCTGTCGCCTCTCTGACGGGAGCCGTGCGTGCGTCCCAATAACCCCCTGGCCATGTCCGCGGACGTACCGCGGCTCCCGTTGGAAACCTCTCTCAAACCACTCCACACATGATTATTCAACTCGACTGGTTCGGCTGCGAGCCCCGCACGAAGTGGGAATCTCTGATTCATCAGACGCTCGAGCAATTCGCCACCTTGAAACCCATCTCGCGTGCGCAGGTGCGCATCGAGCAGCTCTCGCAGCAGACGCCGCCGTACCATCTATCCGTCATGCTCAGCATTCCCGGCCCGGATGTGCTCGCACGCGCCGCAGGCCATACCTTTGACGAAGCCCTGCTGAAGCTCACCGCCTCCGTGCGTAAAACCCTCACCATGCGTGCCATGAAGATGCGCGAGCTCAATGCCGCGCCGCGCGGCGTGAAGGCCATGCATCGCGGCTGAGTCCGCCGAAAACACCTCACCTTCTCCAACCATGAAAACCAGCCAGCTCTTCACCGCCTGCCATCTGACCGCCGCCGCGTGCATGCTGCCTGTGCTCGTCCTCATGGGCATGGAGAGCCTCGCCGCGCCCGCAAAGCCTGCCGCGGCTCGTGTGCTCGACCGCGTGGAGCTTCACGCACTGGAAAACATCTCCCGCCGCGCGGAGTCGATGATGGAAATGTCCAACGTCGTGACCACCCGCGTGTGGCCGCATGCCGTCACCGATGCGCGTGGCCGCCAGGGCATCTTCATCAGCAGCATGCGCCCGCTGTTTGAGGAGAAGGACGCGCATCTCATCAAAGTGAAACGCGCCTGGGTCGTGCTCGGCCTCATCGCCGCGGTGAAATACGCGGAAGGCAGCCAGCTCGGCCACATCGCCTTTACCGATGCCGATGGGCTCCAAGGCGAGCGCTGCTACTACGATCTCGACATCGCCCCGGCCCGCGAGATCCAGCGTGATCTGCTTCGCGGCCGTCTGGCACTTGAGGATGCCTTCGATGTCATCGCCGCCCGTTGGGAAAAAGTCACCGCCACTCATGACCTCGCCCTCCAATGAACCGCAGGCCGCCCACCTCTCGTCTTTCCAACACGCCGGAGCTCTCACCCGCCGGTGAGCCACCGCACGACCTCACTCACCGGCACCGCGTGCCGTCCTTCCTGAATTTTCTTCTCTACCTCCCGCCGCATGCGTCTGCTCCTGCTTTCGACCTTTCTCCTCGTCCCGTCGCTGCGCGCCGCCGTCGGTGATCCGCAACTGGCGACGGATCACCCGTGGTATCCGGGCGAGCTCGCGATGTCGTCGTTTGAGCAGCTCGCTCAGACGGCCGCGGAGCAATACGAACGCACCACCGGCCACAAAGCCGACAGCGATCATCACAAGGCGCTCGCCGCGTGGTTCTTCCGCAACACGCACTACGCCCACGGCGAGGAAGGCAAAGAAAACCTGTGGGGCAAAGGTTTCTCCAACGACACGCAGCACGCCACTCGCGATTACTGGACCGGGCTCTTCGCGCATGGTTTCGGCCTTTGCGGAACAACGCACGCGCAGTGGACCGCGGAGCTGGATGCGCTGCTCGGCCCTTGCCGCAGCCGCGTCACCGGCACGAAGGGGCACAACAGCTTCGAGGTCTTTCTCACCGGCGGTCCGTATGGCGAAGGACACTGGGCGCTGCTCGATCACGATCTCTCCACCGTCATCTACGATGCCATGGGCACCTCGCTGCTCGGGCTGGATGTCATCTCGCAGCAGCATCAGCGCTTCACGCGGCGCGATTACCATCCCGAGCGGCAAAAAGGCTGGCTCGTGTGCGCATTGCACAAGGATGATGGCGGCTCTTATGCCTCCTACCAAAGCACGGAGTATCGTGCCGGTTACGCGGGCACTCCGCCGCTCGTGCAACTGCGTAAAGGCGAGAGCCTCCGCCGCTGGTTCGAGCCTGGACTCGATGATGGCAAAACCTTCGTCTTTTGGGGCCGCAATCCGATGACCAAAGGCATTCCCGGCCCCGAGCGCTCGCGCACCTGGGTGAATCAGCCGGAAAAGATGCACGGCTCGACGACCGGCACGCCGCACATCGACGGCCAGGCACGCTACGGCAACGCCGTGTATCAATGGCGGCCCGATTTCGCCGATGGCGTCGTCAGCAGCGATGAAAAGCAGGTCACGCTCGAATTTTTCACGCCCTACATCATCGGCACCACACCGTCGGATAACAGCGAATGGGGCATCTACAAGCCCGGCGGCAAAAACGGCCTCGTTTTGCGAGGCAGTGCCACCTGCACCGTCGCCGTCTCCACCGATGGCGGTGCCTCATGGAATGACGCGGGCACCTTTCGCGATGGACTCGACCTCACCGATCTAGTCAAAGGCCACCGCCAGTATCATCTGCGCTTCGGTGCGGCGGCTGCGCAGCTCCAAAAGGCGAACATCGCCATCACGACCGTCTGCCAGGCGAATGCGGCCACTTTTCCGCGTCTGAAGGAAAACGGCACCCGCATCCGCTACGAGGCCAGCGGTCGCGGTATCGTCAGCTACGGCCCGAACAAGCAACAAGCCGCGCCGCGCATCATCGAAGGCGCGTTGGACTCGCCAAAGGTCACACTCGAGTTCGCCACGCCTCGCGGCGAGAGCATTCAAGCACTTCACGTCGCCACACAGATCGCCTCCAGCAATCCACCGAGCCCCGACATCGCTTACCACATCGATTACTCGCTCGATGGCGGTCAAAAATGGTCCCCGCTGCTCAAAGATGGCCGCATTGAGCGTCGCGGAGCCGAGCCGAAAGATTTCTGGTCGCAGTCCATGTGGAGCGCCGCGCTCAACCTGCCGGAAAACACCGCCAGCAACGTCCGCGTGCGCTTTCACAACACCGGCGGCAAGCGCTACCTCCGCGCCGAAGGCCATCTGCTTTATCCCGTGAGTGGCACCGCCTCGAAAGTCACCTTCGCCTGGACAGATAGCACTGGCGACCACCAACAAACTAAACTCCTCGACCACCGCGAAAGCTGGAAAATCCCCACGCACCAGCAGGTGAAGACCCGCTGGGTCGAGATCGCTCACCCTGAGCTGCTGCCACCTAAACTTGTCTTCCAACACCAACCAAATGCCCCTCCACGCCCTCAGTACTACCCCCGTCGAACATTGCGAACTCTGCCACAGCACCCACTTCACCGAAGTGGCAAACAAAGACCGCGAGGGAAAGCATCTGCGCACCGTCATCTGCGAAAGCTGCGGCCTCGTCTTCTCCGATCCGCGGCCTGCTTCCACGCAGATCGACGACTTTTACCGCGAAGGCATCGCATGGCTTACAAGCAGGCGTGGCAGCCGCGGCTGAAGCACACCTACCGCGCTGGAAAGGTCGCGCAGGTCCGGCTGCGTCATCTCATGCCGCTGCTCGCACCTGGATCAAGCGTGCTCGAGTTCGGCTCCGGCGGCGGTGAGATCGTCTTCATCCTCCGCGAGCTCGGGCATGACGCATGCGGCATCGAGCCAAACATCGGCTATGCCGAATACTCGCGCGATGTGCTCGGCATCCCGGTGCAGATCGGCGGCTTCGCCGAGGCACGCGTGGAGCCGCGCAGCCTCGATCTCGTCACGCTCTTCCACGTCGCAGAGCATCTCGAGCATCCCGTCGAGGCCTTCAAACAGGCCTCGCAGTGGCTTCGCGTTGGCGGCAAACTCTACATTGAGGTGCCTAATGTGGAAAGCCGCTGCATCTGGCCCTCCAGCCGTTTTCATCAGGCGCATCTCTACAATTTCAACGCCGCCACGCTCGCGCAGGCCGGACGCCTCGCGGGCTTGGAAGTCGTCACCACCTTCACCTCCGAGGACGGCGGCAATGTCACCGCCATCTTTGAGAAGCCCGAGACGCCCGTCCCGGCCGCAGCAGTGCCGTTGCCGGACAATGCAGATCGCATCACGCGCATCCTCCGTGATCACACCGCACTCGCGCATGCCTTCACCGCGCATCCTTACACCCGCCCCATTCAAAAACTTCGCCGTCAGTGGGACGAGCGCCGCGCCATCGCCCGTTTCAGCGATGGCAAAACCCTCCTCCAGCACCTCGCCATCGAGATCCAGCGCCCACAGTGCTCGGCTCAGCATACCACATCGACAGTGAAACTCGCTCCGGCATAGACTGTGAGATACGCTCTCCAACTCCCATGCGACTCTTGTTCTTCTTCATCACCAGCCTCGCTGTCGCCCAGCATCCGCAGCTCAAAACCGGCCCGAATGCCGATCTCGGCGGCACTTTGCTCATGCCAGCGAATGATGAGTGGAATCGCGATGTCTCCAAGGACGAGGTCGATCCGCTCAGCGATGCCATCATTGCTTCCATCGGCGCGGAGACGGGCCTGCATGAGGACTTTGGCCTCGTGTGGAAGGGCCAACCGGGCGGCATTCCGTATTACGTCGTCAGCGGTGATCAGCCGAAGGTGCCGGTGAGCTTTGAATATGCCGACGAGAGCGATCCGGGACCGTATCCAATCCCGCCCGATGCGTGGATCGAAGGTGGACCTCAGAGCGAGGGTGACCGCCATGTGCTCGTGCTCGATAAGGACAACTGGAAGCTCTACGAGATCTACCGCGCCTTCCCCATCGACGGCGGCGAAAGCTGGAAAGCCAGCAGCGGTGCGATTTTCGATCTGAAGAACCCCAAACCACGTCCCGATGGCTGGACGAGCGCCGATGCGGCTGGATTGCCGATTCTTCCCGGCCTCGCCCGCTACGATGAAATCTGCGGCACGAAGAAGCTCACCCATGCGCTGCGTTTCACCGTCAAAAAGAGCCGCCGTGCTTATGTGCCGCCCGCCACGCACTTTGCCAGTCCGCACAAGGATGAAAACTTGCCGCCGATGGGCATGCGCGTGCGATTGAAGGCCAGCTTCGACACCTCCAAGTTCACCGGAGCCGCCAAAATCATCCTCGAAGGCCTCAAGACCCACGGCATGATCCTCGCCGACAACGGCGGCGATTGGTTCATCAGCGGCGCACCCGATGATCGCTGGAACCACGAAGAGCTCCTGACCATTCGCAAAGTGAAGGGCAAAGATCTTGAAGTCGTGAAGATGGGACCGATGACGACGCGGTGAGGACCGACGACAACGTTTGCCTCCATCGGCTCGCCAGCGATTGGCAAATCGAAGGGGTGAGAACAGTCAGCGCCGCTTCGTCATCAGCTCACGCAGGATCGGATTGGGAAACCGGCGGCTTGGCGTGATGGCGTAGAAGGTTTCTTTGATCTGGGGAAAGCGGTGGCGTTCGACGAGGGTGCCGGTGGCGAGTTCGTCTTTGACGACGACGGGCGGCACGAGGGTGACGCCATTCGTTTCGCGGGCCATGAGACGAAGCATGGCCATGTCATCGATTTCGGCGGCGATGATGGGACGGATGCCGGTTTGATCCATGAGTACGTCAAAGGCGGCGCGGATGCTGCTTTCGAGGCTGGGGAGCACGATGGGCGTGTTGCGCAGGTCTTCGGGGAAGCGAAACGGCTTCATGCCGCGTTTTTTGTGCCCGACGAGGCTCACGGGTTGCTCATCGAGCAGGTGACTGTGCCAGCCGGTTTCGGCATCGCGACGCACGGGGGTGTTGGAAAGCACGACATCGAGCGTGTGGGCCTGGAGTTGGGCCAAAAGCTCGCGCAGCGTGCCGGAGTGGATGATGAGCTCGACGTCGTCGCGGGTGATGAGCGGTCGCAGGAAGGTGAGTTGGAAGTTTCGCGACAAATTGGATGCCGCGCCGACGCGGAGGAAACCACGGCTGCGTTTGGCGCGGTTTTGCAGCAGGTCGGTGAGTTCCTCGCCGCTGCGAAAGATGGAGTCGGCATACTCGAGCGCGATCTGGCCGGCCTCGGTGAGCATGAGGGCCTTGTGTTTTCGCTCAAACAGCGGCTGGCCGAGATTTTCCTCCAAACTGCGAAGCTGCACGCTGAGCGCCGATTGCGAGAGCTTCAGGTGCCGCGCGGCCTTCGTGAGGCTGCCCTCGTGGGCGATGGCGCGGAAGTAGCGGAGGTGGTGATAGTTCAAAAAAGCCATGACGGCATGCTTTTAGCAAAGCGAACGATTCCTGGCAAAACATGAATTGGAGAGAAGCGTGGTGGAGGAGCAGAAATAGCGGCGTCCAACGCCAAACTGCTCATGAACTCCATCCAGCTGCCCACTCCCACACTCCTCGAAGCCCCGGACCTGATCATGCCGCTGCTGCTTATTGTCCTGATCGCCTTTGGCATGCTGCTGCAACACGGCAAGCAGGCGGCGGAGGGCGCGGCCTGGGTAGCGCGGCTGTTTTTCGCGGGAGCCGTCATCCTGGCGGGCAGCGTGGCGCTGGCGGGGCCGATGCGCGTTGAGTTCGCGGCCTGGGGGCCGGCGAAGCTCGCTTTGTTAGTCGATCCGCTGTCCTCGCTGATGTTCTTGTTGGTGAGCTTTCTCGGTATCGTGGTGACGCGTTACGCGGCGAACTATCTCGCTGGTGATCCAGGCCAGGCGACCTTCTCACGCAGGCTGGTGCTGACGCTCACGAGCGTGCTGGTGCTGGTGCTTTCGAGCAATCTGCTGCTCTTCACGGCGGCGTGGATCGCCACGAGCCTGAGTTTGCATCAATTGCTCACCTTCTACCGCGAGCGGCCGGCGGCGGTGATCGCGGCGCGAAAAAAATTCATCATCAGCCGGCTGGCGGACGTGTGCATGATCACAGCGCTGGTGCTGGTGTGGCGCGGGCATGGCACGTGGGAGTTTCATGAGCTCTTCGCGAATCCTGCGGGGCCGCACTCGGGTGTGGTCGCCGGTTTGCTCGTCGCGGCGGCGATGCTGAAGTCTGCGCAGTTCCCCTTCCACTCCTGGCTGCCGGACACGCTGGAGACGCCGACGCCGGTCTCCGCGCTGATGCACGCGGGCATCATCAATGCGGGCGGCTTCCTCATCGTACGGTTGAGCCCGCTGGTGACGCAATCCTCCACGGCGCTGAACACGCTGGCGCTGCTCGGAGCCTTCACCGCGCTGTTTGCGAGTGTGATCATGATGACGCAGACGAGCATCAAGAAGTCGCTCGCGTGGTCCACGGTGGCGCAGATGGGCTTCATGATGCTGCAATGCGGTCTCGGGGCCTTCGCGCTGGCGATGATGCACATTGTGGCGCACTCGCTTTACAAAGCGCATGCCTTCCTGAGCAGCGGCAGCGTGGTGAATCTCGCGAAGTCGGCGTGGACACCGGTCGGACGGCCCGCGGCGCATCCGCTGGTGGTGCTCGGTTCGCTCGCGGTGTCGATCGCGATCGGTTTGGGTGTCGCGGCGGCGTTCAGCTTCGATCTGGCGAATGACCCGGGGCAGGTGCTGCTCATCGCGGTCTTCATCATGGCGATGTCCCATCTGCTGTGGACGCTGTGGAGCAGCAGCATGCGGCAAAGGCTCATCCTGCGCGGCATCGGCCTCGTCGCGGTAACCACGGCGGCGTGCTTCGCGCTGCATGCGGGCTTCGAGCACCTGCTCGCGTCCAGCGTGCCGGCCTACGCACCGCTGCGCAGCGGCATGGAGCACGCGGTGATGATCCTCGTGGCGCTGCTCTTCCTCGCGGTGCTCGTCTTCCAATCCCAACTGCCCGCCTGGGCCTCACGCCCGGCCTTCCAGCGCCTCTACGTGCATGCCAGCAACGGCTTCTACCTCGGCACGCTCTTCAATCGGATCACGCAGAAACTCATCGCCTGAAACACCTAACGCCTTCCCTTTATATGAACACCACCCTCGAAGCCGCGACCGAAGTTCTCGCCATCCACAAGCCCGTCGTCCTCGCGGACAAGCCGAACTGGCTGCGGCATGCTCGCAATGCCTGCCTGCGCGTGCCGCCGCTGTGGCCGCTGCACAGTTTTGTGGCCGTGAATCCCTTCGTGGGTCTCGCCGGCCGGCCGTTTGCGGAGGTGTGCGGCCTCATGCAACGCGTCACGCACGAGAGCATGCTCATGAGCGTGGAATACTTCCGGAAGCAGTTCGCCAGCGGGCGCATCACGTCACAGGACCTCACCGCGGCGATCCAGCAAAGCGGCGCGGAGATCAGCACCGCCGATCTGCTCGCCTGGATGAAAAATCCCGAGCCGCAACCGCTCGCGGGCCTGCAAAGCCTGGCCGACATCGCCACGACGCGGTTTGGCGGACGCTGGAGCACGCTCATCACGGAGGAGATCTCGAAATGGTGCGCGGCCTACTTTGACGAAGGTCAATCCGCCTGGCGCATGCCGTGGAAGAAGCAGTCGCTCTTCGCCGCGTGGCGGCAGGCCGCACTGGTGGATGCCACGCCGGAGCTCATCGGCTTCAAAGGCTTTCGCAAGGTCGTCACCGGCCTGCCGGAGAGCACCGCGGACGCGGTCAGCATGATGCTCGACCTGCTCGACCTGCTCGGCGTGCCTGCGGCGAAGGTGGAGGACTACCTGCACCGCCTTTTGATGACGCTGCCCGGCTGGAGCAGCTACGTGCAGTATCAGGTGCGTGACAAGGCGATGCACGGCACGCACGACGAATCGCTGCTCGATCTGCTCGCGGTGCGGCTCGCGTTTGAGACGCAGCTCGCGCGGCAGTTTGATGATGCCGATCTCAAAGAAGAGTGGCTGCACAACTTCGCCTTCGAAAAAAAAGCCGCGTCGCAGGACAAACAACTGCTTTGGCATGCCGCGCTCGAAATCGGCTTCCAGCGTGAGCTTTGCACAAAAATCACGCAAAGTGCCGCGCAGGCTCCGAGCGAGCCCAAAGTGCGCTCGGCGGTGCAGGCGGTGTTTTGCATCGATGTGCGCTCCGAGATCATGCGGCGCTCGCTGGAGGCCGCATCGCCGGAAATCGAGACGATGGGCTTCGCGGGCTTCTTTGGCATGCCTATCGAATACATCCCCTTCGGCCAGCGGCATGGCAGCTCGCAGGTGCCGGTGCTCTTCACGCCAAAGTATCGCATCCGCGAGCATCTGCCGCAGGCCACGCCCGAGCAGGAAAAGGACGCGCGGCGGAAACTGCAGGTCGGTCGCCGCGTCGCGCACTCGTGGAATGCCTTCAAAACTTCCGCGGTGAGCTGCTTCAGCTTCGTCGAGGCCGCAGGCATCGGCTTCGCGTGGAAACTGGTGAAGGACGGCTTTCAACTCGGCAAACACGACTCACACAGCTGCTCCTCCTGCGCCGCGCCGAACCTGCACGAGCACAAACGCCTCATTCCCGATCCGCTCGATGACACGCAGGCCGAGGCCGGCATCCCGCCGGAGGATCAGGTGCGGCTCGCTCTTGGTGCGCTGAAAAACATGGGCCTCACGTCGAACTTCAGCCGCCTCGTCATGCTCTGCGGTCACGGCAGCAACACCACGAACAATCCGTATGCCGCCGGGCTCGATTGCGGTGCGTGTGGAGGTCATGCGGGCGATTCGAATGCCCGCGTCGCAGCCGCCATCCTCAATCAACCGATGGTTCGCACCGTGCTGGAAGGTGAAGGCATCCGCATTCCGCAGGACACGCGCTTCATCGCCGCGCTGCACGACACCACCACGGATGCGATCACGATCTTTGATGCTGACAAAGTGCCGCTCTCGCATGAGACCGACCTTTTGCAGCTCCAGCTCTGGCTTGAGGAAGGCTCGAAACGCTGCCGCCAGCAACGCGCCGCCAGCCTCGGCCTCGCCAGTGCCGAGGAGGCCGAGCTCGACCAGCTCATCCATCAGCGCAGCCGCGACTGGGCGCAGGTGCGGCCTGAGTGGGGCCTCGCCGGCAATGCCGCCTTCATCGCCGCGCCCCGCGAGCGCACCCGGCACCTCAATCTCGGCGGACGCGTCTTTTTGCACAACTACCGCCACAGCGCCGACACCACCAAGAGCACGCTCGAGCTCATCATGACCGCGCCCATGGTCGTGGCGAACTGGATCAACCTCCAATACTACGCCAGCACGGTGAACAACCGCCTCTGGGGCAGCGGCAACAAGGTCACGCACAACGTCGTCGGCACCTTCGGCATTCAGCAAGGCAACGGCGGCGACCTCCAGGCCGGCCTGCCGCTGCAAAGCGTCCACAACGGCGAAACCTGGATGCACGAGCCCGTGCGCCTCAGCGTCCTCATCGAAGCCCCCCGCAGCGACATCGACGCCGTCATCGCCAAACACGAAAGCGTGCGCCAGCTCGTCGAAAACAGCTGGCTCCACCTCTTCGCCATCGAGGACGAGGGGCGGGTGATCGTGAAGAGGGAAAAGCGTGCATGGCATGCCGCGTGATCAATTCCGGGCTCAAAGAAGTGAATCTACATTCTGAATGGACTTTCTCACGGCGATCCAATCGAACCTCCTCAGCCCGGCGGTGCTGTTTTTTGTGCTCGGCGTTTTCGCGTCGGTCTCGAAGAGCGATCTAAAGTTTCCTGAGTCGCTCTACACAACGCTGACGATCTACCTGCTCATCGCCATCGGTTTCAAAGGCGGTGTGGCGATCCACGAGGCGGGCATCAGCGCGATGTGGCTGCCGGCGCTCTCGGCGATGGGGCTGGGCGGGCTGATCCCGCTGTGGACTTACCCTGTTCTGCGAAAGATGGGCAGGTTCAGCGTGGCGGATGCCGGAGCTATCGCGGCGCATTACGGCAGCGTGAGCGCGGTGACTTTTATCGCTGCGACGAATTTCCTCAAAAGCATCCAGCAGCCGTATGAGAGCTACGCCTCGGCCTTTCTCGCGGTGATGGAATCGCCCGCGATCATCGTTGGCGTCATGCTGGGCAAAGGAGTGCTCGGGAGCGGGAAGTTCTCGCTGGGTGATGCGGGTGTACGGCATGCGCTTCGAGATGCGGTGCTGGGGCGCGGCGTGCTGCTCCTGATCGGCGCGATGGTGATCGGTGCGCTGAGCGGTAAAAGCGGCATGAACTCGGTCGAGGGCTTTTTTGTGACGCCGTTTCAAGGTGTGCTGGCGCTGTTCCTTCTCGAAATGGGCATGGTGGCGGGTCGCAGGCTGGGTGATTTGAAGAAAGTGGGCGTCTTTCTGCTGCTCTTCGGCCTCCTAGCGCCGGTGGTGCATGGGGCGGCGGGCGTGCTGCTCGGCACGTGGGTAGGCCTGAGTGCCGGCGGTGCCATGCTGCTGGGCGTGCTGGCCGCCAGTGCGAGCTACATTGCGGCACCAGCTGCGGTGCGCTTGTCTTTGCCGGAGGCGAATCCAACCTACTCGCTCACGGCGGCCCTGGCGGTGACGTTTCCTTTCAACATCACCGTCGGTGTGCCGCTCTACTTTGAAATCGCCAAACGTCTCCAGCCATGACTCTGCATCCCATGAAACTCGTGACCATCATCTGTGAGGCCATCCTCGAAGAGCGGGTGGTGGAACTCCTGCGTGAGGCCGGTGCGCATGGCCACACAGCCTTCGGTGTGCGCGGCAGCGGGCATCAGGGCGAGCGCAGTGCGGACATCGCCGAGACGGGCAATGTACAGATCCAGGTCATCGTGAAGCCCGCCGTGGCCGCTACCGTGCTGGAGCGGCTGCATCGCGAGCTTTTCGCCGCCTACGCCATGGTAGCGTATGAAAGCGAGGTGCGTGTGATGCGGCCGGAAAAGTTTTAGAACACCCGCCTGCCTGTGGCGTCAGGCGCTTTCAGGCGGATGAAAGGGAGGCTCTTGGCTTCGAGATTCTCTAACTGACGCTTTGAAAGAGCGGAATCGTCAAAGCATGGTGCAGGGACCAACCTTTGACCATGCCTCATAACCAAGCCCCCCTCTCTGTCACGCTGCCCAAAGACATCACCGCCAGCATCGCGGTGTTTCTGGTGGCGCTGCCACTGTGCCTCGGGATCGCGCTCGCGTCGAACGCGCCGCTGTTCGCCGGGCTGATCTCCGGGATCGTGGGCGGGATCATGGTGGGGATGCTGAGCGGCTCGCACAAGAGCGTGAGCGGACCCGCGGCAGGTCTCACGGCCATCGTGGCGGCTCAAATCGCGGCGCTGGGCAGTTTCGAGGCGTTTTTGGCGGCAGTGGTCGTGGCGGGGGCAATGCAGGTTTTGATGGGCACGCTTCGACTGGGCTTCATCGCGTCGTTTTTCCCGATGAGTGTGATCAAGGGCCTGCTAGCCGCCATCGGCCTCATTTTGATCCTGAAGCAGATTCCGCACGTTTTCGGCCATGATGCCGACGCCGAGGGCGAGATGAGCTTTGAGCAACCCGACCATGAAAACACCTTCACCGAGCTGCTGGCGACGCTTTCGGACATTTTGCCCGGCGCGGCGTTGATCGGCATCGCGAGTGTTTTGCTGCTCGTGGTGTGGGACAAGGTGAAGGTGCTCAAAAAGCTGCCGGTGCCCTCTGCGTTGATCGTGGTGCTGGCGGGTGTGGTGATCAATTTGATCCTGCGGAAGATGGGTCACGAGTGGGAGGTGAAGGCCAGCCACCTCGTGCAGGTGCCGGTGGCGGCGGATGTGAAGGCCTTCTTCGGCTTCCTACAGTTCCCCGGTGTTGAGCACTTCGGCAATCCGCTCGTCTTTAAAGCGGCGATCACCATCGCGCTCGTGGCCACGCTGGAGACGCTGCTCAATCTGGAAGCTGTGGATAAGATCGACCCAGAGCAACGCCAGTCCCCACCGAACCGCGAACTCGTGGCGCAGGGCGCGGGGAATATGCTCGCGGGCTTCATCGGCGGCCTGCCGATGACGAGCGTGATCGTGCGCTCCTCCGTGAACATCAACGCGGGTGGCAAAACAAAACTCAGCGCCATTCTTCATGGCTTCATGCTCATCGTGTGCGTGATGACGATGCCGCGCTGGCTTAATGAGATCCCGCTTTCGGCGCTGGCGGCCATTCTGATCGTCACCGGCTTCAAGCTGGCAAGCCCGAAGCTCTTCAAAGAAATGTGGAGTGAAGGGATTCCACAGTTTCTACCATTCTTCATCACGATCACCGCCATCGTGCTCTCCGATCTGCTCACGGGGGTGCTCATCGGCTTGTGTGTGAGCATTTTGTTCATCCTGCACAGCAATCTGCGCAATCCCATCCGCCGCGTACTAGAAAAGCACACGGCAGGAGATGTGCTGCGCATCGAGTTGGCGAGCCAGGTGAGTTTCCTGAACCGCGCCGCATTGGAAAAAGTCTTCTACAACGTGCCACGCGGCGGCCGCGTGCTCATCGACGCCCGCAGCACCGATTTCATCGATCCAGACATCCGCGACCTGCTCTCCGATCTGCGTGACAAAACCGCACCTGCACGCGGCATCGAGATGAGCTTCATCGGGATGAAGGACCACAACTTCATCGACGATCATGTGCAGTTCATCGACTACACGAGCCGTGAGATCCAAAGCGGCCTCACCCCGCAATCGGTGCTGGAAATTTTGCAGGAGGGCAATCAGCGCTTCCTCGCGGGTGAACGAATCGAGCGTGATTTCAATCGACAGGTGACTGCCACGGCGGCAGGCCAGTTCCCCATGGCGGCGGTGCTCGGTTGCATTGATTCACGTGCGCCAGCGGAGGTCGTCTTTGACCTCGGCCTCGGCGACATCTTCAGCGCCCGTGTGGCTGGAAACATCGCCACCAGCGAGCTGCTCGGCAGTTTGGAATACGCCTGCGCGGTCGTCGGCTCGAAGCTCGTCGTCGTGCTCGGTCACACGAGCTGCGGCGCGGTGAATGCCGCCGTCGATCTGCTCGCGGCAGCCAAGAAAGCCAGCGAAGCCACGCCTTGCGCCAACCTCGACGGCCTCGTCATCGAGATCCAGCGAGCCATCAATCCCGCCACGCTGAAGAAACCGGATCAATGGTCCCCCGGTGAAAAAGCCGCCTACACGAACGAGATTTCTCGTCTGAACGTCATTCAAACCATCCAGACCATCCGCAAACGTAGCAGCACGCTGAACAAGCTCGTCGAAGAAGGCAAGATCGCCATCGTCGGAGCCCTATATGACGTCGCCAGCGGTGAGGTGAGTTTCTTCCAGACAGCGGAGTCGAGCGTGGCCAAGCTGAGCGTGCCGATGGTGGCTGTGGCGTGAGTTTTTTTTGCAGGGCGGAAGAGCTTGGGGTCGTTTAATCTGGCTCTCCCATGATTCCCATCGATCTCACAGGCAAAGTCGCGCTCATCACCGGAGCTTCCCAAGGAATTGGCGCGGAGGTCGCCCGCACGCTGCATCGGGCGGGAGCCACGGTGGTGATCAATCACCTCGGCACGGCGGGCACCACGGCGGATGCGCAGGCGCTGGCCGATGAGCTGAATCTTCTCCGCACGGACAGCGCCAGCATCGCGGCGGCAGATGTCTCCAAGGCGGAGCAGGTACAAACGATGATGGGCGAGGTGCAGGCCAGCCATGGCGGCCTCGATTTCCTAGTGAACAACGCCGCGATCATCAAGGACCGCACCCTTGCGAAGATGAGTTACGAGGAATGGGATGCGGTGATCGGGGTGAACCTCAGCGGCGTGTTTTACTGCTGTAAACATGCGTTGGAGATCATGCGCGAAGGCGGGGCCATGGTGAGCTTTGGCAGCATCGCGGCCATTCAGGGCTTCTTCGGTCAGGCGAACTACGCCTCCGCCAAAGCTGGCGTTCAGGCCATGATGCGCGTGCTGAGCCGCGAGGCCGCCCGGAAGAACATCCGCGCCAATGCCATCGCTCCTGGCGTGATCGACACCAGCATGGCCGCCACGATTCCTGAGGCCGTGCGGGCCGAGATGCTGAAAAACGTGCCTTTGAATCGCTTCGGCACGACCACCGAGGTGGCCAACGTGGTGCTCTTCCTCTGTTCGCCGCTCGCCAGCTACGTCACCGGCCAGACGATCGAGATCAACGGCGGCTGGCGTGGTTAGCCTGTTGTTCACGCCTTAGCGAGAGACTTGGAAGGCATTTTATGGGCTTGGGCCAGCGAGGTCGTCCTAGCTTTCGATGACCTCCCGACCTTTCGTTTTTCTCTCCTGCCTGCTTTCGCTGCCGTTGGCGGCTCAAACCGTTCCCGAAAACGTGACCGAGCTTCAGGAAGTTGTCATTGAAGGCAAGGCAGAGTCGCTGCTCGGCATTGCCACGTCGGCGTCGAAGGGACAGACGAATGCGAAGGAGCTGATGGAGCGGCCGTTTTCGCGTCGGGGCGAGCTGTTGGAGAGCGTGCCGGGCCTCATCGTGACGCAGCACAGCGGCGATGGGAAGGCGAACCAGTATTTCCTGCGCGGCACGAACCTCGATCACGGCACGGACTTCGCGATCTACGTCGATGGCATGCCGGTGAACTTCCGCACGCATGCGCACGGCCAGGGCTACGCGGATCTGAACTTCATCATCCCGGAGCTGGTGGGCGAGCTGGAATACTGGAAGGGCAATTATTACGCGCAGCATGGCGACCTCAGCAGCACCGGCGCGGCGAGGTTCAAGCTCGTGGATTCCCTGCCGCAGGGCATTCTCTCTACCACCTGGGGCGAGTATGAGTACACCCGCACGTTGATCGCCGACAGCATTCAAGCGGGCGCGGGCATGCTCACGGCAGCCATCGAGCATCAATTCTACAACGGCCCGTGGGATCTGAATTCCGATGCCACCCGCTGGAACGGCCTGCTGCGCTTGCATTGGGAAGACTCGCGTGATCGCATCAACGTGACACTCATGGGCTATAAGGGCGACTGGATGAGCACCGACCAGGTGCCGCAGCGGGCGCTCGATGCGGGCATCATCGGTCGCTATGGCAACATGGACCCGACCGATGGTGGCAACTCGCAGCGCTACAGCCTCAGTTTCGATTGGGAACGCCGTGAAGGCCGCACCACGACGCGGGCCCATGCCTACGCGGGTTACTACGACCTCGATCTCTTCTCGAACTTCACCTACTTCAAGGACAGCATCGCTCGTGGTGATACGCTGGGCGATCAGTTCGAGCAGAAGGACGGCCGCTGGTTTGTGGGCGCGGGCCTTTCGCGGGACTGGCGCTTTGGCGCGCTGGGTCATGAGCAGCGGCTGACGATCGGCTTTGCCACGCACCATGATTTCATCAATGCGATCGGCCTTTACAACACCTCCGGCCGCCAGCGCTGGAACACCGTGCGCCAGGACGACATCTACCAGGCCACCTACGGCCTCTACTCAGAGCTCGAATTCAAGCCGGTGGCGTGGTTCCGTGTGATTCCGGGGCTGCGAGCGGACCTCTTCCACTTCAACTCCCGCAACGGCAGCCTGCCGGACAACAATGGCAACCTCACCAAAGGCATCGTCAGCCCGAAGCTCGCCATGGTCTTCGGTCCCTGGGCCAAAACGGAGCTGTATCTGAATGCGGGCCTCGGCTTTCACTCGAACGACACCCGCGGCGTGACCATCATGACCGATCCCTCCACCGGCCTGCCCGCGGATCGCGTCGATCCCATCGCCCGCACCTACGGCGCGGAGTTTGGCATCCGGAATGAATCCATCTCCAAAATGGTGAACACGATCTCCTTCTGGTGGCTGCGCAGTGACTCCGAGCTGCTCTACGTCGGCGATGCCGGCACCACTGAGCCCGGGCCCGGCAGTGACCGCCTCGGCATCGAGCTGGCCAGCTACTGGCGACCCACCGAATGGGCCATGGCCGACCTCGAGGCCACCTGGACCTGGGCGCATCTCCGCACCGCCAATCCACCCAGCGCCTCCATCCCCGGCAGCATTCCCTATTCGCTGAACGCCGGCATCACGCTCGGCCGTGAGGAAGGCTTGTTTGGCTCGCTTCGAGCACGCTACTTCGGCCCGCGCCCTCTCACCGAAGACTACGCCGACATCCGCGCCCGCGATTCCCTCCAATTGAACGCCCGCGTCGGCTACCGCCGCAAGAACTGGGAAGTCGCCCTCGAATGCCTCAACCTCCTCAACCGCGCCGACAACGACATCGCCTACTATTATGAAAGCCAGCTCACCACCGATGTGGGTGGCCCCGTGATGGACTCCCATGTGCATCCCATCGAGCCACGCATGCTGCGCGTGTCGGTGACGTGGCGGTTTTAAAACGCGAGGGGCTGGGTTCAATGCAGCGCATAGCAGGGTGCCAATCCCTATTCTCAATCATTGTCGAACTCTCCTGCCCGCACCTTAGTGGCGAACTCGGCAAAAGAAGCCGCTCTGTCGTCCGTGTCTCCGGTCTCGTGTGACCAGCGAACAACTGGTGACTCGCCCTGGGAATCCAAACGTGAATAGTCGAAGCAATAGTAGTCGCCCGTGCCGTAATCAGCGAACGGAAGCAAGTGGGCGAAATCTCGCTGCTCATCGGCGAAGTTGTCGAGCCACTGCGCCCAGCCCTCGCGAAACCTGCGATCAATCGAATCCCAGGTCATGCGAGGGTCGCGCTGATCCATCACGGGAAAAATCGTGACACCCTGAATGCCGTGCCCGTTGTTTTGACGCAGCCACGCTCTGAAGGATGGAGGAAACGTCCGACCAAGTGCAGCCTCTGCCTTGGCAATGGCTTCGTCCGTTGTTCCGAAAACTCTGGGGTGCTTGCTGCTCATGGTGTGGTTGGTGGCTCAATAGCCGAGCTCGCTTTAGCGCTGTGGTTAGGCCTTAATTGGTGGACGCCTCGGATCATACATCGCGAAACCATCGTGCTTCCAGAACCGCTCCAAACCAATCTCGCGATATAACGCCAACTCCGAACGGTAAATCGGATAAAACTGGCTGAGATGAACCCTATAATCGTTCAACTCCACTGACTGCACCTCCTTGTCGAGGATGCTCTGCGCGAACACCAACAACCCATCCATCTTGGTATCGCTGGCGAGAGGCGACTCTGTGGTGAAAACATCTCCGTAGCTGAATCGTCGCTCGCCGCGAAACTCGGCACAAAAATAGGCTGCGGCCCATGCCCACATCACGTCCTCGGACTCAACGGACAAAATCATCTCAGGGCGTGCCAGCTTCCAATCGGGATGCGAATAGGAACTCAGACCGTAGGTGACGCCTGTCACCATCCCCTTGTCGGGGATGTCTCGGTAGATAAAGACCGAAACCGGAAGACCTCCGCGAGGGCAATCGTGCTTCTTGATCACCTCCGCCTCGCCAAAGATGCTCTCGATATGGTTCAAGAAGATCTCGTGGTTCTGTGGCATGAAGGTTGAGGGCTAACAGTTTGTCTGGGTTTGGCGGAGGCAGATTGAGCTAAAGAGGTCATTCTCACGAAACACAGGTTTTTGGATGAGGTGCCTCAATTGCAGCAAAAACCCCTCTGGAGTTCAAGCCTTGTCTGTTCCGGTTTTGGGCCTGAAAGGCCCTTGGGAGTCCAGCCCAGGCTCGAAGAGCCTGGGATCGTGAAGGGATGACCGCCGCACTCTGAAGGAGTGCGGGAGACCGTTCTCATCATCTCTCGCGCTCTTTCAGAGCGTCCGGCGTGACTTGGGGGATTCCCAGGGTTTGCGTGGCTTCGCCCCTCCAACCCTGGGCTGGGTTCCTGGAGGCTTTCAGCCTCCCAGCGAGCGACGCTGGTGAAGCAAAGTCGTCCTCTCGCTCCGCAAGAGGAACGAGACGCGTGGGAGGCTGAGCGACGAACAAGCTCCAAGCCATTTCCCCTGCCTTGCTGACACGCGTCTTTGCCGCAGAGGGGCAAAGAGGCAAAGGCCGCCCAGATTTCCGTCTATCTTCCTCTCTGCGCTCTCGGCTCCTCCGCCCCTCGGCGGCCAAACCTTGGACGGCTGCAGGCTGCGAGCGGTTGAAGTGTTCGCGAGAGCCTTTGGCTCATCTCGCGGAGCGAGATGGCGACTTTGCTTGCGCGTGCTTCGGAGTCCAAGATGGATTTCAGACGCAGCTCCGTTCACCGGGCACATCTCCATGTGACTCCGCATCGTCCACAGGACCCGTCACCATGGAGTCTCTCTGCATCAGCGCACGGGTGAACGACGGTTTCATCGGCTGAACTTGAAAAGCGGAAGAGGCTCCCAGCCGTCTTGATTGAGGTGGGCGGCGATCCATTCGAGCGTTTCGGCGGGAGATTTGGTTGGGGGTGCTCCGGCCTCGGTGGCGTGGCGAGGCAGGTCTCGCGCTTCATCCGAGTACTTGCCAACGCGATCTCGAAACAGGCATAGCGTCGCCAGGACGCGCCGCTTCATCGCGGTGTCGGTCGCCTTGGGGAGTGCCTCGATGAGCGTCGAAATCCTCTCTCGGGCTTCGGCGGCGTTGAACGACGAAGCACCGGGCACCTCGACCATCTCCAAGTCGCGAGTCTTGAGCAAGGTCTGACGGAGCTGGTCGTAGCGTCCCTGCGCGGCTTCGAGCAGGGCGAACTGGTCCAGCGTTTGCTTGTAGAATTGGGTCTCGGCCATCTGGTCGAGGCTGGCGAGCTTGTAGGCGACGCCTGCACTGCTGAGGAGATAGAGCGACAGGCACGCCACGAAGACCGAAAGCATCGCCAGCGCCCTTCGCGCGATGGCAATCAAGCGAGCAGGACCACGGCCGAGCAACGCCACGATCAGAAACACCACACCGCCGACCGCCATCGGAACGACCAAAGAATAACACACCCCTTGGATCGTGAACGCCAGGGCGAAAAACATCGGAACCCGCGTTCCGAATGGTTTCATGACATACTCGACCGAGGGAATCACAATCCCCGACGCCAGCAAGAGCGCGGCGGTGGAGCAGCCGAGCAAGAGCGCCTGACCTAGAAGGGTGGGTAGGCGTTGGGGTGGTTGGTCAGAGGACATGGTGCAGAGAGTGGCGAATTTGTTCGGGTTCGTATCGGATAAGAACACAATCTTGCGTGTTCTCCGCGGTAACAAGCACCTCGCGTCGCATGGCGTTCGCAAGCCCTTGTAGAAACGACGACAGAACATCCCAACCCTCTTCGGTCTGGTAGTCGTTTGGCCTGAAATCCAACTCCAGGTCAGAGTTATCAAAAAAATGGCAGTTCACGACACTGCCGCCTACAGGAATTCGAAGGATTGTGGTCGCGTTCTGCCCACTCATCATGACCTCAAAGTAGGTGTCCGGCAGCCTTGATACTTCCCCGCCGAGACGGAAATCGCCGTCGGCAATCATCGGGCGGATATAGTCAAGAAAGGCATCAAGCTCACCGTCCGTCGCCGCCAAAACATAGACATCACGCAGCGATCCGTCTTGATATAGGTGCTCCTTGGCTTCAGCGAATTTCATTAATTGGCACAGAGTTGGTCATCATACTTAACTCTGGATAAGCCAAACTCGGCCAACGATTTCTTCGAGGTGACTGAGGAATATCAAGCCATAAGGTCTTGGAGGCTGCTGGGGGGCCTTTGCGAACAATGCGTGAGATTTCAGAACGCGTGGATTCGCCACCAGCAGCTGATGGACCGTATCCGGGGCATTCCTGCCCCGGCAGAGGGGCCAAGAATGGCCCCGATACTCCTTGCCGGACTGACCTCCTAGCTCACCAGACTCATCTCCACCTGGCGTTCCTGGTCGTTGAGGTAGCAGCCGGGGTCGCTGCCCCAAAGCGTGCCGCCATTGCCATAAGCCGCGCGGGTGCGGAAGCCGCCGCCGCAGATCTTGAACCAGCGGCAGTTCGCACACGGGCCGACCATGCGGGCCTGGCGCTGCTCCTGCGTGAGGGTGCCGATGGAGCGGATGTCGCCGAGGGTTTCGGCGCTGGCGGCGTTTTGACCGTCCCAGATCTGGGAGAAGGGCTGGAGCTTCACATTGCCGAGCGTGATGTCCTGCCAGAACTGGTCGGGATGCACATTGCCCTGCGTGTCGATGTTCGCGATGCCGCGGCCGGAGCTGTTCGCGCCGCCGCCGTTCCAGGAGAGCAGGCGACGTGCCTCATCGAAGTTCGGGTGGCTCTCACGCTGCATGCGCAGGAGCAAGTACGCGCCGTCCGCCGGCTGCGCGACGGTGAGCAGCTCGCGGTTCACACCTTGGCGACCCCAGGCCTCGACACGGGCGATTAGAGTGTCGAGTGCATGGCGGGATTCATTCGGCGTGAGCACCTGCAAGGAGGCACCACGCCCCGCGGGCACGAGGTGGTAGAAGCACACGCGCTGAATCTGCTCCTCCTCGATGAAGTCGAGGATGCGCTCGATGTTTTCCACGTTGTGACGGGTCAAAGTGAGGCGCAGGCCGGTCTTCTGGCCGACCTCATGGCAGGCGCGGAAGCCACGCACGGCGGCATCGAAGGCACCTTCCTTGCGGCGGAACTCGTCATGAATCTTGCCGATGCCATCGAGCGAGATGCCCACGTAGGCGACGTTCGCCTTTTTCAGCAGCGCGGCCTTCTCCGGCGTGATGAGTGTGCCGTTGGTGGAGATGGTGAGCTTCAGCCCGGCGGACGAGGCCTTCTCCACGAGGTCAAAGAAACGCGGATGCACGAGCGGCTCGCCGCCGGAGAGCAACAGCGAGGGCACCTGGTAGGCGGCGAGGTCGGAAATGACGGATTCCATCTGCTCCCAGGTCAGCTCGCCGGGATAGCCCATGGCCTGCGAGTCCGAGTAGCAGTGCACGCAGCGCAGGTTGCAGGTGCGGGTGATGTTCCAGACGGTGATGGGCTTGCGGCCGGTGGCGCTGTGCTGGGCCTTGTGGCCGGTGCCGTAACGAAGGCCGTCCGCAGGCTGCGCGGCGCCGGTCCAGAGTTTGGTGAGGTTGATCATGACAGGTGGGTGAAGAGGTGCGCATCATAACGCCCCCTCCCCCGCCCTGTCGGTGCCGTGCCTGTTTTAGGCTGCGCCGATTTTGCTGCCATGGAAAGACTGAGAACGGAAGACTCCCGCGTCTCGTCTCGTTCATGCTGCCGATGAAAAATCTCGCTCTGCTCTGCCTCCTGCTCGTGTCCACCTCTGCCATCGCCCAGCATCCGGCGGCCGATGACGCGGGCTTTGTGTCGCTTTTTAATGGCAAGGACCTCACCGGCTGGAAAACGACCGGAAACTGGCTCGTCGAGCCGGATGGCAGCCTCTCGCTGCATCCGCGTGAAGGCGAGAAAGGCTGGAAACGCTTCGATGCCTACATCGCCACCGAGAAGCTGTATGGCGACTTCGTGCTCGACCTCGAATTCAAGATCAACGCCAAGGGCAACAGTGGTGTCTTCATGCGCGTGGCGGACATGAAGGAACCGGTGAAAACCGGCTTCGAAGTGCAGATCCTCGACACCTACGGCCTCGCCAAGCCCGGCCACCACGACTGCGGCGGCATCGTCCACGGCACCGGCCCCTCGAAGAACATGGTCAAACCCGCCGGCGAGTGGAATCGCTACACCATCACCGTCCAAGGCCGCAGCGTGAAGGTCGTCTTCAATGGCGAGCAAGTCATCGACACCACCCTCGAAGCCATGAACATGGCCGACCGTCCCAATCACGGCCACATCGCCTTCCAAGACGAAGCTCTCCGCGTGTGGTATCGCAACGTGCGGATCAAGGAACTGAAGTAGCGGCCACTGCTTGCGTGCATGGGCCCTTCATGTCATTATCACCTCCTTATGAACGCATTCACCGAACTTGAGCAAGCGCTCGACCCGGCTGAGCCGATCTTTACCACCGAGGGGGCTCGCCGACTGCTGAACATGCCGCCGAATCCTGAAAAAGCAGATCGAATGCAGCAATTGGGGGAAAAAGCCAACGAGGGCCTCCTTTCTCCATCCGAGCGCAGCGAATACGAAGCGCTAATCCATGCTGGAAAGCTTATGTCGATCATGCGGCTGAAAGCGCAGGCTTTTCTCCTTCACTTCAAAGCTGCTTGATCGATTGGACTCCAAGCTGCGAGACCGGGTTCGTGAAAGAGCGCCCTGGCGCTGTGAATACTGTCGTTTGCGGATGGCGGATGAAATGGATTCGGTTTTTCACATTGAGCACATCATCGCTCGACAGCACCGCGGACCAACGACGGAGGCAAATCTGGCCCTCGCTTGCCCAGGCTGTAACTTGTACAAAGGCACCAACCTTTTCAGCCTCGACCCGGACACCAATCAGCCTATGCGCTTGTTTGACCCACGCAAAGACCATTGGGAGGATCATTTTCGGCGGGATGGCCCACGAATCATCGGCCTCACCGATGTCCGGCGCACAACAGCGTGGCTGCTTCAGTTCAATAGCGAACTGAACTTGCTCCAGCGGCAGGTCATCCTCGAATTGCGGTCGTTGGATTGAGGCCAAAGGAAAAGCGTGCGGATCAAGGAGCTGAAATAGCCGCTCCGCCGCCGCGTTCCAGCGCCCATGAAGCGCCTCCTTTTCTGCTTTTCCTCATTCGTCATTTTGGTTTCGTCATTGGCCGCGGAGCGGCCGAACATCCTCTTCATCGCCAGCGATGACATGCGGCCGCAGCTCGGCTGCTATGGCGACACGACGGTGAAATCGCCGAACCTCGATGCGTTGGCAAAGCGTGGGATGGTTTTCAAAAACAGCTACGTGCAGCAGGCGCTGTGCTCGCCCTCGCGCATTTCGATGCTCAGCGGACGTTATCCGGCGACGACGGGCATCTTCGAGATCGGCCGCACGCTGCGCACCACGATGCCGGACATCACCACGATGCCGCAGCACTTCAAAAACAACGGCTACCACACGCGCAGCCTCGGCAAGATCTACCATGTGGGCATTGATGACGACGCCTCGTGGACCGTGCCCGCCTGGCACAGCAAAATGCCGCGCACCAGCGCCGCCACGCAGGAAGGCGTGAAGAAATTCATCGAGGACGCGAAAGCGAAGGGCATCACGCTGCCACAGAAGGGCAAAGGCAGCCGCAACTCTGCGATTCCCGCCTTTGAGTCCGTCGAATGCGGCGACGATGACCTGCTGGATGGCGACACGGCCGCGAACGCCATCGCGCAGCTCAAAGAGCATGCGAAGAACCCCTTGCAGCCCTTCTTTCTCGCCGTCGGTTTTGCCAATCCGCATGTGCCGTGGATCTCGCCGAAGAAATACTGGGATCTCTACGACCCCGCGAAGTTCACGCTCGCCAGCAACGAGTATCTGCCGAAAGACGCGCCCGATTTCGCCGCCACCAGCGGCGCGGACTTCTTTTGGTATCGCGACGTGCCGCAGGTCACTGGCGACCAACTGCCGGAGACCTTCAAGCGCCAGTGCCTGCACGGCTACTACGCCGCCATCAGCTACGTCGATGCGCAGGTCGGCCGCCTGCTGACCACGCTCGATGAAACCGGCCTCGCGAAGAACACCATCATCGTCTTCTGGACCGATCACGGCTACTACATGGGCGAGCACACCTGGTGGGGCGCAAAACACAACAACTACGAAGGCGCGACCCGCAACGCCCTCATCATCGCCACGCCCGATCAGAAGACCGCCGGCCAAAGCACCGACGCTCTCGCCCAAAGCGTCGATCTCGCCCCCACGCTCACCGAGTTGTGCGGCCTGCCCGTGAACACCGGCTTCCAAGGCCGCAGTTTGAAGCCCGTGCTCGACGATCCGAACGCGAAGGTGAATGACGCCGCGTTCAGTTGGTATCCCAAAGGTGCCGGCTACCTCGGCGTCGCCATGCGCACCGACAAATGGCGCTACGTCGAATGGACCAAACCCGGCGCCGAAACCGTCCGGGAGCTCTACCACATGGTCGAGGACCCGCAGAACAACCAAAACGTCGCCGCGAAGCCCGATCACGAAAAAGTCCTCCAATCCCTCGGCAAACGCCTGCGCGAAAAATTCCCCTTACAGGAATTCAAAGCACCGCCAGCGGAAGTGAAGGCGAAGAAGCGGAAGAAGTAGAGCCGCAGGCCGCAGTTCCTCACGAAGGCTCGAAGTGGGGAGTGCTTGAGGAGAAGAGGAAGCGGCGATCCATCGACCTCACCCTCATGCCCCGACGACGATCATGTTTTCATCAATGGCTGATCCTCAATCGCATGAACCGTCGGTTCGCGGCACTCATGGCCTGCGTGTCACGCACTTGTAGGGTGGTGGCTGTGTTTTGCAGGATCACGGTCGGGGTGCTGCTCCAATTGAGGAGATCGCTGCTGACTTCGACGCTGTAGAGCAAGTCGGTGGCGTTCGGGTTCTTGGTGATGGTGAGGCGGAGGTATTGGTTGCTGTCGAGGTCGTTGGCGATGCGCTGGGAAAACGGGCCGGGCGTGTTGGGATTCAGGCCGAGGGCGTATTCCATCAGGTTTTCGATGCCGTCTTGGTCGGGGTCGGGTGTGAGGCCGGAGAGGGAGAGATTGGCGAGGTTGGTGGGCGTGAAGTGGTCGGCCCGCCATTCCTGCCAGGGCGTGGGCGCGGCGGCGATGAGGGCGATGTCGGCATCGCTCAGCACGCGATTGTAGAGGCGCACATCGTCGAGCGCTCCGCCAAACCACTCGCTGGAGATATGGGTGCCGCCGATTCGCCAAACGCCGGTGGGCGAGCTGAGCGAGGAGCTGGTCATGCTTTGTGCGAGGACGCCATTCACATAAAACTTGGCGCCGTCGGCCACGCCGGGTGTGAAGGTGACGGCGACGTGCGTCCAGGTGCCGCCGCTGAACATGCCGGTGTTCGTGTCGTGATCGAGCACGCCAAAGGTGGTGAAGCGCAGGCGCGATCCATTCGTGCGGAAGGCGGCGGTGCTGCCAAAGCTGAAGATGGTGTCGATGCCGCTCGTGTTTGTCGGATTCATCCAGGCGGAGATGGTGAAGGCGGCGGGAATAGGCTTGCCAGTGGCCGTGGCGGCCATCTGGCTGCTGCTGGCAATGGAGATGCCGCTGCCAGCCCTGCCAGGCGTCCAGTTGGTGCCGCTGGTGAGGGTGGCGGTGTGACCATTGCCCGTGCTATCTGCGGCGGTGCTGCCGGTGTTCTCATTGAAGCGCCACCAGGCCAGCAGGCCATTCCACGGACTCGCTACGGTGACGTTCACCGTGGCGGTGGAGGTGAGGTTGAGGTCGTTGCGCACGGTGTAGGTGAAGCTGTCATTGCCGCCGAAGCCCGCATTCGAGGTGTAAGTGACACGGCGCCCGCTGAAGCTCACACTGCCATTCGTCGGCTGCGTGACAGCCGTGATGACCAGCGTGGCATGGCTGGCATCGAGATCATTCGCGAGCACATCCAGCGTGGCAGGCGCGGCCGCTTCTGCGTTGATCGTATCCGCCACAGCAAAGGGCGGCGCGGTGCTGGCATCAGGCGCATTGCCACCGGTGATGTATTGCAAATTGCCTGCGGGGATGAGGCTGGCGCCGTTCGTGGGCACGGGATCGCCTTCTTTTTGCCAGGTGAAGGCCGCGTGATCCCCCCCGCCGCCTTCAGCGTGGAAAAACTCGACGAAGTAGCGCTTTCCGGCCTCCAGCGTGATCCACGCGGAGGGCGGGTGCGAGGACCAGCTCATCTCACCCGTGTAGCTGGTGATGCTGTGGATGAGCTGCTTGTGGCTCTCGTATGGAGTCGGGCTCAAATAGAGCCGCGTGGCGTCATCCGCGGCGGCGTAGAAGCGGTAGCGTCCAGTTGTGCTCGGGATCAGCCAGCCGCTCCAGCGCTGGCCATAATCATCGCCGAGCGTACTGGTGTGCGGCTCAGTCAACACGCTGCTGCTCGTGGAGAGCAGCGGATAGCTCGCGTGAGCGAGCAAGTCATCCACGGTGCCGCCGCTCACGCCGGTGAACATTTCCTGCCACAGCCCGCCATTGGTGACGATGCCAATGCCATTGATCGTGATGGTGACGGCATCTGTCGTGAGCACCGTGCTGCCATCGGTGAAGACACAGTCCCAGGTGCCCGCGAGCCGTGCGCCGATGTTGTTCAACGTGAGCGTCGGTGTGGTCTGCGGTACGCCAAAGTTCGTGCCGTTCAAGCGCCACTGATAGAGTGACAAATCGCTGCCAGCGGTGGTGAAGGCGAGGCTGACATTGTCACCGAGATCTGCCTCGACCGGCTGCGGCTGCGTGAGGATGTCCGGTGAGGACGCCGCCTGCAATTCGCGGGCGATGTAAGGCGCACCGATGACCGTGATCGACGCATTCGACGGCGTGGTCCACGCGATAGCGAAATGATCGCCGCCGCTGCCTTCCTTGTGCAAGGCCCGCAAATAATACTGCTGGCCTGCCGTGAGCGTGATCGCAGCGCTCTGCTGTCCGGCGTATTTGTTCCACTGATACTGATTGGTCCATCCAGGCACCGACGCGATCTGTACCGCGCCGCTGGCACTCGGACCGCCCGCATTGAAGCGCAGCGACGACTCGTCATCCGACGCGATGTAAAAACGATAGGTGCCTGTCTCCGGTGCCACGATGGTCGTGGTGAGCGTTGCGCCATAGCTGTCGCCTGAATACGTTCCCTCCAGCGTGCTGAGCACGCTCGATTGCGTGGGCGAGTTCGGGTAGCTCGGCGCACTCGTCAAGCTGGCCACGGTGACACCACCGATGCCCGTATAGACCTTGTAGTCCGCCTCCCCCGCCGCGTAGCTGGCGGAGACACTCGGCATGACCTCGATGTCGATGAATTCGCTCGTGCTGAGGCTGCTGGCACTCGCATCCAACCTCAGGCGATACGTTCCCGCCTGAGGAAACGTCGCTGTCGTGTTCAAAGTGGCCGCATTGGAGAAAATGCCGCTCGTCACCGGCCCGCTCACGACGCTCCACGCCGCGGTGACTTGCGCCGGAGCGATCACCGCGCCGCTCGCATTCACCAGATCGACCGTGAAGACCTCCGTGTTGCCGGTGATGCGGCGTTTCCTTGCCGCAGGCGTCGGCCACTCCAGCAGCGGCTTTTTGAAGCGGGCAAAGACGCGGTTCGTGTCGTAGCCCGGCACATGCGGCAGACCGCCGAGCGCCACGCTGCGTGGCAGCGCGTTGTTCACGAGCGCGACGAGCGAATGGTCCTGATACGCATCGTCAAAACTGCGGCCGCGGAAGTATTGCACGCTGCCATCCGGCTGGCGCATGAAGTTCGCGTAGAACTTCCAGTTGTCCCAGAAGTAGCGTTGATCGCGATCGCTGAACCACGGCATCACCAGCGCGGTGAAAAGACCGCCGCCCATGTTGTAGGCATGCGCGTTGAGGTGCCGGTTGTGCGCCGCGATGATGTAGTTCGTGTGCATGTCCATCACCGCCTGATCCGCCGACGATGGCGGTGTGCTGCCGTGATACACCTTCATCCCAAGCAGGGTCGCCGGTGTGCGACCGCCCGCGTCATACTCCGCGCCCGTCACGCTCGCGTAAGCGACGTAACCCGAGCTGCCTGTGGACCGCGTGAGGCAGTCCCATTGAATCCAAAACTTCTGATCCAGCGAGACGTCGTAATAGAAAGGATTGTTCGACGCATTGGCCGTGATGATCTTTGTCAGCGGAGCGGCGGAGAGATTGTCGATGTGCGGTAGCACGCGACTATCCTGCGCTCCACGCGGCAGGATGATCGTCGCGGGCAGCGCGGGCGAGATGTTCGAAGGCACCGCGTCACCTGGATTCAGCGTGTGGCCAAAGTAGTGCGCGTCCTTCGGGCGCTGCGTCATGTCCGCGCCAGCCCGTTTCGCCATCGCGAGCCCATTGAACACATGCAGCCCGGCCATGTTGATGCCCACATACCACTGATGCGTGTAGTCGCCCGTCACACCGCCGTGCCCTGTCGCGCCGCGAGTCACTTCATAAGTGAGGTTCGCCGTGCCGCCATTCGCTGGCTGCGCCCAGTTTTCAATCCGGTTGGCCATCATCACCGCCGCGCGTTGCAGCACCGTTTGATAAGTCGCCTGCTCGCCGGTCTTCGACACATACTCGGAGAGAAACATCACCGCCTGGCCGAGCGACCAATTTTCGAGACCGGTTTCCACAAAGTTCGGATTCGCCGTGCCATCGAAGTATTTGTCCTCCACCGGCGTGAGCTGGCCGTTGTTGATCATGCCGATGGCCCAGTCGCGCAGCTTGTTCACGGACAGCCCATACGGCTTTTCGCCCGTCAGATCATTCCAGTTTGGATGCCCAAGCAGTGACAGCGCCACAAAGCCCGTCGGATAGCCCAGATCGCCATCGCCGTCGGCCATCACGCGAGCGTGAAGCTGCGCACAGGCATACTCATAAGTCGCTGCATACTTCGCACTCGTCAGCGGATACGATGGGTCGAGCGGCCCGAGCACCGGCAGATTCACCGTCACCGTGATGATCCCCGCGCCACTGCGCAGCACCTTCAGCGGCAGCACACCATCATTCGACTCCGCATGCTCGATGGCATTCCCAAGCTGCCGCACCACGCCCTCGAAATCCGAGCCCAGCACCTCAAAATCCCGTCCAAAGGCCCCTAGAATGAAATCATTCACCTGCAAGCCCGCCACCTTGCCCGGCGCACCGTTGGTCAGTTCCGAAACGCGCACAAAACTCTCCCCCGTCCACAACCGCATCTTCCCGCCGATGGGCCCGAGTGGCCAACTGAACGCCGTTTCCTCTGCTGCATGAAGTAGCGAGGCAAACAGGAAGAGAATGAGCAGAACGTGCTTCATAAAGATCTTAGCGGCGTGATTTGGTTGGGGTCTTTGGCCGTGGCTTGGGCTTTGACTTAGGCGGAACCAAGTCTGCCAGTTCGCGGCGGATCTCGGCGGCCAGATCCGCTTCGGTCGGGATGTGGAATTGGTATCGACTCGCGAAAATCTTCTGCTGACCACCTCCGATGGTATAGCGCACGGCTGTTTCGTTCTGATCGGTGCAGAGAATGAGTCCAAGCGTCGGTCCATCACCCGGCGACCGACGCTCCAGGTCATAGTAGTTCACGTAGAGCTGCATCTGGCCGATGTCTTGATGGGTCAGCTTCCGGATCTTCAGATCGACGAGTACATAACACTTCAGGATCGTGTGATAGAAGACGAGATCGACATAATAATGGTCTCCCTCAAGGGTGAGGCGCTCCTGCCTTGCCACGAAGGCAAACCCTTTTCCAAGCTCCAAAAGAAATTGCTGTAGATTGGAGATGAGAGACTCCTCAAGCTTTGATTCCACCAACCGTGGACTTTCTGGCAGCCCGAGAAACTCCATCACCAGCGGGTCTTTAAACACATCTGCCGGGGTTTGAATCTGCTGTCCCTTGGTGGCGAGTTTCATCACGCCCTTCTTGTCTCTGCTCTTTGCCAGGCGCTCGAACAACAAACTTTGAATCTGCCTTTCCAGCTCACGCCCCTTCCAGTTTTGTTGAACAGCTTCGATCTCATAAAATGCCCTGGCGTGCGCGCCACTGACACGCATCAGCGCCCGGTAATGCGTCCACGAAAGTCCTGGATGCAGCAATCCGGGCGACCACCCGGCTTCCTTCGCGGCCTGGATGATCTGTGGCACAAGGACAAACTCCTGCGGAGGTGCCGATCTGTTACGCGCTGCGTAACGATTCAATGCAACGGTGCCCAGGCTGAGCGATTTGTTACGCAGTGCGTAACAAATCTCCTTCCCGGGCAGATCTGGGTAAGTCAGGTAAAACTGACGGCACAGCCGCAACGTTAACTCGCCATATCCAGCGATTCCATTTTCAGCCAATTGAGCTGCCAATTCCGGAATGATCTTCTCACCGTAAGCGGCCCGACGGGCACCCATCTGTTGCTCTTCGACGATTTCACGCCCGATGAGCCAATTCGCCACGACCTGGGTGGTGTTCACCGTCCGCGCCGCGTGATTCACCGCCGAATCCAGAATGGACTGCACCCGAGCAAAGACGCTGTTGGGAGTTGGAGAACGCTTCTTCATGAACGTGGTGGGAAGGTGAACAATACCATCACTGGCACCCCGTCAGGCGGCAACTTGGCCGTTTGAGCAAAAAACACGTCATCCTTCATCAGCGCACCCGCCGCAGGATGATTCACCAAGGCCGACGGATCATTCATCAGTGCCACCAGCGAGCCCTCACGCGATGCCGCAAAGCCACCGTGGATGAAAACCGACCCGTTGTAGCGCCACACGGCATCCAGCGCGCCGTCCTTCATGCCGATCATCTCATGCAGCGGCACCTTCGCGTCACCGCCATGCTTTCGCCACGTTAGCTCAATCACTGGCGCTTGCCCGTTCGCGTCCAGCAGCAACGCCGCCACATGCACGTCCTGCATCGCCGCCGCGGTCGAAAGCAGTGCCTCGTGCGTTTTGCCCGACTCATGCACCAGCGCATACTCGAGCGGACGCTCCTTTTCAGCCACCTTCGCCGGAAACGAGATCGTGCGCTTCCGCTTGTTCAGCCTCACCGAGCCGATTTGCAGCTCATCCGGCCTCAATTCACGAATGTAGCCCTGCGCCGCGTTTTTCAGCTCATCGGCGCTCGCAGGCCCTTTGGACACCGGAACGGCATTCGGCGTGAATTTGCCACTCGGGGCCACCTTGCCGCCTTCGACGGCCTTTTCGGCCTCTTGAGGTTTTTCGCCTCGAAACCACGCCAACCCTCCCACGCACACAAGCGCGATAAAAACAGGCCAGAACAGCTTGCGGCAGTCAGTCATGATGGTTGAGGCCGAAAATCTAACCAGAATGCCGCCAAAACGCCAGTCTTGAGGCTCACGGCTTCAAATGCCGCACCAAAAAATCCATGCGCAGCCGCGAGCCATAAGGCGTTTCCGCCGCACCATGGCCGGTGCCGGCGATGGGCATGAAGTCGAAGCTCTTCCCGGCCTTTTGCAACGCGGCGACGACTTGCGTGGTGCTCGCGGGATCGACGTTGGTGTCGAGTTCGCCGACGATGAGGAGCAGGTGGCCTTGCAGCTTGGGCGCGTCCTCCTTGTTCGAGCTTTTCACATAGGACTCATCCACCGGCCAGCCCATCCACTGCTCGTTCCACCAGATTTTGTCCATGCGGTTGTCATGACAGCCACAGTCGGCAACGGCCACTTTGTAGAAGTCGTGATGATCGAGCAGCGCCCGCATCGCGTTCTGACCGCCTGCGCTGCCGCCGTAGATGCCCACGCGGCTCAAATCCATCCACGGCCGTGTTTTTGCCGCTTCCTTGATCCAGAGCTTCCGATCCGGAAAACCCGCGTCTTTGATGTTCTTCCAGCACACATCGTGGAAGGCCTTGCCGCGATGATTCGTGCCCATGCCGTCCAGTTGCACGACGATGAAGCCGAGCTCAGCGATCAGATGATGTCCCATCAACCGGCTGAACTCCTTCGGCGCGAACGAACCGTGAGGACCGGCATAAATGTTCTCCACGATGGGATACTTCTTTGCCGGATCGAAGTTCGATGGCTTCACGATCACGCCGTGGATGTCTGTTTTGCCATCGCGACCCTTCGCCACGAAGCGCTCCGGCATCGTCCAACCCGTGCCGAGCAGCGCGAAGACCTCCGCCTTCTCCAATTCGCACACCAACCCGCCATCGCGGCTGCGGCGCAGTTCCATCACTGGCGGCTTGTCGGCCCGTGACCATGTATCGATGAAAAACTCGCGACTCGGTGAGAACTCGACACGATGGTTGCCATCGCCGTCCGTGAGCTGCTTGAAGCCACTGCCATCGAAGTTCACGCGGCAGAGATGCTCATGATAGGGGTCTTCCTTTGCCCGCAAACCGCTCGCGAGGAACCAGATCTCCTTCTTGGCTTCATCCACGTGCAAAACCTCGCGCACGGGCCATGCGCCCTTGGTGATTTGCAGCTTCGGCGTGCCTTTTTTCGCGTCGTAGAGGTAGAGATGGCACCAGCCATCCCGCTCGCTCATCCAGATCAGTTCGCTGCTGTTGTGCAGCCAGTGACGCCAGCTTTTGCCGGAGTAGTGGATGAAGGTTTTCGACGTTTCCTCGACGACGACACGCACCGAGCCCGTCTTCGCATTCACCGCGAGGATGCGATAGAGCTGATGGCCGCGTTGGTTGTAGTTGAAGTAAAACTCGCGGCTGTCCGGTGCCCATACGGCATCCAGTTCGCCGCTTTCGGTGAACGGATTCTCGTAAAGATCACGCGCCACGCGGAGCTTCGTTCCATCGCTCTTTTCGATCACCCATTGCGGCTTTGGCAGCGGATCGCCGGGCTTGATGTAGTCGATGACTTTCAACTTCGGCTGCACGCTGTCGTTCGGTGTCGATTCGACGATCGTCACCTTGCGGCGCTCCACCTTGTCCGCCTCGGTGAAGGCGACGCACGAACCATCCGGCGAGCGGAAACCGCGCTCGGGCTTCTTCGGAGCCTGCGTCTTGGCTTTCGAGATGCCTTTTCCATCAATGATGAAGGTCTGTGCCTGCGACGCACCTTCCACGACGGCGAGATGCTCACCCGTGCGGCTGGTGATGAGCCACACATGGCCGTCAAAGGTGTGCTGCTCGCGCTCCGTGCCTGCGCGAACGCCGCCGTAACGCGTGTGCTCACCTTCCTGGTTGATCCAGTAGAGCTCCACGTCCTCGTCGAGTTGGTTGATAAACTTCAGGCCGGAGGACTCACCGGTGCGCCGTGTGCGTCGCAGCTCGATTTTCATGGTGGAAGTCTTCGCGGCCTCTTTTTCCGGCAAACCGAGCTCTTTGAGCGTCGCCGCCGTTTTGCGGGTGCCGTTGGTGGCGTCGATCAACACAAACTCGGACTTATCCGGCGCTGCCTGCACGCGATACCAAAACGTTTTGCCATCGGGCAGCCAGTTTGCCTGCACGCGGTCGCGGAAGACTTTGTTTTCGGTGCGCTTCGGAAAACTCAGCGCTGCGTCGAAATCGGCGGCGAAGCCGGAAGTGATCAAGAAAGCCGCAAAGAGTCGGCTAAAGCCTAGACTCCAACTCAGCGTGCGCGAATGCAGAGGTTGGAGTGAAGCCTTGAGGCGATGAGTGGAAGAGTTCATGCGATGCCGAATTGGAATGGGTCTGCCGGATCGAGGATCAATGTCGTCTCCGCCGTGATGAAGGCCTCTCCGGTGATCGTGGGGATGATGCCGCCTTCACCGGCTTCATAGCTGCCTTCAAACACGCTGCCGAGGATGCTTTCCTGCCGCCACACCTCGCCCGGAGCGAGTTTTCCATCCGCAGCAAGACAGGCGAGCTTCGCGCTCGTGCCCGTGCCGCAGGGTGAGCGGTCATACTCACCTCCAGGGCACAAAACGAAGTTTCGGCTGTGATTCGCGGCATTCTGCGGCGGACCAAAAAGTTCGACGTGATCGACCTCCGGGTATCCAGCCGCTCGCACGGCCTCGCGCATCGCCAAACTGGCTTGCGTGAGCTGGGGGACGTTTTTCAACGTGAGTTCGAGTCCGTGATCCGAGACAAGAAAGAACCAGTTCCCACCCCAAGCGACATCTCCACTCACGCCACCAGCTTTGACGCCCTTTGCAGGTCGATACGACGGCACATTGCGAATGCTCACGCGACCATCGTCATGCAGCACCGCCGTCACGATACCCACCGGCGTTTCCACACGGTGCTCGCCCGCCGAAAGGCGTCCGAGATGCTTCAGCGTCGCGATGAGGCCGATCATCCCATGCCCGCACATGCCGAGCAGACCGACGTTGTTGAAGAAGATTACGCCTGCAGCACAACTCGCGTCTTTTGGCTCCACGAGCAAGGCACCGACGATCACCTCATGCCCGCGCGGCTCGCAGATGATGGCTCGGCGGTAGATTTCGAGTTCATCGGCGGCCATACCGCTCAAGACTACACGTGTGGGCTCGCCGCCGGTGTGGGAATCGATGATGGAAATGCGCTTCATCTCGAAGGATGAGATCGGCGGCGGCACGCTTCTTGACTGATTCCGGCAATCGTGACCTGAATTCGCTCAAATCGTCAGCGCACCGGTGCTGCTGGCAAAGGTGTCGGTCTCGATACCCATGTTTTGCAAGAGGCGGACGAAGAGGTTGCTCATCGGTGTGTTGTTCTTCGCATCGCCGGTGACATGGCGGCCGTGTTTGAAGCCACCACCGGCGAGCAGCAGCGGCAGGTTGTGCCAGTCATGCGAGTTCGCGTTGCCGAGGTTGCTGCCGTAGAGCACAGCGGTGCTGTCGAGCAGGGATTTGGAGCCTTCCTGCTTCGCTTTGAGCTTCGTCATCAAGGTGCCGAGTGCTGCAAGCTGCGCGGTTTCGATGAGACGAAGCTGCGCGATCTTTTCGGGGTCCTGACCGTGGTGGGAGAGGTTGTGATGATCCGCTTTGACGCCGGGAATGGTGGGCACATCACCGCGCCCCTGAACGAGCATGGTGATGGCACGCGTGCTGTCGGTTTGGAAAGCGAGCGGGATGAGGTCAAAGAGGAGATTCATGCGTCCGATGAGGTCTTTCTCGTCTTGGAGGTCCTGCGGCGGCGGCGCTTCAACCTTGGGCTTCGGTTTCTGCACCCAGGCCTCGGCTTTTTGCAGGCGCTGCTCCATCTCGCGCACCGAAGTAAAATATTCGTCGAGCTTATCGCGATCCGCGCTGCCAAAGCGCTTCTCCAACCGCTTGGCCTCCTCGCCCACGGTGTCCATGATGCTGCGGCCTTCCTTGAGCTTGCGCATCTGCTGCTGGATCTCTGCGGCGCTGCCGTCGAGGAAGAGCTTGGCGAAGATTTTCGAGGGTCTCGACTCCGCCGGGATCATGACGCCGCTGCGCGTGTAGCTCTGGCTGCCACCACCGCCGGTGTTGAACTGCAGTGACGGGTAGCGTGTTTCAAAACCGATCTTCTCCGCGATGAACTGATCGAGCGAAATGGTGTTGCGGAAGCCGCCGAGTCCCGGATGCCGTGCACCAGTGAGCCAGGTCAATTCCGAGGCATGCCCATCGCGCCCATTTTGATCCGGGTGACTGATGTTTGAGAAGATGGTGAAGTCCTTCCGATGGGCCTCGATCCTCTTCAAATACGGCGTCGGCGTGTAAGCCTCCCCGCTCTCCGCCGGAAAGAAATCCGGTCCATAGATGCCCAGCGAGGCGCAAATCGTCACGAGCCGCTTGGGCGGCACGGCCCCGGCGGCGAGCGCCCGTCTTCCCCACATGGCATCGAGAAACGGCAGGGCGAGCGAGACTCCAGAAGAACGGAGAAAGGTTCGGCGAGAGAGGGGTGAGTTCATGGGATTGAACCTGCTAGATTCTTTCCGGCTGGCAAGCCTTGGCTCCCGCGAGCTGAGCGCCGAGGGACTTAAGCGACGAGCAAAAAATCCTCGCCCTCCACGCGGCCGAGCTCGATCAGATGCCTGGCGATGGCTTCGCGGGCACCACGATTGGCCACGCCGCCGAGGATGAGGCTTTGATCACGAGGCGGCAGTTCATCCACGAGCCGCACCTCGCGACCATCGCGACGTTGGCCGCGTTTGGATTCATCCACATCGATGAAGCCGGTGAGGAGATCGGCGATGGGATCAAAGCGTCGCCGCGTGATTCTACCGGCACCCCAGAGCCAGATTTCACGGTCAACGGCCTGCGCCACGAGCCAGCGGCGTAGGTAGCCGAGCTTCATCGCATAAAACGACTCCACCGAGTAACGCGGATCGGTGCGTGAGAGACGCTTTGGAGGATCGTTCCAAGTGAGCAGCTGCTGCTCCACCTTGCCAAACCGAACGCCGGCTTCCAGCCAGCGGAGCCACAGCTCGTAGTCCTCGGGGAAATCGCCTTCACGATAGCCGCCGTGATCTTGCAGTAGCCGACGCCGGAACATCACGCTCGGATGCGCCACCGGGGCCTCGACAAAACGACACAGCGCCATCGACTCCGGCGTGCGCAGCGCATTGATCCAATCGACATGCGCCGCATAGCCCGCGCCGTCGCCACCGAATTTCACGAGGCAAGAAACGAGACCCATGGAAGGTTCGGCCTTTAAAAGGGCCTGCTGCAACTCCAGCCGCTGCGGGGCCATCACATCGTCTGCATCCATTCGAGCGATAAAATCTCCACGACAGCCTTCGCAGCCATATTGCAACGCTTTGGCGATGCCTGAAGGCGGCTGCCTCAAGATGACGAGGCGTTCATCTTGAGCGGCCAGATGGGCCAGCAAGGTGGGTGTGGCATCCTGCGAGCCATCGTCCACGATGACGAGCTCCCAATCCGCCCAGGTTTGGGCCTGCACGCTGCGAACCGCCGCCTCAAGCGTGGCGGCGGCATCACGCAGGGGCATCAAAACGGAGATGGCGGGTGGTTTTGGCACGCGAGGCTCCTAGCATGCGGCAGCTTAGAAAACTTCAACAATCAACAATCAGCAATCAGAGTTCAGCAATCTGCGGTTTCTGGGGTGGTTGGCGTGATCGTAGCGAAGGATTACTCGATTGATGAATGCCGATTGCTGATTGCTGATTGCTGAAATGAGGCCCATTCCAGAGGCAAAAGAACTGATTTTTGCAATCTGCGCCCAGGTCGCTAATGTCCCTGCATGCCATTATTCATCGACACCCTTGCCGCGACCGCATGATTCGCTTTTTGCTCAGCCGCTTCTTTCAGGGCCTCGTCGTCATCCTCGCGGTGATCACCATCACGTTTGCGCTTTCCCGCCTGCTGCCGGGTGGGCCGATTCAGAGTGAAAAGAACACCTCGCCGGAGGCCATCGCGGCGCAGCGAGCTTATCTCGGCCTCGACAAGCCGTGGTATGCGCAACTCGGTTTGCAGATCGCCCATTACGCGATGCTCGACCTACCGGAGTCGTTTCATTTCAAAGGACGTGGCGTGGATGAAATCATCGCCTCCGGCTTCCCGGTATCCGGTGCGGTGGGTTTGACAGCGCTGGCGATTGCGCTGGGCCTCGGTGTGCCACTTGGAGCCTTCGCGGCGCTGCGTCCCAACACCCTCGAAGATCGGGCGAGCATGCTAGCGGCCACGCTGGGCATTTGCACGCCGAGCATGATTCTCGGACCGGTGATCGCGATGCTGCTCGGTTTGAAGCTGCGGTGGTTCAATGCCTCCGGCTGGTTTGATCCATCGGATGTGGTGATGCCCGCATTGACGCTCGGCATCATCTACAGTGCTCAAATCGCACGCCTCACCCGTGGCAGCCTACGGGAGACCTTGTCACAGGAGTTTGTGCGCACCGCCCGGGCCAAAGGAGCCAGCGAAACCTCCGTTGTCTTTTTGCATGCGCTGAAACTGGCCTGCCTGCCAGTTTTGAATTTCCTCGGCCCAGCGGCGGCGGGCCTTCTCACGGGCAGCATCGTGGTGGAGTCCGTTTTTCAACTGCCGGGCCTCGGCCAGTTCTTCATTGCCTCGGCCATCAATCGGGACATGAACCTCGCCATCGGCATCTCCGTCTTTTACGCCACGCTTATCGTCGGCTTCAACCTGCTGGTGGACATCCTCCAGGCCTGGCTCAACCCGCGAATCCGCCTCCACGCATGAGTGATTCGTCCCGACAGAGCCTTTCGCCGATGCAGGCCGCGTGGAAGCGGTTTTGCAGGCATCGCATCAATCTCATCGCGTTTTGGTTTCTCATCGCGCTGGTCGCGGTGTGCCTCATCGGGCCGTCCCTTTCGCCGTATGCGCAGGATGCACAGGATTTGGAGCTCAAGGCCACCAACATCAGCCCGCAGCACTGGCTGGGCACCGACACCCTAGGCCGCGACATGCTCACGCGAGTGCTCAAAGGCGGGCAGGTGTCGCTGGCCGTCGGTTTGCTCGCCACGTTCGTCGCGGCGTGCATCGGCGTGACGTATGGCCTGATCAGCGGCTTAGCAGGCGGACGCATTGATGCCGCGATGATGCGCGTGGTGGACATCCTGTATGCCTTTCCCTTCATCAACTTCGTCATCTTGCTCATGGTCGTCTTTGGTCGGCATTTCTGGCTCATCTTTGTCGCCATCGGCGCGGTGGAATGGCTGACCATGGCGCGTGTGGTGCGTGGGCAGGTGCTGGCGCTGAAGAACCTCGAATTCGTCACCGCCGCGAAGGCGAGTGGCGCTGGCTTTTGGCACATCGTGCGCAAGCACTTGCTGCCGAATGTGATCGGCCCCGTGATCATCTACGCCAGTCTCACCGTGCCCGGCGTGATGCTGCTCGAAGCCACGCTGAGCTTCCTTGGCCTCGGTATCCAGCCACCGAATGCGAGTTGGGGCGTGCTTCTCGGTGATGGTTCTCAGGTGATGCAAACCTATCCATGGCTGCTTGTGTATCCGGGGCTGTTTTTCAGCAGCACGCTGCTAGCACTGAACATTCTCGGAGATGGTTTGCGGGATGCCTTTGATCCGAAATCAGCGGCGCAGGAGTAAAATCGATCGGCATCGTGTAACTCTTTTTCGGATTCCGTGCAGAGAGGAATGCAATCGCATCTCCTCCATGAAAACCGCATCTCTCCTCCGACACAGCCTCACTGCCCTCACGCTCCTCGTTCCGGCTCTCGCCTTGGGTCAGGGCCAGCTCACGCCGCCCAATGCCGTTTACACCTATCCCAATGAACGTGCTCTCACGCCCGGCGGGATTCCGACGCCTTCGATGAAGACGCTGATGCAAATCGACGCCGGTGAGCACATCCCCAGCCGCGATACGAACAACGCCAACCTCAATGGCAGCCTCGGTTACTACCTGCTGGCATCTCCAGGCCGCTACTACCTCACGGAGAATCTCGATAAGAACATCCTCATCACTGCGGAAAATGTGACGCTCGATCTCGGTGGTTTCGAAGTGCTCTACACCGGAGGCGGCATGGGCCCCATCGCCATCGAGGCACAAAGTGGCGTGGCTGGCACGGCAACCCGCACGAAAGTCATCAACGGCCGCGTGCGTGGAAACTGGACTCTCGGCATCAAGCTGAACCATGACAGCGTCGTGACCGGCGTGGACGTCTCGGAGATCAATACTTACGGCATCAAGGTGGGCGATGACAGCCTCGTCGATCAATGCCGCGTGCGAGGCCCCTGGGTACGGGGACCTGGTCCTGGTGCTCCTGGCCCGCACAGCGGCATTTACACGGGAAGCGCCTCGGTCATTCGCGCCTGCACGGCCACGGGCATCGGAGGCATCGGCATCCAAGGCCATGACAATGTGCGTGTGGCGGATTGCACCGTGAATGATGTGGCCGGTTGCGGCATCGTGACGGCGATGAATGCGAGCGTGCATGGCTGCTCCGTGCGCAATTGCGGCTCCACCGGCTTTGATTTGAACCAAGGCAGCGTGTTGATGAATAGCGCCGCCACCGGCAACGGCGATCCCGGCGTGCATGTGCGCAATGGCTGCGTGCTGCACAACGTGTCCAGCTTCTTCAACATGGATCACGGCTTCTGGGTGGAGAACACCTCTTTCCCCGGCGGCCCGGTCGTCTATGACAACGCGACGAACTTCGTGCAATGCGTGGCCCAGCAAAACAGCGGCGACGGCTTTCACGCGACGAGTGACTGCTCTTTCACCCACTGCACGGCAGACCGCAATGGCATGCCGGGCGTGATCGGCGGACCGCCCGCCAGTGGCGACGGCTTTTTCTTCGGCGACAAATGCCGCCTGACGAACTGCGTGGCGAGCAACAACGTGGACGACGGCTTCCACGGCAACAATGGCAACACCATCGACCAGTGCAGCGCCTCCTCGAACGGCAACAACGGCATCGAAGTGGCCAGCGATCAAAACATCGTCACTCGCAATACGCTCCGCAGCAACACCACCGCACCCGTGCAACCCGTGCCCGCCAATGGCATCGCGCCTCTACAACTGCCTTTCGGAGCCACGAATCCCTTCGCCAACTTTGGCCTGTGATCCTCCCGCGTCCCCAACACGCACCTGCTCACCGCCATGAAACCTTTTTCCTATCTCATCGTGCGCCGGCCGCCTTTGCCGCCGCCTGCGAAATCGCCCCCGCTGCCTCCGCCTCCCATGCTGCTACCGCCTCCGGCGCTGCATGCGGTGCTCACGGCGGTCCTGCTGGCTTCCGCAGCGTTCTGCCAGGCCGCCAGCCTTCCCTATGGTTGGGGTTCTAACTCCAGCGGCATGCTCGGCGATGGCACGACCATCAACCGCCCCAGCGCCGTCGCCACGGATGTCTCCGGCGCCCTCTCCGGCAAAACCATCACGGCCGTGATTTCATCCTCTAGCGCAGCACATGCCGTGCTGCTGACTTCCGACGGCAAGGTCTATGCCTGCGGGGAGAATACCAAAGGCCAGCTTGGCAACAACAGCACGACCTTCTATTCAACGCCCGTCGCCGTGGACATGACCGGTGTGCTTTCTGGAAAAACCGTGATCGCTGTCGCCGCAGGTTATCAGCACACACTCGCCCTCACCTCCGATGGCGGCCTCTTTGCTTGGGGTAGCAACGACGCCGGGGAACTCGGCATTGGCTCCACGACTGACAGTCTCGTCCCCGTGGCTGTGGACACCACTGGCGTGCTCTCCGGGAAAACCATTGTTCAAGTCCACGCTGGCTGGAATTGCAGCGCCGTGCTCGATTCCACCGGTCAGGTCTATACCTGGGGAGCTGCGGGATCGCTCGGCAATGGAACCACCAGTGCCAGCACAGTCCCGGTGGCCGTGGACACCACGGGGCTACTCTCCGGCAAAACCGTCTCCAAGCTCAGTGTGGGAGGCCATCACATGCTCGTTCAGACCACCGACGGCATGCTTTTCGGCTGGGGCGTCAACAACCGGGGGCAGATCGGGGATGGCACCTCCCTCACAACCCGAGGCGCTCCTGTCGCGCTCGACACGTCCGGCGTGCTGGCCACGAAAACCATCACGCACATCTCCGCAGGCTACCAGCACAGCCTCGCACTCGCCTCGGACGGCACCGTCTATGCTTGGGGTGCGGATGATTCACATGAACTCGGAAACGCCACCACCACCGTGCAATCTGACTCACCCGTCGCAGTCGATATGACCGGCGCACTCCTCGGCAAAACCGTCGCCGCCATTTCGGCAGGCACATTTTCATCTTATGCGCTCACCAGTGACGGCGATCTCTTTGCGTGGGGCAGCAACACCACTGGAGCCGTCGGCGATGGCACGACGACCAGTCGTGACACGCCTGTCGCTGTCGATGTCAGTGGCGTGCTGGCGGGAAAAGGCGTCACCAGCATTCAGGCAGGCTTCACAAACTGCTTCGTGCTCGCCGAGCCAGCGATCAGCACCATCACGCCCGCCTGCCGCTTCACTTACGCGGCTAATTTTGGCTGGCTGAACTGGCGCACGAATCCACTGGCCCTCGATGCGCCGGTGATCGAGACGACGATGGCGCATGGCAAGGTGTATGCGGCCAATGTCGGCTGGATTGATCTCGGTGATGGCACGCCCTCGACCACGTCCGGCTACTCGCAGACGGGTGGTGACACTGGCGTGAATCATGATGGAGCAGGCGCTTTGAGCGGTTACGCCTATGGGGCGAACATCGGCTGGATCTATTTCGATCCCACCATCGCCGCGCCGCCGCGTGTGGATCTCGTCACGGGTGCTCTCAGCGGCTACGCCTACTCCGCCAACTGCGGCTGGATCAATCTGGCGGGCGTCTGCACCCGTCTCCATCCCGGTGTGGATCTCGATGTGCTCGCGGGTGGTGGCAGTGGCGATGGCATCGCCGACTCGTGGGAGATCGAACGAGCCGCCGCCGCCGGATTGGGCTCCAGCCTGAGTCTGCTCGGTGCGAACGCGAACAGTGATTTCGACGGCGATGGCATCAGTGATCGCGATGAATACCTCGCCGATACCAATCCCTTCAGCCCCGGCAGCCGCTTTACCGTCACCGATTTCCAATTCGATCCGCTCACTGGTAACATCGATCTCGACTGGACGGGCAGCTCCCGCCGCAGCTTCACCATCTGGTGCAGCAGTGATTTGCAGACGTGGACGCAGGTCGGCAGCACGCAGACAGGTGGCAGCGCCGCTCTTTCGCTCGGCGGGCCATCCGCCAGCCATCTGTTCTTCCGCGTCCAAGCGAACGTACCGCTCGCTCAGTGATCGTTTGGAGCGTTTCGGAACGTGTAGGAGCCATGAAACCATGGCTCCTCTTCGTTTTCGCTTTTCCACTCGCTGCGGCGGAGCTGCCGGACATCCAAAGTGTGCCTGCAGATCTGGTCGTGCCGGCTTTGAGTGATGAAAACCCGGCTCCAGGCAAGCGGGTGCGGTTCGGCCTCGATGTGTTGTATCTCCCCACCGATTGGCAAAAAGGCACGAAGTGGCCGGTCATCGTCGAACTGGCCGGAAACGGAGGTTACACGAACAAATTTGGCGATGTGAGCACCGGGCTTCCCGAAGGCAGCAAGCTTGGTTTGGGTCTTTCGGGAGGTCGCGGCTTCATCTGGCTCTGCGTGCCGTATTTGAATGCGAAAGGCGATCAGGTGGCGATCAAATGGTGGGGCGATGCACCTGCCTACGATCCTCAGCCCACGCTCAAACACCTCCGTGAGAGCGTGCCGAGCATCTGCCGAGATTTCGGCGGTGATCCGAAGAAGCTCGTGCTCGCCGGATTTTCACGCGGAGCCATCGCCTGCGGTTACCTGGGCCTTCACGACGACGAAAGCTCGAAGCTGTGGTGCGCCTTCTTTGCCTACAGTCACTTCGACGGCGTCAAAAAGTGGCCGTATCCCGGCTCGGATCGCGAATCAGCGCTGACGAGACTTCAGCGGCTTGCGGACCGTCCTGTCTTCATCTGCGGTGAAGGTTCCAACGCTCAAGAAACCGAGTCGTACCTCGGTCCGCTGCTACCGAAGGCTGATCTCACCTTTCTGAGTACCGGCTTTCGCAATCACAACGATGCGTGGACGCTCCGACCCTGCGCTGCTCGTGACCAAGCACGCGAGTGGCTGCATCGCGTGGTGAAATGAAGCGTGTCACTTCTTCTCCGTGTCGCCGAGGCCTTTCCATTGCTTGAGCGTCTTTTCGATGCGCTCGCGGATTTTTGGGAAGGGTGTTTTCAGGGCGTGGGCGCGTTCGAGGTAGTCGAGGGCCTTCGTGGCATCGCCGAGTTGTTTGTGGGCGAGGGCGATGTGCTCAAGGATCTCGGCATCCTCACTTTGAATCTCGGGGATGAGCTTTTCGGCGCGTTGGAAGTCGGCGAGGGCTTTGGCAAAATCCCCCTTCTTGAAATGGAACCAGCCGAGGCTGTCAATGTAAGCGGCATTGTCCGGCGAGAGCTCGTTGGCCTTGGCGATGAGTTCGCCGGCCTTGTCGAGATCCTTGCCCTGTTCGAGCCACATGTAGCCGAGGAAGTTCATCGTGTTGGCGGCGGCCTCGGATTTCTCGCGGGGCGTCAACGTGATGGACTTCTCCAGCATGCGGGAGGCATCATCAAAACGCCCCAGATGCTCCAGCGTGCTGCCGTATTGATAGTAGAAGGTGTGGTCGAGCAGTTCGGACTGCGAGGCGGCGGCGAGCTGCTCGGCATCGGCGAAGTGCTTCGCGGCCTTTTCGTGCAGCTCACGAGCACGACAGGAAAGGGCGAGCTGGAAGTGCGTGAGCGGTTGCTCAGGGAAGATTTTGACCGCTCGCTCGCCGACGAGGCCCATGCGGTCAAACTGCCGCGTCTGCCAGAGGAGCGAACCGAGGAAGAGGTAATCATTCACTTCGCCGGAGCCCTGCTGGATGGCGGCTTCGAGCGGCGGAATGGCTTTGTCCGGCTTGTCCCGCTTTTCATACTCGCGGGCCAGCAGGCGGAGATGGTCGATCTCCTCGGGTGCCTGCTTGGTGATGGCTTCGAGCATGGCGAGAGACTTCTCACCTTCCCCGGAGGCCTCGTACATGCGGAAGAGGACTTTGCGTGCCTGGAGGCTGTGGTGCTCCTTGACGAGCTTTTCGCAGAGTTCGCGGCTGCGGGTGAGTTCGTTGGTGAGGAGGTAATGCTGAGCCACCTCGAGCTGAATGTCCTCCGCATTGGCCGGGGTGACGTGAGCGAGCGCTTTATCGAAAAACGGGGCCACTTTGGCGAGGTGCTCGGTGCGCTGCTCGATCTGACCGAGAGGCCACACGCGTTCGGCGGTGGTGGCGAGATCGAGCCAGAAGCGCGGATCGGTGCTGTCCTGCTTCGCCGCCTGCTCCATCACGGCGATGGCGGCATCCCGCTTGTTTTGCGTGAGATGGTGCATCACGGCGGCCTCATAGACGGCGGCGTGGCGTGGAAATTTTTGCAAAGCCGAAGCCACTGCCTTCGCGGCGCGGTCATCCTTCTCGAACACATCCTCCGGCGGATAGGTGCTGGCAAAGCGGGCCAGATTGAGCAGCGGTTCCGGGCTACCCGGATTGGCCTGGATGGCCTCGTCGAGGATTTTGAGGGCGGCTTCGCGTCCTTCGAATTGCAAGGCGATGCCGGCTGTGTGGCTGGCAAGGTCCGCGTTGGTGGGATCCGCTTTGAAAACAGCTCGGTAATGTTCCAGCGCCTGCCGGAGCTTTCCGGCCGTCTCGAATTGCAGCGCGGCGCTGAAATGCGCCATGGCATCCGCGTTCGCCGCGCCACGAGGCGTGAGGAGCAGGTCGGATTTCGGCGGCGGCAGCCGCCCGAGGGACATATCTGCGTCGGAGGCCGCGTGAAGAGGAAGTCCGATTAATCCGATCAATCCGATCTGGCGCATTAACAGCCCCCAATCTCTCGACGCAGGTGCGTAGAGAGAGGCGGCGACTCGAATCACTCGAATCACTCGTCGGGGGCTGATCATGCCGCGGAGGCTAGCTTTTACGACTTGTAGCGCAAACGCTTCTTGTGGCGGTTCGCACGCATGCGCTTCTTGCGCTTGTGCTTGTTGATCTTCGTTTTTCTCCGCTTTTTGAGCGATCCCATGGTCGGTGTTCTCCTTGTGGTTTTGGCTTAGTCCCAGTGTTAGTGGACGATTTTATTGAGAGGATATTCCACGATGCCCTCGGCACCCAACGCCTTGAGGCGCGGGATGATGAGACGAACGGTGGCCTCGGCAATGACAGTTTCGACGGCAACCCAGTCGCACCCGGCGAGCTGGGAGACGGTGGGTGAGCGCTGCGAGGGCAGCACGGCGACGACCTCCGCCACCTTGGCGGCGGGGACGTTCATCTTGAGGCCCACTTTATCGCGGGCTTCGAGAGCGCCTTTGAGCAACATGACGATGGTCTCCATCTTCTCACGCTTCCAGGCGTCCTTCGCGGCGGCCCGGCTGCTCACAAATTGAGGATAGCTCTCCATGATCGTGTCCACGATGCGCAGCTTGTTCGCTCGCAACGAGGAGCCGGTCTCCGTGATGTCCACGATGGCATCGACGAGTTCCGGCACTTTCACCTCAGTGGCACCCCAGCTAAATTCGACCTCGGCCTTCACGCCGTGGCTCTCCAGGTAGCGCTGCGTGAGGCCCACGGCCTCCGTGGCGATGCGCTTGCCCTGCAAATCCTTCACACTCTGGATGGGGGAATCATCCGGCACCACGAGCACCCAGCGTGTGGGCTTCGAGGTGGCCTTTGAGTAGCGCAAATCGGTGATCACCTCCACATCGGCACCGTTTTCGGCGATCCAATCCCGCCCGGTGATGCCGCAATCGAGGAAGCCATGGTCCACGTAACGGCCAATCTCCTGCGCCCGCAGCAGGCGCAGCTCCAGCTCATCATCGTCCACTGTGGGGCGGTAGGAACGGCTGGAGACGACCACATTGAATCCCGCTCGCTTGAAAAGCTCGAGCGTAGGCTCCTGCAGGCTGCCCTTGGGCAGGCCGAGACGGAGGGTGTTTTTTGATTCAGACATGTGGGGTTCCGGGGAAAGGGGGGCGGAGATTAACGGCTTTTCCCCGGCTGGCGAGGGTTTTTTCAGGCCCGTTTGCCTCTTTCAAGGGCCACGAGAGGCCAGTGATCAAGGGCGTCTGTCGGCTCCCCTCACCTAACCTCTGCCCGCAATCTGACCAAAATGCAGGTGAATACGTCCAGCGGGGAGAGGAACTGGAAAGCGCCTTGGTCCCTCTCCCCGCGAACAGCCGCCGATGCCTTCAGCGCATGATGCGGGGAGAGGTTAGGTGAGGGGAAGTCGCTCAAGGGGACGCAAGAAGCTCCCAGATGAACCCTTATTTGACAACCACGCCCGCTTCACCCGCCTCCCAGCCGAGGCCGCAGGCACGAATCGCCACCGCCGTGGCTCCGGCGGGCCATTCGGTGCTGAACTGGTCTTTGAACAAGGATTTCCACGTCACCCAGCGGCCGCCGATCTGGGCCTGGAGCACCCACCAGCGGGTCTGCGACATCCATCGCTCGTCGGCGTGCTTCCACTCGACGTGGAGTTTGCCTTCCGGCTGGGTTTTGCCGACGAGCGGGGCGGGCAGTAGCGTCTGGCTCAGCCACGGCGAAGACGGCGGGATGGCGTGCGTGGTGTAGGCACGCTCCATCGTGTAGGTGGCGATCTTGCCGGTGTTCTTGTGCAAAGCACCGAAGTTCCAATGAAAGTGCCCGGGGGTCATTTTGAGGCCGCGTTCCCGCAGCACGCTCATCTGGCGGAGGATTTCACCGGCGACGCGATCGGTGCCGATGTTGGAGGTGTTCATGCCGGGCCAGATGTGGCGGCCCTGCGTGTTCTGCTCCAGCCACCAGTCATAGTAGGTGGTGAAGCCGAGCTTCGGCCGGTCGATGGTCCAGTAGAGCTGCGGGGTGAAATAATCGACCCAGCCGTTTTGCAGCCACTTCTTCGAGTCCGCGCCTAGGTCCTCATACGGATCGAGACCGCCGCCGGTGCCCTCAGGATGATTCGGACGCCAGAGGCCGAAGGGGCTGATGCCGAACTTCACATGGCGTTTGATGGCTTTGATACCCTCATAAGTAGCCTGCACGGTCTGATCCACATTTTGGCGTCGCCAGGCGGTGAGTTCCAAAGGGCCTCCCGTGGCTTTGTAGCGCCGGTAAGTATCTGCATCGGGGAATTCGACCTTCTTTTTGTCCGGGCCGGTGATTGGGTAAGGGTAAAAATAATCATCGATGTGAATGCCATCCACGTCGTAACGCCGCGTGACATCCAACATCACTTCGATGGCCTGCTGGCGGACCTCGGGCACGCCAGGGTCCATCCACCAGTCGATGTTGTATTTCATCGTCCACTCCGGGTGCTTGCGGCGGATGTGATCGGCGCTTGGCGCATGCTTTTCTCCGGCGAGTGCCCGGTAAGGATTGAACCAGGCATGCAGTTCCATGCCGCGTTGGTGCGCCTCGTTAACGGCGAACTCAAGCGGGTCCCAACCTGGTGATTTACCCATCGCTCCCGTCAAGAAGGGCGACCACGGCTCGATCTCGGAGGCATACATGGCATCGCCCGCGGGCCGCACCTGGAAGATGAGCGCATTCAAGCGCAGCTTCGCGGCGGAGTCGATGAGCGTGAGGAGCTGCTCTTTCTGCTTGGCGACGGGCAGACCAGGCTCGCTGGGCCAGTTGATATTCCGCACGGTGGCGATCCACGAACCACGAAGCTCGCGAGCGGGAGGTGGGACGGCGTTTTGCGCACGCAAAGCTCCCGTAAGGCCCAAAAGACCCGCCGCGAGCATCCAGGTGGATCGTTGCAGTATCTCCCTCATTTCTCGATGCGATACAGTGCTTTGTCCGTGCGGATGAAGAGCGCCTCGCCGTCGGTGGATGGGCTGGCCATGATGGTGCCGTCGAGCGTGTTTTGGGAGAGCAGTTGGAAGGTGCGACCCGCTTTGACGAGGCTCACGACGCCCTCGCGACTGCCGATGAGGATCTTATCACCGGCCAAAATCGGGCTGGAGCTGAATTTGCCGCCCAAACGCTCGCGATACACCGCCTCGCCTGTCTGCGTGTCCACACAACTCAGAATGCCGCCATCATCGACATAGTAGAGCAGACCTTCATGCAGCAAGGGCGAGCACATTTTGGGGGCGTTCTTGTTGTTCTTCCAAGCCACTTCTGGTGTGGCGGCACCAGCGTGTTTCAAGGCGGTGATGTTCGATTTGCCGAAGGCCGTGCTGAAATAGATCATCGTATCATCGGCCACCGGCACGGTGGACATCGAGAAGCCCAGCTCGCCGTAGTGGACCTTCCACAGCTCCTTCCCGGTGGCTGGATCGTAACCGTAGATGTTGTTCGCCGCGGAGCTGACGAGCACCGGAATGCCGCCGCTCTGGATCACCAGCGGTGTGCCATAGGCCTTCTTTTGCTGCGGACGCGGGTCCATCTCGCCACTGCGCATGGTCTTCCAAGCCACCTTGCCTGTCTCCGTGTCAAAAGCCGCGATGAATTGCGTATCGCTGCCATCGAAGTGGGCGATGAGACGGTTCTTCCACAGCACCGCCGTCGAGCCGGGGCCGTTTTCGTGCATGATGTGCAACTCCTCGTTTTTCCAGAGGATTTTCTGCGTGGCCGTATCCATGCACACGGTGCCAAACGAACCGAAGTGCGCATACAGTTTGCCACCCGCGAGCACCGGCGTGGGCGAAGCGTAGCTGTTGAGCTGATGCGCCCACTGCGGCTCCTTCACGTTCAGCAATTCGATGTCATGCAGCAGCTTCCCGCTTTGACGATCCACCGCCAAAGCCCGCAGGCTGAGTGATTCGAGCACAACGAGCGGCTGATCACCCGTGTTCGATTTCAGGCGACGCTCCGCCTCTTCCTTGCTCGCCGCCTTCTCAACCGCCGTCGTCATCCAGATCACATTGCCACCGATCACCGGGGTGGAATGCCCGCGACCTGACAGTTCCGTCTTCCACGTCACATGGCTGGTCTCGCTAAAGGTCTCCGGCAGCTTCGTGATAACCGCCATGCCTTGTGCCGAAGGCCCACGCCACTCCGGCCAGTCGGCGGCGGCCACGTTCAACGAAGAGACGGCAAGGCAGAGCAAAAGTCGGGAGGTCATGCGAGTCATTCAACGTGCCCGGCGAAGAGGCTTTCACAAGCATCATGCCTTTCTCACGAGACAAAAAAGGCGCTGGATCATGCGATCCAGCGCCGGAGAGCTTTTCGAGGCCATTTTAGGCTCCGTCGTACTTCTTGATGAGCAGCGCCGAGTTGTGGCCGCCGAAGCCGAAGCTGTTGCTAAGGGCGGCATTGAGCTTGGCGGGGCGGGCGGTGTTCGCGACCACATCGACATCGACTTCGGGGTCGAGGTTTTCGACGTTGATGGTGGGCGGGACCACTTGATCGCGCAGCGCCAAGATGCAGGCCGCCAGCTCAATGCCACCGGCGGCACCGAGGAGGTGACCAGTCATCGACTTCGTGCCGGAAACGAGCAGGCCCTTCTGAGCGTATTCGCCAAAGGTGCGTTTGATGGCGCGGAGTTCGCAAAGATCGCCGACAGGCGTGGAGGTGGCGTGGGCGTTGATGTAGCTCACATCGGTGGGATTGAGCTTGGCATGGCGCAGGGCCATTTCCATGCACTTCGAGGCACCGAGGCCTTCGGGATGCGGCGCGGTCAGGTGGTAAGCATCGGCGGTGACGCCGTAGCCGGCCAGTTCGGCGTAAATCGTGGCTCCACGCTTCTTCGCGTGCTCGAGTTCTTCGATGACGACGACGCCAGCACCTTCACCCATGACGAAACCATCGCGGTTGATGTCCCAGGGGCGGGAGGCGCGTTCGGGCTCGTCATTGCGCATGGAGAGCGCCTTCATGTTTCCGAAGCCGGAGAGGCCGCAGGGGCGGATGGAGGCTTCCGAACCGCCGCAGATGATGGCATCGGCATCGCCGAATTTGATGATGCGCCAGGCTTCGCCGATGTTGTTGTTCGAGGTCGCACAGGCGGTGGTGATGCACATGTTCGGGCCCATGAAGCCGAATTCCGTCGCGATCATGCCGGTGGCGATGTTCGTGATCATCATCGGGATGAGGAAGGGGCTCACGCGACCGGGCCCCTTGTTCAAAAGGATCTCGTACTGCGTTTCGATCGTGCTGAGGCCACCGATGCCGCTACCGACCATCACGCCGATGCGGTGGGGGTCGAGGGCATCCGGGTTCAGCGCGGCGTCTTTGGCAGCCATTTTGGAGGCGGCCATGGCCAGTTGGAAGAAGCGGTCCGCGCGGCGGGCTTCCTTGTGATTGTTGAAGAAGGGCGTGGGATCAAAATCGACCACTTCACCGGCGATTTTGCAGTCGTACTTCTCGGTATCCATCGACTGGATACGACGGATGCCGCTCTTGCCGGCGACGAGATTCTTCCAGAAGTCGTCCTTATTGTTGCCGAGGGGGGAGACGACTCCGATCCCGGTGATGACGACGCGACGTTCGCTCATGAGTGTGTGCTGTGAGGGGTTAATGGGAGGGCGAGAGAACACGGGATGCACGACGGGGCAAGGGAAAAGCTGCCCACAGCCGCCGCCCTGCTCATCAGGCCAGTCTTCCGGTCACATAATCCTCGGTCAGCTTGTTTTTCGGCCGCGTGAAGAGGTCCAGCGTCTCGCCCACCTCGACGATTTCGCCTTTGTAGAAAAAGGCGGTGCGGTCGGCGATGCGTTTGGCCTGCTCCATGTTGTGGGTGACGATGACGAAGGTGTAGCGATCGCGGAGATGGTGGATGAGCTCCTCAATGCGGGCGGTGGCGATGGGGTCGAGCGCGGCGCAGGGCTCGTCCATGAGCAGGATGCGCGGCTGGAGGGCAATGGCCCGGGCGATGCAAAGGCGCTGCTGCTGACCGCCGGAGAGGCCGGTGGCGAGCTCGTGGAGGCGGTCTTTGACCTCGTCCCACAACGCGGCGGCCTTCAGGCTGCGCTCGGCGGCATCCATGAGTTCGGCTTTGTCCTTCACGCCCGCCACGCGGAGGCCATAGACGGCGTTTTCGAAGATGCTGCGCGGAAAGGGATTGTACTTCTGGAACACCATGCCGATCTGGCGCCGCAAGGCGATGGGATCGACTTCCGGGGTGTAGAGATCTACTCCGTCCACCTTGATCGTGCCGCTGACCACCCGGGCGCTATCGACAAGGTCGTTGATGCGGTTGATGCTGCGCAGCAGCGTGCTCTTTCCGCAACCCGACGGTCCGATGAAGGCCGTGACGTCCTCGCTGCGAATGGGCAGATCGACATTGAAGAGCACCTGATGGTCTCCGTAGGCGTAGTTGAAGCGCTCGACGGAGATGATCGGTGGTGCAGAGGTCGCTGGAGCTTCGGCGGTCAAGGCGGCGGTGAGAGGTGAGATGTTAGAAGTAAGATGTCGAAGACAGGATCTTGCTCGTCCTCCTACTCGAACTCGTCCTCGATGAACGAGCACACGAGGCAAGACGAGCATTCGAGTAGTTTCAGGACGTTCTAAGCATGGGGAAAAGGCGGAGCGGAAGAATCGAGGACGAGTTCGAGGACGATTAACTGAACGTCCCGCGCAGATACGAGTCGGTCAGTTTCTCGCGGGGATTGGTGAAAAGTTCCTCGGTGGGGGCGAATTCGACGAGCTTGCCGAGGTGCAGGAAGGCGGTGAAGTCGCTCACGCGGACGGCTTGCTGCATGTTGTGCGTCACGATGACGACGGTGTAGTCGCGGGCGAGCTGGGTGATGAGTTCCTCAATCTTGAGCGTGGCGATGGGATCGAGGGCGGAGCAGGGTTCATCCATCAAAAGCACATCGGGCATGGTGGCGATGGCACGGGCGATGCACAGGCGCTGCTGCTGGCCGCCAGA
>CALSBJ010000002.1:0-139831 GCA_943373155.1 Akkermansia muciniphila | reverse complement strand
CACGTTATCAAACAGGTCGTAGGTGAGAGTGCCAAAACCTGTCGTCGCGGTGCTAGCTTTGTTCTTGATCGTGGTCACGCGGTCCATGTTGTCGTAGGTCCAGGCGGTGAAGGTGGTGTCCGGGTTGGTTTCCTTCGTTTTGTTCCCCACGGCATCGTAAGTGTAGGTCACGGTGCGGGCCAGCGGGGTGCCGAAAGCCTCAGTGGACTCGAGCAGCCGCCACTCCTTGTCATACACATTACGAACCTGACGGCCATCCGGGTAGGTGATGAGGGTGGGCTTGCCGATGGTGTTGCAGGAGCAGCCGCCGCCTCCGCTGGCCGCCCCGTATTCATAAAGCACGGAACGGTTCAGGGCATCCGTGATCTTCGTGATGAGGCGGAAGGTGTTGTACTCATAGGTCTTGCTGTTGGCGGCTTGGTCTGTCTCGGAGATGACGTTGCCAAAATCGTCGTAGCCGAACTCTTTGAAGTCGCCGTTCGGGGAGGTGATGCGATGGATACGTCCCGTGGGCTTGTAGGTGTAGCTGGTGGTGAGGTTCACCGTGTCAGTGACGGTGCTGACGCGGCCCATGGCATCGTGGGTGTAGGTGGTGGTGCCGCCGAGGGCGTTCACCTCGCTGGTGAGCAGGCCGGTGGGGCCGTAATTCCAAGTGTGGGTGCCGCCGTTCACCGCCGTGTGGGTGAGCACGAGACCCTGGCTGTTGTAAGTCCACGATTCAAAGGTGGCGTCAGGGTAATCGATGCGGGTCACCCGCCCGGCGGCATCCCGTGCGTAGGTGGTGGTGCGGGCCGTGGTGGCGGGGCCGCTGAGAGTGTAGGTCAGCGGGCGTCCGGCGGCATCGCGTGTCCAGGTCTCCACCAACCCGTCCGGGTGAGTGGTGGTCAGCTCATGCCCCCAGGCATCGCGGGTCCAGGTGGTGGTTCGCAGCAGGGCATCAGTGGCGGAGGCCACATAGCCATTCGCATCGTAGGTGAAGGTGGTGGCCTTCCCCAGCCCATCGATGGACTTCGTCAGGCGGCCGTTGGTGTATTCCGCCTTGGTGATGCGCCCGTCCGCAAACACCACCTTGGGCTTGTGCTCGCCATCCGATCCCATGGTGGCGATGGTTTCCATCGTGAGCGGGTTCACCGTGCGAGCCACAAAGCCCAGTGGGCCGTCCGGCTCGTAGTCAAAGCGGATGGAAGGCATCTTACCGGACTGGCGCGGGTCCTGCGTCTCGATGAGCTGCGGCGGTGAGAAGTCGTGCGTCTGCTGGTAGGTGTAGTGGGCGATGGTGCCGTCGTCGTAGCGCACCTGGTCGAGGATGACCCAGCGGAAGAAGCCGCTGGGATCGTTGAACACGCTGTAATCGTAAATGGTGCTGCGGTTGTCGCTGGTCTTCACTTCTTTCACCACCCAGTTCGCACTGCCCGTCTCGTTCATGCCAAAGAACTGCAAACGGCCCACCACATCCACCCCCGGAACATTGCCGGTGACGAAGATGCGCACTTTGGAGACCTTTTTCCCCGTTCCAGCGTCAATGCCCACATAGCCGTTCCGCTGGTAGGCATATTGGTAGTAGGTGCTGGTATCGCCGTCGAAGGCCTTCGGCCCGCTGTGAGCATCATTCGGGTTCTGCGGATCGTCCTGGAAGAGAGGATCACTGGCGAAAGCGGTGCCGGTGATGAGCTGGTTGTTCTCATCGTAGAACTCCAACTCACCCACTGGCACTGGCGGCGCATCCCGCCAGTCATTGGTGTAAAAGGCTGTCAGGTAGCGGAAGTTTGTTGTGTTGGTCACCGGAACTTCAATCCACTGCCCGGCTGGAGATTGGTAGGCGATCTCCCCCAAGGCCACACGCTGGACCTGGAAGGAACCCACGTTTTGGTAGGTGAAGGCCAGAGAACGCCCGGCTGGCTCGGTGACCTTGCGGATCAAGGTGTCCGTGGCGTTGTTGTAGGTGAACACATAATTGAGGCCGGGTTCCTCGCTGTAGGACTCGATGCGATAGCTGACCGCTCCGGTGGTGGCGTTCACGAGGCGTTTGAAGTTGTAAGTGCTGGCATCGGAGAGCTGGAGCACGAAATCGTTGCCCGTGTTGCTCAGGCTCATGCCGGTGCCCGCCGACGCGTCCCATACAGACGGGAAGGTGGCGTTGCGGGTGAAGACATAGTCACCTCCGCTCGGGAAGGCGATGCTGATGCGCGGCTGGCCGTTCAGCGGCCCGGCATCGCGCATGAACCACTGGTAATTGTGAGTCCAGGGGCTCTCACGGCCAAAAGCGCCGCGGGTGATGTTCATGCTGTTGGTCCGCGTGGTCGCCAGCCGGTCTAGGTCCAGAGTGTCCCCGCCCACACCGCCGAACAGCGCCACATCTTCCACCGCCACCTGCCCGCTTCCGGTGTAGGCCGAGACATCCGAACCCATGCTCCCCATGGAGTCTCCGGCAATGGTATCCGGCGCTGTTTGCAGCTTTTTGCAAATCTTCTGAAGCTCGCCACAGGAGCCGCGCGGGCCGTCATAATCATCGTCCTCGTACTCATCCTCCTTGCAGGTGCTGCCGGAGGGCTTGGACGAAACCGGCCTGGCCCCGGCCAACTGGCCGGGCTTGGGCTGGGTGCTGCCACCTGGGGCAGGAGTGGTCTGCGAAGGCGGCTGCCCACTCACGGGTGCCTGGCTCCCTTGAGCAGGCGTCGTGTACCCCGTCCAATAAGGCGGCAGCACAATGGCGTTCCCATAGTAGCCCCAACCACCGCTGCCGATGGACGGCCAAGAAGGCCAAGAGGGCCAGGAGGGGGTGCGAAAAGTTGGTGCGCTATACCAGACGCCATTCCACAGGAAGCCACCACCTCCCCCCATGCCTCCCTGGAGGCATTCCCATCCAATGCAGATGGACGAGATCACCGTGGCAGAGGGTGCCCCCATGCCCGGCGCGGCCGAGGGACCTCCGACCGCAGCATTCCCGCAGGGAACACCCGCGCGGGCGGTGGAATCAAAAGCGAGCTGAGACAACGAAAGCGCCAGCAACGCGGAGGAGAGAGAACGGACGAATTTCATGGTGTTGAAGGAGGGGTGAGAAAATGGATGTCGAAGGATGGAGGTCGCTATTTCCGCCGTTGGATTGAGGCCAGCTCCGCGCCGGCCCAGAGGTCCAGCGTGGCGGTTTCACCATTCTCGGCGGTCAACGTGACCCGGTGGATGCCCTGATAGCCTTCCGTTTTGAAGGCGAGACGCACGCAGCCATCCGCGCCGATCTGGGCGAGTTCCGCGTTCTTGCCATTCGCCAGCAGGCCGCCGTCCCGCACGCTCACCGCCACCTTCTCCCCGGCGGGACGCTTCATTTTCACCTTGGCCTCCATGCCACCACCCAGCGGCAGGTACACCCGCTGAAACTCGCCATTCTGATTGGGCAGCAACCTAAACTTCCTCAACCCGCCCGCCACTGAAACCAACGCCTCGGTGGCTGGTCCCACGGCCTCTGGCCTGCTGCCGGGATAGCCCTGCGTCACAAAACGGCTCTCATCCTCAAATGCCGCTCCAGTGGAACCCATGGCCGATGCAGCAGGCGTAGTCGCCAAACCTGATTCAATGGGAAGGTTTTCGATGGGCAGTTTCGCCGCCGTGAGAGCGGGGCGCTGCAGGCCACTGTTGCTGGATGACCCAGGGGTGGAGGCAGCCTCATTCGTGTCTGATTGAGGCAGCGGTCGCAGCCAGATCAAGGCTATCACGGCAACTGCCGCACCAAGGAAGAAGACCAGAAGAGAACGTAGTGCTTTCATAAATGGGTGGTGAATTAATTGCGAATTAAACGTTTATCGCATCGGTTCACACCCATAGAACGTCTACATAAATAATTGGATTACTGTTGCCAAAATTGCTTATTATTTAAGTATATAATAGTATGAATATGAAACCCATTCTTAAATAGTTTGAGCAATTGTCACAAGATCTATGCTTTTATCTCGACGCCTTGGATCACATGCCGCTGTGGAAGGGGAAACCGCCCCTCGCCCTCTAAGAAGCCATTGACGAAGGCCGTGTGCTGCTGTCGAGCCTCTGGAGATGAGGCCAGTACTGCCACCTACGACCTGCCCATCTCCGGGTGGCGTCGCATGCGGGATGAAAACCTCCTGCAAACTGCCCGTGGCCTCGAAGCCAAAGCAGGCGAGCTGGCCGTCACGCCAAAGGGCGCTGAATTTGGCATCACCGCAGCGGTGGTAGCCGCCCTGAAAAAGGAGGCCGATGACTACGCCGCCCTCATTGTGGCCCCGGATGATGCCATCAGCGGCAAAGCCGCCCTGACCAAGAAAGTGCGCCCCGCCTTCCAAGCCTTTGAGTCCCAACTCCAAACCATCGACGATCTCATCCTGCCCCTCCGCAGCACGGAGGCGGGAGCACTCCTCGTCGCCAAGTACCAAGAGGCCCGCACCATCAATGACCGTGGCCGCCGCCCCGGCAAAGAAGAGCCTGCTCCTGTGCCCTCTCCGAAACCGGCGGCGTAAGCAGAGGATGAAAATGCTTTCGGCATTCTGACGAATGCCGCTACGGCGGGCAAAAGGGCAGTTGCGGAACTTTTCGAAGTTTTTGCCGGCGTTCGAGGGGTGATTGCGGTGTGTTTTGCCTGTTTTGCAGGTGTTTTCGAGACGATTGCGGTTATTGGCGGGCCAATTGCAACGGTTTCGAGGCATTTTGCAGCGCCTTGGGCTTCCCATGCAGTGGAAATCAGCGCCTTGCAGCCGTTCGAGAGCCTATTGTAACGGTTGGAGGCCTTTTTGCAGCAGTTTGAGAGGCTCTTGCAGGTGGTGGTGCCCTTTTGGTAGTCAGATCACGCCCCTTGCAAAGTGATCGCCGCGTCCGCCACGGCGCGGCTGGCTTCTTGCTCGTCGTTGATGACGACGGTGGCACCGAGGCGTTTGAGGCGTTCGACATCGCTGGCGAACCTCGCCCGGGCTAGCACGGGGATGTCGGGACGGGATTCGCGGATGATGGCAAGGGCCTGCGCATTGATGAGGGCATCGGGGAAGGTCAGGGCGACGAGGCGGGCCTTGGCGAGCTGGGTGAGTTCCCACGTTTCCTGATGGGTGGCATCGGCAAAGAGCACCGTCTGACCTTGGCGCTTCAATTGGCGCACGGTTTCGGCGTTCAGCTCGATGACGAGTGTGGTCACACCGCTATCGAGCAGCTCTTTGTTGAGCTTTTCACCCACCGGACCATGGCCGCAGATGATGGCGTGATCGTGCATGCCTTTCACCCGTTGGCGAAGTTCACCGGCATCGCTCATCGCGACCTTGCGGCGACCCCAGCCGCGTTTTTCGAGCCAGATGGCCAAGGGTGTGCCGAAGCGCATCGCGGCAGGTAAAAGGCCCATCGAAAGGGCGGAGGCGGAAAGCAGGATTTGCTGCGTTGAGTCGCTCCAAAGCGCGGATTCACCCGCCAGGCGAAGAAGCACGAGGGAGAACTCCCCCGCGCTGCACAGACCAATGCCCGCCATCAGCGCCTGGCGATGCGCGAGGCCGAGTTTTCGTGCGATGGTGGTGATGAGCGCGGTTTTGCCCAGCATCAGCACGAGGGTGAGGGCGAGGATCGGCTGCCAGTGCCGCGCGGCCATCTTCACATCAATCATGAGGCCGACGGTGACGAAGAAGAGCGTCAAAAACAAATCCTTCAGCGGCATCACATCGGCGAGGATGCGGTGCTTGAAGATGGATTCGCTCACCGCGAGACCCGCCACGAAGGCCCCGAGCGCCAGCCCAAGCCCGAGCAACCCACCGGTGAACGCGAGACCCACGCAGCAGCCGATGACGGTGAGCGTGAAGAGCTCACGATTGCGGGTGCGAGTGACCGCATTGAGCAGCCAGGGAATGATCCAGCGGGCCGCCACGCCGGCGAAGACGACAAACAAAGCCCCGCGCAGCACCAAGCTGCCCAGGCTGGCTCCCAGCGCCTTCGTTTCACCCGGCTGCGGCAAGATCAGCGGCACGAGAAGGAAGAACGCGATGATGAACAGGTCCTGGAAGATCGCCACGGCCAGCGCCATGCGGGCGCCAGGACTCGATTCGAGGCCGAGATCCTGGAAGCTCTTCAAGCTCACGGCTGTGGAGCTCATCGCCAGCGCCACGCCGAGCACCACCGCGCCCTGCCAGCCGATGCCAAAGCCAAAAACCACCGCCGCTGCCAGCGCGATGCACAGCCCCATCTGCCATCCACCGCCCACGAAGGCCAGCCGCCGCAGGTATTTCAGCTCACCCAAGGAGAATTCCAGCCCCAGCGTGAACATCAGCAGCACCACGCCAAACTCCGCCATGTTGGCAATCTGCGCCTGCGAATCACCTCCGCCGAGCAGCGTCATGATGCCGGAATTGGCAATGACCACGCCACAGAGGAAATAGCCCGCGAGCAGGGATTGCTGGAGCCGCAGCAGCAAAAGCGAAACGAGCACCACGCCCCCCAGCATCACCGCGAGGAGAGCGAAGAGCGGCGGTATGGAGGCGGCAGCGGCCAGTGGCAGATCGAAAAGCATGCGCGGCATCCATTCTCGCGTTTGCGGCACGGATCAAATGCTTGGGTGCCGGGCTGCTTCTCTCCTTGAAAACAGCCCCGCCTCCCGCATCATGGCCGCTTGTATGACGAAAACCGCCCGTTTCATCGCCTTCGCAGCCAGTTTGGCCCTCACGTCCTGTCAGAATCCCGCCGATCCTGCTGCCAACGTCATCGATCCGTATGCCTCGAACTACAACGACGGCTTCTACAATCCCTACCCCGGCCAGGGCGGTCGCATGCAGCCGGGCACTCCACCGCCGCCCTCCTACCAGACGCCTCCCGTGACGGCCGAGGCCCCGCCCCCCGAGCCTCCTGCCAATCCGTATGCGTTTGGCGGAGCCGAATCGAAGCCTGCCACCTCCTCCACGAGCAGCACCAAGCCGAAGACCGTCGCTAGCAGCACGTCGTCGAAAAAGCCCACCACGAGCTCGTCGAAGTCGAAATCCAAGGCGAAGCCCAAATCCTCCAGCGGCTCGAAGTACACGGTCTCGAAGGGTGACTCGCTCTACGCCATCGCGTTGAAGAAAAAGACCACGGTGGCGAAGCTCAAGGCCGCCAACGGCCTGAAGAGCGACCTCATCCGCCCCGGTCAATCGCTCAAAATCCCCTGATTCGAGTCTCCTGGCTTGAATAAACCGGCTGCGTCCGGCGTCCGAAACCCGCCTTTACCCTGAAAATGTCCGCCGCCGCCCCTGCCGCGACCGATCCCGTCGAGCCACTCGACGTCGATCTCGTCAAACGCAGCCAGGCGGGAGACACGCGTGCGTTCGACCTGCTCGTCACACGCTATCGGTCGAGGATCTACGCCATGACTTACCATCTCATCCAGAATGAAACCGAGGCCTGGGACCTCGCGCAGGAGGCCTTCATCAAGGCCTGGCGTGCCCTGCCGAATTTCAAGCTGGATGCGGCCTTCTACACTTGGCTTTACCGCATCGCCCACAACGTCACCTACGACTGGCTGCGGAAGAAAAAGATCCAGGGAGATGGCGAGTTCGATGACGAGCGCACCGAGCACCGTGCGATGCCTGGCTCCCGCACCGCGCCGCAGGGCTTTGACGCCCCGGACCGTGCCATGAAGCGCCAGGAACTCGGCTCCCGCATTCAGGACGCCATCGCCCGCCTCTCGCCCGATCACCGCCAGGCGATCGTGCTGAGAGAAATCGAGGGTCTCTCGTATGAGGAGATCGCCGAGATGATGAAATGCTCGCTCGGCACCGTCATGTCCCGCCTTTTTTACGCCCGCAAGAAACTCCAGGAAATGCTCAAGGACACCTATGAAAACCCCGTCTGACGAAAACCACGATCTCATCCGCTGGCTCGACGGTGAAATGACCGCCGACGAACGCCGCGCCTTTGAGGCCAGCCTCCAAAACGACCCCGAGCTCGCCGCCGAGGCCGAATCGATGCGCCAACTGAGCGAAAGCCTCAAGACGCACCTCCCCGCCGAGATGCCCGTGCCGCATGCGGATTTCTTCAATTCGCAAATCCAGGTTCGCATCGCCCAGATGGAGCTCGACGACGCCCGCGAACGCGAAAAAGCCGCCGAATCCACCGCTGGCTGGCTTTCTTGGCTGCGCATGCCTTGGCTGGCCGGAGCCGCCGCCGCCGCGTTTGCCATCGCAGGCCTCGTTTGGACGCAAAACAGCTCCAAGGGCACCAGCACCATCGCCAGCACCTACACGCCCAATCCCGCCGTTCACGCCCAGGTCTTCCATTCCGCCGAGGCCCAGGCCACCGTCCTGATGCTTGATGGCCTGGAGCCCGTCCCGGCCGAGAAAAAGATCGTCGGCTTCCGCGTCCACCGCGCCGAATCCGATGCCGAAGTGGCCACGACAACCCTGTTTGATGAAAACGGCAGTGTTTTGGCCGTCGTGGCGATGAATGCCAAAGGCCAGCCGCAGGTGTTGAAATGACGAATTCCTAAATCCGAATGACGAAAGAACTCCGAACTCCGAAGTCCAAATTCACGAGCTGCGCCAAGCAGCTTCGTCATTCGTGCTTGGTCTTTCTTTCGTCATTCGTGCTTCTGAATTCGTCATTTTGCTTTTCCCAAGATCCCGCTCCGGTTCCCGCCAAAAAACCCGCCACCGATGGCAAGGTCTGGGGTGCTCTCGTCTATGCCACCACGGATGCCGCGAAACTCACCGGCAGCACCGAAAAGGCACCGGAGAACCAAAAAGACCTCTCCGGCCGTATCGGGAAGGTCTTCACGCCTTACACGCACTTTGAGATCATCGGCCAGCACTTCCAGGATGTGTTCCGCGAGTATGAATCATGGGTCGTCCCCTCCCGCGATCTGTTTTTGAAGATCGACTCGAAAGGCCCCGCGGCCGGGGGTGGCATGAATCTGCACCTTCAGGTCTGGCGTGAGCAGCAGGTGCTGGTCAAAACGGATGCCGTGCTCCACCCCGGTAGCCCGCTTTTCATCGGCGGACCGAAGTGGCGGGATGGTCAGCTCCTCTTCGTGCTCGATTTGCAGCGAAAGTAGCTCGGCACTTTTTCCGATAGCTCCGGGGAGTTCGCCCGCGTACGCTGTCTTGCCGACTGCCATGCAACCGCACGCCCCCAATTCATGCTGCTGCTCGTCTTCCAAGAAAGGAGACGCCTGCGAGAGCGTGCCTGTGGCGGCGAAAGCCCTTTCTCCCTCCCAAGCCGCCTGGATCTGCCCGATGTGCGAAGGCGTCGGCTCCGATCAACCGGGTGCCTGTCCCAAATGCGGCATGGATCTCGAAAAGAACCCGCTCGCCGTGAGCAGCACACCTGAATGCTGTGGTGATGGCGGCTCAGCAGAGCTTCGCGAGCTGTGGTGGCGCTTGCGCTGGGGTGCCTTGATGACGCTGCCCGTCGTGGTACTCAGCATGGGCATGGATTTGCCGGTGATCCGCGACCTCCCGGCGGATGCCTCCGCGTGGATGCAGTTCGTGTGGGCCACGCCAGTCGTGTTTTGGTGCGGCTGGCCTCTGCTGGTGCGCTTTGCCCGCTCCTTCGCCACGCTGAAGACGAACATGTTCACGCTCATCGGCCTCGGCGTGCTTTCCGCGTGGGTTTACAGCACGCTGGTGGTCGTGGCCCCTGGCCTGCTGCCGCACAGCGGCGGTCACGGGCATGCGCCGGTGTATTTCGAGAGCGCCGCGGTGATCACTGTGCTCGTCATTCTTGGCCAGCTCCTCGAATCTCGTGCCCGCCGCGCCACCGGCTCCGCCATCGAGTCCCTGATGAAACTCGCGCCGCCGACGGCGCATCACGTGGATGGTTCCGTCGAAACGGAAATCCCACTCGATGCCGTGAAGCCTGGCGATGTGCTGCGCATCAAGCCCGGCGGCAAAATCCCTGTCGATGGCCTCGTGCTCGAAGGCGTCTCGACCATCGATGAATCCATGCTCACCGGCGAGCCGATGCCGGTGATGAAGAAAGCCGACAGCCGTGTCACCAGCGGCACCGTGAATGGCAATGGCACGCTCTTGATGAAGGCCGAGCGAGTCGGCGCGGACACGCTTTTGAGCCAAATCATTGCCCTCACCGCCCAAGCGCAGCGCAGCCGAGCACCCGTGCAGCGACAGGCCGATCGCGTTTCAGGCTGGTTTGTGCCCGTGGTGGTCTTGATCGCGATATTGACCTTCCTTGTGTGGTGGGAGTTTGGACCGCAGCCGAGCCTTGGTTTTGCCATCGTCAATGCGGTGGCCGTCTTGATCATCGCCTGCCCCTGTGCGCTCGGTCTCGCCACCCCCATGGCCGTCACCACAGGCATGGGTCGTGGTGCGCAGCTGGGCGTGCTCATCAAGGACGCCGAGACGCTCGAACGCCTCGGCACCATCGACACCATCATGCTCGACAAGACCGGCACGCTCACCGAGGGCAAGCCAAGCGTCGTCGAAGTGCATCCACTGCCCGGTTTGTCTGCTCGTGATCTCCTGGCCTGCGCCGCCGCCGTCGAAACGGCCAGCGAGCATCCTCTCGCTTCCGCCATCGTGGCCGCCGCGAAGGAACGAAACATCCCGCTGGCGGCGGTGAAGGACTTCCAAGCCGTACCCGGCGGCGGCGTGCTCGGCACTGTCGGCGAGACGGAGGTCTTCGTCGGCCAGGCGGCCTTCCTGAAGAAAAAAGGCGTCTTCATCGACGCCGAATGCGCCACCCGCTCCGCGGAACTTCAGGCCAGCGGCTTCACCGTCGTGCTCGTCGTGCTCGATGGCCGCCCGCTGGGTCTCATCGCTCTCACCGATAAAATCAAAGAGAGCACCAAGCCCGCCATCGAGGCCCTTCACGCCCTCGGTTTGAAGTTCAAGATGCTCACCGGCGATACCCGCTCCACCGCTGACCGCGTGGCAAAGGACCTGCGCATTGACGAAGTCGCCGCCGAGCTCAGCCCGCATGACAAGCTGGTGCATGTGTATCAAATGAAGGAGCAAGGGCGGAAGGCCGCCTACGTCGGCGACGGCATCAACGATGCCCCCGCACTGACCGGCGCGGAAGTCGGCATCGCCATGGGCACCGGCACCGATGCCGCCATGCACAGCGCCTCCGTCACCCTCGTGAAAGGCGATCTTCGCGCCCTCCACCGCGCCTTCACCCTCAGTCGCGCCACCTTGCGCATCATCCGGCAAAATCTCGCCTTCTCCTTCCTCTACAATGCCATCGGCATCCTCATCGCCGCCGGTGTTCTGTATCCCTTCACCGGCCGCCTTCTCAGCCCCATGCTCGCCAGCGTGGCGATGTCCCTGAGCAGCCTCACGGTGATCCTGAACTCGCTGCGATTGAGGTGGTTTAAGTAGGCTCTGCCACACATCGCGGCGCTTGCGATTCGAGCCGAATATCTGTTTGCGATCATGGCACCATTGAGGCTGATTTTGTCATGCTATTTTTAACGACACCCACCGATAGCCCGCTCGTCACGACGAGGAGCACGCATACCCCTTTATGCCCAACTCCGAACGAGACACGTCCCTTGCGCAGCTTGGAGCCGCTGCGGAAGCCTTCGCGCTTGAGCCCGCAGGAGGCCCGGGCGCAGTTGAAACGGCACGCAGGTCAGGCGTCCAGGTCTTAAGCGGACGTGATGACGTGGTTCAAGGTCCGCCAGACTCCCATGGCAATGAACACGATATTTGGTTTCGTGAAATGGACGGCGAGGCACGAGTGATAAAAATCACGCGCGGCAGCTATGCTCTCTACGGTCTCTCGGGCAGTCCTGCCGCCTACCTGCGGCGCTGGCTCAACTCGAACCGTCTTTTTGGCGATGACATCAGGCTCGTTGGAATCCTTCCAGACGGACGCTTTGTGATCAGTCAGTTGTTTGTGGAAGGATCCATGCCCACCACGCTTGAGATGCACCGAGCGCCATCGGCACGCGGTTGGCAGCAGTATCGCTACTCGGGCACCGTTTGGACCAGCCCCGATGGCAGGATCGTGATGAGCGAGGTCCACCAAGGGAATTTCATCCAGCAGCCAGACGGCACGATGTCAGCCATCGACGTCGCTCTGCACTCGAGTGAGGAATGGGAGGCACAGCTTCACTCAGACGAGTTTGCCGAGGCTTATGGTGTCACCTATCAGCCTGTGACGCTCTCCCAGATGCTGGATGCAGAAGGCGGAGATCTTCTGGCATTTGGTTTCAGGCTCTGAGGCGAAAATGGACAGCCGCGTAGCAGCGCGTTCCGAACTCGACCTCAATGCTCTGCGATGATCTCCCACTGGCGTTTTGATCGAGGACGAGTAGGAGGACGAGTTCGAGGACGTTTCCCTCCTTCCCCATGTCCGATCTCAAGACCTACCTCACCCAGCGCTGCCAGATCATTGATGCGGCGCTCGATCAATGCATCCCGTCCGCCGAGACGCGGCCGGTTTCGCTGCACAAGGCGATGCGCCACAGCGTGTTCGCGGGTGGCAAGCGGCTGCGCCCGATCCTCACGCTGGCGGCGGCGGAAGCCTGCGGCGGCACGATCGAAAAGGCGATGCCGAGTGCCTGCGCGGTGGAATGCCTGCACACCTACTCGCTCATTCACGATGACCTGCCCTGCATGGATGATGACGACATGCGCCGCGGTGTGCCCACCTGCCACATCGTCTTTGGTGAAGCCATCGCGTTGCTCGCCGGCGACGCGTTGCAAGCGCTGGCCTTTGAACTCACGGCGCAAACACCCGCGACGAGTCGCCACACCGCGGCGAGCCTGGTTTCCGAGCTCGCCCGCACGGCGGGAAGCCTTCATCTCGTCGGTGGCCAGGTGGCCGACCTGGAAGGTGAGCAAAAGAAACTGCCGCTCGATGATTTGCGCTTCGTTCACGAAGGCAAAACGGCCGCACTGCTCACCACGAGCATCAAACTAGGGGCGATGAGCGCCGATGCCACGCCGGAGCAATTGCAGGCGCTGCATGACTTCGGCATGGCCACCGGCCTCGCCTTCCAAATCATCGACGACATCCTCGACGTGACCCAAACCAGCGAGAAGCTCGGCAAGAGCGCGGGCAAGGATGTGGCATCGGAAAAGAGTACCTATCCGGCCCTGATGGGTCTCGATGCCTCGCGAGCGGAGGCGCATCGCCTCACGACGGCGGCGCACGATGCGCTGGCGATTTTTGGCGAGAAGGGCACGCGGCTTCGCGAGTTGGCGGATTATCTGCTGAATCGCGATTATTGAGCTTTCCGAGCAACGGCCTGCCGCTAGCATCGGCGCTCTCCTCCGCATGGCCTCCATCTTGAAATCCCTCAGCCTCATTGCCGACCCCACCCGGGTTCGGCTGCTGCTGTTGCTCGAACGCGAGGAACTGAGCGTGGCGGAGCTGCAGGAGATTTTATCGCTGCCGCAGTCGAACATCTCCGCGCAGCTTGCCAAGCTCAAAGGCGCGGAGCTGGTGAGTGATCGCCGCAGCGGGAAGAACCGTCTCTACCGTCTCGAAAGCCCGGCGGAGAAGGAACGTGATGCCCACGAGCACTTCCTCGCCCTGCTGAAGGCTGCGGGCGCAGAAATGCGTGAAGCCACGAAGGATCTCACCGCCCTCGAAATCGCCCTGCGCAAACGGGCCGAGACGGCGAAAGCCTACTTCGATGCGCTCGCGGGTAAATTTGGCCGTCACTACATCCCCGGCCGCTCGTGGAAGGCGCTTGGCGAAACTCTTTTGAAGCTCATGCCGCCGCTCGTCATTGCGGATCTCGGCGCGGGGGAAGGTACGCTCTCGCAACTGCTGGCTCAGCGAGCCAAAAAAGTCATCGCTGTGGATAACAGCGAGAAGATGGTGGCCTATGGCGCGGAGCTCGCCCTGAAGCACGGCTTCACCAATCTCGAATACCGCCTCGGCGATCTCGAAAAGCCGCCCGTCGATCCAGAGAGTGTGGACCTCGTTTTCCTCAGCCAGGCATTGCATCACGCTCAAAATCCCCAGGCAGCGCTTCGCGGTGCGTTTGGCATTTTGAAGCCCGGCGGGCGCATCGTGGTGCTCGATCTGCTCCAACATACCTTTGAGAAGGCCCGCGAGCTTTATGCCGATGTGTGGCTTGGCTTCACGGAAGCGGACCTGCACGCGATGATGTCCGCCGTCGGCTTCCGCACCATCGAGACGGGCGTCGTCCATCGGGAGACACGCAGCCCGCATTTCCAGACGGTGCTGGTCACCGCGGAAAAGTAGGCCTTGCGGCTCACACCCGCACCATGTCCTTCAAAATCTGCCAGTAGAGGTAGAAGCAGCCACGCCAGGAATAGCGAAACTCACTGCTGCCGGCCTTCACGATGAGGCCTTCGAGGAGGTTGTGATCCACCTGCACGCTCATGTCACGCTGGATGTAGGCATGGAGATACTCCGTGTCCTGCTCGGCGATCTCCTCCGTGTTCACGGCGAGCGCTTGCAGGTAGTCCTCGTGGTCGGCGAGGAGGTCCTCAAAGGAGTCCGCGTCCTCGTAGCGGTTCACGAGATGCTTGGGCGGATGCTTCATCGTGGTGGGAAAGGGATAGTTCGTCGTCGTATAGACCACGCCATTCTTCCCGCGGGTGGTGAGGCTCACATAGGAAAAGCCCATCTCGCCCTGCCGGGCCAGCGCCACCGAGGCCTGCGCCCGTTTTTCCTCATGATAAAAGAGGCGCATGAAATGCTCCGTCTCGCTCCACATCCAGCCGGTATCGCCCACTTGCACGAACCCCGCATCCTCCGCCTCACGGGAAAGCTCGCCGAGATCAGGAAAGACATCGCGTGAAGGCGGGAATCGATGCACGACCTCGCTCTTGATCGGGAAGCGCAGCCGCCGCACGCGGAACATGATCTCCATCCACGGCACCAGAAACCAGCCACCCACAAAGAGCGCCCCGCCGGCGTGCTGCTCATCGGTGATGTAATAGCCCGCGAGGTAAAGCGCTCCCAGCATGGCGATGGCTCCCAGCTTCGCGATGTAACGATTCTCCGAGGTCCGGCAGGCAAAGGCAAACACCACGGCGGCGGCCACGAAGAGGAGGTGCTGGATCGTCTGGGATTCCATGAAGGTGGCTGTCGGTCGGTGAATTTTTCTAGCGCGAGGTTATAAGATGCCTCCTCGCGAATCAATGCTCATTTCAAACGCCATGCCCGCCGCTTTTTCGCGTATCTTGTTCATCCTCGTCGTCGCCCTTGCGGGCTGGTTTGGTATCTCGCGACTCGATTTCGATGTCGATCCGCTTTCGCTGCTGCCGCAGGACCTGCCTGGCTTGGAGGGAACTCGACTCCTGCGCGATTTGAAGAGCGATCAGCTCATCGTCACGCTGCAAAGCGAGGACGCCGAGCTGCTCGAAGTCGCGGCCGATTCGCTCGCCGAGCACTTGGAGGCCAAAAAGGACCTCGCGGCCTCGGTGAAACATAAGTCGCTGCTGCAATCCGATCCCGAGGTCATCGCGGAAGTCATCGCGTGGCTCTGGCGCCATGCGCCGCCGGAGAAAGTGGCCGCATTGAAGGCCTCGCTCGCGTCCGACCAGCTCCCTGCCCTTCTCGAAAAGTCCCGTGAAGCCACCGCGAACTCGCTCGACCTCCAAAACGCCACGCTGACCGGTTACGATCCTTTTGGCATCGCTCGTGGTGCGATGGACATGCTCGGCTTCTCACCTCTCACTTCTAACGACTCACCTTCGGACGAGTTCACCTCCGCCGATGGCACGCTGCGCCTGCTTTTCATCCAACCGCCCGCCGAAGCCCTCGCTGACTACCGCACGGTCAACGCGTGGCTCACGAAGCTGAAGCAGGATCTTCGCGAAACCTGGCAAAAGAGCGATGAAGCCCTCGCGAAGGTCCAAATCGGCTTCACCGGCGATCCGGCGTTTCAGGCGGAAATCGCCACCGGCATGGAATCGGACATGCGACAGTCCATTTCGGCCGTGACCTTCATCGTGGGCTTTCTCTTCTGGCTGCTGCATCGCCGAATCGTGCCGCTCTTTTGGCTGCTGCTGGCCATCTTGTGCGCCAACCTGCTCACCCTCGGCGCAGCGGGGGCCATCTACGGCTCGCTCAATGTCATGAGCATGGGCTTCGCGGCGATTCTGACCGGCCTCATCGAGGATTTCGGCGTCATCGGCCTCCACGCGGCCTCGGAGCATCCGCGTGAATCGTATCGACAAATTTTGCGTCGCGTGCTGCCCGGTGTCGCGTGGTCCGCCGTGACCATCGCGGCCATCTTTGCCACGCTCGGCCTCAGCCAGCTTCCCGGCGTGGCGCAGCTCGGCCTGCTCGCGGCGCTTGGCGTGCTCATCGGTGCCGCCGTCATGCTCCTCGGCTTCCTGCCGCTCGGCATGAAACCGTACGTGGTTCACGCTTCAGCGGGCGAAACGCCCACGCCTCGTCTCGGCCTCACCCTGCAAAAAACCTTCACCTGGCTCCTCGCCGCGCTGCTCCTCACCGCCTCCGCCGCGATCATCCTCAAAGGCCTCCCTCACGCCGATTTCGGCTCCTCCGTCCTCCGACCCAAGCAAAGTGAAGCCTTCGACATCTCCGAGCAGATCGAAGCCAAAATGATCGCCAGCGATCAAACCGTGCCGCTGCTCATCCACGCCGCGAATGCCGATCAACTCCGCCAAACCCTCGCCGAAGCCTCCAAGCTCCTCACCGGCATCCCCCACACCCTTCCCACCGCCCTCATCCCCGATTCCAACAACCAACACGCCAACACGCCAGCCCTCCAGTCCCTGGCCACCAACGAGAAAGCCCTCCAAACCGCCCTCGACACCGCCGGCTTCACCGACACCGCCTTCTCCCTCACCCAAAAAGTCCTCGCGAAGTGGTCCTCACCTCTGACTTCTGACATCTCACCTCTCACCGGCTTGATCTCCACCTCCCCCGACGGCTCCCTCACCGCCCTCGGCTCCTTCTCACCCCCCCAAGGCATCCACGATCCGCTGCTGGCGAAACTCGAAGCCATCCCCGGCGTGCATCCCGCCGGTTGGAACTACCTCCGCGTCTCGCTGGAGCCCTTGCTGGAGCGCGAGATCACCCGCGTGTGCCTGCCCACCGCCGGCATCGCCCTCGTGCTCTTCGTGCTCGTGTTTCATGGGACTCGCGAGCGCTTGCATGCCGCCGGCGTGCTCATCGCCACGGCCATCGTCCTGCTCGGAGCCATGACCCTGCTCGATCTGAGTTGGAATCTGATGAGCATCGCCGCCGTGCCCTTGTGCCTCGGTTTGGGGCTCGATTTCACCATCCACATGATGCACACGCTGCGTGAGAAAAGCGCCACCGCCGCGCATGCCGCGTCGCTGGGTCGTTCGCTGGCCTATTGCGGCCTCAGCACCGGATTGGCCTTTGGCTCGCTGGCGCTTGGGAGCAATCGCGGGCTGATCTCGCTCGGCCTCACCACCATGATCGGCGTGATCACCGTGCTCCTCACGTCGAGCTTCGCGCTGCCTTATGTGTGGTTTCGCCGAAACGATACCAAGTGACCCTCCATCGTCCTCGTCCTCGTCCTCGTCCTCCTACTCGAACTCGTCCTCGACTCTTCCGCTCCGCTGCCTGACCGCTTTCCGTGCTTGCCATGCCACTAGATCGAGGACGAGGAGGAGGACGAGTTCGAGGACGATTTTTGCCCTTCCCACCCCTTGACCATTCCCCGCCCCTCTTGACCTCTTGACGTTCCCCATGTCCGACGCCGCCACCACTCCCAGGATGAAGCAATACCTCGCCATCCGGCGGGAGCTTCCGGAGGATGTGCTGCTGTTTTTCCGGCTGGGGGACTTTTATGAGCTGTTCTTTGAGGACGCGAAGGTCGCCTCGCCGATCCTGAATGTGGCGCTGACGAAACGCAACGCGGTGCCGATGTGCGGCGTGCCGCATCATTCATCGCAGGGCTACATCGCGAAGCTCATCAAGGCCGGCAAACGCGTCGCCATCGCCGAGCAGACCACCGAGCCGACTCCCGGCAAGATCGTCGAGCGGGCGGTGTCGCAGATCCTCAGCGCGGGCACGATCAATGACCTCAACCTGCTCGACTCGAACCGCCCGAACTACCTCGCGGCGGTGTTTCGCGAGGGGAAAAAATTTGGCCTCGCCTATGTCGATCACACGACGGGCGAGTTTGAAGTGGCCGAATTCAAGGACACCACGGAGCTCGCGGATGAGCTGGAGCGTCTCCAAGCGAGCGAAATCCTCCACAGCGACGATCAGCGCGACGTGATCGAGGCGCTCGGCAGCCCGGCCTGTGCGCAGGCGGTGGAGAGTTACCTGTTTTTGCTCGATCAGGCGCAGCACAGCCTCACGCAGCATTTCAAAGTGCAGTCGCTCGATGGATTCGGCTGCCAGGGGCTCAGCGCCGCACTGTGTGCCGCCGGCTGCATCCTGCAATACCTGCAATTCCAGCTCCGTCGCAGTGTCGATCACATCCAGCGCCTCCGCGTCGGTCAAACCAACGACGTGGTGCTCATCGACGCCGCCAGCCAGAGCCATCTTGAGCTCGTCAGCGCTCGCGGCGGCAATGCGCACACGCTTTTGAGCGCCCTCGACCGCACCTGCACGCCCATGGGCGGCCGCAAGCTCCGCCATTGGGTGCTCCACCCGCTGCGCGATCTCGACACGCTCACGCAACGCCAGGACATGATCGCCGCCTTCCTGGATGAGCCCATGCTCCTCAGCCAGGTGCGCACGTTACTCAAAGAAGTGCGTGATCTGGAGCGCACGAGCAGCCGCTTGAGCCAAGGCAGCGGCAATGGCCGTGATTTGCAGGCGCTCGCCGTCTCACTGGAGGTCGTGCCGACGCTCAAAACCCTGCTCAGCAGTTTTGATTCTCCCACAGATTCAGGGAGGCCAGCAGATTATTCTGAATCCCAATCTGTGGGCCTCCCTGAATCTGCGGGAACTCTTCTGGGCCATCTCACCCATCGCCTCCACGACCTCACGCCGCTCTGCCAGGAGATCCAACGCGCCATCTGCGATGAGCCGCCGATGCAGATCAAAGAAGGCGGCGTGTTCCGCGAAGGCTGGCTGCCGGAGCTCGACGAACTCCGGAATGCCTCCACGCTCGGTCGGCAGTGGATCGCGGATTTGCAAGCCCGCGAGATCGAGCGCACGGGCATCAAGAGCCTCAAGATCAAATACAACGCCGTCTTCGGTTACTTCATCGAGATCACCAAGGCGAACGTCGGCAGCGTGCCCGCCGACTACCATCGCAAGCAGACCACCGTCAACGGCGAGCGCTACATCACCGACGAGTTGAAGCGCATGGAGGACAAGATCCTCGGCAGCGAGGAGCGCAGCAAGGCGCTCGAATACGAGCAGTTCATCGAGCTGCGTGGCCGCGTGCTGCAGCACCTCGCGCACATCCAGGAGACCGCCGAGGCCATCGCCGTGCTCGATTCACTCGGCTCGCTCGCCGAAACCGCGCGGCTCTTCAATTACACGCGACCCGTGCTCAATGAGACGCGGAATCTCTTCATCCGCGAGGGCCGCCATCCCGTGCTCGATCAGAATCTCACGAGCGGCGAGCGCTTCGTGCCGAACGACGTCACCTTGGAGCCTGAGGAAAGCCGCCTCATCCTCATCACCGGCCCGAACATGGCCGGTAAGAGCACCTACCTGCGCCAGACCGCGCTGCTCACGCTCATGGCGCAGATCGGCAGCTTCCTGCCCGCTGCCAGCGCGGAGATCGGCCTCGTCGATCGCATCTTCACCCGCATCGGTGCCAGCGACGACATCGCGCGCGGCCAGAGCACCTTCATGGTCGAGATGAACGAGACCGCGCTCATCCTCAACAACGCCACCGAGCGCTCCCTCGTCATCCTCGACGAGATCGGCCGCGGCACGAGCACCTTCGACGGCCTCAGCATCGCCTGGAGCGTCGCCGAGCACCTGCACGACCACATCGGTGCCCGCTGCCTCTTCGCCACGCACTACCACGAGATCACCGCGCTCGCGCAAAGCCGCGGCGCCGTGAAGAACTACAACGTCGCCGTGAAGGAGTGGAACCAGCAGATCATCTTCCTCCGCAAGATCCTCCCCGGCTGCGCCGAAAAAAGCTACGGCATCCAGGTCGCGCGCCTCGCCGGCCTCCCCGAAAACGTCATCGCCCGCGCCAAGGAAGTCCTCCACCAACTCGAATCCGGCCACCAACCCGCCGAAAGCGTCAAAGAAGTCCCCGTGGCCACCAGCGTGCCCGCGAAGACGCGGAAAAAGCCTCGCAGCGATGAGGACGCGGGGCAGATGAGTTTGTTTGGGTGACTTTCAAAAAGCTCTCCAGCCACGGCATTGATATTCGATCATTTGTTCCAATGCTTTTCGAAAGGACGCGGGTTCAATGTCCCGCCGAGAGAAGAATTCCCTGTGTCTCGAGCAAAAGGTTGGATCACGAGGTCCCCATCGCTCTGGTGAAGCGAGCACACGTGCTTTTTTAGGAACTCGGCAAAAAGTCCATGTTATGTCAATATTGAGGTCACGACGTGAACCACCAATTATCGAGTTACCATCTTTGGAGATGTATTCGGTGAATCGCACTTTGCTTTTTAGAGAGAGCCGTTTGGGAGCAAAAGTTAACAGATGGCCGATCTGAGAATCGCTCGTTGAGGGAGACACATAGAAAACGGATTTGGCATTCAGTATCTGTAAAGAGTTGATCAGCACCGTGTCGTTGACATCCAGCCGTATTCGAAATCCTGTGTTCTTGCGGCCAAAACAGTACATCCTTTTGTCGAAGATCATCAGCACTGCAAAAGGGGAAATCGGCAACAATGCCTGTATGCCCGACATTGCCCAACCTAAGCCAGAAAGCCCTCCTAGCTTCTTATGAAAAGCTTGGTTCATCAAAATCGTTGGATGATCACCCAACACAAATTCAAAGCCCTTTGCCGGCTCGAGGATTCTCATCCCAAGGTCACACAAAAATGGAAGAGCTGACACAGACGTGCTGAAAATGAACTTCGAGTTGAAGTCCGGATCTTGGGTTAGCTTGGACCATAGCTTGGCTTCAGGTGGTAAATCATGTCGGAACACCATCTTCATCATGCCTTCCGAAAACTCCTGTTCTTCATCAAATGCCGATTCTGTTCGTGATCTCTGTATCAGTAGAAAAAGCAGCATTGATATTCTTTCCCGCTGCGTCGCGGTCGGTGGCAAATGAGAGGCATCAAAAAAATCTAGCGCAGAAACGGCATCTCCTTCAATTTGACCAAGGGCGTCTTCTATCCCGAGATGTTTACCGTACATATAGTCTCGCGAGCATTGGCTCTTGATGGGAGCACGGGTTATAATCTTCCCGCCTTCAAGCACTACTGCCTTCACAAACTGGTGACCTTTTGCCGCCCATCTTTTGAGCAGCAGCTTAGGAACAAAATGCTGGTTCTTTTTTGTGGCCATATGCAGGCAAAATAGAGCACAAATCACCCATAACAATGTCGTCAGACTGCAATTGGCTGACAGACGGATCTCAGATCGCTTTCGGCGCAACTTGTCTGCACGCAGGCCCAGATTGGGTATTGCCGCCGAGAATGGCTTGTATTTCCATGCGCCACTCATGAGCACTCTTTCTCTCAAACTCCCCGAATCGCTGCTGCTCCGGCTGGAACAGGAAAGCCGTGCGCGGCGTCTGACGAAGTCGGCGGTGGTCCGCGCGGCGCTGGAACGTGAGCTGGAGCCGGCGAAATCGGCCCGTGCGACCTCCTGCTACGATCTGGCGCGTGATTTGGCGGGCTCTGTCCGCAAGAAGTTGCCGAAGGACTTGGCGACGAATCCCAAATACATGGAGGGCTTTGGCCGGTGAGACAGACGGCGCGGCTGGAACGTGAAAAGAAGCCAGGCTTTTAGTGCCCGCCGAAAGTGTCAACGAAGTCCCCGTCCCCGCCAAAGCCCGCAAAAAGCCCCGCAACGATGAAGACGCGGGGCAGATGAGTTTGTTTGGGTGAATCAGAATCCTTATTTATTTTCGCCGTTCATATATTTCGAAGTGTTTGTTCAATGCAAACATGGAAACAAAAACTCCGCCTACCAATTCAAGGTAGGCGGAGTTTCTTCGCATTCACCATTGTTAATGGTCAACAAGAAGAAGTTGATCGTTAGAAACTCGAGGTGCCTCAGCAGGATTTTCGAATGCACCGTCAATGAGTTTGGGATGACGGCCTCCTACACGATCCTCGACATAGTCCACCACATAGAGTTTTCCACTTTGGTCACGCTGCCAACCAGGGATGCTCATCTCATAAGCGAAGACAGTGTTGTCTGAGAATTCGAAGGTTGCGTTGTTGGTAGTCTTTAACTCGATCCCCACACTACCGCCAGGCGCTCCAACTACTTTCAAATCAACAGCAGCGTTGGCCCCCAACTCATTTTTGACCTCATTCTTATGTTTCAACGTAGTCGCGACAGCAGTAACTATCCGCGGTTCTCTCTGCCTGCTAAGCATTCTCACCAGGTGGGCATTTTCGGGTTTCTGGAGTTCTCTGAGTAATTGTTCCTTCTCATTCACAGCCACAACGACGAAGGTTCCACTTTGTTTATTCGTTCCTTCCGCGACCACCTCAGGTGCAGTCACATAAGGTATGCCTTGTGCAGTGAGTTTTCCTTTAAGGCCTTTGACCTGATCGACTTTCATCGAGACCGTCACCTTACCTTGGAACTCACCAATGGGCCGCAATTGTTTGTAGTTCGTGAAACTGTTGGGCCCGGCAGTAGTTCTGGTGCCAGTCATCAGAAGTTGCGTCTTAAACGCTCCGTTCGTGCGCAGTTTGGCACCTTGGATTTTGAAAGTGGAGTCATTGACTGCGTTTTGGGTGCAACTACAAAAACAGAAAGCTGGTATCAAGAGACTGAGAATTCGTAAGCGGTGTGTGTTCTTCATAAGGTGTGTAAAGATAGGAATTAGAGGCTATTCCCTCATACTTGTGAAGTCAATAGTTCATCCGTTTGTAAGGGAAATGACGTCAGGCTGCAACTGTCTAACAAAGTGGCGGCCCCTCTCTTGTCGTCGTCAGGCACACGAGGAAGCCGGGCGTTTGGAGCTTGCCCGGCGCAGGCGAAGGAATACGATGGTCCCATGACTGCCACCCTTACTGCCCCAGTCGAAGCCTTGCTCCGCGAGCAGGTCGCCAAGGGTCACTTCCCGAGCCTGGATCGGGCCTTGGAAGTCGCGGCGAAGACTGTTGATGGCCGTCAGGCATCCCACGCGCTCGAATCGCTGCTGGACGAGGCGCTTTCGTCTCCCGGCGAGCGCGTCCCCCCTCTCGCAACTGCGCGGGACATCGGCATGAAGCAGGCTCGTCACGGGAGAGAATCGGGCATCCAGCCCACCTTTTGAAGCATCTCGACAACTCCGGCCGATGCTTGTAACCTCAAGGCATGACGACTGCCTTGCCCTTCATCGACGAACTGCGCCGCATGCCTGCCGACCGGCTGGAGGAAGCGGCGGATTACATTCATACCCTTCTGGAAGAGCGGCGTGCGCGCCGGGAGCGCATGATTGATGAAACCTCCGGCAGCCTCGCGGGTGGTGAAGGCGAGGCCTTGGAGGCCGCCCTGGCCGAATGCAGTCAAATCGATGAAAACGCCTGGTAGTCTCGCCCTCGACAGCAGCGTCATCGTCCGGCATATGCGGACGGCCGATCCTGCGATTGCCGCCACGCTCAAGGCGGCCACGGAGCTTTATCTCCCGCTCACCGCGCTCGGTGAAATGCGCTTCGGTCTTCATCGGGCTGGCAACAGCCGCCGCGCCGTCGAGCAATGGGAGCGATTTTCACGGGATGTCGTTCTCCTCCTCCCCGATGACGCCACCGCCACCGCGTATGCCGAGCTCAAGCAGTCTCTCGCGCTCAAAGGCAAGCCCATCCCGGAAAACGACCTCTGGATCGCCGCCACCGCCAAAAGCCATGGCCTGCCGCTTTACTGCCAAGATGCCCATTTCAATGAACTGGCCGGTTTGATGTCCATCATCCAAGCCTGAAGGCCAGTAGATGACGTCCGGCCGACCTTGCCGAGCCAAGGTTCCCAGAAGAGGCAACACTGCAGAGTTGAGCTCTGAAATGGATTTCCCCCGAATAACTTCTGCCAGCGACCAGAGACTCAGAAAAGCTCCCGCAGATTCAAGGAGGCCAGCAGATTGTTCAGAAACCAATCTGTGGGCCTCCCTGAATCTGCGGTAAGTTACTCTCCGTTCTACAATCAAGCTGCCTTGAGTTCAGGTGCGCTGCGGTTATCCCAACTTTCGCGATGTAACCTTCTTGTACCTAGGGGCACTGGTTTGGACTTTAGATCGAGTACGAGCATCAATCCCGCCCTCGCTACTTCTTCACCCAATCGCTGATCGGCTGGTGGCGGTGCGCGGGAGCGGCAGGTCCCAGGGTGAAGGTGATGCAGAGGCTGATGTTGCCGCTGGCAGCTGCGACGGTGGCCTTGAGCGTTTGGATGTTCTCGCCTTCGACGTCAGAGGTGGCCTTGCCGAGCTTGCGACCGTTCTCCGGGTCGAGGGGAGGCGGAGGCTCCTCGGAACTGAAGGTGGCACCTTTCGGAGAGACGAGGGTGGCGATGAGTTGCCGGTCGCCCTGCTTCAACGTGGCGGTGGGGCCATCCACCGTGATGTCGGTGTCCCTAGTCTGCATGCTCCAGACGAGCGGCTGGGTCTTTTTGACGGTGAGATCGTCCTGGATGACGAGGTAGGGCGAGGCACCCCGCACAACCCTGATGCCGCGATGTACCTGAGAGGCGTCCTTTGGATAGGCCTTGGTCATGTCGATGATGGCGAGTCCGGTGTCGGGTGTCGATTGGGTGACGAGCACGCTGGCAGGGGCATCGAGGTCTTGGTTGGCACCGCCCAAGGTCAGCGTGCTCTGGCCCCGCGTGCCTTCGAGGAAATGGTCGTAGCGCTTCCGGCGGTCCTCGGGCGTGAGCGCAGCACCGCTGTCGAAGCCATTCTCCACGCCGAGTTCCTGACCCCAACGAATGCCGCCGGCATCGAGCACGAAGGTGCCGATATCGAGCTGGGCATGCGGGTCGCGATTGTCTCCGCCCTTGATGGCGATGTAGAGGTCATCGCCGCCCCAGCCGCTGCGCACGGTGGCAGCCAGGCCGCCTGGGGTGGCGAAATCGAAGGCCTCCGGCGTGCCGTTGATCGCGGCCTGAGCATGGTAGTAAAGATAATGGCCCACGCCGCTGAAGTAAGCCGTGTCCACGGCCATCGTGTCACCTGCGTCAAAGGCCGGGATGCCCGGATTGCCATGCAGACCGGCCAGCCAGGTGGTGATCCATGGACGGAGGCCGTCACCGGCTGCATCCGCCCGGAGATGGAAGGGCTGCCCGGTGGGGCCGTAGAGGTGCAGGCGGGCGAGACCAAACTGCGGGATGCCTTCCAGCATGCTGAGGCCAAAGTCCTTGCCTGAGGCACTGCGGAGCGACTGGATCACCATCGCGGCGTAGTCGATCACGGCATCACCCGCCTCGATGCCCTCGGGCCAGATGCCAGCGGGGGCAAAACGCAGAAGGCCTTCACCAAAGACCTTCGCGGCGGCATTGGCCGAGTCTTTGGCCATTTTCGGGTCCTCATCGACAAAGCCGATGGCATTCAGCATGAGCGCGGAGGCGATGCGCATCTTTTGTCGAGTCACCGGAGCGGCAATCTTCGTCGCGGGCGCTTCGGGATTGGCGTCACTGCCTTCCGGTGCGGTGGCAAAGGCCGTGGGCGGCACGGGTTTGTCCTGGATATGGGCGATCAGCGCGTCCACGCCCTTCTGGCGGAGGAAGGCGCGAATCTCCGCTGCCTGTGTGGCCTGGAGGCCATCCCGGAACCAGTCGTAGCCGAGCGTGACGGCGATCACCATGTCGGCGACGGACCCGGCATCGGCGGGATGCCAGTCACGGAAGTTCGTCTTGTCGCAAAGCAGGATGAGTTCGCGCACGGCGCGATCCTTCCATTTCAGATCGCCATCGCCGAAGTGCAGCGCGGCGAGCAAGGCCATGCGATAGATGGCGCGGGCGCCCTCGCCTGAGTCACCTTCGCCGTTGATGCGGTTTAACTCGGGATCTTTGAGCAAATCCTCGCCAGAGGCTTTGAGCGTGGCCATGAGCCTAGTCAGCGCGGGATCTTGGGTGATTTGATTCTTGATCGCCGCCCAACCGGCCGCGTTTTGGATCAGACGCGGGCGCCCCTTCGCGATGCCGCTGAGGTAATCATTCGCCGACGGTGCCTTGAACTTCGCGGCAGGCAAAACGGTGATCTGCGGCCGCGGAGGCACGGACTTTCCCGCTCCTTCCGCGGACGCCGGGGTGGCGGCCTGCATCGCCGCGTAGCGTGTCTTCGCATACGCCAAGTCCGCCGGGCTCAGGCTGGCGATCGGCACCTCGTATTCCATGCCGCTCTTCAGCTTGATCTTTACGCGGCGTGCGGCCGTATCCACGGAGACCAGCGTGGCCTCGAGAGTCTTGCCCGCCGTGTTGGTCCACGAACGATATTCTTCCGCCAGCTGGGCCAACGACGTGCCGACCATGAAAACAGTGGCAAGGAGGCAGGCGGGAAGTTGGCAAAGCTTCATGGAAGAGGTCGGAAGACGACCCGCAGATGCTCTCGCCCCACCCGCATGGTCAAGAGTGAATATCTGGCCCTCAATCCTCCCTGTCGCGGTGCGTCACGGAGCAGACGCCTTTTTTGCTCGGCGACTGGATGAAGGCGAGCAGGTGGGCGGCTTTTTCCGGCCACGTGTGAGTGGCGGCCTCGGCGAGGGCCTGGGTGAGGTTTCGGCCGGAGCAGAAGAGCAGATGAAACAGCTGCTTGATGGCGGCGCGTTCGGAGGTGGTGAAGCCCTGGCGCTTCAGGCCGATGATGTTGAGGCCGGACATGCGGTTCAGCCGGTTCACGGAGGAGTAGGGCGGCACGTCTTTGCTGATGCTGCTGTGTCCCTGCACCAGCGAATAGTCACCGATGCGGATGAACTGATGAAACCCCGCGCCGCCGCCGATGAAGCAGTGGCTGCCCAGATGCGTGTGACCGGCGAAGAGCACGGCATTGGCCACCGCGTTGTGATTTCCCACCTGCACATCATGGGCGAAGTGGACATTGGCCATGATGAAATTGTCATCGCCGATCTGGGTCGCGCTGCCGGGCTTGGAGCCGCGGTGGATGGTGCATTGCTCGCGGATCACATTATTCCTGCCGATGATCACCTTGCTGAGTGTAGCTGGGTCAAAGGACAAATCCTGCGGCAACTCTCCAATGATTACCGCCCGTCCGATGCGGGTGCCGCAGCCGATGGTGGTATCACCCATCACCTGCGCATGAGCCCCGATGACGACACCGGCCGCGAGTTTCACCGGCCCCTCGATCAAGGCATAAGCCCCGATACAGACACTGGAGTCGATTTGAGCGAGCGGATCGATCAGTGCGGTGGCATGAATCATGAACCGCTCCATGGGCGAGCCAGCCACCCTTAGCAAACGGCTACTTTGAAGGTGGGGAAATGACACCAGGCTGGGGGAAATGACGTGAGCCTGCAACTGTCTGACAAACACTCAAACCCACAGTGGATGGGTCCGCCAAAGCGGCAGGTTGGCCTTGCCGAGCCGAGGTTCCCAGAAGCGGCAACACCGCAGAGGTTAGAAAACCGCAGAGATGGTTTCAGAAGTGGATTTTTCGGTGAGTCAGATTTCTGTTCTCCATGGGTACCACCTGTCTCCAAACGGTCTTCATCCTCGTCTTTCTGGCTTGCCCGATGCAGGCTGAAGACTACGCATGCCATCGTGAACGCGGCTTTGGTGCTGCTCCGACGCGCTTTGTCCACCATCTCCCATGGCATCCATCTCTCGCTCTCAACTCAAAGCAGCCTGCGAACAGGACAACTGGGATTTGCTCGATCTGCTGCTCGAAACGGAGGCGACCCACCTCAATGACAAGTCGCTCTTCACCGATACCTGGGGAGACTGGTGGGGCCTGCTGATGGAGGTGATCTATCGGAAGTCGCCCGACGGCCTGCGAGTGCTCCTCAAACACGGCGCGAACCGCGACACTGGGCGCTGGGGCGATGGCATGCCGCAATCGCCCCTCGAAGCCGCCGAAGGTGAGCCTGAGATCCTCGCCCTTCTGCAAGACCCGGCGCGCCCCATCTACACACGCCAGACCGATCCGCCTCTGCCTGCCGTCAATCCCGCTTTCGACGAGCTAGACCGTATCCGCGAGGACACGGGCTTGGTTTTCCAAGCAGAGTAAGACCGCGCGATTTTCACCGCCGCTGGATCGCACGCTCCACGAGGCCTTCGTAAATCTGGCGGCGGGCGTCGAGGCCGAGGCCTTGGTTGCGATGGCCGAACATGGTGCGGTTGATCTCCTCGCGCTGCGAGGTGCTGAGGCGTGAAAGTTTGGAAACCATCTCCGCCGGCGGTTTGTCGGGGTACCCATCGGCGAGGAAACCATCTTTGTAGTTCAGCGCGGCGGCTTTGGCCTCGCTGACCTGTTTGTCGCTGATCGCAGGCAGATTGCCACCTCCGCTGCTGCTACCTCCTTTGCCACTGGTGCCAGACTTCGGCGGGCGGGGCGGCGGCTTTTGATAGCGGATGGAGACGATCTCTCCACCGCGGATTTGGATCTTGGCGATCCAGGTTTCTGTCCGAGCAGGATGCCCGCCGACGCCGATCAACTGCCAGCCCTCGCGGTTCGGTGTCTTGGAGACGATTTGAGATTCCATCGTCTTGGTGTCCATCAGGGTGGCGAAGGTGTCCTGATCAAATTTGGCCACGCCGGTGAGGATGATGGAGTCGGAGAAGCCGAGCGAGCGGGTGAAAGGCGGGTTCGCCATGAGTGCCTCGAAGGTCTCCTCTCGCATGGGCCGTGGGATGGCACCGTCATCATCTTGGGCACCGAGGCTTCCCACCATGCCGAGGGCCATGAAGACGAGCTTCAAGGCTAGTTGGGCGGGTGACGACAAGGAATGCATGAGCTTGGCAATACGGCGCTCGACTGGCGGACCATGCAAAAGCCAAGTGGGTCCCTCGGGTCAGGTCTCTTGCGTGCTCGGTTTCATGGACTACATCCCCACTCCACTCACCATGAAGAAGCAAGCCCTGCGCATCGGCCTCGCGCGTCACTTTCCCGTCTCGGTGCCTTGGCCGACTGGCTGGCGCACTTCGGCGGAGCTTCAGGCATGGCGTGCACACTACGACATCGCGGAGGTGAACCCCTTTCCGGTGGCCGATGAAACGCCGCGCTGGTCCCGCTGCTACACGAGCGATCTGCCGCGGGCGGAGACGACGGCGCGGGCGCTGTTTCGCGGCGAGATCACGCGGCTCCCCACGCTGCGAGAGGCGGAGTTTGGCCCCTTTGGCACGGGCGAGCTGCGGCTGCCGGTGTGGGCCTGGCGGATGGTGATCCGTCTGGCTTGGTTGAGTGGGCATGCCTCGCAAAGGCATCTGCGTGATGCCTTTTTCACCCGCGTGAACGCGGTGGCCGATTTGATTGAATCGCAAAACGAAGAGGTGCTGCTCGTCTCCCATGCCGGGATGATGCTTTATCTGCGCAAGGAGCTCATCCGTCGCGGGTTTCACGGGCCACGCATCGGCATCGCCAAGCATGCGCAGGTGTATGAAATGACTCGCTGATCAAAACGGCAGGTCATCGTTCCGCACGATGGTTTTTGGCCGTTCGGGTCGCAGAGGGGTCCGCCCGCCGTTTCGCTTCCGAAAGGGCTCAAACACAATGTCACTGCCATCGACCTTCATTTGATACACCATGCGCAGCAGCACGCCGAGGCGACCTTTGGGAAAGCCGGCTTTGTTGGCGAACCAAGCGAGGTACTCGGCGGGAATGTCAAAAATGGGAGCGCCATTGGGCGGGAAGTGCTGCGGACCAAACTTGCCAAAGGGCATGCAGGTGCGCCCGATCTCTTCGAGGTCGTGGCGCATGCGTTCGGCGAGGTCGCTCATGTCGTGTCCTTTACCGGGTGCGCAAATCCTCCGCAATCATCCTTTGCGCGGTGGCGGCTTTGCGTGAAGAAAACCCGCCCCCGATGACCGACCTCCTCCAGCACCCGCTCTGCCATGCCACCGACCTCGGCAAGGCCATCCCGCCGCACGAATTTGGCGTGTCCGTGTGTCTGCCACTGTGGAAACATGTCATCGGCTACGAGGAAAAAGATCCCGAGATCGTCGCAAGCTTCCAAAGCGGCTACCCACGCTTCTGCTGCCCGCCAGCGATCAGCTCGCTCTTCGCTCTGGCGGAGCGTGAATTCGCCAAGGAAGGCGAGCGCTGTCTCGTCTTCCCTCGTCTCGTGCATGCGCAGCGCTGCCTCGATTTCATTCAAACCGGCCGCGCCACCGCGTGGACCGATGAGCGGCTCGGCGTGGCCATTTTTCCTGCCGCGGCCTACGATGAAGCGCGGCGCTTCTGGCGCTTCTGCGGCGAATGCGTGAGCACCCGCCAGGCAGCGGATGCACTCGGCACGCATCCAGCCGGTGTCTCCGCGATGCAGGGCCACGAGGCGAATCAAACCATCCGCGCCCGCATTGCCGCGCTCGCCGGGCAGCAGCCGGAAGATGTGTTTCTTTTCCCCAGCGGCATGGCGGCGAACTACGCGGTGCATCGCATGCTCACGACGCTCTTCCCCGGACGGAAGACCGCTCAGCTCGACTTCCCGTATGTGGATGTGTTGAAGCTGCAGCAGCGTTTGGGCAGCGGAGCGCACTTCCTGCCGATGATTCAAGACAGCGAATATGAGGATCTGCGCGCTTTGCTAAAGGGTGAAGCGCTCGCGGGCCTCTTCTGCGAAGCGCCGAGCAATCCGCTGCTGCGCTGCGTGGACTTTGAGCGCCTGCTGGAGATCCGCGCTGCCACCCAGCCGGACACGCCCATCATCGTCGATGACACCATTTCCACCGTGGCACATGCGGATGCACATCGCGTGGCCGATGTGGTGACCACCAGCCTCACGAAGAGCTTCTCTGGGGCGGGTGATGTACTCGCCGGCAGTGTGGTGCTGAATCGCCGCTCGCCGCATCACGCCGCGTTCTCTGCCTTTCTACATGCGAATGCCGATCACGAGCTGTGGCGTGGCGATGCGGTCTCCTTGGAACAACACAGCCGCGACTTCGTCGAGCGTGTCACGCGCATGAGCCAGAACGCGACCGCTCTCGGCGAGCATCTCCGCTCGCATCCGGCGGTGGACCGCGTTTGGCATGCCAAGGTGGATGGTGGACGCGGTTATGAGTTCATCCGCCGCGAAAACGGCGGCTACGGCTGCTTGTTCTCCTTCACGTTGAAGAACCCCGAGGCACGCAGCCCGGTGGTGTATGATGCGCTACGCGTCACCAAAGGCCCCAGCCTCGGCACGAATTTCACCCTCGCCTGCCCTTACACCCTCCTCGCTCATTACGATGAGCTGCCATGGGTGGAAAGCGTCGGCGTGAGCCGCTGGCTTCTCCGCGTCTCCGCTGGCCTCGAAGACACCGCCGACCTCATCGCGAGGTTTGATGAGGCGCTCGCGGCGTGAGTCACACTACTTCGTCTTTCCCTTGCCCTTCTTGCCTGCTTTCGGCTGCTGTTTCGGGATCACTTTCTCCCAAGGCTCGACGTTGGCCCGTGCAGCGTAGGCGTGATATAAAGCGGTCATTTGCTTCACGCGTTCGGGGTCCTGCTGGCTGAGATCGTGCTGCTCAGAGCGGTCTTGGGCGATGTGGTAGAGTTCCCAGGACTTGTTGTGCTCGGAGACGAGTTTCCAGTCGCCGACACGCACGGCGCGATTGCCTTCGTGCTCCCAGAAAAGAGGACGAGGAGACTCGGAGACAGGGAGACTTGGAGAGGGGGAGACCAGCAGCGGTTTGAAGCTCTTTCCTTCCATGGGCTTCACGTTGGCGGGATAGACTGCTCCGGCGAGATCGACCGCCGTCGCCATGAGGTCAATCAGGTGGCAAGGCTCATGTACGATTCTCCCCGTCTCATTGTCTCCTGCTCTCCCCGTCTTCATCCCCGCCGGCCAATGCGCGATAAGCGGGGTGCTGATGCCGCCTTCGTGGACCCAGTGCTTGTGCTTGCGGAAGGGCGTATTCGACACGGTGGCCCAGGCTTCGCCGTAGCCGATGTAGGTGTCGCCTGCACCTGGCATGACGCCTTTGCCCTGGCGCATGGGGAAGCCGTCGCGGGTTTGTCTCGGGATCATGTCGGGCTGGAGGTAATCCTTGCTCAAAGGTGGCAGCGAGGGCGTTTCGGCAAGCGGCGGGCCTTGGGGGCCGCGGCCCATGCCTTCGGCGCAGCCGCCGTTGTCCTGCAAAAAGCAGATGAGCGTGTTTTCATACTGCCCGGCGTCTTTGAGCGTCTGCACGATGCGGCCGATGCCTTGGTCCATGTTGTCCACCATGGCGGCGAAGACCTCCATGTTGCGCTGGTCCCACTCCCAGAATTCTTTTTCGCCCAAGTCGGGCGGCAGCGGCCAGTTCGTCGTGCTGGCGGCGGTGATGACGCCTTCTTTGAGCATCTTTTCGTAGCGTGCTTTGCGAATGGCCTCGTAGCCAGCGGCGTAGCGGCCTTTGTATTTGGCGATGTCTTTTTCTTTGGCGTGCATGGGCCAGTGCGCGGCGGTGTAGGCGACGTAGAGGAAGAAGGGCTTCGTTTTGTCGTGCTCGCGGATGAAGCGGGCGGCGTGATCGCTGATGGCATCGGTGTAGTAGTAATCGGCGGCTGGATACTCCGAGTCGTTGAAGGGCGAGATGTAGGTGTTGTCGCGGGTGAGCGTGTTGGGGTCGAAAAAGCTGCCAGCGCCGTGGATGGTGCCGTAGAAGCGGTCAAAGCCGCGCTGGAGCGGCCAGTTGAACTTATCGGCATCGCTCTTCGGGTGTGTGACATTCGTGACGTGCCATTTGCCGACGGCGTAGCTCTTGTAGCCAGCCGGTTTCAGCGCCTCGGCGATGGTGACGCATTTTTGGTTCAAGTTACCCGTGTAGCCCTCGAGCTTCCGGTCCTCCATCATGTGCCCGATGCCTGCCTGATGCGGATAAAGCCCAGTGAGAAGCGAGGCTCGCGTGGGACAGCAACGAGCCGTGTTGTAGAACTGCGTGAAGCGCAGCCCGGCCTTCGCCAGCGCATCGAGATTCGGTGTGTCGATCTCGCTGCCGTAGCAGCCGATGTCGGAGAAGCCCATGTCATCCGCGAGGATGTAGAGGATGTTCGGGCGCTGCTCCGCAGCGAATGACGAAACCAGAGCCGAGCAAAGCGAGACAGCCAGCAACGCGAAGCGTTTGCTGCCCCGCAGGGGTGAGCGTAGCGAAGCAACGGCGAATGACGAAAGGAGGATGAGCAGGGGCTTCATGGTGAGCAGTGGAAACGTGTTTGGGTTGGCGAGTGGCTCAGGCTTTCTTCTTTTTGCCTTTGCCTTTCTTCTTCGGAGAGGGGCGGCCTTCGTCGCTTTTTCCCTGGCGAGTGGGAGCGAGGTTTTCGGTTTCGAGGCCTTGGTCCTTTTGCTGAATCATCCAAGTGTCGAGTTGCTGCTGCAGTGCGGCTTTGATGGGTGCCAGCGCGGGATCGGCGGCGAGGTTTTTGGTTTCGTCGGGGTCGGATTGCAGGTCGTAGAGTTCTTCGGCGGGGCGATTGAAAAGATGAGCGACACGAGCGGCGAGCGCGGGATCGTTTTTGGCGTCCTGCTGCCAGGATTCGATGGGCTGGCCTTGGTGGATGCCACCGATGGTGTAGGTCAGCTCAGGCGTGAGATTGCGGATGAGCTTGTAGCGCGTGTCCCGCACGGCCCGCATCGGATAAGGGCCGATGGCTCCATTCGTGCCGATGGTGGTGTGCTGGGCAAAGACGTGATCGCGCAGCGTGTCCGCTTGGCCGAGGAGCACCGGGAGGAAGCTGCGACCATCAAAGCCCGTGGCTCCATGCGCATCCGGGCAACCGACGTCGATCTTCGTGGGGTCAATGCCTGCAGCGGCGAGGAAGGTGGGTGGGACATCGACGTATTGCATAAGCGCGGTGGTGCTGCTGCCAGCCTTCACCTTGCCCGGCCAGCGCAGAATGGCCGAGGCATGAATGCCATTGTCATAGACGCTCCATTTGCCGCCATAGGGGAAACTGCTGCCTTGCTCGCTGACGAAGAGGACGACGGTGTTCTCCGCCTGCTTCGCCTCTGCGAGCATTTTCATCAAGGCTCCGACTTGTTCGTCGAGCTGGCTGATCTCGCCGAAGTAGGCGGCCAGTCCGGCACGCGTGGTGGCGTTGTCATGCAGGTAAGGCGGCACGGTGATCTTTGCCGGATCATACTTGGGGCCTCGATTCCACGGTCCGTGCGGGTCATTCGAGGCGAAGACCATGAACCACGGCTGCGCGGCATCGCGAGTGACGAAGGCGGTGGTCGCCGTGAGATCGTCCGCGCCGTCGAGGTGCTCATACGGAAACGAGGCTGCTGGGCCGACGTGCTCCTTGTTCTGCAAGGCCACGCGATAGCCCGCGGCCTTCAGATGCGTGAAGAGGCTCTTCGTTCCATCATAAGCGCGGGTGTGGTTCGGATACGCGCCGCTGCGGATGGGGAAGAGGCCCGTGTAGAGCGCATGACGCGTCGGCGAGCAGCTCGTGGCGGGATTGAACATGCCGCGCAGGTGCATCGACTCGCCGCGGAGCTTGTCGAGGTGCGGCGTTTTCACATCCGGGCTGCCCTCGTAGCCCAAATCGCGATAGCAAAGGTCGTCGCCGATGATGATCAGGAAGTTCGGGCGCTGCTCGGCAGCGAAGGACGAATGCAGAAGGCAGAATGATGAAAGGAGGACGAGCAGGGGCTTCATGGCGGATCGTGGGAACGCGGCCATGAGCGACGGCTTTCGCCAATCGTTCCCCTGACAAGCATCGAGAGCAAGCCTTGCTCGTGGGTGCCTTTGATGAATGAAGAAAGCGAGGTCGTTTGCCTCACTTTCTCGACTCGACGGTGATCGCCGAGGTCGAAATCTCCGCCGGGATGCCGCGGAGGTGCTTGTCGAAGAATTGCTGGAGGCGCTGGTCGAGCTCGGGACTGCGGAAACCGTGGCCGCCATTCGTCATGGTGATGAGGAGCGATTCCACCCCGGCTTTTTTCAAGGCGGCATCGAACTCCGTGGCTTGCTCATAAGGCACGAGCGGGTCCTCGGTGCCGTGGGCAGTGAGCACGGGCGCATCGCCCGCGGAGATGTGGGTGATGGGCGAGGCTTCCTTCGCGGCTTCCTGCTTTTCCTGCACGCGACCGCCGAGCAGCAAGGCCTCAGGATAGTCGGCGGTCGTGCGGTCCACGGTGCTTTTTTGGGTGACCATGGTGAGGAAGTTTTCCGGGCCGAAGAAGTTCGCCACGCAGGTGACCTTGCTGTCTTGATCGGTGTGCTTGCCGAGCGTGCCTTCGAGGGATTTCAAATCGCCGCTGGTGCCGAGGAAGGAGACGAGATGCCCACCGGCAGAGGAACCCCACACGGCGATCTTCGAGGCGTCGAGCCCATGCTCTTGGGCGTTGCCTTTGATCCAGCGGATGGCGGCTTTGCAATCATGGATCTGCGCTGGCCACTGAGCCTCGCCGGTGAGGCGATAGCCCACCGAGACACCCGCATAGTTTCCGCTGCCCACAAAGCGGCCGACGTTGCTGATGCCACCCGCTTTATCGCCGCCCTTCCAGCCACCACCGTGGATGAAGACGATGACGGGCAGCGGCTTGTCGCTCGCCCGTTTCTTCGGCAGGTAGAGGTCGAGACGCTGGCGGGGATTCTCGGTGTCCGCGTAGGCGATGTCGCGCTTCGCGTCGATGCCCTGCGGCGTGAGGGCGTTGTTAAGTGCCTGCGCGGCTCGGTTGAAGATGGCTTCGTGCTCGGCCTTCGAAATGAAGCCGTCCTTATCGGTATCCACACGGTCAAAATTCTTCCGCAGACCTTCTGGCAGCTCGTCCGGGCTGAGTTTGCCGTCTTGGTTGCGGTCCCAGTTGGTGAAGGGATTGGGACGCTGCTGGGCGGCGGCGCTAAGCGAAAAGAAAGCAAGGAATGGCAGGAGCTTTTTCATGCGAGCGCTTCAAACGGCGCAGGGCGCGGGAAGTTTCGGCGTGGCGGCGACCTTGACGTTTGGGAACCCTTCCGATAAAAACACCGTCATGAGGACCCCCACCCGTCTCTTCTTTGCTCTCGCCGCTTTCTCCGGCCTCGCCATGGCCCAGGCGGAACTGCGCACCTTCACCAATGCCCAAGGTAAAACGATTCAAGCCCGCGTTCTCGGCGTGAGCGGCGCGAATGTGACCATCGTGACGGCGGCTGGCCAGCAGTTCACGCTGCCGGTGGCCTCGCTTTCCGCGGCGGATCAGCAGTATCTGAAGTCGATGCCGGCGACCGCTCCCGTGCCAGTGACCAGCAAGGCGACCTACAAACCCTCGCCGAATGACAAGCTGGAGCCCGCAACCGTGAATGAAGCCATCGGCCAGCCGCTTTTCTCGGAGACCTCGCTTTGGGACAGCCCAGCCGAGGAGCTGGCGCAGAAGCTCGACCTCCCGGCGGAGTCGAAGACGAAGGTCGCGAGCAGCTTCCGCAGCTACACGAAGGACGATTTCCAGATGTTCGGAGCGCACCCCTACTCGGTCGCCATGTATGCGGAGAATGACCGCGTGACGTCCTTCTCCCTCGTCTTTGCCAACAAGGGCGATCTCTTCAGCGCGAAGGGCGGCGGCGAGATGCATTTCGACAAGGACACCCCGCCGGCGAAGGCCGCCGCCATCGTCAAAACGGCGATGGACAAGGATGTGGCCGCCATCACCGCCGCGCTGACGAAACAACTCGGCGCGCCGAAGAAGGAGCGCATCGGTGATTCGCAGTCCGTGCGGGAAAACATGCTGCGCTGGGACTGGCGTGGTCACAGCCTCCTGCTGGCCGATGTGGAAGGCGAGTACGTCGGCATCCAGATCATGCCGAGTGCCTTTGCCGATGCCGGCGGCAAGGTGGAGGACACCGTGGACAGGGACATCAAAGCGCGTGTCCTGGCTAATCTCGAAAAACGCGAAAACGGCGATGTGGTTATCGGCGACATCCCGATGGTCGATCAAGGCCCGAAAGGCTACTGCGCTCCCGCCACTGCCGAGCGTGCCATGCGCTTCCTCGGCATCCCGGCGGACATGTACATCATCGCCAACAAGGGAAACACCGGCTTCGGCGGTGGGACGAGCATGCAGGCCATCTTTGAAGGCATGGCTAGGCAAATAAAAAGTAAACTGCGCTCAGCCGACGCCTGGCAGGGAGAGCTGAAACTCAAGGAACTGCAAAAGCACATCGACAAGGGCATCCCGGTCATCTGGACGCTTTTCAGCACGGACGATTTCAACAAGACCGCCAACGAGCGCACGAAGGCCCGCAAAGACGTCACCAACTGGGCTGAGTGGAAGACCAAAGTCACCGGCGAGGCCGCCAGCACGTCGCTTCGCAAAGACAAGGAAAGCGGCCACGTCGTGCTCATCATCGGCTACAACAAGGACACCAACGAAATTGCCTTCAGCGACAGTTGGGGCGAGCGATACAAAGAGCGCTGGATCACGCTGCCGGAGGCCGAAATGGTTTCCCAAGGCTTCTTTTACACAGTGGGCTTTTGATTTACTCCGCCATGAAATTACGCACCTGGCTTCTGCTCGCTCTTGCCATCGTTTCGGTGGAGGCACAGACCACGCATGAGCAGGCGGAACAAGCTCGGAAGCACATGCCAGAAGATGGCAGCCTTGCTTCACGGCTGGTGCATGCGGCGCTGGACCGCACGCATCAGGTCGTGCGCTATGATCCGGCCTATGTGCGGCTCGATTATCCCGGCGGGGATGTGCCCGAGGGCACTGGCGTGTGCACGGACGAAGTCGTTCGCAGCTATCGGAAGCTCGGTTTTGACCTTCAAAAGCTCGTTCACGAGGACATGAAGCGTCACTTTGCCGCTTACCCGAAGCATTGGGGCCTCTCCGCGCCGGATAAAAACATCGACCACCGCCGCGTGCCGAATTTGCAGATGTTTTTCAAGCGTCAGGGAGCCTCGCTGCCCGTCACGCCAAACGGCTCTGACTACCTTCCGGGCGATCTCATCACCTGCACCGTCGCTGGGAAGCTCCCGCACATTGCGTTGGTCGTCCCCGCGCCTGATGGCGACACCACGCCCTGGATCGTTCACAACATCGGCCAGGGCCCGCAGTGCGAAAACCGCCTGTTTGAATTTCCGCTCACCGGTCACTACCGCTGGCATCCGGGGCGGTGAAGGTGCTGGAGTGGTGGAGTATTGGAGTCATGGATTTCCAAGCATCACTCCCCAACTCCATCACTCCAAAGATTGCCCGCCGCTCACATCCACACCACCGGTAGCGGCAAAATCATCGCCAGATCGGCCAGCACGCGATGTTGCTCGACGCTCACTTTGCCACGGAAGCGGTGCAGGATGGTCATGAGGGCCAAGCCGACGAGGGCCGCCGTGGCGGGAGCCAGCAGGACGGCATCGAAGGTGCCTTTTTGAATGAAATAGAGGATCGCCACCATCACCAGCACATTGCCGCCGAGCAGGGTGGGATGGGCGGCGCGCCATTGCGCGGGTTTGCCAGCGGCCTCTTCCTCCTTCGCGGCGAGGGCGCTGAGGTTCGCGAGGAAGAGCAGCGTCAGAACCGCGCATTCCAGCATCGGATCCGCCCAGGTCTCTGGCATCGAGAAGAAGCGGATGCTCGCCGTGCAGCCCAGCGCGAAGAGGAGGGCGGCGGCATGCGGTCGCGGCATCAGCGCTGGGGCGATGCGGGCCACATAGATGAAGAAATACAGCGCCACGAAGACCGCGATGCTCACCGCCTGCCACAGGATGCCCTCCGGGATTTCCTTCAAAGCGATCCACGCGGCTCCCGCCAGCGCCAACGGCACGAGAAGCGACAGGAAGAGCACGCGATGGCGATGGTAAAACGCATGCCGCACATCCAGCTCCGCCTTCGGCTGGCGAAACGTGTCCCACAGCCGGTCGAGCACATAAATGATCCACACCACCAGTCCCAGGCCCGCATGCACCATCGGCATGAGATGCAGCCCATGCGCCTTCGCGAGACCGATCTGCCACAGCACCGCCACCAGCGGCGCCTCCAGGCTCAGCACATGCGGCCACAACCACCACGGCGGTGATTTCGCAGTCAAGGAAGGGCGGGTCGGGAGTTCGGCGGACAAGAGGCATAAACTGTGGCTTCACTTCCGCCTTCCGGCCAACATCATTTCTTCAAAACTCCTCCTTCCGCCGTCTTGAACCTCAAAAATCAAAAATCGATTGCTCGACAATCGTCAATCCTGCCTTCCCTCCGCCATGCGCCTCCTCCACACCGCCGACTGGCATCTCGGCGCTCGACTCGTCGAGCGTGACCGCCTGCCGGAGCATGCCGCGTTTCTCGATTGGCTCCTCGAAACCCTCCGCGCCGAGAAAATCGACGCGCTGCTCGTCAGCGGCGATGTCTTTGATGCTGCGAATCCGCCGCAGGATGCCGTCGCGCTCTATTTCGACTTCTTGAAGCGTCTCGCCGATTTGAAAACGGTGAAGGCCGTCATCACCGGCGGCAACCACGACTCCGCCTCCCACCTCAACGCCCCGCGTGAGCTCTTAAAACGCTTCGACGTGCATGTGTTCGGCCACGCGAGCGAAAACAACGTCGTCGATCTCGGCGGAGTCGTCGTGGCCGCCGTACCGTTTTTGCGTGAGCGCGATCTCCGCCAGGCCACCGCCGGTGAAACCATCACCGCCGTGCATGAGCAGGTCCGCGCCGCCATCCGTGCCCACTACGCCGCGCAGCTCGCCGCGTGTCGTCACCTCGCGCAAGGCCGTCCGGTCATCGCCATGGGCCACCTCACCGTCCTCGGTGCCACCACCAGCGACAGCGAGCGCGACATCCACATCGGCAACCTCGGCGCCGTCGGCGCGGACCTCTTTGAAGGCTTCGACTACACCGCCCTCGGCCACCTCCATCGCCCGCAACGCGTCGCCAGCCTCGAAACCATCCGCTACAGCGGCTCCCCCATCCCCCTCAGCTTCTCCGAGGCTGCGGACAAAAAATCCGTCGTCATCATTGAAACCCAAAAACATTCCCCTGTCCGCATTCCTCTGTCTTCAAAAGACGGAACAAGACAGGGGAATGCGGACAAAGGAATGAATGAGTTAGTCATTCAAATTCTGCCCATTCCCACCGCCCGTCAGCTCATCCGCGCCACCGTGAGCCGCGCCACGCTGGCCGCCGATCTTCAAACCGTGCCTGCCGGGAGCTGGGCGGAGATCACCGTGAAGCTCGACGCCCCCGAGCCCGATCTCGACCGTCAGGTGCGCGAAGCCGTCGCTGGCCGTTTTGAAGTCCTCAAAGTCCTCGCCGACCTCCCCGTCTCCGAAACCGCCCCCTGGCAACCCACCGGCCCCGCCCTCCACGACCTCCAGCCCCGCGATGTCTTCCGCGAACTCCTCCAGGAAAAGCAGATCGAAGGCGACGAACTCAGCGCCGTGTTTAATGAGCTGCTGGCGCTGAGGGAGGAAAGAGTGACGGCGTGATTCTTCGTGTTACAACGGGGACCACGTCAGCCCCATCGCCTGCGCCAAACGACTCTGTCTGCCGTCCGTGGTATTGAACTCCGCCGCCTGGAGATCTGCGGCGATTGCGCAGTGAAGGATGTCGAGCGAACGGCAACCAATCGACGGCGTGTGAGACATCGAAAGCTGCACCGCAGATTGGAAATGCGTCTGCCAGACCGAGGTCGGTGCCACGAGCACGCCTGACGCAAGATCCGCCTGAATCAGCCCCAGGGCAGCGGCCACCTGCATCTCCGCGGCCTGACCGTGAAAGCGTTTCTGATTCAGCGCATTGGTCAGCTCCAGCTCATGAAGGGGCGTGTAAAACACCGGCCTGCCAGCGACTCGACGGATCACCGCCAAGCTTTCCGGCTCCGGGTAGTAGAGTTTGACCAGACAACCCGTGTCCAGATAGATCATCGCGTTCCGCGCCCCTCCTCCACGAGCGCGCTCAGCGGTGTCCCTTCGGGCTGTTCACCCCAGATCGCCTGGGCACGAGCCAGGAAGTCTGGCGCGGCAGGCCCAGGCGGCAGCACGCGGGCGACGGTCTTGTCGCTGTCCGTGAGCTGCACTTCTTCTCCGGCAGTGACCCAGCGGAGAATGTCAGTCCAGACCTTCGGAAGCTCGCTGATGGCGGCGGTTTTCATGGGGCCAAGAATACGACCGATGTGTCGCCTCGCAATCTGCCATTTCCATCACACCCCGCGCCGTTTATGCATAAGCACTCCCATGCACCTCACCACCGGCCCCGCGACGTCTTCCGCGAACTCCTCCGCGAAAAGCACATCGAAGGCGACGAACTCAGCGCCGTGTTTGATGAACTGCTGGCGTTGAGGGAGGCTCAGCAACTTGTATGAACTCGAATCTCAAACTGACGCTTGATATAGTTGAGGTCTATTTTCACCCAAACGATGAAAATGGCTGCGGAACAGTGGGCTTTCGCTCAACGGATGAATCATATCTTCTGCTGTCACGGATACTTTCACCGACGGAGCAAGATGCTGCTCTGGGTCTCGACGGTGTTCATATTCAGCTGAACGACCAAGCGTTCAGCTGCTATGAAGGAGTATTGTCCGTTTCAATCCACCCATCCAAGATCGCTTTTGTCCTCAATGTGAAGGGCATTCGAAATTTGAAATTTGCTGTCATCGAGGTGTGCTTCGAACTGCCACCCGAAAGATTTCATCAACTCAAGCAAGTGCTAAGGTTGGTTTTCGAACCTCTGGATCACTTTTCCGATTGTTCCTAGCACTTATCCCCCATGCGTCTTCTCGCCGCCCGACTCCAAAATCGCAACTCGCTCAGCGAGGCGCATGAGGTGCGGTTTGATGAGGGGGCTTGAACGCAGGAAATCGACGTTGCTGGAGGCGATGACGCCAACCTGATGCCCCGAGCCGGAGGCTCGATAGAGATGAGCCGGTGGTGAAACCACCGGAAGCACGCCGACACCCCATCTATCTGCCGTTGCGCCGTGGAGGGGCGCGAGAAGGGGACGAATGCCAATCGGCCATCGAATGCTTCTCGCGCTCCCACCGGGGCGCGGTGGCGTCGTATGAGGTGATGTCCTCGAAACCGGTGGTTCTCACGAGCCTCCGGCTCGGGCGGCTGGAAGCCACGCATCCTATCGGTGACCACGAAAACCTTCTCCTCACCAAGGCGCATGGCTCGCCTGATTTCTGCCCTAGCTGAATCCGTTCTCGACAGCCACAGGGGCTATGATGTAATATCCCGCCATGCCTTCGCTGTTCCAAGAAACGCTGTTTTACCAGAACTTGTATGCCACGCCTGCCGACTGGCAGCGCGATTTGTTTTATTCGGTGGTGAGAGCGGGGCATCTCAAAGCGGGGATCGATCACCGCATCGAGCGGGAGACCTATCCGGGTCATGAATTCATTCTCTGCCTCAGCGGCAAGGGCTGGCTGCGAGTGGCGGGAAAGAAGCATGACGTGAGCGCTGGCTCGTTGATCTGGGTGAACTGTCACCATCCGCATGCCTATGGCGCGATAACGCGGGACCCGTGGGAACTCTACTGGCTACGGGTGGAAGGTCGCCCGCTGGATCGCATCTCGGAGCTGCTACAGATTCGCTCACAGCCGGTGTTTGAGAAGCTGGATGTGAAGGCCGTGGCACAGGAGTTTGAGCGGGCGTTTGAGCGTATGATGGGCCAGCGGCCGAGCGATGGGGCGCTGACGAGCGCGGCGGTGGCGGCGATCATTGGCATTCTATTTGATGCGCGGCTTTCGGAGCCGGGGGCGATCCAACCCGAGTTGCCGCTGGCAGTGCAAAAGGCCGTGGAGCGCATGCGTCTCTACTTTCACATGCCCACGCGGGTCGTGGAGCTGGCGCAGCTCAGTGGCATGAGTGAGAGCCACTTCAGCCGGCAGTTCAAAGCCTCCCTCGGCACGAGCCCGATCGACTGGCTGCGCCGCGAGCGCATTCATCAGGCCAAACGTCGCCTCATCGAGAGCGATGACCCGGTGAAGGAAATCGCCCGCCAGGTGGGCTATCACGATCAATTCTTCTTCTCCAAGGACTTCAAGAAGATGACCAAGCTCACGCCGACGCAGTTCCGCGAGCAGGAGAGGCAGGGATGAACCCATCGACACGGTCCGATGACTCAGTCCAGCTTCACCCGTCTTTTGGTTCGCGTGCAAATCGGCTCGCTCGTCGTCTTCATCCTGGCGGCAGCGGTCGCGGGGATCGTCATGCTACCCTACTTTGCCGATGGGGCCGTGATTCAGCGTGAGGGCCGTTATGTGGACCGAACCGGAGCGGTGCGCACGAAGGTGGAATTTGAAAGGTACTCGGTGCGTGAAGGCATCGCGAAAGGTGCCGGTGTGTGCGGTCTGGTCTCCGCCGCCGCGTCGCTGCTGGCGGGCTTTGGCCTGCGCAGCCGCTGAGCAGGCATCGGTGGGCCAATAAAGGCTTGGCGTTTCGCCATCGTCGTGAGAGAACGCTTTTTCACCTTACCTGTAAACCTCCCCGCCCTCCCATGAACGCCCCTGTGAAGCATCCGCCCGGATTGATGACGCTGTTTTTCACCGAGATGTGGGAGCGCATGAGCTACTACGGCATGCGGGCGCTGCTGGTGCTGTTCATGGTGGATCAGGTGCAGGGGGCCAAATTGAGCGATGCGCAGGCCACGGCGGTTTACGGACTCTATACAGCACTCGTGTATGTGATGGCGCTGCCGGGCGGCTGGGTGGGAGATCGCCTGCTCGGGATGAAGCGGGCGGTATGGTGGGGCGGTGTGGTGATCGCTTTGGGACACATCACCTTGGGAATTGAACGTCCAGAGGCGTTTTATCTCGGCCTGGTGATCGTGGCGATTGGTTCCGGGCTGCTCAAATCGAACATGAGCACGATGGTGGCTCAGCTTTACCCTGAAGGCGGAGCACGGCGGGATGCCGGCTACACGCTCTTCTACATGGGCATCAACATCGGTGCCTTCATCGGCATGATCCTGTGCCCGTGGCTGGCGCAGCGCTTTGGCTGGCGCTGGGGCTTCTCCGCCGCGGCGGTGGGCATGATGCTGGGCTTGGTGCAGTTTCATCTCACCAAACATCGCATCGCCCACATCGGCGAGCAGCCGGAGCACCCGGCCGCGCACATGCGACGTGACAAGCTGCTTCTCGTGCTGGGCATCGCCATCATCGGCACGCTGATGGTCTTGGGTGCCACCGGCATCCTTGTGATTGATCCCGTCTTTCTGGCCCAAACCACCGCCTGGATCATCGGCGGGATCGCGGCGGTCTTCTTTATCTGGGCCTTTCTGCTGGCGGGACTCACGCCGGATGAAAAGAAGCGCATGCTGGTGATTGTCGCGCTGTTTGGAGCCTCGGCGCTGTTCTTTGCCGGCTTTGAGCAGGCGGGCTCGTCCTTCAGCCTCTTCGCGGAACGGCATACAATCCGCACGGTGGGCTCTCTCGGCACCATCCCGGCAGGTCAATTCCAGTCACTGAACTCATTGATGGTCATCGGGCTCGCGCCGGTGGTGGCGATGCTGTGGAGCTGGCTGGCGCGGCGAAACGCGGAGCCGCTCATGATCACCAAATTCGCCTGGGGCTTGTTCGCTTTGGCGCTGGGCTTTGTCGTGGCCGCCTTTGCCGCGCAGCGGGCCTTGGCCACGGGGCCGGTGCTGCCCACCTGGCTGGTTTCCATCTACCTGCTGCACACGCTGGGTGAGCTTTTCCTCAGCCCCATCGGCCTCAGCGCGGTCTCCAAACTGGCTCCCGCGAGACTCGCCGGCCAGATGATGGGCATTTGGTTCCTCGGCAGCTCCTTGGGCAATATCCTCGCCGGTCTGCTCGCGGGTGAGGTCTCCGGCGATGCCTCCGCGCAGATGCCGCATGTCTTCATGCAGGTCGTCTATCTGGCGGGAGCCACCGGCGTGCTGCTGCTCCTCCTCTCGCGACCACTGAGCCGACTGATGAAGGGCGTGAGTTAGAGGTTTCAGGTTACAAGTTTCAAGCGTGGGCTGCGTTAGCATGCACCTGAAACATGAAACTTGGAACTTCTGCCCTCTCGCTCCTCTTTGCCGTCTCCGCCTTCGCGAAGCCCAACATTGTCTTCATCCTCTGCGATGATCTCGCCCAGGGCGATCTCGGCTGCTATGGCCAGAAGATCATCCAGACGCCGAACCTCGACCGCATGGCGAAGGAAGGCACGCGCTACACGCAAGGCTATTCAGGCACCACGGTATGTGCTCCTTCTCGCTCGGTGCTCATGACAGGCCTGCACACGGGCCACTGCCCCATCCGGGCGAATCGCGAAGTGCAGCCGGAAGGCCAGAAGCCGCTGCCGGAGGGCACGATCACCGTGGCGCGGATTTTGAAGGATGCCGGCTATGCCACCGCCGCGTGCGGGAAGTGGGGCATGGGCATGTTCGACACGAGCGGCAGCCCGCTGAAGCTCGGTTTCGATCACTTCTACGGCTACAACTGCCAGCGCCACGCTCACAGCTACTTCCCCACCTACCTTTACAACGACGACCAACGTTTCGACCTGCCCGGCAACGACGGCAAAGGAGTCGGCAAGACCTACGCGCAGGAACTCATCTCCGGCGAAGCCTTGAAGTGGGTGAGAGAGCACCACGCCGCGCCCTTCTTCCTCTACTACGCCATCACGCTGCCGCATGGCCGTCATGAGATCGACCAGCTCGGCATCTATGCCGACAAGGATTGGACGTCCACGCAGAAAGCCTACGCGGCCCAAGTGACCCGGCTCGATAGCGATGTGGGCCACCTGCTCGATCTGCTGCGGGAGCTGAAAATCGATCAAAACACCCTCGTGATGATCGCGGGCGACAACGGCTCGTCCTTCGACCCGAAGTCCGAAGTCGGCGGTCTCTTCAACCAAGCCTCCAACGGCCTCCGTGGTTACAAACGTGGTCTTTATGAAGGTGCTCTCCGACAGGCCGCGCTGTCCTGGTGGCCCGGCAAGGTGCCCGCAGGCCGTGTGAGCGATGAACCCTGGGCCTTTTGGGACTTTCTTCCCACCGCCGCCGAACTCGCCGGTGCCAAAATCCCCGCTGCATGCCGCACCGATGGACTTTCGCTCGTGAATTTCCTCCAAGGCGGCTCCGCACCTTCACGCGATCATTTTTACTGGGAACTGCACGAAGGCACCTCGCTGCAAGCCGTGCGCTTCGGCCCCTGGAAAGCCGTTCGTAACGGCCCCGAAAAGCCCATCGAGCTTTACGACCTCTCAAACGATGCCAGCGAGCAAAACGACCTCGCCAAGCAGAAGCCCGAACTCATTGCCCAAGCTGAAGCGTTCATGAAATCCGCCCGTACGGATCATCCCGACTGGCCGCTCGTGCAGCGCGGGGGGAAGAAGAAGCAGGGACGAAAATGACGGAAGCGACTCAAGTGACACAGCCTACCGCCCACTGCCTACCGCTTACCGTTCCTTCTCCTCGTCCTTCACTTCCATCTCCACCCAGTCATCGCCATCGCGTTCCATGCGGAGGCCGTTGATGATCATCACGAGGCCAAGACCGCCGATGAAGAGGGTGGCCTCGAGGATGAACGGCGTGGTGATGAAGGCGAAGAGATAGCCGACGCCTTGAAGCACCACTTCGCGGGCCGTTTCATTCACCCGGCAGGCGATGTAGAGACCGACGAAAATCGCAATCGACCCAAGAAGTGGCGTGATCCACCAGCGGCGGCGTTCGGCGGCAGGCTGGGTCATGGCTTAGAGGCCGTTACCGGATAGCTGCGGGGTTTCGGCTGAAGGGTGATGGGATCGACGGGCACCGCGACCTGCACCTGCTCCTGCTCCTGCTCCTTGAGCGGAGCCTCGTTGGCCATGTTCATCGGCTGCGCCATCACGGAAGGTAGTTTTTGATCCAAGACCATCTGCTGCTCCGCGGGCGTACGCTGCGAATCCATCACATACTTTCCAAAGATGCCACTGGCCGCCAGCACGCAGATGAAAACCGCCAGGGCGGCAGGAACGGGTGATTTGATCGTCTGCACGCGGCCCACCACCGGATCAGCGAGCTTTTCCATGCGCTGAGACTTTTCACGCAGCCAGGGGCCAAAGGAATCCACCAGGTGACGGTAATCCTGCGGGCCGCCAAACACGGCGGAAGGCAGCTCTTCGAGCACCTCGGCGGCATTCACGTCGAGGAAATCGCTGTAGAGCTTCAGGAACGAACGGGCATACGTCATGCTGCCGAAGGAAGCATAATTTTCAGCCTCCAGATGGATCAGCCGCTGCGCGGGAATCCGCGTCTCATGCGCCGCATCCGCAAGCGAGAGTCCGCGAGCTTCGCGGGCGGCTTGGAGACGCTGGCCTAAGGTAAGGTTCATGAGTGGCTGTTGGACGGGGTCGAGTCTGACACGCTGACGGGCGGGATGCGATGAAATTTTTTTCGGAAAATGACCAACTAAATTCTGGAGACTATAACCCGACGGTGGCGGCAGAGTTACTCAGGCGAGCCTAAAGGCTGCTAGTGGCCGACTGGCATTCGTTTCGGAAGTCGCCCGCTAGTCCCGCGCGGCGAGCTACCTTTGATGTTGTCTTCTCGCCCGGTTTCTCTGTAAATAATCCCAAACACCACCCGCCGTGAGGGGGGAGCTCGCGGACTACTACATGAAGCCCAGCACCATCATCGCCCTTTTGCTCGCGACTAGTTGCCCTGCGCAAGATGCCTGCCGTGTTGCAGCACAGCAGGCCAATCAGCATGCGTTTGAGCTATTTCAGTTCCTCCGGCAGATGACGAAGACCAACTTTTGCTTCTCTCCCTACAGCGGCCACCGCGTCGCGGCGATGCTCGCGGAAGGTGCGAAGGGTGAGACGCAAAAAGAGATCCTCACGATGACTCATCTAGCCACTGATGTAGGCGAACGTGCCGCTCAGTCAGCGGCAATAAGGCAGGAATTATCCAAAGCAGCCGGTACGGGGCCTATCCTGGAAATAGCGAATTCGATCTGGATGCCGCAGAGCCACTTTTTTGAACCCGCTTTCGTATCCATTGCCAAGGAACATTTCGGCGCGGCAGCCCAATCTTTACCAGATAACGACCCCACGAGTTCGGCGGCAATGGTGAACCAATGGATTCGCGAGAGGACTCGTGGACGCATCACCTCTCTCGTCGGACCTGAGGTTTTCGCCGGGCAAGATCCGGCCGCTCTCATCGTCAATGCCGTCTATTTAAAGGCGGCATGGGAAAGACCTTTTGAACTCACTCGGACCAAACCACGCAGCTTTACCCAAAACTCAGGCAGAACCAGCCTTCTCCCCACCATGCAGCAAACCTCCGTGTTTGAGTATGGGGAATCCGGAACATGGCAATGCCTGGAAATGCCCTTCAAAGGGGGCGAACTCAGCATGCGCGTCCTCCTTCCACGTCTTGAGGAAAAACGCACAACCATTGAAAAAGCACTTTCGAGCGACACTTGGGCCAAAGTGACCTCCACATTTACCAACTGCGATGTGAGCGTGATGCTGCCGCGTTTTGGATTTAGCACGCAATTCGATGTGAAAGAACTTTGGCAGGCTCTCGGGGCATCGAAGGTCTTCGAAAAAAACAAGAGCGACCTCACTGGCATGATCACCCAGCGCCCTTGCTGGGCTGGACAGGTGCTTCACGAGGCCACCATCGAAGTGAACGAAATCGGTGCCGAGGCCAGTGCTGCGACGGTAGCTGCGGATCCATTTGGTGCCGTGGAAACGCCGAAACGCCGTCGCGTGAGCTTCATCGCCAATCGTCCCTTTTTGTGGGTCATTCAACATCGGCGCACGGGTTTGATTCTGTTCATGGGCCGGTTTGCGGGAGAATGATGCTGGACTTGGCGGACGGAAATCGTTTTGAATGCCCGCCCGCATGCACTGGACCCAAAACTACGATCCTCTTGGCCATCTGATTCTCTCGTCCCTCGTGGCGGCGGTGCCGGTGGTGGTGCTGCTGGGGTTGCTGGCGTTCTGGCATGTACGGGCGCAGCTAGCCGCGATGGCTGGATTGATCGCGGCGCTGGGGATCGCGATTTTCGTGTATCACATGCCTGCGCCGCTGGCGGGCATGGCGGCGTTGAATGGCGCGGTGTTTGGCTTGTTTCCCATCGGCTGGATCGTGCTCAATGCGATGTTCGTGTACAACCTCTCGGTCGAAACCGGCCAGTTCGCGGTGCTGCAACGGCAGGTGGCGGGCTTTTCAAGTGACCGACGCATTCAAGCCCTGCTCATCGCGTTCAGCTTTGGTGCCTTCATCGAGGGCGCGGCAGGTTTTGGCGCCCCGGTGGCGATCACGGGAGCTCTCATGATTGGTTTAGGCTTCAAACCTCTCGAAGCCGCGAAGCTCGCTCTCATCGGCAACACGGCTCCAGTGGCCTTTGGTTCGCTCGGCACGCCGTTGACGACCTTGGCGGAGATCACCGGGCTCGACCTGCTTTCGCTCAGCGCGATGGTAGGACGGCAACTGCCGCTCTTTTCGCTGATCGTGCCCTTTTGGCTGGTGGCGGCGCAGGTGGGATGGCGTGGCATGCTGGGCGTCTGGCCCGCGTGTTTCGTCACGGGCGCGAGCTTTGGCGTGATGCAGTTCATCATGAGCAACTACCATGGCCCATGGCTGGTGGATCTCGTCAGCGCCGTGGTGGCGATGGTGGCGCTCGTGCTCTTCATGAAGGTGTGGAAGCCGCAGAACGAGGCGAAGAAGGCGCCGACTTTGGAAGATGCGATCGGCGATACCGTTGGTGCGGCAGGTGTCAGTCACCCAATCATCGCTTGGGTTTGTGTGATCATTGGAATGTTCTGGAAAGGAAAAACAAAGGCCAAACCAAAGCCCAAGATTTCCCAGACAGCCGAAGTTGAAACTCACTCTACGCCCGGAGCCATGAAGGCCTGGCTGCCGTGGATCTTCCTCACCGCGCTGGTTTTCATCTGGGGAATGCCTGCGGTGAAAGCCGGGCTCAACAGCGTCTTCAGCGCCGAGATCGAGGTGCCGATGCTGCACAAGGCCGTCGAGCGTGTCCCACCCGTCGTCGTGCATGCGGAGGTCGAGAAGGCCGTGTTCAAACTCAACCTGCTCAGCGCCGCAGGCACCGCCGCGCTGCTGGCCGGTGTGCTCGCGGGTTTTTGCCTCGGTTTGAAGCCGGCGCATCTGCTGCGACTCTATCTACAGACCATCTGGAAGCTGCGTGTCTCGATGCTCACCATCTCGCTGATGCTCGCCCTGGGCTATGTGACGCGATACAGCGGCACGGACACGACGATGGGCCTCATGATGACCTCCACCGGCTGGTTGTTTCCCTTCTTCTCGCCAATCATCGGCTGGCTCGGCGTGGCCCTCACCGGCAGCGACACCTCTTCCAATGTGCTCTTTGGCAATCTCCAGCAGGTCACCGCCAATCAGCTTCATCTGTCGCCGATTCAAATGGCTTCGGCGAACAGCAGCGGCGGCGTGATGGGCAAAATGATCGACGCGCAAAGCATCGTCGTGGCCAGCGTGGCGACGGGCGGTCATCCCGAGAGCCCCGATGCAGGCACCGTCCTGCGCAGCGTCTTCTGGCATAGCATTGCGCTGGCGCTGCTGATGGGCCTGCTCGTCATGGCGCAGGCCTACTGGCTGCCCTGGATGATCGTGAAGTGATCCCGATTACTTCTTCGGCGGTGGCACCGAAGGTTGATTGGGCTGAAAAGGTTTCACCTCAGGCGCGGCGACCGGCTTGGGAGCATCGGCAGGCCGCACGGTGACCTCCGCCTTCTTCACGGCTTGAAACAGCAGGTTGTAATTGTGGCGGATCACCGCCGGGAAGGACACGCGGCCTGGCTCGACAATTTTCTCGCGCAACAACTTCGAGGAGAGGTCGGCCACGAGATCCGTGCCGATCTTCACCGCACGATCCACATACGGCGCGGCCACGTTCGTCGAGGCGGCGGCGGTGCCTTTGATGAGATCACTGCTGATGGTGATGCCTTGCAGCGCGATGCTGCTCTGTGCCGCCACGATGGCTCCGTCGGGCGAGATGGTGATCTCCAGGCTCGCGTGGTCATCGGAGGCCAAAAAGCCGCGCATGTGATCAATCCGAATGGAGGCAAATAAACCGCCATCGGGTGAGGGAGAGACCTCCGGCTGATACGTGCGGTAGCTGGCACCGGAGAGTTCATACTCCATCGCACGGCCCTTGAGCACCTTGGCCCCATCGAGGCTTTTGAGAAACGTCTCCGCATCGATTTCCACCGCCATCGTGGTCGTGGCGGCGAGCAGCAGGCTGGTAAGGCAGGCGCGGAGTTTCATCGTTGCACTTCATGCAGTCCAAAATGGGCGAGTTCAAGCCATGATATAGGCGGCGGCGCGGCCTCGTATGCCTCGCGCATGAAATCCACCGCCGCGCTCTGCCTCCTCGCCTTCACACTCCACGCCGAGGACTGGGCACAGTTTCGCGGACCGAATGCGAGCGGCATTTCGTCCTCGAAAGGACTGCCGCTGGAGTTCAGCGCCGACAAAAACATCGCGTGGAAGGCACGGCTCGGAGATGGCGTGGGCTCAGCGATCATCAAAGACGGCATCGTCTATGCCAGCGGCATGGCGGGGGACTCGAAGGCCGCGATGCATGCCTTTGATGCCGCTACGGGCGCGGTGAAATGGCGCACGGAGTTCGAAACGGGCACGCTGCCACGCATCACGCCGCCAAACAGTCACGCAGCGGCCACGCCCGCGACGGATGGTGAGCGCGTTTACATCCACTTCAGCACCATCGGCCTGCTGGCGTTCGATTGCGCGACTGGAAAGGAAGAGTGGCGCTACTCGATGCCGCGTCCGGCTTACCTGATGGACTGGGGCGCGGCGTCCTCGCCCATCGTGCACGACGGCATGGTCATCTTTTGCCAGGATGATGACCTCGCGCCCTTCCTCGTCGCGGTGGATGCCAAAACGGGCCAAGAGAAGTGGAAGACGCTGCGCAAAGACATGCTCGCTGGCTACGCCGTGCCCGTCATCTGCAAAGGCGACATCGTCGTGGCCGGCAGCGGCAAGATGAAGGGCTACGATCCCGCCACCGGCGCGGAAAAATGGACCTGCAACACGCTGCTGCGCACCATCATGGTCACGCCCGTCGTGCAGGACGACATCATCTACATCGCCGTGCAAAGCTATGGCGACAGCACCCGCACGCTGAAGCATGCGCTGCTCGAATGGCTCGACACGAATCAGGACAAAATCCTCGCCCGCGATGAGACACCGAAGGAGTTCCACGAGCGCTTCGACGCCTCCGACAAAAACAAAAACGGCCTCATTGATGCCGACGAGATCGACACCGCCTTCCAAAGCCCCGACAACATGGCCGCTGGCGGAAACATCATCCAGGCCATCCGCGGTGGCGGCAGCGGCGATGTCACAAAGACGCATCTGCTCTGGTCGATCGATCCCAAAACGCCCTCGAACATTTCCAGTCCGTTGTTTTACAACGGCCGGCTCTACCTCGTGAAAAGCGGCGGCATGTCGAGCTGCTACGACGCGAAGGACGGCAAGTCGCTCTGGGATCGCAGCCGCCTCGGCAACTTCGGCGACTACTTTGCCTCCGCCATCGCCGCCGATGGCAAAGTGTATGTCGCAGGCAAAAACGGCTTCGTCGTCGTGCTCGAAGACGGCCCCGAATTGAAGGTCCTCGGCAAAAACGACCTCGGTGAAGAAATCATCGCCACACCGAGCATCGCCGATGGGCGCTTGTATGTGCGCACACGCGAAAACCTCTTCTGCATCGCGAATGGCGGCTCTGGCAGTGTTTTGGCGAAAGCCGAAACGAAGCCGCAAACACTCGAACTCGCCTCGCGGCCCGTCAGCGGCTCCAAAGTGTGGAATGGCTACACCGGTGATGCTTTGGGCCAGGAGTCGTGGAGCGATGAAGAACTCGAAAAACGCCTCCAGCAGCTCAAAACGCTGAAATACACCGCCGTGGCGGTGCCGAAGGCCGTGAAGCCCTTTTCAGCCATCCGCGTCGATGGCGACACCGCCGGCCGCAAAGCCTTCGGCGGTGCCAAAACCTTCGAAAATGCCGACGTGGCCGCCATCACGACCCGTTTCCGCGAAAAGGCCGCGAAGATGGGCTTCGAGGTCATCGAGGCCGATCCCGCGCCCGGCACCTTTTTGCCGCAGATGGAGTTCACCGATGAAAAATCCCTCAGCGACCTCATCACGCCGATGTGCGGCGAAGGCGTCGCCGAGCGCCTGTGGCTCGGCTTCCAAGAAATCGCCAAAGCGAACGCCTTGATCGAAAAACACGCTCCGAATCTCGGCAAGCCATGCCCTGACATGCTCACGCGTCACCTCGATTCCAAAGAACCGCTGCCCGAGTGGGTCACACAGCTCAAAACGCACTACCTCACCGCGATGAGTGAATTCTACCGCGCCAACACCCGCGCTCGTGAAGGCAGCCGCACGCTCACGCTTTACTACGCGAAGAAGCTCGAGTTCGCCTTCCACTTCGCGAGCTGCCTCGAAAACCTCTACAAAGCCCACGAAACCCGCGCCGAGTCCCTCGATGCCGCCGTCGAATCCATCTACAACGCCCTCAACTCCCTCGCCGATGCCGCACGTGATTCGAGTGATCGCGGGGCCATTGCGCTGCTGAATGAATACGGCTACCGCGTGCTGCGAAAGGCCCAGCGATGAAAAAGCCCGCCGTCAAAAAAGCCAAACGCATCGTTCGCACCAAGCCGGATGCCTCCATGAGCTTCAAATCGCTCGTGGACGCCATCCAGCACGTCCACGCCGAAAGCGCCGCCGTGGTGAACCGCACGGTGAACACGACTCTCACGCTGCGAAACTGGGTGATCGGGGCCTACATCCACCACTACGAGCTGAACGGTGCCGACCGCGCGAAGTACGGGGAGGGGCTTCTTGATGCTCTTGCGGAAAAACTCGCCGCAAAAGGCATGCGTCGAATTGATGAGCGTGAGCTGCGGAGGTTCCGGCTTTTTTATCAAACCTACCCAGCAATTTGGGAGACACTGTCTCCCGAATTCACTCGTCTGATGCCAAAAGGAATTTGGCGGTCATTGACCGCCAAATCACCCGAGAATGACATTTGGCAGACACCGTCTGCCGAAATCCTTCCTTGTGCAGAACTGGCAATTCGGGAGTCAGTGTCTCCCGAATTAAGGGCTCCACTCCCATTGCTGGTAACTCGGCTTTCTTTCAGCCACATCGCGGAACTCCTGGCCATCGACCAGCCGCTCAAGCGTGCTTTTTATGAGATCGAGTGCATCCGCGGGAACTGGTCGGTGCGGGATTTGAAGAGGCAGATCGGGTCGTTGTATTTTGAGCGGTCGGGGCTGTCGAAAGACAAGGAAAAGCTTTCGAAGATGGTGAAAGAGGGCATCGAAGCGGCGGAGCCGAAGCTGGCGATCCGTGATCCGTATGTTTTTGAGTTCCTCGGGCTGCGGGCGAAGGACGCGGTGGCGGAGAGCGATCTGGAGGCGGCGCTGATCGAGCACATGCGGGAGTTTTTGCTGGAGCTGGGCCATGGCTTTTGCCTGGAGGCGCAGCAGAAGAGCATCGTGATCGGCAAGACGCGTGGGTTTGTCGATCTGGTCTTCTACCACCGCATACTGAAGTGCCATGTGCTGGCGGAACTCAAGATCGAGCCCTTCACGCATGAGCACCTCGGCCAGCTCAACACCTACGTGACGTGGTATCGCGAGCACATGATGTCACCGGGCGACAATCCGCCCATCGGCCTGCTGCTTTGCACGGACAAGGACCACGCGCTGGTGCGCTACGCCACGGCCAGCGTGGACAACAAGCTCTTCGTCTCCAAATACGCCGTCGAACTGCCATCGCAGAAAGAGCTGGAGACCTTCCTGCATGCCAAGCACCTGGAAATGCTCGGGAACACGAAAAAGTAAGGTCAACCTCTTGCCGTTTCAGCAGCTCAGCGAGGACGCCGTGTCTTGCTGAAGGCCGAGCGACCCTTGGGGCGTTCAGGCTTTTCCGTCCGTTTTGGACCTGCCGGGCGAGGGCGGCGTGGGGCCGCCTTTTTGGCAGCCTTTTTAGCTCTGGAAGGCGCGAAGGTATCCGAATCGTCTTGGACGGCCGGTTTGCGAGCGGCGGCAGGACGGGCGCGTTCGCGAGGTGCAGCAGCGGTCTCTTTGAAGAAACGCTCCACATCAGCAGGCTTCAATTCTTTCCATCCACCGAGCTGGAGGCCGCGCAGTTGCAGCCAGCCGATGCGGATGCGGGTGAGACGCTCGACCTCGTAGCCAAGGTGATAAAACATGAGACGAATCTGGCGCTTGAGGCCCTGCTTGAGCACCACATGCGCTTTGTTCGGCTTTTCCAACCAAGCACGCTCCGCTCGGGCGTGACCTTCCTCGGTCAGCATGCCTTTGATGAGCTTGGAGAGCACCTCGGGATTCAGCGGCTGGTCCACGACCACTTCGTATTCTTTTTCAGCGCCCATGCTGGGGTGCATGAGGCGATGGGAGAGGTCTCCGCGGTTCGTCATCAGGATAAGGCCTTCGCTTTCTTTATCGAGGCGGCCCACATGATGCAGGTTTTGATACTTCAGCGGCAGGAGATCGTAGATCGTCATGCGCTCGTGGGTATCACCATGCGAGCAGATGTAGCCACGAGGCTTGTTGATGGCGATGACGATGGGCATCTCCGCCTGGACGGGTCTGCCATCCACCACGACTTTGTCCTCGGGGGACACCTGCGTGGCGAGGTTGGTAATGACGTGACCGTTGATGGAGACTCGTCTTTCGAGGACGATCTGCTCGGCTCCGCGTCGGGAGGCGACGCCGCACTGGCTGAGGTAGCGGTTTAGGCGCACGAGAAAGCAGGGCTGGCGGGGTCAAGATCGCGCTGCCTGAGGCAGGCGCGAAAGCCTACTCCGACTTGGTCTTTGGCAGGTTGGTGGGAAGGCGGCCTTCCTTCCAAAGTCCACGGGACTTCAGGAGTTTGATGCGTTCGCCGCGTTTCAAAACGCTGCGCTTGGTGCCGACGGAGCCGGAGGTCTTGAGGCTGCGATGCTGTGACATGACGGTGAACGGGGTAAGAAGGGGGGTGGGCTGAAAAAGGGCGCGGAGACTAACCGCGACCTGCTTGGACGCAAGGGTTTTGTTCCCCTCGGCCCTGACACGCGAGGTCAAAGGAGGGCGGGAGGGCCTTTTTAGGCCACCGCGTTCATGTCGAGCAGGGCCTTCACGAGGCCTTTGGAGCGGTAAAACGCCACTTCGGCAGCGCCGGCGGCTTCGAGATCCGCCCGGATGTCGGCGGCGGGGCGGGCAGCGAGCACGTGCTCGCGGATGAGGGCCGTTTTGCGAGCCTGGAGTTCGAGGAAGGCGGGATCGACAACCGGCGTGGCGGGCCATTTGCCAGCAGCCTGACCTTCCCGGAGCACCTGCTTGAAGGGCTGGCCGATCTTCTGCGCGTGTTGCTTGGCATCATTGATGCCGGCGAACCATTCGGGCTCGACGAGGCGGTAGTAGTCCCGCATGGCCTGCTTGTTGAAGTGGACCACGAGCTTGCGGCCTTCGACTTCGACGAAGGAAGTGCCGCGGAAGGAGTCGGCGTCGATGGTATCGACGAAGAGGAGGTCCTCGCCATCGACGGCGAACTCCCATTTCAAATCCCACAGCAGCAGCCCGGCGGTCTCCAGCAGCTCACGCACCGCCCAGCCGCCGAGGATGGACATCTTGATCGTATCGAGGAAATCCTGGCTGCTGAGACCGCTCATGATGAGGGCTTCTTGTTTGCTCACGGCCCGATCTTCCGGCTCATACTTGCTCGTGAGGTCGTACACCGGGCGCTCCAGCATCTCCCAGACCTTCATCGGCTTCGTGAGACCCATTTCCTGCTCGTAGGCACGCTTCGCGGCATCACCGAGGCTTTGGTATTTTTTGAAGATGGAGGAGCCGCTCGTCACGCCAAAGCGCACGATGTACTCCAGCGGAATGACGTAGCTGCTGCTCTGATGGAACTGCGCATAGTCGAACACAAACGTGCCGAGCATCTGGCGCTGCGGCGGATGCATCACGGGGAAGCGGCGCACCATGTTGAAGCAGCTTGGATTGGCCGGCATGCCCTCTCGAACCACCTCGCCGGTGACGGCATCGACCATGCCGATGTGATGAGTGACCGCGCCCTGCTCCAGCATGCGTTCAAAAGGCCCGGTGAGGAGTTCCTCGCGGAGCTGGGGTGCCATCGACGAGGCCTCGATGGCCGTCTTCACGCGTTTCCAGGTCTCCGGCTGGGCGAGGCGGGAATACATCGCATGACGGAAGATGGCGCGGTTGAGGTCATTGCCCTCGATTTTGAAAATGGAGCCCACGTCGAAGACGGAGCCGGCCTCCGTCGTCTCGCACACCACAAAGCCCGGATGGCCAGGGGCGGCGTGGAGATTCTGCACGGAGCCGCGATAGACGGGCTCGCCAAAACTGCTCAGATCGATCTTCGTGGGCGCGGGGGCGGAATGGGACATGGCGGCCAGTGAAAACGCCGTTTCCACCTCCATGCAAGTGCCGAGCATGCTCGCCTGGCCAAATCATCCCTGGCTTTGGACCATCGCACCCTGCCGCGACTAGATCCCATCTGCCGCGTTCCTAGCGGGCCATGATCCAGACCACCACCGTCGGCTCCTATCCCGTCCCTGAATGGCTTGCCGCGCTCCCGAGCGAGCAGGCCGTCATCGATGCCCACCGATGGCGAGCTGTATCGTTTCGACATCAATCATCCCGACACAAACGGCATGATCGAATCCTTCGTCCACAAGCTCGGCGGCATCGACCGCCTCTCGAGGCGCTGGCGAAGGGTCGGGATCGGTTTGAGGTGACGTGAAGGATTGACGATTGATGAACCATCGATTGTTGATTTTCGAGGTAAAAACCAACTCCGAACGGAGCCACCTCAGCAATCGACAATCAGGCGCTCGACAATCGTCAATCCATCCAAGCTCACCACAGCCTCCACCCCACCAAAACCTTGTCATCTCTCGCCACCAGCATCGATCCCGCGAAAGCCGGATGCGCCCATGTTTTGCCGATGATCTGCCAGCGAGCCAGTTCCTCGCGTTTTTCGGGCGTGAGCTTCACATAGACGAGCTCGCCGCTCGCATTGAGCAGCGCGGCGAGGTTCTTGGCTTCGTCCATCCACACGAGGCTCATCTGCGGATTGCGATCTTTCGGTGTCAGCGTGTTGTCATCGCTCCACAGGATCTTGCCGGTCTTCAGTTCAAAGGCTTGCAGGCCGTGGTTTTTGTCGAGCATGTAAACGACGCCCTCTTTGATGAGAGGTGCGGACATCAGGCCGCAGAGGTCGGTTTCGTTTTCCCACAGCAGCTTCGCGCCGCTGACATCAGGTTGCAGCGCCTTCGCGCCATGCCAGTAACCGGAGACGAGCAGCACACCGTCGTGATAGAGCGGCTGCGCGATGCTCACGCCGTAGGTGATCTTGTAGGGGTAGGTCCAAAGCACCGCGCCGCTATCCGGGTTCAGGCTTTGGATATGCTGCGGTCCCCAGGCGATGAGTTGTCGCTGGCCTCCATGCGTGATGATCTCTGGCGTGCAGTAGCCCGCCGGATCAGGACCACCGCGCCAGACTTCCACGCCTGTTTTGGCATCCAAAGCGATCACGCTGCCCTTCTTCGCGCCCACATGCAGCAGCACGCGGCCGCCATCGAGCACCGGCGAGGCCGCGAAGCCCCAGGTCGGCACCTTTGCCCCGCAGGTTTCCACGGTGTTCACCTCCCACACGACCTTGCCGCTCATCGCATCAAGGCACCAAGCCATGCCGGTGGCACCCAGCGCATAGGCACGGCCTTCGTTCACATTCACCGAAGCTCGCGGGCCGGTGCCGTAATCCATCCCGCCATAGCTCACCTCCCACGCGTGCTGCCAGAGCAGCTTTCCACTCGTCGCGTCGAAGCACAGCACCCGCTCCAGCTCCTTCGGCTGCTTCGGCCGGTCCATCACATACACGCGGCCGTCACTCACGGTCACGCCGCCGAAGCCCGCGCCGATCTCCGCCTTCCACAGCCGCTGCGGTTCTTTTGAAACGACATTCGCCGGCAGTTCCTTCGGGTTCCATCGCCCATCCGCCGCCGGTCCGCGCCAGCGCGGCCAGTCTTGGGCATGGCAGATCGAAATCGCGGTGAGGAGGCAAAAGAGAGCTTTCATGTGCCTCGAATACGTTCCAGCGAAGGGAAATTCAAACTGGCGGCGTCTTCCAGCCTCCTCTATTTTTGATTTTTAGCTCCTCTGCCTCCCTCCCCGTGCTCATGGCCACCCCCACCATCATCTTTGAAGACGGCCAAGAGATGGAATTCTCCGGTGCTGAGCGCCTCACCGTTGGCCGGGCCGAGGACAACAATGTCATCGTCGATGACGGCGAGATGTCCCGCCATCACGCCGAGATCATCGTCCACGCCGATGGCACCGCCGAGGTGCGGGATCGCGGCTCTCGGACGGGCACTTTCATCAATGACCAGCGGGTGGACAGCCAGATCCTCCGCGATGGCGACCGCCTCTCTTTCGGGCCCCTCAATGCCGTGTTCCGGCTCAAGAAAGCCCCGGCCACCGTCACCACCCGCATCCCGCTGCGCAACGACAACGCCCAGCGTGAGGCCCAGGCCGCGCTGGATGCCATCAAGGCCAGCCACGCCGCAAAAGCCGCCGAACTCGATCAACTCCATGCCGATTGCGAGAAGGCCCAAGCGAAGCTCACCCAGCTCACGACGGACGCGGCCCAAGCAAAAGCCAAGCTCGACCACCTCACCTCGGAGACCTCCTCCGCTCAAGCGAAGCTCACGCAGCTCAACGCTGAGACTTCCGCAACCCAATCAAAGCTCAGCCAGCTCGCTGCGGAGACCTCCACGGCTCAGACAAAGCTCGAGCAATTCGCGGACACCACCGCCGAAGCCCAGTCAAAGCTCTCCAAGCTCACTGCCGAAACCTCCACCGCTCAATCAAAACTCGATCAACTCAAGAGCGAAGCTTCCAAAGCTCAGGCCAGCTTTGATCTCCTCGCTTCCGCCACCGCCAAGGCTCAGAGTCGTCTCGATCAGCTCACCAGCGACGCTTTGTCCGCACAGACCAAGCTCGATCAGCTCAACAAGCTCCACGCCGAAGAAGAAAAGCGTCTTCAGCAGACCCGCGAGACAGCCACGCAGGAAAACGCCCGCGTCGATGCTCTTCGGCAGCAGCTCACGGAATCGGAGACCCGGCTTCAGGAACGCCAAGCGACCATCCAGCAGCACGAAGGCCAGATTCGCATCAGCCAAGAAACGCTGACCCACCTGCAAAACACCACGGTCAAGACCGAGCAGGTCATCGCCACGCTCTCCGCCCAGCAGGAGCAAAAGACCGTGTCATTGGCCAGGATCACCAGTGAGGCCGAGGAAGCACAAAAGCTGCTCGATGCTCTTTCGAAGCAAAAAACCGAAGACGCCGCCCTAGTAGAAGCAGTGCGCCGCGAGCTGGATGAAGCGCGTTCCGAGTCCGCACGGCTTCGCGATCAAGCCCGCATCGCGGAAGAATCCCTTTCGATGCTTCAAGCGGCCGCGGCAAAGTCCGAAGCCTGGCAAAAGGAACGCCAGATCGCTCTCGATGCCATCCGCTCGCAGCACGATCAAAAGAGCGCCGACCTCCAATCCGCCCAACAACGCCTCGACGAGCTGCTCACCCGCGAAAACGAAGCCAAGAACCGCCTTCGTGCTCTCGACGCACAGACATCGCAGAAGCAAAAAGACCTCTCCGCGAGCCTTGCAGGTCTTCAAACCGATCTCTCCGCCAAAACCACCCAGCTCACCCAAGTTCAAAAAGACCTCGAAGCCGCTGAAAGCGATCGGGCGAATCAGCAAAGCAAGATCGAAACCTCCCTTCGTGATCTCAAACGCCAGCTCACCACCGCAGAGGAGCAGCTTGCCGCCACTCGCCGCACGCTGGAAGAGGAGAAAGCCGAGCTTTCTGACGTTCGCTCACAGCTCGCGGTCGCTCAGTCCGAACTCATTGGCGAAAAACAGCAGAGCGAGACGCACACCATCCAACCCAAGACCTCCCGCACCACCATCACGCTGCGTTTGTTTTTGATGCTCGTGCCTTTCGCGGTGCTCGGGCTTGCCTCCTGGGCTGCGGAGCAGTCACGCCAGATGCGGGCGATGCGTGGCGAGGGCGTGGTGGCGATGCTCACCGATCCGAAACCGGCGCTGCATCCTTACGCGCCGCGCACCGAGGCGGAGCGGCAAATCATTGATCTCGTGCACGAGCCTCTTATGCGAGTGGGCGGCGATGGCACGCTCCAGCCAGCCCTCGCCGAGCTGTGGCGCTGGTCGCAGGATGTGACGTGCTGGTTTGCCGATGAAAAGACCGCGAAGCAGGCACAGGAGCGACTTCAAGCCCAGATCGGCGAGAGCAATCGCTGGGCGGCATGGCGGCTGAGTGCCGTGCGTCTCGTGGCGAACAGCCTCGTGCTCAATTTCAACGATGCCACGCACGCCGACACCCCGAAGGCGCTCGAAGTCATCGCCGATCTCCAGCCGCAAACCGTCGCCTTCTGGCGTGTCGAGTCGCAGCAGCCGCTCCGCGACATCGCGCAGCGTTTTTTCTCCGACTCGCCGCTCGCGAAGCAGATTCGCCGCGTGTGGTTTGATCGCGAGAATGTCTTTGAGATCGTCACCGTTGGTCCGGCGCAGCGCTTGCTGGATGAGTTTCGCAGTCACCTCGCCGCGAAAGTGCCCACCGAGGTGCGCATCGGCCTGATGGGCGAGGTTTCCGCGCTCAGCGAGCCCGTGCTCGATCTCGACATGCGCCAAGGCCAGACGTGGCATGATGGCACGCCGGTGACCGCGTGGGATGTGAAGACCACCATCGAGCAGGTGAGCCGCCGCCCGTGGCTGCTGCCAAATCGCGAGTCACTGCGCCACATCCAGGACATGGAGATTCAAAACGGCGGCAATCAGCTCCGCGTGACCTTCCGCAGCCGCTACGGTCCCGCCCTCTGCGGCTGGGCCGGTCTGCCGGTGCTGCCCGCCTCATGGTGGAAGGCGCATGAGCAGGATGATGACAAAGCCTTCACCCTCTCGCCGCCGCCCGGCGCGGGCTCATTCCGACTCACCCACCTCGATGCACGCACGCTCTCGCTCACGCCGGTGAGCACGCAGCAGGAGTCGCCGCGCTTTTTGTTTCACTTCAACGCCTCGCCGCTGATGACGGAGGTCGGCCTCGGCACGAAAACGACGAACCTCGTCTGGCCGGCGACCATCGCGGGAAACCATGACGATCTCTTCGCCTGCCTCACGCCGCCGCATCGCCGCCTCGTGGTGCTTTGGAACACGAAAAGCCCCTTGCTGGCCGATGTCCGCACGCGTGAGGCGCTGGCCACGATCACCGATGTGGCCTCGATCACTGCCGCGCTGCCGGGAAAGCACACCATCTCCGATGGCAGCCTCTTCCCGCCGGGCATGTGGCTGCACACGAAGGCCCCACGCGTGCCGTGGAGCGCTGCGAAGGCCAAACGCGTGCTCGCCGAGGCTGGCTGGCTGCCGGGCGTGGACGGCATCGGACGGAACGAAGGGCACAAATTTGAATTCTCCCTGCTGCTGGTGGCCGGTGATCCCATCGTCTCGCAAACCGCCCATCAACTCGCCGCTCAATGGCGTGAACTCGGCGCCAACATCCGCGTGGAGACGCTCGCCTCCGCTGACCTTCTCGCGGGGCGTCTCGCGAGCCGTGAATTCGATGCGGTGATGCTTGAGCAGCGCTTTGAGGTCTCGTGGGATCAATTTCCCTGGTGGCACTCCTCGCAGGCGAAACCCGGCGGAACCAATTTTTCCGGCATCGAAGACCCGCAGACGGATTTGCTGCTCGAAGCGCTCGCCACCGAGTTCGAACCCGCCTCCGCCGCAGAACGTGTGAGGCAGCTCGAAGGCCGCTTGCTGCCGCTGCAAGCCATGCTGCCGCTGTTTCACACCGTCGATCATGCCGCGATCAGCGCTCCGCTGGCCGCGAACAAGCCACGCACCTCATGGACACTGCGCGAACTGGCCTTCAAACCGAAAACGCCTTCCCGCACGCCCTCCACGCTCGAATTGAAGCTGCCTGACGAATGATCTCCACCGTCCTGCCGAACCCGCCACGCTGGCTGCCGGTGCGTATCGTGCTCGGCGGCATGCTGGCATCGTGCGTGATCGCCCTGAGCGGTGGCGCGGGCTGCTTTGCCGGATGGGCAGGACTGTTCGATCCAGCCCTGCTCGCTCGCGGCGGACGCAGCGCGATCGTTTTCGCCATCGCTCTGCTCACCGCAGCGAGCGCAGGCTACACGCTCTCGTGGCTGGCGGAATCTTGCGGACGTGTGGTAACGAGCATCGTCGCCATGCTCGGGCGTGCGATGGCCCTTTTTCCCGTCGCGGCGCTGGCTTGGAGTCTCGTGGGCTGGTGGATCGGATCACTCGGCAAGCCAGTGGAGACCTTGATGCCCTTCCAACTCGACGCAGAGCTGAAGGACTGGCGCTTGATGTTCGGCGCCGAGCTTTGGGAATACCTCGCGCCGGCGCTGGTGCTCGCGGTGCCGCTCTTTGGCGAGGTGCTCGGCGGCCTCGGAAAGCCGCTGCGAACTCGTTTGCAATCGCTCTGCCTGCACGGCATCGCGTGGCTGATTCTAATCGAGGATGTGCTGCACTTCATGGGCTGGGGCGGCTGGATGGCGCAGGCCATTCGCGCCGGTGAAGCCGCGAACGTTGCTTCTGGTGTCGCCGTGATCGCGTGGCTCTCCGCGGTGTTTTGCACCCTGCTCAATGCGCTGCCGAAAACACAAAGCAGCGGAGAAGGACCTCTCGCCACGATCAGTTGGCTGCCCTGGCCGTTGTGGGTGCTGGCGCTGAGCGTGAGCATTGCCTCGCAGCAGTTTTTGTGGCTCCTCCTGTGGCTGGCGATCGGCGTGATGAGCTTCCCCGCATGCTTTGCCAAGCTACGAGGCCAGCCCGCCGCGCAGCAGACCTTTCATCTGGCCGCGTGGAGCTTCGAGACACTTGCGCAGCTCATCGTGTGGCTGGCCGCCATCGCCACGCTGCATCCGCAGCCGCTCACCGGCGGCGTCATGCGTACCTTCCAGCCGCTTTTGATCACCACGCCCGCTCAAGCCGCTCAAACCCTCTCCGATCCCACCCGCATCCTCAACGCCGGCCTCGGGCTTCTCGGTGCCTCGTTCGTACTGCATTTGATGAGCCGTATCCTTGCCGTCAAAGGCGCAGAAAGTGGCACCGGTTTGTAACCTGTTCATGCCATGTCGAGGCGAAAGAAGGCGCTGCCAACATCACCGCGAGGCGTTTGGTGCCGTTCTGGAGCACTTGCACCCGTTTTGCTCCGTCAGCACAGGTTGCAAACCTGTGCCACTTTCTCTGCCGCGCCTGTCGATTCATCGCCACACGAAGCGCCACGCCAGCCCAGCCATGATGAGCAGCCCCGCTGCCCAAGCCCAGCTCAGCCCTTCGTCACGCTTCGCCTCCTCCTGCTGCACAAAGGGATCTTCCGCGAAGCCTGTATCATACGTGTACTCCGGCTCCTGAAAGCTGAAGGGCACCTCCATGATCTGCCCGTCCAGCTCATACACGCCGCGAATGGTCTGCATCGTCCCGGTTTGCTCAAAGAAGGCGAACTCGATCCAGAAATCCTCCAGCACTGCCTTCTGCGGCAAAACGAAGGTCACATCCACATTCCGCGCCGCATACTCGATCTCCGGCATCGGCGGTGTTTTGGCAAAATTGGGCCACAAGTAGCTAAACGCGGCCTTTTCACCCCACGTCGTCGGTTTTTGATTCACCTCGAGGTGGATGTGCTCGTTGAGGTACTTGGTGAAGACAGGTTCGGTGGCCTTCAGCTCGTCCACGCTGAGCTTTTGATCGCCATCGGCATCCACCCGCACGCATTTGGTGAGCGTGAGCAGATTGAAGGTGAAGCGCACCTCCAGTGCATGCGGCGAGGGCTTCACCTGCATCTCGCTTTGATCCGCCGGATGAGCGTGGGCAGAAGCACAAAGAACCCATGCCAGCAGGACGAAAGGCAGCCAGAACCTCATGAGCGGCTCATGCTTTCGCCAGCTTCGCCGCGAAGGCTTTGTGCGCAGCTTTGCCGAGGGATTTGTTCAAGGCGGCGAGCAACGCGGCCGCGTTCTCCGCGAGCAGCGCCTTCACGTCGAGCACGAGACCGGGAAAGGCCTGGCTGCGGATGAGGTGCTGCTTATCCGGCAGTAGCTTGATGAAGCGGTCTTCCTCCAGCACGAACCAATCGCAAAGCTGCTCCTCAGGACGCCACACCACATATTCGAGCACACCAGCGCGGCGGTAGGCATCGAGTTTGTCATTCAAATCGAGCGAGGCACTGCTCGCCGCGATCTCCACGACCAATTCAGGTGCTCCATGGATGTAGCCGTCTTTGCCGATCCTAGCCTGCCCGCCCTTCTCGATCATGAGCAGCGCATCCGGCTGCGGGATGTTATCCGCGTCAAAACGGACGGTGGAATTGGCGGCCACGAGTAGTCCCGGTGTGTGAGCGGCGTAGGTTCCGAGCCAGAGCTGCATGATGCCGTCTGGAATGCCGTGTTGTTTTGCGCGGACGGGAGAGGCCATATAAACGATTCCATTGATGAGTTCGGCTTTCTTCACCTCCGGCATCGCAGAGTAGCGCCGGAGGAACTCCGCCGCGCCCAGGCGGTCGCCATTATGCAACGGCGGGGGGGCGGGGATGATTTCTCTGCGGCCCCGGGCTGGCGTGGCGGCTCGACGTGCGGTGATCATGCCGCATCTTCCACGCGGCATCAGGAAACGTCAATCAACGGACCGCTTCCACTTCGTCAGCCGGTTCACGAGTTTTTGGGCGGTGGCTTCTTCGGTGAGGCCATCGGCGAGGGTGAGTTTCTTGCCGAAGGTGGTTTCAAGGCGCACGCGGTAGAAGTGAACGTTGCCGGAGCGCAGGTAGTTATCGTGCATGAACTGCACGAGGTGACGCGGCTCAAAGGTTTCCGTCTTGGAATAGAACGGGCCGGCTCGATGGGTGAGGGTCAGCGTGCTGCCGCTGAGCTGCAGGCGGCGTGAGTGCAGGAGCAAATAGAACGCCAGCAGCAGGATCGCGGGCGCGGAGAGCCCCCAAACGAGCTTGAAGATGAAGGGAGCGTCTTGTGCAAAGATCATGATCATGGCGCCCATCCAGATCGTGCCGAAAAACAGCAGGAAAATCGCAACGCCTCGATTCCGGCCAGGCGGGCAGGTGATGGACTCCGGAGTGCCATCCGCGGCGAAGCTCGCCTGAATGCCGCGTGCCTGGAGGCGGGCGATGAGCTGCTCGGTGAGGTCTTCTTCGACGACGGGCTTTGCCACGGCCGTTGCCGCCGCAGACAGGCGCATTTCTTCTCGAGCATCGCCAAAGACCGGTAGAGGCAGGGTGACGGGTTTGGTGCCCTCTCCGGCGATCACTTCCATCTTCCACAAATGCTCGCTGCGCTCATGCGAGACCGTGATGAGAGGCCCGGTGCTGGTGCCGGGCGGTTCGGAAGGCAGTTCGAGGCGCAAAGGCAGGCTGCAGCCGCGATCCTCGCGCTGCGCCTCGCTCGCGGAGAGTGTTTCGGTGTGCTCCCAAAGTGTCTCTTCACTCGTGGAGGTGCTTTTGCCACTGCCGCGAGTGACTTTGCGAATCGCCCGCGTGCGCACGGAGAGCGGCAGGAGAGGACTCAGCTGTCGTGAGAAGCGCAGCCGACCCTCCAGCACCTCGCCTGGATGCAGCGGCCATGAACTCGGCTCCAGAGTGACCACGCCGATCAGGCGCTTCGTCTTCATCCGACTCCACACCGCTCGAAGTGGGAAAAAGGCGATGGCGAGCGGCAAGAACGCCAGCAAGGCCATCAGCGATTCCATGAGCACGCCGCTGACGACCACCGCCGCCGCGAGCGGAGCCTGCACGAACATGATCCACGCCGCCACGGCCAGCAGGGCCTTCGAGCCATCCCCGCTCGCGGTGACTTTCTGATCCGCCCACTCCAGTTTCCAGTTCCAAGGCTGACCCGGATACTTTTGCTGCCGCGCCATGATCTTGATCCCTTCGCGGGCCATCGCGATGCCACCCACGGCCACGAAACCTCCCGCCAGCGGAAACAGCGTGGGAAAAAGGGACATCAGCACCATCAGTCCCCAGCGCAGATCGTTGAAGAGAATGGCTTCTCCGGGCTGGGCGGGGTTCACGAGGCAACGAAAGGTCCGGCCCTGCTCGCGGGCCATGCGCAGCTCATCGTGGCGACGCTGTTGATAGTCGCCAAAGTTATCCCCTCCATCCACGAGGCTCACTCGCTCGCTGCGGAAGCTGCGCCCTTGATACTCGTAGCGGTAGCTCGCCTTGGCCTCGTAGGTCGTGCTGTCATCGCCATGCGAGGCCGCCAGCTCCGCCGATTCGATGCGGCAGGGTACCTCCTCCCACGAGCGGGCTGACCACCAGCCACCGATCGCCGGAAAATAGAGAAACAGGCCGATGCCCATGCCCGCAAAGATGAAGATGGAGCCAAATAACGCCGCGCAGCCTCCGCCGAGACCTGTCGCCGCGCTTCCCAAATGATGTTTCGTCGTGTCTTCCATGCCGGCACTCTCGCACAATGCCGCCCGAAGGCGCAAGTCGTGCGCCGGGTGAATTCGCCGACAAATGGAACCGCTGATATGACGCTATTAATCCGGCATCAAGACAGCACATCAATACGGCCCGTCTGCACAGGGATGGTGATGCGCTATCTAAGAGCCGGATTAATAATAATTGCAGAGCCATCAGCGTCACGTCAGCGTTATATGAGCGGTTAAGCAGATTCGCCCATCGTAATGAGGCGGCGCATCTTTCCAAACAAACTGACAGCAAATGGGGACAGAAAATGATGGCTGGATTTTGCAGCCCCCATTTTTGGTTCATCCGGGAAGTTGGTGCGGTCCTCAAGTTTCAGCGGTGTTTAGCGAAGCCTTGGACTGCGGCAGCCTGCTGCCGCTTTTCCGAGGCAGCCCTGCTGCCGTCGAAGTCTCCAGGCTGCCGGAAAACCTCTCCGCTACCGCAAGCGCGGAAAAGTGATGGCCAGCAGGCTGCCGCAGTCCAAGTGGCTGCCAGTGTTTGATCGCTTCCGCACCAACTTCCCGAACGAACCCCATTTTTTGTCAGCCTCAGAAAGGATCGAGACTCTGCGCCCTCTGCGGCAGCCCCCCCCAGTTCCACCTCAGAGGCCGTAGAGGTTTGATATCAAGCAGCCTGTATGCTCCACTCATTGTCTGAGGGCTTCGCACTTGGCCGCAAGCTGTGTCGCGCCAAAAAAGCCTCCACCTCAGCGAATTGCCTCAGCGCCTGCTCGCGTGTGCGCAAGGGCGACTTCAAGCGCGCTTGGCGCATTTGTTCTGCAAAGGTCTTCGGGTCCATCGGACATTCGAGGTGGGTGCGAAGTGAATGTTACCGGATTGTGTGATGCTATGCCAAGAGTTTTTCGTTATCTCTGCGGCCCATGACTCTCGCACAAACCGCCTGACACACGCAAGAGCCGCGTATTCTCCGCGCATGCCGCCCACCGTGCCTGCTTTTCATCCTTGGGGAACCTCGCATCAGATCGTCCTCGCCATCGTCGGCGTCGTCCTCATCACGCTGCTCGTGCTGGCACGCACACGCTTTGCCAGCCTCGCGGAGCGGGTGCTCGGCACGCTGCTTCTCGCGCTGTATCCCGTGGGGCTCATCGTCCATGGCCTGTGCGGCTCGCTCACGGCGCAGACGATGCTGCCGCTACAATACTGTGACATTGCCACGATCGCGGGCGGGCTGGCGCTTTGGACGCGAAGGCAGTTTTGGTGCGAGGTGGTGTATTTCTTTGGCATCGCAGGCACGCTGCAGGGACTGCTCACCCCGGCGCTGGTGTATGATTTTCCTGATCCGCGATTCTTCCTGTTCTTCGTGATGCATGGCGGCGTGCCGGTGACCTCGTTTTACGTCGTCAGCGCCATGCGGCAGCGTCCGCAGGCGGGCGCGGTGCGGCGGGTGATGAGCTTTTCGCTCGGCTGGTATGCGGTGACGGCGCTGGTGAATCTCGCCCTCGGCACGAACTACGCTTTCCAATGCCAGAAGCCGCCGCAGGCCAGTCTCTTTGACCATCTCGGCCCCGTTCCCTGGCACAATGTCTCGGCGATGGCGCTTGGCCTGGCCGTTTACACGTTGCTGCACCTGCCTTTCACAGGCCGCCGCAAAGGCTGAGATGTCGCTTTGCATTTCCCAAATCGACCTGATAATCGCCGCCCCAAATCCGAACCCGCAACGCACCGCACGCCCCGCCCCACCGAAATGAAAGCTCCCGCCTGGTCCACCGATGACTCCGCTGATCTCTACGGCATCCGCGAATGGGGGCATGGCTACTTTGATATTTCGAAGGCGGGCGATGTGACCGTCAATCTGAAGGACAAGACGAAGACGAAAGCCGTTTCGCTGGCCTCCATCGTTCGCGATCTGCGGGAACGCGGCACGCAGCTCCCGCTTCTCGTGCGCTTTGGCGATCTGCTTCGTGGCCGCATCGACGAACTGAACGAAGGCTTTGCCTCCGCCATCGCGGAAGGAAAATACCAGGGCGTCTATCGCGGCGTGTATCCCATCAAGGTGAACCAGCAGCAGGAAGTGATCGAGGAGATCACCCGCTATGGCCGCAAGTATCACTACGGCCTTGAAGCCGGCAGCAAGCCGGAGCTCATCGCCGCGCTGGCCTACATGCACGACCCGCAGGCCTACATCGTGTGCAATGGCTACAAAGACGAGGAGTTCATCGATCTGGCGCTGTATGCGCAAAAGATGGGCCTGCAGGTCATCCTGGTGCTCGAAATGCCCACCGAGCTCGATTTGATCCTCGAACGCTGCAAAAAGATGGGCGTGCGTCCCACCCTCGGCGTGCGTTTCCGCCTCAGCGCCGAAAGCGCCGGTCACTGGAGCGGCAGCGGCGGTGATTCGAGCGTCTTCGGCCTCAATATCTCCCAGCTCATGCACGTCGTCGATCACCTGCGTGAGCAGGGCATGCTCGATTGCCTGCGCATGCTTCATTATCACCAAGGCTCGCAGATCCCGAATATCCGCGCCATTCGCCAAGCGGTCACAGAAGCCACGCGTGTCTATTGCGGCCTCGTGCAAGAAGGCGCTCGCATGGGCATCCTCGATCTGGGTGGTGGTCTCGCCATCAGCTACGACGGTCAAAAAGGCGCCAGCGCCGCCAGCAGCAACTACGGCACGAAGGAATACTGCGCCGACATCATCGAAGCGATCACGGAAGTGACCGCCGAGGCTGGCGTGCCGCATCCCGACATCATCACGGAGTCCGGCCGCGCCATCGTGGCCTACTACAGCGTGCTGGTGATCAATATCCTCGACATCAACCGCTTCGAGTCCCGCTCCGACATCAGCGAGATCCAGATCAGCAAGGACTCCCCTGCTCTGCTGCGCAATCTGCACGAACTGCGTGTCGAAAGCACCCGCAACGCCGCCAAGACTGGTCGCGACCGCCTCCAGGAGATCTACAACGACGCCGTCTATTACCGCGACAAGCTCCGCAGCGAGTTCAACTACGGCAAAGTGAACCTCCGCCAGCGTGCGCACGGCGAGGAGCTCTACTGGGACATCCTGAAGTGGGTCTCCGACATGCGTGAGAAGTGCGAGCACGACGGCTCCCAGATGGAGCGCCTCGAAACCATCCTCACCGATTACTACTACGGGAACTTCAGCGTCTTCCAGAGCCTGCCTGACCTTTGGGCCATCGATCAGATCTTCCCCGTGATGCCGATCCATCGCCTCAAGGAGAAGCCCACGCGCAATGCCGTGCTCTCCGACATCACCTGCGACAGCGACGGCAAGATCGACAAATTCGCGCTCGCTGACGGCATCAGCCGCAGCCTGCCACTTCACGATCCCGAGATCGAAAAAGGCCACGAATACATGCTCGGCATCTTCCTCGTCGGTGCCTATCAAGAGACCCTCGGCGATCTGCACAACCTCCTCGGCGATACCAACGTCGTCTCCGTCCACGTCGAAAACGGCAAGGTCAAATACAGCGAGCTCGAAGGCGACAGCGTCTCCGAAGTGCTCACCTACGTCGAATACGAGCCGAAGGACATGGTTACCCGCTTCCGCCACCTCGCCGAAAACGCCGTGGCAACGAAACGCATCACCGCCACCGAACGCCGTGAGATCATGGATGTCTTCGAGGCCGGTCTGCGTGGGTACACTTACTTCGAGAGCTGAAACGGCCGACGCGAAGGGCGAAGTGCGTAGCGACACCGTTCGGCTTGCGCATGCCTTGAAAAAACTCTTCACCTTGGCTCTATGCTCTTTGAGTTTCTGCCGAAACACCAGCACGCCCTGCTTCAAAAGTGGGGGTCTGACCTCGCCGCGTAGCCATCAAGTTACGACAGACCCAAGGCCAGGACAATTACCTCGGCTCATCTTCTCCATCATTTGCTGTCAAATTTTTGCACACTGACACCATTTTCACCCGCTACCTCGACGCCATCGACAAGGAGTTCTCGAAGTAGGCCTGCGATACCACCCTGAGCCGCGCCCTAGCAGGTGCGCCAGCATCACCTTCTGCATATAATGTCTGGCATCTTTTTCGTTTCCCCGTGCTTCATGTCGCCTGACTCCGCCGCCCCCATTTCTTCTTTCATTGGTGTCTTTCGACATGAAAACTGCGGAGCTTCTTGTCGAAGAAAACAATTGTACAGTAATGGCCTAAAAACCTGAATAAAGTAACTTTTGAACTTCGTGCATACAATTCGGATGCTTCATCCTTTGTGATTGGAAATTTAGGATCCCCATTAATTGCCAGGTTTAGCCCTTCAAGGGAAACAATATGCTCTTCTGAATTTGCACAGTTTTGCCATTCAGAGATCAAAGCCGACTTCGTTTCCAAATTTTCAATTTTGCTAATCGTTCCACTAAACGCTGGATTCACCCAATCTAGGGAGGCTACTGGAGTTTGATTGCGCACAGCATCGGCTGTTCCGGAACAACCCGTAAGTAGCACCAGCAAGGCAGTAAAGATTACAAGTCCATTGGACATAACTCGGGAAACGGGGTCAGTGCAACTGCTTGACAAAATGTGGGCATTCATGAGTTCGTGGCATCGGCTTGCTCCAGAAAGGGTTTCAGATCTTCGGGCACTTTCTTGAGCGCAGACTTCCCGTCAAGACACCTCAACTGCTGGCCCCCATTCGCTGCCGATTTATCTCCAGCTCGCCGCCAGCTATTCCTGCGAGACGACCGTCCGCCACCCTAGCAGGTCTGCCACCAGCACCTTGCAGGGCACCGGTCCCTTCACCTTGGCAAGGCCGGCTGGTTTCAAGCCTCCAGCCTCCAGCCCACTGCCACCTCACCGAAACACCAGCACCGACTTCTGTTGCCCGTCCACGAACGTCGCAGGCATCTGGATGGCGCGGTGGAGGAGTTTTAAATATTGGGCGCAGGGGATTTCGCGGCCGCCGAACATGGCGAGGTGTGGGGTGGTCCACTGCGTGTCGTGAACGATGAAGCCACGCTCGTGCAGGCGGCGCTGGAGGCAGGTGAGGGCCACTTTGGAGGCCTGCGTCTCGCGACTGAACATCGACTCGCCAAAAAAGGCCGCGCCAATGCTCACACCATACACGCCACCGACGAGGCGACCGTCCCGCCACACCTCCGCGCTGTGGGCGTGACCGATGCGGTGCAGCTCCTCGTAGGTATCGAGGATCGTTTCATTGATCCACGTCGATGGGCGGTCCGCGCAGCCGCGGACGACATCGCCAAAGGCCGTGTTCCACCGCAGCTCGAAGGGGTGATTCTTGAAATACCGCTCAAACCGCGTCGGCAGATGAAAATCCGCGATGGGGAGGATGCCGCGCATCTTTGGCCGATACCACGAAATCGAGCCATCATCGTCCCCCATCGGGAACACGCCTTCACAGTAGGCGTTGAGGAGGTCGAGCGGTTCAATTTGCGGCATGAACCACCTTAAAGCCTTCAAACTTCATGATTCAACTCTTGAACCACGAACCACGAACCACGAACATGCAAAAGCATGAACCTCGCCCTCCAGATCACGATTTTGCGCATCCTGCTCATCCCGGTGTTCATCGGGTTGGTGATCTACTATGGCGAAAGCGTCCGCGAGGGTGCGGCGAATGAATCGCTGCGGTTGTGGGCGGCGGCGGTCTTTGGCATCGCGGCCATCAGTGATGCCATCGACGGCTGGATCGCGCGGCGTTTCAATCAAATCACCCGCCTCGGCACCATCCTCGATCCGCTGGCGGACAAGCTGCTCATGCTCGCCGCCATCGTCACGCTCAGCTTCACCTCCTGGCCGCAGCATTTTCCGCTCTGGTTCCCGGTCATCGTCATCTTTCGCGACATGGCCTCCATCGGCGGGGCCTTCCTCGTGGATCATTTCGCGGGCAAATGCGTCGTGAAGCCGCACTGGACCGGCAAAGTGGCCACCTTTTTCCAAATCACGGCCATTTCCTGGGTTTTGCTCGATGTGAGGTTCGTGGACCGCGTGTGGCCCACAGCGCTGGCGACCCTCTTCACGCTGATTTCCGGCTTCCTCTACCTCGCAGATGGTGTGCGGCAGGTTAAAGCCGCCGGGCAGGATTGACTCATGCCTCGCGGCATGCTCTGTGAACAATGCTCAAAACCGTCGCCATCGTCGGCCGACCCAACGTCGGCAAATCCGCGCTTTTTAACCGCCTCGCGGGCAAAAACATCTCCATCGTCCATGACCTGGCCGGCGTCACCCGTGACCGCATCACCGCCCAATGCCGCAAAGGCCCCGCGTGGTTCGAGATCATGGACACCGGCGGGATCGGTGCGAACACTGAAGACGTGCTCACCGATCAGGTGCAGACGGAGGCCTCCATCGCCCTCGATGTGGCGGACCTGCTTCTCTTCGTCGTCGATATCATGGACGGCGTCACCACCATCGACGCCACGCTCGCCCGCGAGCTGCGCCGCACCACGAAGCCCGTCATCCTCGTCTGCAACAAGGCCGATTCCCCTTCGCGGAAGCTTCACTCGGGCGAATTTGCCCGCCTCGGCTTTGAAAGCTACGTCGAAGTCAGCGCCGCGCATGGCAAGGGCATCGACGACCTCATCGCAATGATCGCCGAGAAGCTCGATTTGAAGGAATCGACCGAAACGGCGGAAGCCATCGCCGGTGACAACGTACGCCCGTTGAAGATCGCCATCGTCGGTCGGCCCAACGCGGGCAAATCCTCGCTCGTGAACTCCGTTCTTGGCGAGGATCGAGCCATCGTGAGCGAAGTGGCCGGCACCACGCGGGATGCGCTAGACCTTGAGGCCACCTACAACGGCAAGCGCTACCAGCTCATCGACACCGCTGGCATCCGCCGCCGGGCCAAGCTCGACTCCTATGTGGAGATCTCCAGCGTCGATCGCAGCATCCAAAGCATCAAACGAGCCGATCTTGTGCTGCTCGTGGTCGATTGCGCCGACGGCGCGAAGATGCAGGACCGCAAAATCGCCCAGATCATCATGGAAACGCGGAAGCCCTGCATCCTCGTCATGAACAAGTGGGACCTCTTCCATCCCAGCGGGAAGCAAAAAGACCGCGTCGAGCATCTGGAGGAGCTCATGCGGCGCGAGTTCTTCTTCCTCAGCTACGCCCCGCTCATCGCCATCTCCGCGAAGAACAAGGAGCACATCGGCAAGCTCTTCGTGCAGGTCGAAAAGGTGCGCCAGGGAGCGCAGAACCGCATCAGCACCGGCGCTTTGAACCGCCTGCTCGGTCAAGCCATCGAAAACACCCCCGGTGCCCTCGGCCGCAGCACGCACAGCTTCAAGCTCCTCTACGCCACGCAGGTGAACGAGGCCGCCGAGTTCGCCATCCCCATCCCGCACTTCGTCCTTTTCGCCAACCGCGCCTCCAGGCTCACTGAAGGCTACACCCGCTACTTGGAAAAAGTCATCCGCGATGAATGGCCCGCCCCTGGCGTGCCCTTCCGCATGAGCGTGCGCGGCAAGGGACCGAAGAAGGAGCGGTGAAAACGGATGCGTCGCCGGAAGGACGTATTTGTATGTTGTTCACGCTTTAGCGTGTCCAGGGGGGGACGGGGAGCACGCTAAAGCGTGAACAACGTACCCAGAAACACCTCAAGCTAGCAGCGGCCTGAGCATGTCGCAAATCTCCGGCACTTTGACGAAGGGGTCTTCCTTCGTTTCAAATTCCAGTGTGAACCAGCCTTGGTAGTTTGCATCGCGCATGATCTGGAGCACGCGTTTCACATCGCTCGGCTCGGCTTCTTTGGCGCCTTCGCGTTTGATCTCCATCTTGAGCTGCACGTTGACGGCGTAAGGCGCGATCTTGGCGAGATCGGCATAAGGATCGGCGGTGTGGAAATTGCCGCTGTCGAGATTGATGCCGGCCCAGGGGCTTTTGGCGGCCTGCACCATCTTCACGAGGTTGTCCGGCAGGGCGACGATGCCGCCGTGATTCTCCAGACCGAGGAAGACGCCCTTTTTGCCTGCGTAATCGAGGCACTCTTGATAGGACGCGAGGCAGTTGGCGACAGCTTCTTCTTCGCTGAGGCTCTTTTCCTTCGCTCCGGCAAAGACGCGGATGTGCGGTGCCCCCATCACGGCAGAGTGGTCGATCCACTTCTTCGTGTAGGCGATCTGCTCGCTGAGCTTGTCGCCCTTTGGCAGGGCAAAGTTGTTGCCCACGGCCGTGCCCGCGATCTGCACGCCACGCAGGTAAGCGCGGCGTTTCACTTCGAGTAGGAAGGCCTCATCAACTTCCGGTGGGAAGAAGTAGCTCGTCAGCTCGGCTCCTGAGATGTTGTTGTCGCCGCACCAATCGATGAAATCGAGGATGCTCCACTGTGGGCGGTCGCCTTTGGGCTTCTGCGGCTTGTCACGCATCCACTGGAAGTACTCACGGAACGAATACGCCGCGACCCCGAGCTGCATGCGGCTTTTGCCAGGGCGCTGGATCGGCTCGATAGCCGGAAGGGAGGTGACGGTGAGCGCACCGAAGCTGGTGGAAAGGAAATGACGGCGGGAGATCATGGCGGCTGAAAGAACGAGTTGGAATGGCAGGATTAACAGACTTCCAACCTCATGAACAAGCTTTCTCTTTTCACTGCCGCACTCTTTTTGACCTCCCTCGCCCAGGCGGAGCCCACGAAGGTGAAACTCTGGCCGGACGGCGCTCCGCTGGCGAAGGGCAACGAGGACAATGACCAGCCGTTTGTGTATGTGTGGCCGGCGGCGAAGGAGAAGGCGAATGGTGCGGCCTTTGTGGTGTGCCCGGGCGGCGGTTACGGTGGCCTCGCAGCCGATCATGAAGGTGTGCAGGTCGCGAAGTGGTTCAATGGCATCGGCGTGAGCGCTTTTGTGCTGCATTACCGCCTCGGCACGAGCGGCTATCACTTTCCCACGCAGCTCATCGATGTGCAGCGGGCCATCCGGCATGTGCGGGCGAATGCGACGCAGTATGGCATCGACCCGGAGCGCATCGGCATCATCGGCTTTTCAGCAGGTGGTCATCTCACCTCAATGGCGGCGACGATGTTTGACGAAAAGCCCGCAGGCATGACGAACGATGCCGTCGATCAAGTCAGCGCACGCCCGACAGTCGCCGCGCCGACGTATCCGGTGATCTCGATGATCGAGGACTACGGCCACAAAGGCTCGCGGAAGAATCTGCTCGGCCCGAATGACAACGACGAGCTCGCCAAGCACACCAGCACCGACCTTCGCGTGACGGCGAACACGCCGCCGATCTTCATCTTCCACATGGATGACGATACGGTGGTGCCCGCGGAGAATCCCGTCGCGTTTTACCTCGCCTGCCGGAAGCACAAGGTGCCTGCCGAACTGCACATCTACAAACCGGGGCCGCATGGCGTCGGCCTCTACCTCGGCGATCCCGTGCTAGGCACCTGGAGCGGCCATCTGCGCGACTGGCTGCGCAATCAAGGCTTCCTCAAACCGGCCAAACGCACCGCCATCAACGGCAAAGTCACCGTCAATGGCACGCCGGTGAGCTGGGGCAGCGTCATCTTCACGCCGGAAGATCCCAGTGCACCGGTCGCCTGCGCTCGGGTGATGCGCGGAAACTTCAAACTCGATGAGAAGACAGGGCCGGTGGTGGGCAAGGCCAAGCTCACGGTCAGCTACAGTGCGGCCGATGTGCCCGGTCTCGAAACGGCTGACGGAACCGTGACGACGAAGAACGATTGGTCATTCGAAGTCGTCGAAGGTGCGAAGGATGTGGTGCTCGAAGTGAAGCGCTGAAGCTCATTTACGCTTGGGCATGGCTCCTAGGGCAGGTCCGTTGTCCGCTGGCATGGAGGCATGCCACGACAACAAGGCCTTGGACATGCGCTCGACGATCTCCGCCTGCTGCGCGGCGAGATTGGTGGTTTCTCCGCGATCTTTGGCGAGGTCATAAAGCTGTGGCTGGCTGCCATCGTATTCGCAGAGCAGCTTCCAGTTGCCCTCGCGCATGGCGAGGTCTGGCAGGCGTTCTTTGAGTTTTTCGTTCACCGTTTTTCGATCCGGCGGGCGACGCCAAAAGATGGGGGCGGTGCGTGAAACCTCGTTTTTGCCCAGCAGTGCCGGAGCGATGTTTTCACCATCAAAGGCGATGTCTTTGGCCTCAATGCCTGCGATGGACAGCAGCGAAGGGGCGAAGTCAAAGGCGGCGAAGATGGATTTCGCATTCACGCTGCCTGCCTTGGCTTTTTCGATCAGGCCAGGTCCCCAAACGATGAGCGGAGAGCGTGTGCCGCCTTCATACAGCGTCGTCTTTGAGCCGCGAAAGGGGCCTGCGCTGCCAGCACCCGGCTCGGGGCCATTGTCCGAGCAAATGAGCAGCAGCGTGTTCTCACGGAGCGTGGGCGAGGATCGCAGATGGTCAAAAAGCCGTCCGAACTGCCTGTCCATGGCCTCCAGCACGGCGAGATACTTGCCCCGCTTGTCCTCGGCCCATTTTTCAACCGGCGGCCACCAGGGACCATGGACATCATCCGGCCAGAGATTGACGAAGAAGGGCTTCTTGGCTGCCACCGCCTTGTCGATGAAGGGAAGCGCGGCATCGACGAAGCCGGTGGTGATTTTGGAGCGCTGCATCCACGTCACCGGCTGGCCGAGGCGTTCGGCATCCGCCCAGATTTTGCCAGGTTCTTGATCGCCGGGCTTCATCGTCATGGGCAAAAGCTTCGCGCCCATGCCTTCGAAGTTCGTGAGTGACTGATCAAAGCCATACGCGGTGATCGGCGGGGCATCATCCACATCCCGCTGACCTCCCAGATGCCATTTCCCGAAGTGCCCGGTGGCATAGCCATGCTGCTGGAGCACGCGGGCGAGCGTGGGGGCCTTCGGATCGAGCCACTGGGCGCAGCCGCGACGCTCGTTGTCTGCCCGATTGTTGAGAAAGGAATGGATGCGCCAGCGCTGTGGATACTGCCCGGTCGTCAGCGCACACCTCGACGGCGAGCAGATGGGCGAGTTCACATGAAACTGTTCAAAACGAATCCCTTCCGCTGCGAGACGATCAATGTTCGGTGTCTTCGCGTCCTTGTTTCCGAAGCAGGAAAAGTCTCCCCAGCCCATGTCATCGATGAAGACCATGACGATGTTTGGCTGCGCTGCGTGAAGCGAAGGGCAAAGGGCGAAAAGGAAGAATAGCACTCGAAGCATGCGCATGAAACGCAGCGGGGTCAGCCGCATTGCACAGGCATCTGCGTGATGCCTTATTTCTCCGCTGGCACCGGCGGGCGATGCCGGGCGATCATGGAATGGAAGTCTCCGAGGTTGTAAGGGCCGTAGTAAGGCTGGCTCAGATCGACTTCGGTGATGGCGACGGTGCCCCATTTCTCGCCACGAGTAAGCGGACGACCTCCTTGATCGTAGATGGCCGAGTGCATCCAGCCGTCCTCGGGCTTCATGAAGGTGCTGCTGACGATGAAGACATGGTTTTCACACGCACGAGCCTGAGCGAGCAGCGGATTGCAACCCCACACGGGCCAGGCGATGACTTCCGCCCCATTCTTGGTGAGTTCACGGGCGACTTCGGGGAAGAAGCCGTCGTAGCAAACCATGAGGCCGACTTTGCCGAAGTTGGTGTCGAAGACGGGATAGTCCTTTCCGGGTGAGATGCCTTTCGCGGCCTCGCCAGGCGGGAGGGAGACTTTGCGATACTTGCCGATGAGCGAGCCATCGGGGCCGAGGAGCACAGCGGAGTTGTAGATGAGGTGGGCCTCACGCTCATAAAGGCTGAGCACGAGATGAAGGCGGTGCTGCTTGGCAAGCTCAGCGAAATACGAAGTCGAGGGTCCGGGGATGGACTCGGCGATCTCTTCTGGTTTCGCCTTTAAACTCGCACTGGGGACGGTCTCGCCAAGTACGACGAGGTCGGCATGCTTCTCAGCGGCTTCAGCGATGAGCGGGGCAAACTCAGCGCAGTTTTCACGCGGGGATTTGCCGCTTGGTTTGTGATGTACCGTAGCGAGACGCACTTTGCGCGGTGCAGGAGCTTCGGTGGGCGCGAGATCGGCTCCACGCCACTCGACACGGCCTCCGGGTGCCCATTGTAAATGCAGCTCGACGATGGCTTGGGTGGCTTTCAAAGGCACCCGATACACGCCGGTCACGCTCGTCCAGCCTTCGGCATCGGCGGAGCCATCGGTGGGATACTCGGGCTCGGCACTCGGCATGGGCAGGCCGGGGTTGAGATACTCAGGTGCGGCATCGAGCTTCACACCCTGGCCATTGGCATCCTTCCAAAGGAGGCGCACGAGGCAGCTCTGGCGCAGGTTGGTGATGCCGGTGGTCTTCCGCTGCACCTGGAAGCGATAAAACGTGCCGCCCATCACCGCGAAGCGCTTTTGAAACCAGCCATCGAGACCTTCACGCTCATCGTGCGTGATGGTGAGCGTGTTTTCAGCAGCGCTGGTGAACTGCGGGCGGATTTCATCGCGTGGGCTTTCGGCGGTCCAGCCGTGGAAATCGGCCGCGTGGAGAGCGGCGGTAGTGAGCAGGAAGAGAAACAGTTTCATGGTCATGGAATGGAACGTCACGGCGTGAGTGAATCGAGCTGGGTTTGCACGGCTTGATCGAGATTTTGGCGATTCACCCTGCTGGAATCACCGCCAGCCTCACGCAGCACACGCTGGGCAATCGCGAAGGCAGACTCGAATTTCCCATCGCCATCGGCATCGACCCAAACCGGGTTCGTGGCTCCGATGACGCGGGAGGTGAAGGCCTTGCTCGAGGGCTGATACGGGCGCGGAATCTCCCAAAAAGCCTCCGTGATGCCCGGGCCGGTGGCGATGGCGATGAGATGCCTGTCGTGGGTGGGTTTCGGCACGTCCCAAACGACTTTGGCCTTCTCGCCGGGCTGGTGGTTGGCGCTGAGCTTCTCCTCGCGGATGAGGAGGCCATTGGCGTAAAGCGCGAGATGATCCGCCTGCACCCAGGAAGGACCATGAACGCGGATTTCGACTCGCACCGTGCTGCCTAGGCCGGTGGCGAGATCGCCGACGCCGAAGCGCTCATCGACTTTGAGCGTGGTCAAAAGCCCGAGACTCACCAGCAGGCGGCCTTCGTGGTAGCTGCGCCAGATTTCATCGAGATCGAGGCCGCTGGGGCGGTCATCCTTGGCGGCGACGTAGGTGCGGCCCTGGCCGAGGATGAAGCGGTTCACGTCATGGCTGTCGCTGGAGGCGATGGCGGCGATGCGGTGGCCGCGATTGAGCAGGGCAAACCAATCTCGAAAGAGCAGATGAATGTCTGACTGCATCGCGGCGGAGGTGATGACCTCCATGGCGTCGATTTTCATCGCGTCGGCATCGCGATGCTTGCCGGTGGTCGGGTTGAAGTGAAGACCGCCCAAGGGCACGAAGCCGCTGTGGAGGTCACGCGGATGATTGAGGGTGATCACCTGCACGCCCGGTGTGCGGCGGATGGCAGGGATGAGCCGGGCCCAGTCCTGCTCAGCCGCGTCCACGAGAGGTGCGCCGGGCTGGATCGGGAAGGCGTTGAAGTGGCCGTGCTTGGTGGTGACTTCGTTGCCAATGACGGGCGTGAAGGCGGCGGCGGTGCCTGTGAGGGCGGCGGCGGGAGCGTAATCGGTGAGATGATTGTGATCCGTGGCCATGGCCAGCTCGATGCCCTCGCCAGCGATGGTGAGCATGCGCTCCTCGATGGTGGCATCGCCATGACCGCTGTGAGTCAGGGTGTGAATATGACTGTCTGCGGCGATCCAGCCTTGTGTGTCCACTTCTCGTTTCAAGGTGAGTGCCACCTTCAATGTCTCGCCCGCATTCACGCGGCGTTTTTGAGTGGCGACGCTCCATTCAAAGCCACGCCCGGCATGCAAAACATAGTCTCCCGCCGGCACGGAGATCACCGCCCGGCCATGGCGGGTATAAACCACCCCTGTTCGTGCGGCGACCGCCCCTTCCGGTGCGGCCAGCAGAGGTTGCAAGGTACCATCAGGCCGCGTGAGCGTGAGACGGCATGGGATGGCATCCGTCACCTCGACATCGATCCTGGCGGCGCTGAGGAAATGCTTCACCGGCTCCGGCGTGAGGATGACCGGGCCGATCTCGATGTCATCAAGGCTGGGTGGTGCGTCGAGGGTGAGGATGTTTTCGCCTTCCACGAGCATGCCTGGAGGGATCGCCAGCACGGTCTCCATCGGCGTCTCGGCGGTGGTGAGGATGCCGAGGCGTTTGCCATTGAGTTTCACCGTCCAGTTGAGCTTCACGTTTGAGTGCCAGAGGCGCAGGGACTGCTCCGAGGCGTTCGCTGCCGCTTGAAAACGCCGCTCCAGCCTTTCGCCATCGACTGGGCGATCCTTGAACTCTTCCCATTCATACGAGCCGGGCCGGCCGAGGTGAAGCGTTCGAGCTTCGAGGATCACATCAGCGGCGTGAGCGGAAAAAGCCGCTGCAACGAGCAGGAGGAAAGAAAGAGACTTCATGATGGCGGATGAACGATGCAGCTCTCACGACGCTCAACGTCCGCACAACAAACGCCGCAACTCATCGATGTGTGGCTGGCGGACGCGGGTGCGACGCGTGAGGAAGAAGACTTTTTCATCGCCGAAGAGATGAGACACATCGCTGAGGCCAATCTCGCCACGTTTGGCCATGTTTTTGAGTTCGCCTTCCATGTAGTTCCGGCTGGCACCGAGGATGGCCGTGCCAAAACCGAGGGCGACGTAGGGGAGAACGACGTTGAAGACATTCGCCTCAAGCGTGACGTTGAGTTCCGAGAGCAGCCCGTGCCGCGAAAAGACGGCGTCGATCTGCGGACGAGAGCTGGAGCGCTGCGGCGGCAGGAGCAGCGGCTCGGAGACGAGATCGCGGAGCGTGAGCCGCTTCTTTTTGATGAGCGGATGATCCGGCGGCAGCAGTGCCACGATGGGAAAGGTGGTCATCGGCACGGCATGCAGTTTGCCCGCCTCGTCACTGAGCCGATCCATGTGGCCGACGAGCGCCACATCCGCCTCATCTTGCACGAGTTGCTCAATGGCGGTGCCGGAGGTGACGCTGGTGATGATGATGCGCACATCGGGATGGCGGCGGCGCATTTCACCGAGGGCATGCGGCAGTTCGTGGGCGAGCACCTGCGGTGGTGCCGCGATGCGCAGGGTGCGATGTGCCTCAGCCTTCCGGCGTGAAAACTCTGGGATCACCTTTTCAAAATCCTCGATCATCGGCTCCACGATCTCAGCGAGCAGGGCCCCATCCGGCGTGAGGCGCACCTTGCGGCCCTGCACCTCGATGAGCTTGCCGCCGGTGTCCCGCTCCAGCGCCCGTATCTGCCGCCAGATGGAGGAGCGGGCCATGCCAGCGGCATCGCCCGCGTTTACAAAGCTGCCATGACGAGCGATGTGGATGAGAGCGCGGAACTGCTCCATACGCGGCTCTTTGAAGGCAGGGGAATGTTTTTCGCTCATGGGCAGGACCCGTCGGTTGCGGCGGTGCAACGAGTAGCCTTCATGCCGCCGCGAGCAACCTGTCTGCGAGGGCTTTTGGCAGTCATCGCAAGATCACCTTGCCTGCCACCACACGGCGCAGGTATAGACGCAGCCTTATGAAACTCGGCTTCGTCACCGCCATCCTTCCCGAGCTCTCGCTGGAGGAAGTCCTCGCTTTTGCCCGGCATGAAAACCTCCCCGTCATCGAGGTCATGTGCTGGCCGGTAGGCCGGGCGGAGCGAAAATACGCGGGCGTCACGCACATTGATGTGGCCTCGCTCAGCCAAACGAAAGCGGAGGACATCCTCGCGAAATGCCAGGACCAAGGCGTGGGCCTCAGTGCCCTCGGTTACTACCCGAACATGCTCGATCCAGACCCGGAAACCGCCCGCGTGGCGGTGGCGCATTTCAAGAAGGTCATCACCGCCGCCCCAAAGCTGGGACTGGCGAATGTGAATGGCTTCGTTGGCCGTGACTGGACCCAATCCGTCGATGAGAACTGGCCGCGCTTTTTGAAGACATGGAAGCCACTCATCTCTCTCGCGGAGGATCACGGCGTGAAAATCGGCATCGAGAACTGCCCCATGTCCTTCACCCGAGACGAGTGGCCCGGTGGGAAGAACCTGCTCACCACCCCCGCCATCTGGCGCCGGGCTTTCAGCGACATCGACTCGCCCAATTTCGGCCTCAACTACGATCCCTCCCATTTCATCCTCCAGGACATGGACCCGCTCAGCCCGCTGGCGGAGTTCAAATCCAAACTCTTCCACCTCCACGCCAAGGATGTGAAGATCGACCGGGCCGCCCTGAACGAAGTGGGCCGCTTTGATTACCCGCTGCGCTGGCATCAGCCGCGCATCCCTGGGTATGGCGAGATCGATTGGGCCAAGTTCATGGCCGCGCTCATGCACATCGGTTACGAAGGCCCCGTGTGCATCGAAGTGGAAGACGATACCTTCGGCAAAACGCTCGAAGGCCGCATGAAGGCCCTCAAAGTCGCCCGTAACGTGCTGGCACCCTACTTTGGCTAGTCATCGAGCTTTTTAGCTTCATCACCCTTTTTGAACTGCCACGAGATCTTCTGCCCCTCACGGCGGAAAGTCATCAGATGAAGCTGGTCGGCGAAAAGCTCCGTGAAGAGCGTCATGTGCAGCGTGGAGCCTTTCAGGCCCTCGGGTAGGCTCAGTTCGAAAAAGAGCGTCACCGTCGGTTCGTCGCTCTTTTGCGTGTCCGCTTCCAGTTCACGTCCCACCCAGGTGATCTCGGCTTTTTGATCCGCCGCCGTGCTGACGACGAAGGTCTTCGCCAGATACTGGAGCATTTCGGCATCCAGCAGCTTCGGCGGTGTCTTTTCAAAGCGCAGTTCCCGCTCCGTATGGCGGATGAGGGCCAGTTCGAGGTCGCTCACGAAGACCGTGAGGCTTACTTCGAGCTTCTTTGTGGCCGTGTTCCATTCCATTTCACCGCTCGATTGGTGAATCGAATGCGCCTGCAAGCCTGCGGAGGTGAATCCGAGGGCGAGGAGGATCAAAACAAGGCGAAACATGCGTCGCGAGGCTGCCGCCGCCGTCTCGAAAGTCAATGCGGGCCGCCCGGAGAACCTTCCCTTGCCAAACCGGGGCCGAGTCCCTAACCTCGCGCCCCTTATGACCGACAATTCAAAAGTGAACTGGGCCGAAATCGAAGCCAAACCCGCCTTCCGAAGCCTTTTGGCACGCAAGGCAAAGTTCATCGTGACCGCCACGATCTTCTTCCTCGCCTACTACCTCGCCCTGCCGATTCTCGTCGGCTACTGGCCGGATCTGATGAAGCAGCAGGTCTGGGGCAAGGTGAACATCGCCTACGTCTTCGCCCTCTCGCAGTTCTTCATGGCCTGGATCGTGGCCTTCATCTACGTCCGCGTGGCCGCGAAATGGGACAAAGAAGCCGCCGACGTCATCAAAGATCAAATCTAAAAGATTAAAGATCAAAGCTTGCTCGCGATGACGGATTTACCTGAACGAACCAAGCGCTTTGCGTCCCGGGTGATCCATCTTTACCTGGCGCTGCCAAAGCATGAGCTGACGAAGATTTTCGGACCACAGATGCTTCGTTCGGCCACCTCGGTGGCTGCTCAGACACGGGAAGGCAAACGACCCAAATCCGTCAAAGACTTCATCAGCAAGGTCGAAGGCGCTATCCAGGAGCTTGAGGAAACTGAGCTTTGGATGGAACTCATCGTCGATCACAAGCTAATGCCGCCCGCCAAGCTCAAAGCCCTTTTTCAAGAAGCCGGTGAACTCAACGCCATCATGACCACCATCGTGCGAAATGCCAAACGCCGTGGCGGTGAAGGAAAAGACCAGAGATAGTTCTCGAAGCTCAACCGTTTTCCTCAGCCCCCAGCTTTTTATCTTTCATCTTTAAGCCTTTCATCTTTTCCCTCATGTCCGTCCCTCTCATCATGTTCCTCGCCTTCGTGGCGCTCACGCTGCTCATCACCTTCTGGGCAGCCAAGAAAAACACCGGTGCCAGCGCCTACTTCGCCGCCGGGCGTAGTATCACCGGCTGGCAGAACGGTCTCGCGGTGGCGGGTGACTACATGAGCGCGGCCAGTTTCCTCGGCATCTCCGGCATGATCTGCTTCAGCGGCTACGATGGCTTCATGTACTCGGTGGGCTTCCTCGTGGCCTACATCACCGTTTTGCTCGTCGTGGCCGAGCCGCTGCGCAACGCGGGCAAATACACCATGGCCGATCTGCTGGCCTACCGTCTGAAGCCCCGCCCGGTGCGGGCGCTGGCCTCGCTGAGCACGCTGACCGTTTCCACCTTCTACATGATCGCCCAGATGGTGGGCGCTGGCGTGATCATCAAGCGCCTCATCGGTCTCGAATTCGCTCCGGCAGTGATCGGCGTGGGCGTGCTGATGCTCGTGTATGTCGTCTTCGGCGGCATGCTGGCCACGACGTGGGTGCAGATCATCAAGGCGCTGCTGCTGATCGCGGGAGCGATGTTGCTGAGCTATCTGGTGCTCAAGTTTCACAACTACAGCTTCACGGCCTTCTTTGATGCCGTCTCCAAAGCGGATTACGCCGGCACCGCCGAGCCGAAGAACCTGCTCGAACCTGGCCTCAAATTTGGCGTGGCTGTGGCGGGCCCGTGGGGGCCGCTGGATCTTGTCTCACTCGGCTTGGGCCTCGTGCTCGGCACCGCCGGCCTGCCGCACATCCTCGTGCGCTTTTACACCGTGCCGGATGCCAAGACCGCACGTTCCAGCGTCGTGTGGGCGATGGCGATCATCGGCCTCTTCTACATCATGACGACCTTCTTCGGCTTCGGAGCGGCCACGATCTTGAAGAAATCCCTCATCCTCACCGCCGATGGCAAGCCGGACACCAACATGGTGGCTCCGATCCTTGCTCAAGTGCTCGGTGGCGAACTCTTCTTTGCCTTCATCAGCGCGGTGGCCTTCGCGACGATTCTCGCAGTGGTGGCCGGACTCACGATGAGTGCCAGCGCCAGCTTTGCGCATGATTTTTACTCGAACGTGCTGCATCACGGGAAAGAAAACCGCCCCGGTCAGGAAGTGAAGGTGGCCCGCATCACCGCCTTCTGTGTGGGCGCGGTGAGCATCGGCATCGCCATCTACCTCGGCCCCAGCGTGAATGCCGCCTTCCTTGTGGGTCTCGCCTTCGCCGTCGCCGCGTCGGCGAATCTACCGGTGATCGTGCTGAGCGTGTTCTGGAAGCGCTTCAACACCACCGGTGCCGTCTGCGGCCTCAGCGTGGGCCTCGTGTCTTCCATCGTGCTGATCCTGCTGAGCCCGAACGGCATGTTCGGCAAAGCCGGTGCCCTCTTCCCGCTCGAAAATCCGGGCATCGTGAGCATCCCGCTCGGCTTCTTGGCCGCCTGGCTCGGTGCCATCCTCACCGCTCGCGATCCTGAGGCCGAAGCCAAGTTTGCCGAACTGAAAGTCCGCGCTCACACCGGCCTCGGCTCCGAGAAAGCCACGGCGCATTGATGCGAGAAGGTTTGCCTTGTCAGGAGCGAAGCGACATGTTGGGATGCTTGGCATGCGTTCGCTAATATTCGCTTTGCTGCTGATAACCGGAGAGCTGCCATTGAAGGCGGCAGAGATGGGTCCGCGCTGCTTGGCGGAACTGGAGTGGCTGGCGAAGCAGGCCTTTGAGAAGCCGAAGAACTTGGAGGAGGCGTTTCGTGCGGGGCCGTTTGAGCCGCCCGTGGTCGCTAGCACGCAGGCAGAGCCGGATTTTGTGGTGTCTAAGCAGGCGGAGGCGCAGCGATGTTTCGATGCGGGGATGGCACGGCTTCATGGCTTGTGGCCGGAGGAGGCGGAGCGTTGCTTTCGCCATGCGACGAGGCTGGATGAGAGCTGCGCGATGGCCTGGTGGGGTCTAGCAGCAGCGAATGAGCGTTTTCCGGGTCGCGGCCAGTTTTTCATGGAGAAGGCCCTGGCGCTGACGAAACCGAATTCGCCTGAAAAGGCATGGCTGGAGGTATGGGATGCGTTTTTCCGGGTGACGCCAGGAATTACGATGTCGGAGCATCTTATGAAGCATGCGGCGCGCCTCGCTGAAGGCGGCAAGCTGGTCATTCCCTGGGCGAACACGCAATCGGAGAGCCTTTCGCTGCGCTGGGAGGTGATGGCGGGGCTGCGCGGCAGTGGCATGCCAGGCATTCGCGAGAAGCTGGGGCGGACCTTTGAGAGCAAGAAGGATCAAGCTTGGATCTGGTCACTGGCTTTGATGCAATCGCCAGCACCGGAATCTCGCGAGATGCAGTTGGAGGCCGCACGACGCGTTGCCGCAGCAGAAGGCTCAACGCCGAATATGCTCAGGTTGGCGGCGGAGGTGCTGCGACGCGAGGGAGATCTCCCGGCGGCGCTAAAGGCGATGGAGACAACCATTCATCACGGCCTGCGGCATGCCGCGTCTCACTTTGAGCCGGTGGAATGGGCGAATGATTGGACGAGCCACACGGTGACCTATGCGAGCTGGCTTGCTGAGGCTGGAAGGCATGCAGAAGCCGCTGAAATGGCGAAACGCTTGATCTCTCTGCCACGACGTCCGCGGTTCACGGCACGTGGCGACCTAGATGATAAGGCGAACGAGGCGTTCACGAGTGGGCGACGCTTGCTGGCCTCGCTTCTCACGCGTCGGCGAGACTGGCAGGGGCTGCGCGATGAGCTGTCGAATGAATGGCTAGCGGATAGCGTGGGTTTGATGGCCCGGGCGGATGGTTGCTACTGGAGGACGCTGGCGGCGGCAGCACTGCGTGACGCGGAAGGTCTGGCCACGGAGACGAGCAAACTGGAGGCCTTTCTGCTGCAAACCCGAGAGGCTGCGTTTCTCAATGTGCATGCGGATGAAGTGGCCGCGCTGGTGGAAGGGGCCAAGACGCTGGCTAGACGCATGGTGCGGCGAGGTGTGTTCGTGGCCAAACCAGTGCGGGATGTGCCCATGGAAGTGGTGCGCATGCCCTTGGGCTCCGTGACTGCTCTTGACCAGCCAGCTCCGATAACGGGCGTCCTATCCGAAACGGCGCTGCAGGCACCGGAGCTGATCCTAAAAGACCATGAGGGTGTGTCCCATGACCTTCGAAGCCGTGAGGGGAAATGGACGCTGGTCATTTTCTTCCTCGGGCATGGCTGCGTGCATTGCACGGAGCAGTTGCGCTTGTTTTCGCCGCTCATGCCGCGCTTTGCAGATTTGGGGCTGGAGACATGGGCGGTGAGCACGGATAGCGTGAGCGATCTGAACCTGACGCTAGGTGGACGTGAGCCAGATGATCCTCCGCTGCCCTTCCTGGTACTTTCAGACGAGAAACAGGCGGGATTTGAGACTTGGCACTGCCACGATGCCTTTTTGAAAAAAGCCATGCATGGCACCTTTCTCGTGAATCCTAAGGGAGCGATCGTTTGGTCAGACATCAGCCACGAACCCTATTCGCAGCCTAAATTCCTGGTGGAGGAGTGCGGGCGGCAGATGCGGCTTCACCAGAAATAAAGAACCCTCCGGCCAATATCGGCGCGGAGGGTGTGGAAGAGCTCGAAGCGTGCTGTGAGCTACTGCAAGTAAGGTGGAAGCGGCTTCCAAGCCGGACGCGCCGTGCCGCCCAGGCTGGCGAGCCCGATCACCATGCCAGAGCCGGGACGGAAGGCGATGTTGTTGCTAACGACGGTGGTGATGGTGCCGCCATAGACACGCCAGCCTGGACCTCCGTTGGCGGTGCCGGTGTAGTAGAAGTAGGTGGCGTCCGAGTTGAAGTAAGCGGGCGGGCGGGTGGCATTGGTGCCGTCATAGACGTAGAGCACATCTCCACCGGCACCGGTGACATCGGTTGTGCCTTTGAAGGCTCCGGATTCGAACAAGCCGGACTGCGTGAGCGTCATGCTGGCCGGGATGTCGATCTCGAGGTTGTTGTAGAAGTTGTTGATGCCGATTTGATGATGGCGGCGTGACATCGAGATGGCGCTGATGGAAGCCGCATTGGGCGTGCTGGTGTTTGAGGAGCGCTTCACGAAGGCAAAGAGATCCGGCGCGATGACGTCATGGCTGACGATCTGCGTTTCTGGCGTGCCGACCTTCCGCCAGCCGGGACCTCCCGAAGCGGTGCCACCATAGTAGTAGTAGGTGGTGACGCTGAAGGCATCATCGAGACGCAGCGGCAGCAGGATGCGTGAGCAGGCTGTATCCGGCAGCGCCGTGGTGCTGGCGAGAATGCCGGTCAGGTTCGGGAACGCGCTGGCAAAGGTCCAATGCGGGATGAGTGCGAGGACATCATTGGCTGCGAGGGACGTAATGCTGCCGGTGACTGTCAGAGTATTGCTACCATTGGCGGTGACGGGAAAGCGTTGCCCTTCGAGGACGCCGGACTGCACTTCGACATAGAATTGGTCGTTTTGAGTGCCGGCGACATAGACGAACTGATTGGTCGTCCATCCGGGTGTGCCTTTGACGGTGATGACACTGCCGGAACGGCTGGAGACACTCCCAATGAAGGCCGGTGCACGCGTGCCCGGCAGGCCAAAGGTGGTGTCACGTGAGACGGGCGTGGTGGTCTGCATGTAGCAGGACACGTCCGAGGTGGCGGCTGTTGGTGCCTGGCCTTGAAGCCCAGCGGTGAAGACGAGCGACGCGGTAAATACCACTGCGAGGTGAGGAAGATGAGATTTCATGATGAGTGAGAATGTCTGTGAGTGAAACTGGCTTTCATGAGGGCTCAGGCGAAGTTGTTGATGAAGCCGAGATTGGCGGCTGTGTTGGTGAAGGGGTTCAGGAAACGATTGATGTTCGGGAACAGGTTCAGCGTGTCGCCACTGATGACCCCGCTCGCATCCGCAGTGTAGGGGACGCCAAACCATCGGGCGAGGATGGCAGAGTATTGATCAACGGAGGTGGTGGGAATCCAAAGGCCACGGGTGCCGACGGCATCGATGGAACTGGCGGCATCACCGAGCTTGAGCGGCGGATACTTGCCATACACACGACCGCCGATGACGGGACCGCCGAAGATCATGTGATGGCCACCCCAGGCGTGATCACTGCCTGCGGAGGCGTCCGTCTTGTTCGGCGTGAAGGTGCGGGTGAAATCGGACGCGGTGAAGGCGACGGTGTTGTTGATGGCTCCCGTGCTATTGAGGGCATCGTAGAAGCCTTTGAGGGTGCAGCTAAGCACATTCAGGAGCCCCGCCTGCCCGGCATTGACCACCGGCACACCTCCCGAGACGGGGATCTGCGAGATATGCGTGTCATATCCGCCCTGTTGGACGAAGAAAACATGGCGGTTGTTTCCTAGCTCGGCCTGCCCCACGATGAGGCGGGCGACGAGCTTCATCTGGTTGGTAAAGTCGTTGCTGACAGAGACGCCAGAGCCTGCGAAGGCTGCGTTGAAGAACGAATCGAGCGTGGAAGTGCCCGACGAGGTGCCAGCGGTGACAGCGAGTGCCGTATTCATTTCCGCTTCGGTGAGTCGTGAGTTCTCGACGACATCGCTATAGGCTTTTTCCATGAGGCTAGCACGATTGGAGAGAAGAATTTTCTCGAAGCCCTTCAGCCGCATGCCTGCTTCTGCGTCTTTGTAATTGGTATCATCGAAGAGGACGGCCGGATTATTTACCGCAGACGCATAGTTGGTGCCGTAGCCACCTAGGGGGACGACGCCGCTACTGCTCATCACATAGGGCTGCACGCTTCCCGTGCTGGCGTAGAGATAGTTACTGACACCCGAGATGGAGACCGTGCGAGAGTTGAAGGTCCCCGCAGGTGAGAGGCCGTGGAGATGATTGGCCACACGACCGCCCCAACCGCTAGTGAAAGGCCGGTCCGGGATGGCGGATTGCCATTGAGTGACCTGATCGGAGTGCGAGAAGAGCTGCGGCGGCTTGGTGACGGTGGCGTAGTTTGCCCGCGTGACGTTGTCATCGACGAGATTTCCTACGTTCGCCAGGAAGGCGAGCTTGTTGTTGTTAAACAGCGTCTGGATATGCCCACACTGCGGGTGAACGCCAAAGGTGTTCGTGCCAGCGAGGTAGCCGCTGATGGGATCGCAGGCGGCCACGTTGGTGGCGTTGAGCAATTTCGCATTGGCCGTGGCATTGGCACTGGCGGTGGGGATAGCCAGGATGCCGCGTCCAGTATCGTAGTCAGTGCGTGCCTGACTGGCCCCGTAAGGTAGCAGCAGGTTGTTCGAGTCGTTTCCTCCAGCGAGGAAGACACAGACGAGCGCCTTGTAGGGCGTTGAGGCGGCCTGTGCATTGGCGGCGACTTCCATCATCTTGAGCTGAGCAAGCATGGAGGCCGCCGTGGTGACACCAGCGGTAGCTCCGCCGGTCTTTAGTATGAACTGACGACGGCTAAGGCCGCCTTTTTGTGAAGTAAGAGGATTCATAGGAGGTCAATGCAAAAGGTTGCGGTTTCGATTCGGTGGATTCAGGCGTGGCTTATTTCTGCACGAGCGCCTCTGGCGAAGTGAGCACGAGATAAAGGATGTTTCGCAGGCGGGTGACCGCGTTGGAATTCCACGATGTGCTCGTCGTGTGCGTGGCACGACTGCCGATGTAGCCACTGGCTAGGGCATCGATGATGTGCTTCCGGGGACTAGGATCACCGAACGGCAGACTGCCATACTTGGCCTTGATATATCCACCGGCGAAGAGGAGGTCCGCTTTGTCGATGACAGCAAGCGTAGCAGCATCATGTGCCACGCCGATCTGAGCACTGCCCGGAGTGCTTGGCACTGGATTTGGAGCATACTGGCTCGAGAGAGAGCCCTCGTAGGCAGCCCTGTACTCGGCAACAAGATCGTCGAGCCGCAGGTAGGTGGCATCGAGGTAGTTGTAGATGCTCGCGGAATTTCCGCTGGTGGCGTTGTCGTCGAACTGGGCAGCGGAGAAGTAGCCAGTGGTCCCCACACCGTAGGCGGGAACAGTGATGCGGGTGGGCGTGCCGTTTGTGGCTACCTTTCGATAGATGGACATGTTTGGGAAGGCATCGAGGCTGCGGCCGAGGATCTTGTTCGACGGCGGATTTGCCGGCGTATTGGTGGGCGAGACGGCACTGAAGAGGTGCGTGTTGTGCGAATTCACCACGGAGATGACGTTCGAATCCGTCGCCACCTGGAGTTCTGGAGCCACAAGACCTGCGGTGGCAAGCACACCTGGCACGGTGTAATCCGGTAAGAACCAGTTAAAGACCGTCGGCGCACGCTGCGGGCTTTGAGTGAGCGTTGATTGCGTATCAAAGTAGCGGTAGCGCCAAGCGCCAGCCGGGAATTTGTTCAGCTCCGAAGTGGGATACGGCGTGGTAACCGGTGCGGTGGTGGTGGTGAAGCCAGCCATCGGCATGGTGTTCAGCGAGGATAGCGGGACGCGTGTAGCCGCCTTCAGCGCACGAAGCATGGCTGCGTGGTGAAGAATGGGTTCTTTCACTTTGCCGTGGCCTACGATCGTGTCCGCAAGTGTCAGACTGCGTGCCTCATAATCGAGGAGGATGCTCTTGAGCACCTCACCGAGGTTTCCGTTGGTATCTTTGTACTTTTGGACCACCCGGTAAAGATAGCCCGCGCTGGGATTGGAGGTGACGAAGCGCTGAATGAGCAGGCGACTGATGAAGATCGGGGTGTTGTCATGGGCCGCAGCCGGGTAGGTGCTCTGCGTGGGATCACCCGCAAGGACGTTGAGCGCTTCATCAATGTCAGCATCACCATTCGCATTACTAGCGGCCTTGGCCGAGATGGTGACAGCACCTTCTTTGCCTGCGAAAAGCGTTTTCGCGTCGAAATCATGGTAGTGAACGCTCAGGTCGCTGTTGCCAGCAAACATCTTCATCGGATTCGTCCAGCTCCCCTGCCAAAAGCGGTGGCCATTTCCAGCGAAGAAGTTGGTGTTGTCTGTCAGCACACCAGCAGCCTGATTTGACGCGGTGGGATAGGTGGGCGCGGAGACATTCGGATGATACTTGCCAAAACTAAGGCCTGTGAGCACTCGGGCGAGCTCGCGGATGTCCGTCTGATCGTAGGTGAAGATGGGGCTGCCAGAGGAGTCCAAGCGCAGGCTGCCGTCCTGGTGGCGCATGATCAGTCCCACGGAGAACAGCTGCATGATCTCACGGGCATAGTTTTCATCCGGGCTGATGCTGCCATTTGAGCGCTGATTCTTTAGATGGCTGAGATAGATACCCATCACGGGGCTGTAAGTCACCTGTTCCAACAGATTACGATATCGGCCAAAAGCACCCGCAGCCAACATGTCCCAGTAGTTGGACAGGCCGTAGTTGTAGGTCTGCACGGTGGTATCGTTGTCCGAAATGACCACGATCTCGCTGAGGGCAAAGGCCATTCGCTGGCGGAGCTGATCTTTCGATTGCAGCACGAGCGTCCACCATTCACGTCGGCGATTTTCGCTGCGCGGGAAATTGTTACCAGCGATGGTCGAGCCAGCCGTCCAGGTACGAGTGGTGTTGTTCCAACTTTGCGGAGGCTGCCCCGTGGCGCTGCTGCCGCTGGCGACGTACGCAAATTGCGGGTCATTGCCTACGGTGATCGGTTTGTTGCCTCGAAGGATAAAATCTTCGATGTCGGCTGCCTGATGAAGCTGCAACAGCGAGGGCGTCGGAGAGAGCGTGGTGCTCATCTGGTCAGCGATCCAGTTTGTGTAGCCAGTGAGCATGTTATTGCCGGCGGCGCTGATCTTGGATTTCACGGCGGCGATGGCCTCATCCGTCGGGCCAAAGGTGGCTTGGGTGAGCAGGCGGGCGATGTCTCGATCTAGCGCTGGATTGTTGTTCACTCCGCTACCGGCCAGATTCGGAAACTCGGCGCTTCCATATACCGGCGGTGCGGCTGGTGGAGGCGGCGGATTCACTGAGCCATTCACAAGTCCAAAGTTTCCTCTGATCTCACCCGCACTGTAGGTGCCCGTGTGCACATTGATGTAAATTTCTCCTCCCATCAGCTTCTCCAGCATTTGCTGGTCCGTCGTGATGGTGGCAGCCGCACGCACATCCCAACGATGATCGCTCAGCTGGCCGTTCGGCAGGCCAAGCACGATCGGCCCACCGAGAACAGCAGGACCACCCAGGTGGAGGTGCGCGGCACTTTGTTCCGATGTGAGCCCGCTAAAGGTGCAGTCCACCCAGCCGATGTCATTGTTTCCACGCAGCGTGATCGTGGCTACGCCAGAGGCACTGGTGATCGCACTACCTTCGCGGCCAAGGTAAGCGATGTAGAGGCGATTGTTCGAAGTCGAGCTGTTGGCTTCATACAGCGTGAAGGTATTCGTCAGACGCACCACATTGGTCAGCCCCGGCACATGCGCCCGCATGACGAGGGTCTCGGGCACCTCTTGAAAAGTATTCGGGCCGCCGGGATCTTGTGTCGCGGTGATGTGAACCTCCATCGTGGTGGCTCCAGCGGGAATGACGAATGTTCCACCACTGATCGCAGCATTGTCCGAACCGCGTTTGAGACTGAAATCACTAGCTGAGGCTGAACCCCGAGCTGGATTGGAATTTCCAGCGGTCGAATATGGCAAAGTGAGCTGCATCGTGCCACTCGTGCGTGTGAGACTCCACTTCCCGACACGAGAAGTTTTTTCCAGAGCGTAGTTCCACCCACTCGGAATGCTGGAAGTGAGCGAGAAGATGCTTTGCAACGTCGCTCCATCCGTGGCTGTGCCAGAAGAGGCATTGGCCGTGGTAGTGGCGAGAGCCGGATTCGTTCCCGTTTGATACTCCGCCCAGTCAGAGACGCCGTCTCCATCGGTATCAACATCACCCACCTCAATCTTGTAGTACATCAGTGTGCCAGCTGGTCGGGTGATCGAGATGCTGTCCGTGGCGTGATTGATGGTGCTTACTTTCGCAGAGCCAGCGACGGGCGTCCACGTAGGTGCGTTCGCTGTGGCAGCGCTTAGTATCTGATACCGTTTACCACGCTCGGCGATGAAGCTGTGGACGATGTTCGATCCGTTGATGCTCATGGGCCCCAGCTTTAGAACATCTGCCGAATTGCGTGGGTCCGTGCCCGCGAGCGATTCGAACTGGTTATTCAGCCCGTCGCCGTCCTCGTCATTGGTGGTTACCAGCGCGAATCCATTGTACTTCTGCTGCCAGACGTCACAGAAGCCGTCGTTGTTATAATCCGTCGCTGCAGAGGCAGTGACAGTGATGGCCGTCGCCATGGTGAAGGCGCACAAAAGCGCTCCACAGGTGCGTAGAACCTGATGCATATTTGCTCGGGGATGGTTGGATGTTGATGACGAATCAACGCCGAACGGGGGTGGAGCAGCGCTTAATTTTGGTTGTAACCGATTTGGATTCTATTCGTCAAAGAAATTAGTTTCATCTGTTCAATATAAATGAAGCTTCAGAATCGAGCTCTTGCTGAAATCAGCCTTTCAACCGCACAATCACCATCCCTTCATGAACACGTCCACTTCTGCATCACGAGCATGGCTTCTCTTTGCCCTTATTCTTTGCTCCAGTGTTTTGCTTTGGTGGCTCAATCGATCTTTAACCAGCGGGGATGAGAAGGAGAATACCTCCACAGACTCCGCTACTGCACCGACAAGGCCTGCTCCTGTCCTGCGCTTGTTGCCATCAGCGGCGGAGCTGGCGATGCAGATCAATGCACCGAATCAGGAAGCAGACGCAGACCTCAAAGCCGTCAATCAAGTGCTTTACGTCTATCGACAGGCTCATGGTGAGAATCCATCCGGCCACAACGAAATCATCACTGCCGCGTTGCTTGGCCAGAATGCTACTGGAACGATTTTCCTTCCTTCAGATAGCGCGTGCATTCAGAGCGGTTCGCTCGTGGACCGATGGGGCACTCCGTTGTGGTTTCACTCCATCACGGCACACGCCATGGAAATTCGCTCCGCAGGACCTGATAAGAACCTCTTCAATGCGGATGACATCTCTATCGAACCTGGCGAATGAGCCCGAGTTCGGTTTACCGGGTTCTCACCGGCCGATGCTGATCGTGGCACTGCCGGGCGAGCTGATCATCGGCACCGGAGGAGCCACGAAATTTGGCCCGATGCCGGGGACATGCCCAAGCCCCACACCGACGCGGACATGGCGCCCGAGGTTGAAGCTGCCGTTGATCTGATAGCCGGGCCGGGCGTAGCCGAGTGAAGGATAAACCGGCGGGTAGAAGGCATAGCCACCGCTCGGTGGGACGTAGATGCCGCCACTGCCCGGCACGAGCGGCGCGATGCCGACGCCATCCCAGGAACGCACGCGGTAGCCGTGACCGTTGACGACGGGACCGTGGATCGGGTTCACCGCCACGCCGTTGAAGATGGCGGGCACCCCATAGTTCGGATAACCCCTCGACTGATCGAGCATCATCTGCGTCTGCGCCTGCATCGTGCGCATGGTGTTGACGAAATTCGCGGCCTCGATGGCTTCCTGCTCACGGGCGAGAAACTCCTGGGTGCGCTTCTCTCGTTCCTTCCGTGCCTCGACGATCTTCTTCGCATAGGCATCGGCCTTTTTGCGGTCATAGCCATACTTCGAGCGCAGAGAGGCCGGTAGATCGGTGAAGAGGATTTTCGCCGCCCCGCTGCGATGCGTGAAGGAAATGCCGTCCGGATGTACCTGGGCGATTTTGCAATCGCGGAAGGTTTTGCCACGCAGCGTGGTGATGGTATCGGCCGCCGCAGCGGCGGTGAACGCGGCCAGGGCCGCGAGAGTGAGGAGCGACGAGTGTTTCATAAGCGAAAGCCTCCAGAGATGAATGCCGCGCACGTTCCGGGACGGACGCGGAGGCGTCCAGTGCGGCATTTGCGCGAAATTATGGCGAAGAAATCAGGCGAAATTGACACTCAGGCCATGCCATCTGCTCAAAGCAGCCTCGCTCAAGCCATGGGGCAGCTCAGCCAGAAGGTCGTCGTGTTGTTCTCCGAGGCCACGCCGAGCTGGATGCCCATCTGATGGGCCAACATGGCGGCAATGGTGAGGCCGAGACCAAGGTGATTGCTATTCTTCGAGCCGTGGAAGGGGCGGAAGACTTCCTGCATCTTCTCCGGTGGGATTTGTGATCCCGTGTTGCTCACGAGAACATCCACCCGGCGCTGCTCGGCCGGAGTGATGACGCCTGGACCGCAAATTTTTAGAGCACAGCGGCCACCGCCCTTCTGAGCGGCTTCGGCGGCGTTTTTGAGCAACTCCACGAGCAGCTCCTTGAACTTGCTGGGGTCCACCAGCGCCGCAGGGAGGCCCTGCTGCACATCCGCCTCGAGCTGCACACCAGCCTTTTGGAAAGGCTCCATCACGCTGCCTTCGATGAGGCCGAGGTATTCGTTCAAATTCAGCGCCTGCGGGCTCAGCTTGGCACAGCCACCGGCGGCGCGGATGCGTTCGCTGAGGTTCGTGACGCCCACGCTAGCCTCACGAATGTGCTGCATGTTTTCGGTGACGCTCGGATCGAGGTCCTCCGTCATCAAAATGAGGCTGCTGAAGCCCTGGATGACGGCGAGGAGGTTGTTCAGCTTGTGCGTGAGACCGCGAAGAAGCTCCTGGTGGAAGCCTTCGCTATTCTCTTGGCCGAGGTTCAGGGAGGTGGGGAAGTAGAACTGCATGGCGGGCGGTGCGGGAGAGGGGAAAAGCGGAAAACCGGCCCAGTGATGCATGCTTGCGGCAGCGAGGGCAAATGCGTTTTTCGCCCCAAAAGTGTCGCGAACACTCAATCCGCTGGCGGAATGCCATGAATCTCCCACAATCGCCCCCACATGGCTCTCCTCGAAGTCCGACACCTCACCAAGCGCTGGCCCACCGGCCGTCTGGCGCTCGATGACGTGAGCTTTGAGGTCAACCAAGGCGAAATCCTCGGCCTGCTCGGCCACAACGGCGCAGGCAAGAGCACCATCATGGGTATCACGCTCGGCATGGTGCGGCCAGACATCGGCGAAGTGCGCATCGGTGGCCGCAGTGTGCAGAAAGACCGCTCCACCGCCCTCCGCCAGATCGGTGCCATTTACGAGGCCGCGCATTTTTACGACTACCTCAGCGGCTGGCAGAATCTCCGCGTCTTCTGCTCCCTCTCCGGCTGGTGGGATGAGGCAGAAGTAAAACGCGTCGTGCAGCTGGTGAACCTCACCCGCGCCATCCAGCAAAAAACCGCCACCTACAGCCACGGCATGCGCCAGCGCCTTGCCCTCGCCCAGGCCTTGCTGCCAGAGCCGAAGATGCTGCTGCTCGATGAACCCACCGACGGTCTCGACCCCGAGGGCATCCGCGAGTTTCGCGAGCTCATCCTCCACCTCCGCAAGCACCACGGCCTCACCATCATGCTCAATTCCCACCTCCTCGGCGAGGTGGAGCAGATGTGTGACCGCTGTGTCATCATCAAAGACGGCCAAAAAGTCTTCGAAGGGGCCGTGCCCTCACAGGAAAAGACCCGCCGCATGTTCCAGCTCGAAACCTCCGACATGGGCCTCGCCCGCGAGGTGATGGACCGCACCGGAGCCAAAATGGACAAGCACGGCATCGTCGAGGTGCCTCTCACCATGGAGCCGCACGATCTCGTGGCCGCTCTCGTTCGCGGTGGCGTGCCCGTGAGTGCCTGGCAGCCTCACCGCCGTACGCTGGAAGAACTCTACATGGGCCTTTCCGCACGTTGAGTTCATCACGCTCGCAGCTTGATTTGGAAGGGTTTCCGGCCTGAGATGCGCCATCGGTTCTCGATTGGCCCCTCACCTAACCTCTCCCCCGATGATGCCGCCTCATGTTCCTCGGGAATCTCTGGCGGGGGAGAGGGACTGGCATGCACACTCCCTCTCCCCCGCTCAAGACTCACGACAACCGCTGTGCTTCATTCGGGGGAGAGGGCTGGGGTGAGGGGCCGTCCCCACCACGACTCCGCACCATCTCTGATTCCCTCCTCATGCACCCCAGCACTCTCGCTCTTATCCGTGCCGCCATCGCCGAAGACGTCGGCTCTGGCGATGTGACCTCCGAATACTTCATCCCGGCCGATTCGCGCTCCCGGGCTGAAATTGTCGCTCGCGAGCCGGGCGTCGTTGCTGGCATGGAAGTCGTCGAAGCCGTGTTTCGGGAGATTGATCCTCAAATCGAAGTCAAAGTCCTCATCGCCGATGGGCAGCCCTTTGAGCCGAAAAGCATTCTTTTAGAGGCCCTAGGCTCCACTCGATCCCTTCTCACTGCTGAACGCACGGCGCTGAATTTTCTCCAGCGCCTCTGCGGCGTCGCCACGCAGGCCCGACGCTATGTCGAAGCCGTGAAACCGCATCCCGTGGAGGTTTGGGACACTCGCAAAACCACGCCCGGCTGGCGCTTGCTCGAAAAAGCCGCCGTGAAATGCGGTGGAGCCACCAATCATCGCATGGGCCTCTATGACCACGCGATGGTCAAAGACAACCACCATGCCGCGAACCCCAGCCTTGAAGCTCTGCAAACCAACATTCGCCGGCTCCGCGCGGAACGCCCCGGCGTTCGCGTGCAACTCGAAGCCGCCAGCCTCCAGCAGGTGCGTGATTTTCTCACCCTCGAAGGCGTGGACATGCTCCTGCTCGACAACATGAGCGTCCCGCAGCTCCGCGAGGCCGTGCAGCTCGTGAACCGCCAACTCTGGCTCGAAGCCAGCGGCGGCATCACCCTCGACACCATTCGCGACGTGGCCGCCACCGGCGTGAACGCCATCTCCGTGGGTGCGCTCACACACTCGTCCAGGGCTCTCGATTTGGCACTGGACCTATTTTGATCGCGATTCGGTGTTTCAAGTTCCAGGTTTCATGAAACTTGGAACTTTGAACCTGAAACTCACTTCAACGCCGCATACACCCGATGCACGTCATCGTGCCCGTCGAGAGCCTGGAGGAAGTTAGTCACTTCCTCACGCTGCTCATCCGTGATCTCGGGATACTCCTTCGGCTGGTAGCCGAGCTCGGAGCTGGTGATCTGCCAGCCCGCCGCCTTCAAAGCCTTCGTCACCGCATCCAGCGTGGTCAGTTGCGTGAAGAAACGAGCGCCCACATGGCCGGCGTGCTCCTCATCCTCGATCTCCATCGGCTCGACGTTTTCCGCCTCGGCTTCGAGCGCAGCTTCCTCGATGTCGAGGGACTTGTCCGCATGATGCGCCTCGATGAGGCCGCAGTGGTCAAACATCCACGCCACCTTCCCCATGCTGCCCGCACGGAAAAGCACGCGCACTTCAGAGGAGGTCCGGTTGTTGTTCTCCGTGAGGCATTCCACGATCACCGGCACACGATGCGGCGTGAAGCCCTCATAAATCACCGTCTCATACTGCACCGCATCCGCTCCGGTGCCGCTACCCTTCGCAATGGCCCGCTCGATGGTATCCTTCGACACGCTCTGCTTGCGGGCATTCACCAAGGCTGCCGCCAAACGCGGATTAAACTCCGGATGCGCTCCGCCCAGCCTCACCGAGACCTGAATTTCACGGACCAGCTTGCCCACGATTTTGCCTTTTTGATCTGCGGCCAGTTCACGCCATTTTTGCTTCCATTGTGCGCCCATGTGTTGTCGTCAGGTTGAGGTTAGAGACTGCCATAAACGATGAAACAGCCCCGAATGCAAGCCGCGCCGCACTTCACGTAGGGCGGATGTGTTGGGCGGAGAGCACTTCATGATTCGTTGAAGCTCCATCGCCCAATTATCCGGCCCTTGTCGCTTCCGGTCACGCTACGTCCACATAAGCTCCCAGACTGGCCGGATAGTTCGGCGACGGGTTCTGTTCTGGTTGTCGGAGCTTTTTGCGCCGAACACATCCGCCCTACGACAAATCCGTCGCCAGCACTGAGTTCGCCGCACGCATGGCCAGATCCTTCGCCTGCGCCACGACACGTATGGCAGTGGTATCGAAACGATAGGCGTGGCAGCTCGGGCAAGTCACCGCACGCATCACCACGATCGAGCCGCAACCTTCGCAGACTTTGTACTGCTCCGGGTGCGAGGCGATTTTCTCGGCCTGCTTGATGCGCGATTCAGTGTTGTCCACGACGGTGCTCATTTGGATAGTCGGATGCTACGACGGTCTCACGTTCGCGCAACTCCCGGCATGAGCACGTCGCAAGTTTTGGGCCTTGATTCGCGAAAGTTAATCAACCAAGCCCCGCCACACCCCATCCATCGCGATACGTCCGCGTGAGCTGGGCATTCAATTCGGGCCGGTTGGCGATTATGCCCGCTGTGGCGTCCCATTCGATCCAGTCGCCTGGATTGCGCTCCGAGAGCACGCCGAGCAAAACGGCCTCCGTCACCGGGCAGCCATACGTCGGCAGGTCGGTGGCGGCTTTTTCGCCCTTCATGCAGGCATCCACCCAGTCGGTGTAGTGATTGGCGATGCGGGTCTTTGGGTAGGTGAAGCCGGTGAAATTCGCCTCCGGCACCAGCCACGGACGCTGGCTGTGCGGCTTGAAGATGCCGCCGCTCTCGCCGATGAAGAAAATGCCGCTCGGCGTGTCTTTGGTGAGCACGGAGGGCTTGATGACACGCTTGTCATACTCGTAGCCGCCATCCGTCCACGTCATCTTGATCGTATCGCCCGCCGTGAGCGGCGTGCCGGGGAATTCCAGCTCCAGATGGCGCTTCTGCGCATACAAATCGCCCTTGCTGCCCTCGTCGAGGCAGCGCACGCGCTTCGGTGCCTGCAAACCGAGGCAGGCAAACACCACGTCGAAGTAGTGGCAGCCCATGTCACCCATCATGCCGACGCCAAAATCGACCCACGAGCGCCACATCGACGGATGATACGCACCTTCGAGGAAGGGCACCTCGTTCGCCACGCCGAGCCACAGGTTCCAATCCACATTCGCCGGCACCGGATCGGCCTCCGCTTTCCGTTGCGTCACTTTCGGCCACCAGCTCGCCTTCTTATTCTCCCAGCAGATGACTTCCTTCACCTTCCCGATGGCTCCGCTCTTGATCAAATCGACCGCCAGCGACGTCTCGACGCTGGAATGGCCCTGCGTGCCCATTTGCGTCGTCACGCTCGCCTTCGCCGCCTCCGCGCTCAAAATCCGCGCTTCGTGCAAATGATGCGTGAGCGGCTTTTGCAGGTACACATGCTTCTTCGCCCGCAACGCCGTCACCGCCTGCGCCGCATGCATGTGATCCGGTGTGCCGATCGTCACCGCATCGACGCTGTCGCCCAATTTCGCGATCATCTCGCGATAATCCCGAAACGTCGCCGTACCTTCCAGCCGCTCCTTCGCCGCCGGATCCTGCAGCTCCTTCCGCCGCGACGACATGCCCTTCGTCGCCAGTTCCAGCGTCTTCGCATCCACATCACACATCCCCACAATCCGCACCTTCGGATGCTGGAGCACACTCATCATCGTATTCCCGCCCATCCCCCCGACCCCAATCGAAGCCACCTGAAACATCGAGTTCGGCGACTTCGCGCTCAAAATGGCAGGCGCGGAAACATAGGCGGCAGTGTGCTTGAGAAAGGAGCGGCGGTTCATGAGGCGAGTGGAACGTCAACTTATGGCCTGCTCTCTCACGCCATGATTTCACGGCATCGGCTTCGGCTCGATGTCCGTCGGATTGATCCAGCCGGCTTTCATTGGCTCGCCGCGCATGAATTTCTCGTAGAAGCCCACGTTGCCTTTCGAGGCGTGCTCATACTTGTCGAAGATATCGCCCTTGCCCTCCATGCGCGGGTCGCCCTGGGCCTTGAGTTCGGCGTGGAGTTGTTCCTTCAAGGTGGCCACGCGTGGATCAGCGGGCCGGTTCTTCACGAAGTCGGGATCGTTCTTCAAATCATAGAACTCAAGACCTGGGCGCAGGCCGAAACAAAGCTGCCAGAAAGGGTCGTTCGGGTTCTTCCGATGAGCGTCGAGGATATAACTCTTCGTCGCGCCGGCATCGCAGTCCATGTAGCCGGTTTCAGGGTTGCCAACGGGCCAGCGGGACGGCTCGAAATTCTCGATGAGCACGCTGTCTTTCGTCACCAGCGCCCGAATCGGATAGCCCCAGTCATTCGGACGGCCGATGTCGGTGCGTTCCTTGCCCAGCAGCACATGATCCCGTGTGTGCTTCGGTGCGTTCGCAAAGAGGTCCGTCAGGCTGCGCCCCGGGCTCTCCGCCATGCCGGTTTCGCTCCACTTCAAGCCAGCCACTTCGATGAAGGTCGGTGCCAGATCGACGAAGCTCATGAAATCCTCGATCACCCGGCCCGGCGCGGTGATGCCCTTTTTCCACATCACGGCAAAGGGCACATGGTTCGCCTGCACGTTGGCGTTGCCCTTGCTGCGGGGGAACGGCATGCCGTGATCGGCGGTCACAACGACGAGCGTGTTCTCAAGCAGACCGCGTTTCTCCAGCTCCGCCAGCATGCGACCGAGGTGCGTGTCGAAATGCTCGACTTCAAAGGCATAGTCGAGGATGTCATTCCGAACCACCTCGTTGTCCGGCCAATAGGCAGGCACATGATCGACATCACTGAGCTTCTTGCCGCCCTTTTTGACGCCACTGCCGAATTCATAACCGCGATGCGGCTCGATGGCCCCATACCAAAAGCACCACGGCTTTTCCGCCGGCGCGGCGTCGAGGAAATCGGTGAAGTTCGCCGCGTAGTCGCAGTTGCTGATCTCCTCGGTGGCGGGCTTTTGCTTCCTTTTATTCCAAGCCTTGCCCGTCATCTCCCGCGGCTTGCCGTTCGCATCCTTCGCCGAGCCAGGCCCCCAGCCTTTCGTGGTATGGCCAACATTCCAACCCTTCTCCGCCAATGCCTCGCCCCAGCCTTTGAATTCCGGCGGGAAGTAGCAGATATGGTTCGCCGCCTCCTTGAGCTGCCAGGAGTTCCGCCCCGTGAGGATGCAGGCACGCGATGGGGCGCACTTCGCATTCGGCGTGTAGGCATGACGAAAGAGCAGGCCCTCTTTCGCCACGCGGTCAAAGCTCGGCGTCTTCACCCAGGGGGTGCCGTAGGCGCTTGCGTGAGGACCCCAATCATCCGCGATGGCGAAAAGGATGTTCGGAGTCGCGGCGTGAAGCGACGAGCAGAGGGTGAGCAGGGCGATCAGGTGTTTCATGAGCTTCATTTGTTCGTCAAAGCCGTCTCAATGCTCGCAGCGACAGCTTCAGCGAGCACTTCGTAGCTTTCGGAGGCGAAATGAACGTCATTCGGGCGGCCATGTTTCTCCATGATGGGCTTCGCGACGGCATAAAGATCGTCGATGGCCACATCACTGGACTGCATGAGCTGCACGGCGAGCTTGTTGCGCTCCTCCACACGGTCGAACTTCCGCGTCGGCGAGAGCACGCCGCCCATCGGCACTGGCGTGGTGGTGGCAAAGACCAGCTTCGCGCCCGTGGCCTTCATCGGCGTGATCAGCTTGCGCAGGTTCTCGATGTATTGCTCACGCGTGGCACGCTGCGTCGTCTCAGACGTGTACTTCGCGTCATGAAGGCCGAAGTTAAAGTGGATCACGTCCCACTTCCCCTTGCCGAGCCACGCCGTCATCTTTTCGAGGCCCACTTCCGTCGCACCGCCGTTTTGCGGGATGCGATGCACGTTCGCTTTGCCCTTCAGCCTCTCCCGTGCCGGCAGCGTGTAGCCGATGGAGATCGAATCGCCGATCAAAAGCACGCGCGGCAGCTTTGGATCGTCCTTCACCGGCTTCATCGCGTCGTTTTTCTTCGAATCGGAGTCCGCCACGCTTTCGCCCTCGTTGGCTTGATCGAGCCCCAGCTTCTTCAATTCGGCTTTCTTCGCCAAAAGCGGCTCCAAGGCCGGATCCATGCCCAGCATGGCGTTGTTCAACGCCGCCTCATAAACCGCCGTCGCCTCGCGAAAAGCATTTCCCGCGTTTTTGTCGCGATCCGCCGCGAACTTCTTCCGGTCCTCCGAGTAAGTCGTCCGAGCCGCACTGTAGATCTTCGCCGCCTCCCGCATCACCGGCGTTCTCTTCGCCGCCGTTTCGACCTCGGTCAGATGCTTCCTTTCCGCCTCGGTGAGAGCTCCGACTACGGCGAGGAGAATAAATAGAAGGGCTTTCATGGCTTCTTTTTGGCTTTGGACTTTTTCAACTCGGCCTGTGCCTTTGAGTGATTGGGCTCCGAACCGTAGCAAGCAGAGAATGAGAACCCAGTCCTCAGAGCAGCTTCTTCCGCTTGAAGTACACGATGGGCACGATGGCGGAGAGGATGATGGTGACCATCACGAGGAGAAAGGCGAACGGGTTCTCCTGAGCGGGGAGCTTCACATTCATGCCGTAAATGCTGGCGATGAGCGTGGGCGGCATGAAGAGCACGCTGGCCACGGTGAAAATCTTGATGATCTGGTTCTGCTGGATGTTGATGAGGCCCAGCGTGGACTCCAGCAGGAAGGTCATCTCCTGCGTCTGCTGATTGGTGTATTCATCGAGGCTCTTGATGTCTCGCATCACACTGCGGAACTGCGCCGCCAGATCACCCCGCATCCAGGTGGCGGCGTTGTTGAGGAAGAACTGGAGCATGCGGCTGAGGCTCAAAAGGCTCTCTCGCAGGTTGGCCACGAGGGCGCTGCGGCGGCCGAGCAGCTTCACCACCTCGGCCAAGTCTTTTTCCACGCCAGCATCCGTCTTCTGCGTGCTGCGGGAGAAAATTTCATGGCAGATTTTCTTCAAATCACCTTCGACGATCTGCAAGGCATCCGCGATGCGGGCCACGAAGAGCTCCATGAGCAAAAGAAACACTGCATCACTGGAAACAGGCATCGTACACTGCCGCCGCACCTGATCGAGCAGCACACGGAAGGCCAGCGGATCGGCGTAGCGGACGGTGGTGAGGCAATCCGGCGCGATAACGAAGGAAATGGAGGTGCTCTCCGGCTCGGTGGTATCGAGACCCACGGGAATCCACGCCGTCATGTAGAGGGCACCCTTCTCCGCGTAGAGTCGGCTGGATTCCTCGATCTCCTGCATTTCTTCCCGCGTGGGGAGCTGGTATTCGAGCCACTTTTCCGCCTCCAATTCCTCCGCACGTGCCGGGTTCATCAGATCGAGGAAGACAAGGTTGTCCGGAAACGGACGAATTTTTTCGTCGTTCCAGTCGATGAGCTGTCCTTGTTGCGTGATGAGCCGAACCATGCGCGGGCGGTGAGTGAAGGGCGGGCAGACTAGGCGCGGAGGAGGAAACTGCCAACGCAAAGGACACTCTGCGCATCATTCTTCACACAGAGGCACGTTTGCCTCTCACCTCCGGTACATCATCTGCCCCGTCCTGGCATCAATGTAAGTGCCTGGACCGCCATTGACGGAAGGCGCGGGATAGTTGTAACCGGGAACGATCATGCCAGGATGCACGGGCTGGCCGCCGATGCTTTGATAGCTCTGCACGCCGCCGCTGGAGCGGATGACGCCACTGGAGCTGCGATGACCGAAGGGGCCGGATTCGTTTTGCTGATACATCACTGTGCCGCCTGGCTGCCCCATCGCCGCGGCATTTTCTTCGGCCCGGCGTGCCTCACGCTCGGCGTGGCGGGCACGATCCGCCTCGGAGAGCTGAAAACTGCCTGCGCCTCCCTCTGGGTTGGCGGTTTCACAGGAGGAAAGGATGGCCGCCGTGGCGAGCAGAAGCACGATTTTCAGTGTTTTCATGCCTCGATAGTAACATGGAGGCCTTGTCGCGTTGAGAATTCTTTGTCACGATGGGCGCATGCAGCCCGTCGTCGTCTCCCATCCGCTCGCTCAATGCCATCTCACCGAAATGCGTGACGCCAGCACACCGCCGCATCGTTTCCGCCGACATCTGAACCTGCTCGGGCGCATGCTTTTTCTCGAAGCCACGCGTGATCTGCCCGTCGAGGCCATTCGGGTGCAGACGCCGCTTCAAGAAACGAGTGGCGTGAAATTCGCCCGCCCGATGGTCTTGGTGCCGATCCTGCGTGCAGGACTCGGGTTGCTCGATGGCATCCTCTCGCTCGTGCCAGATGCCACCGTGGCGCATCTGGGCATCAAGCGGAACGAGGAGACGGCCCTGCCACAGCCTTACTACACGAATCTCCCGCCCGTGATCGCCGAGGCGGATGTGTTTCTGCTCGATCCCATGCTCGCCACGGGCGGCAGTGCCGTGGAGGCGATGCGCCAGTTGAAAGCTGCGGGAGCCTCTCGGATCACGATGCTCTGCGTCGTGAGCTGCCCCGAAGGTATCGCCGCGCTTACCAAAGCGCATCCCGATGTGCGCATTGTCACTGCGGCGATCGACGAGGGTCTCAACGAACGCAGCTACATCGTCCCTGGCCTCGGAGATGCCGGTGATCGCTATTTTGGGACGGTGTGAGTGTGCGAGCAGCCCCCACTAGCATGAGCTTCCACCTTCACCCCATTCACTGGCTGGCTCTTTTTGGGCTGGTGGTCTCCTTAGTCCTGCTCGTGGGCACGTTTCGATGCCGTGGCAGGGTGTTTAAGGTACTGCTCGTGATGCTGGCCTGCGCTTCGGCCATGCCAGCTGGGCTGGTGGTGCTCGTCAGCTACCCGGAGTGGGTCGATCCGCGTTTTCGAGTGTACAAAGATTTCTTCGCGGCGATCCAGCCGGGCATGTCACGAAGTGAGGTGAAGGGACTTTTGGAAAAGCACTACCCTGAAGGCGACACACGCTTGCGTCCCATCATCTTCCTTGAAGACGAAGACAGTCTGAATTTTTTCATGCACCCTGAGGCAGGCCGGACGGAGCCGAATTGCGAAGGCATCCTTTTGAAGCTCGAAAATGACCTCGTGAGCGCCAAAACTTACTCACCGGATTGAATGAACCCGCTTTTAAAACGCCTTCTGCGCCTCGCGATCATCGCCCTACTCACGCCGGTCGTCTTTCTGCTGAGCTGCCAGTCCTCTCTCATCTATCATCCGCGGCCGAATGAGCCCGGTATGACCGAGCACTTGGAAAACAACCGTGGAGAACGCATCACTTACCGAACCTCACAGGGCATGCAAACGGCCTGGTATCGGCCGCCGTATCGAGGCGATGAAGCCACCGCGCCGCTATGGATCGCCTTTGCTGGGAATGGCTCACTGGCTCTCGATTGGATGCATCTCGCCGGCATCGCTGACGGACGCTTTGCTTGGCTGATGATTGATTACCCCGGCTATGGCGAATGTGAGGGACAGCCCACGCCGAAAGCCATCCGCCAGAGCAGCGTGGCCGCGCTCGAGCAGCTCGCGGTGCGGTTGAAGACCTCGCGTGAGGTTTTGACCTCCCGCAGCCTTGTCATCGGCCACTCGCTCGGCGCGGCGGCGGCTCTCATGACCGCCGAGGACCTCGGCATCCATCGTGGCATCCTCATCTCCCCCTTCACCAGCATGACGGATATGGGCCGTGAGGTGCTCGGCTGGCCGCTATGCTACCTGAACCTGCACCGCTTTGATAATCGCCAAACGCTCTCCGCTATCTGCCAGCACCCCGATGCCCTTTTCACCCTCTACCACGGTACAGGCGATGATCTCATCCCCGTCCGAATGAGCGCGGAACTGGCGACTGCACATCCGGGCAAAGTTGCCTTTCATCCCGTGCCCGGTGGCCACAATGACGTGCTGCTGCATCTGCAAACCACGCTCAAAGCTGAAATGCTTCGACTGAGCAGCCTAAAGTAAACTCAGCGATTTCCTTCCGTGCCGGGCGTCACTTGGCCACCACGGATTTTTGCCTTCAGGCGAGACCAGAAGTCATCATCCTCGGGATCGAGCTCCGGTTTACGCACCTCGCTAGGTTTGTTCTCGATCTTCGGCACGGTGGGTGGCTTGGCCTCACCGGCATCACTGCGCGAATCGGAGAGAGAACCACCGTAGGCAGCGAAGTTGTTCACGGGCACGTCATACTTGCGTGAATCCACCGCCAGCTTGCGGTGGGTATTGATGAAAGCTGTCGGCGAATAATAAACGCTGTTATCACGGGGGAACTGAGAGCGGTTCATGCCCACGCGGAGGTCTTTGCGCATCTCGAAGTGCAGATGGACGAAGTACATGCCGTTGTTCCCACCCATGGTGCCGACGAGCTGACCTTTCTCGACAAGGTCGTGAAGCTTTGCCACACGCTGATGAAGATGAGCATAGAGCGAATCGACCATCGCGATGCGCCCATCCAGCTCACGATAAACGTGGCGGACGATGATGCAGTTCCCCCAACCCACGCCGATGTTCGCCGAGAAGATCACCACACCACGGGCACAAGCATATATAGGAGCACCCAGATCGCTATCACCGCCACCATTGCCATTCCAATCTTCGCCGAGGTGGCCGTTGGGGAAGTAACCACGGGCTTTATGAAAGCCAGCGGCATCCGGCTTGCCTACAGGGAAATCAAAGCCATCCGCGAGACGCACACGCAGGGTGCTGCCGGCCTGTGCAAAGCTATGCACAGCAGCTGCTAGCAGGCACAGGAGGGCCAACAGGAGAGAGAAGGCAGGTTGGTGGTTGGTTTTGGCGTAGTCAGTCATGCCCAGTTGAGCGAGAGGGGCCTGAGGCTAGCGCAAGGCGAGCGAAAGGCCAGCAAGGAATCAGTCGACGGTGGCTTCACTTACTCTGAAAAATCTCACTCTGCACGATGGCGTGAATCAGACCCCGCATGGCATGGCCCTGGGCTTTGGATTGGGCCACGAGGCGGTCGATTTCGCTGCGGTCAGAGAAACCCATCTGGCGGCCGGTGGCAAAGGTGAGGAGCTTTTCGATGACGCAGCGAGCCACCTTGTCCTGATCGGCGAGGAGCACGTTTTTGAGGTCGGCGAGGTTTTGGAAGGTTCTGCCATTGGTGAGCACGCCTGCGGCATCGACGGGCTGGCCGAGCCGGTAGCGCACTTTGCGGCCTTCGACCTTCAAATCGACCTTTTCACCTTCGCCGAGACTGCGGAAGCGCTCCCGCCAGCCGCCAATGACGTCGTAGTTCTCAAGGGCGAAGCCTGGCGGGTCGATCACGCGGTGGCAGCCCTGGCAGCTTTCCATTTCGCTGTGCTTCGCCAGCTGCTCGCGAAGCGTGGTGGCTCCGCGGATGTCCGGCTCCACGCCAGGTACACCGGGTGGCGGTGGCGGCGGCTCCATGCCGAGGATGCGATCCATCACGAAGATGCCACGCACCACGGGCGAGGTGTTGGTGCCGTTGGCGCTGACCTTTAAAATGCTGGCCTGAGTCAAAATACCTCCGCGATGACTCTCCGCAGGCAGTTTGACCTTTTGCAAATCCACGCCGCTCACACCGGGAATGCCGTAGTGCTTGGCGAGACGATGATTGAGCATCACAAAATCACTGTGGATGATATGATCGAGGCTCAGATTTTCCTCGATGAGATGGGTGATGAAGCCGCGTGTCTCACGCAGCATGCTATCGAGCAGGTGACCATCATACTCGGGATAGAGCTGCTTATCCGGTGTGGTGAATTCGATCTCCCGGAGGTTCAGCCAGCCATCGGTGAAGTCCGTCACAAAGCGTTCGAGCGTATCTGCCTTGAGTAAACGCTCCGTCTGCTGGCGCAGAATATCCGTCTGTGAGAGCTTCGCAGTGAGCAGCGCCTCATCCGGCGTGCTGCGAGTGAGAAAGTAACTCAGCCGTGTGGCAAGCTGGAGGTCGCTGAGTTTGCCCGCAGGCTCTTTGAGAAACAAAAAGTCTGGGGAGCACAGCATCGCCACCGCCGCAGCTCGCATGGCCATGAGGAAATCTTTTCCCTCCGCGAACTCCGCCTCAAAGAGTTTCACATAGGGCTCCACTTCCTCCGCCACGACGGGTCGGCGAAACGCGGTGCTGGCAAAGGCAGGGAGAAGCTTTCGAGCATCCGTGGCCGGATCGGCTGTATCCGCCGTGAAGCTGGGCTTGTAACCTGCTTTGCCCTTCATCCATGGTTTTTCAGGTGCCAGCTCGCGGAGCTTCGCATCGCCCAGAAGCCTCTTTTGACCACGCGGCGGCCATTCTTCGATAAACGGACCTTCCAACTCCACGCCCATCAGTGCGAGACCTTCGCCGGGGTATTTATCTGGGCCGTCTTTGACGGCCGAATGTCCATCCGGCCCATTCAGGCCCTGCGGACTGATCCAGATGCCTTTGCCTGCATCGAGAGGCAGCGTGATCTCGACGGTGCCGGGCTTGCCCGCCGGCAGCTCGTGGTAGCTGTGCGTGATGTTATCGGCATTGCGGAAGTTAAAGCTGCCAGTGATGAGCGCAAAGACGGCCGGCTCCTCGATTTGATAACCGTAGCCAGTGACTCGCACTTTGTAGGTGCCGGAGGTTTTGGCGCGAAGGTTTGGGATGACGGTGCTGGGAAAGCCGCCCTCGTTAAAAACGACGATCGCGCCGTCCTCGCGTTTCAGCCAATGCTTACCGATGGCTTCCTTGTTGCGATCACTCTCGAGCGTGGCGCTCTGCGTGGTCCTTTCCGGCTTCTGCTCGGCAAACAGAGCGGCGTTGATCGCCAGCTCGGCGGCTTCCATGTAGCGCTGCATCTGGATGCCGGAGATGGAGAGCGCCTCCCCGATGTTGTCGAAACCCGCGGCGCGTCCGTCCTCTGGCAGCAGGTCGATGACGTTCACTTTCACGCCAAGGAGATCATCGAGGGTGTTTTGGTACTCACGGCGATTCAGGCGGCGCAGCACGGTGCCTTTTTGAGCTTTTGATTTTGCCACGAGATCAGCACCAAGAGCGGCCATGAAGTCCTGCACCTCGTCTTGCGTGGGTTGTTTCTTCTTTTTCGCGGGTGGCATCTCACCAGCCGCGACGCGATCAAACACCCGTACCCACTTTTTCAATGCGGCGGCATCTGATCCATCGGTGGAAACGGCGGTCAGATCGAGCCCGCCTTTCTTCATTTCCGCATCATGGCAGTCCATGCAATGCGTATCGAGAAAAGGCTGCAAAGCCGGGCTGGCACCATAGGCTATGTGACAGGAGATGATCAGAGCTCCGAGGCTTTTCATGGTGTTGGGGAACGATCCAGCGGTGCTGTTTCTGACGCAGGATATGGCATCAAGCGATCACCAGCACGATGGCGCTCATCATGAGCATGGTGCCGATGAGCCTCCAGCGCATGACTTTCGGCCCTAGATCCTGCTCGGCATTTTTGAACCAATGCCCAACCATCCAAACAAGAAGCACGCTGAGCAATCCGCGGGAGGCATAGATGATGTTCGCGTTCGTGGCTTTCCCGAAGACGGCCAGGGCACTCACAAAGGTGATGCTCTGCACACCCAGCAACACGGAGCCACCCAGCAGCCATGGCCAGGCCTTTCTAGGAATGCGGCTGAGCGGCGCGGAGAAACGGAAGATGAGACCGAAGGAGAGGATGGCATTGATCCAAAAGATGCATGGAAGCAGCCGACCCGCTCCCCAGGATGGCCCCCACTTCTGCACCAGCACATCAAAGACCGCGAAGGCTACCGCACCGATGCCGCCCGCAATGAACGTGATGAGGAGATTGCGTGGCGGTTTTTCTGCATCCTTGCGATTGAGGCAGGTGATGCCCAAAACGCTCAAGAAGGCCGCGATCCACAACTTCACGCCAACGGCTTCGCCAATCAAAAAAGGCGTGAGAAAGGCCACGAAGATCACTTTGAGGCCAAACACCGGTACAGCCACGGAGACATCGCCTTTTTCCAAGGCTAGAAACTGCGAGAGCTGCCCGACGAAGAGGCACATGGCGATGATGCCCGGCTGCCACAGCAGGTCTTTTTCCACCGGTGGACCGCCGAGCAGCCAGAGCAATGAAAACAGCGCCGCGACGATGAGGTTCGCCACAAAGGTGGTGCGCCATAAACCGACTCCGAGATCGCTGGAGCGCTTCAACACCAGCGCTCCAAAGGCGTAGAGAAGGGCAGCGAGGAGCGGGAAGATTGTGGTAGCAGCGGCGTGAGACACACTGCGCTCTAGTTCAGCGGCGTAGGCTTGTCCATGCTAGGAGCGTCTCATTGAGGATGCCCTCGTCAAAATACAAAAAGCCCTGTGAGGTTTCCCCCACAGGGCTTTTGTTCACGGAGATTAATCCGTTACAGCGGCTAAAGCCGCCGTGTAGTTACTTCTTGGCAGCCTTCTTGGCAGCTTTCTTGGCAGCCTTTTTGGCGGCTTTCTTAGCAGGGGCCTTCTTGGCAGCCTTCTTGGCGGCTTTCTTTGCAGCTTTCTTAGCCATAGTGTTTGTCCTCTTGGTGTTGTTGGTTGCTTTGTTGTTTTGTTTTGCCGAGGCACCAGCGGAACTGGAACCACGGACATTTTTACCGGCGGCAGCCTGGGCGGCGGCTCGCTTTTCCTCAATGGCAGCCTGCGCAGCAGCGAGGCGGGCGACGGGGACTCGGAAAGGACTGCAACTGACGTAGCTCAGGCCCACCTTGTGGCAGAACTTCACGGAGTCAGGATCGCCACCGTGCTCACCGCAGATGCCCAGCTTGATGTCGGGGCGTGTGCTGCGGCCTTTGGTGATGGCGGTCTGGATAAGCTGGCCGACACCCGTGGTGTCGAGCGTGGCGAAGGGGTTCTTCTTGAAGATTTCGTTCTCCGTGTAGGGCATGAGGAACGAGCCCATGTCGTCACGACTGATGCCGAGAGCGGTCTGGGTGAGGTCGTTCGTGCCAAAGGAGAAGAACTCAGCGGTCTGGGCGATCTCGTCGGCGGTGAGAGCACCACGGGGGACTTCGATCATGGTGCCGACCATGTAGCTGAACTTGATCTTCTTCTCGGCCATGACGGCCTTGGCGACGTTGTGAATGATCGCCACCTGAAGGTCGAGCTCCTTCTTGAAGCCGACGAGAGGAACCATCACTTCAGGCTTCACTTTGATCTTCTTCTTCGCCACATCAGCGGCGGCTTCGAAGATGGCGCGTGCCTGCATGGCGGTGATTTCCGGATAGGCGATGCCGAGACGGCAACCACGATGGCCAAGCATGGGGTTGAACTCATGCAGAGCGGCGACGCGGGACTTCACTTTTTCGACGGAGACGCCCATTTTCTTCGCAAGGTCGGCCTGAGCGGCATCTTCATGCGGAACGAATTCGTGGAGGGGCGGGTCGAGAAGGCGAATGGTCGCGGGCAGGCCTTTGAGTGTCTCAAAGATACCGGTGAAGTCTTCACGCTGATACGGAAGGAGCTTCGCGAGGGCTTTTTCGCGGTCGGCGACGTTGTCAGCGAGGATCATCTCACGAACGGCGTCGATGCGGTCACCTTCAAAGAACATGTGCTCCGTGCGGGTGAGGCCGATGCCCTGGGCACCGAAAGCAATGGCGTTTTCGGTTTGCTCTGGATTGTCGGCGTTCGTGCGAACCTGAAGGCGGGCAGCTTTACCACACCAGTTCATGAGCTGCTGGAAGCTCTTGTATTTCTCGGTGGCCTGCGCGGCTTTGTCGCCATGAAGTGCACCCGTGACGATGGAGGATGGACCGGTCTTGATTTTGCCACCGTAGATCGTGCCGGCAGTGCCGTCGATGCTAAGGCAGTCCTTACCTTCGTGGAAGATTTCACCAGCGATGGTGACGGTCTTCTTATCGTAGTCGATTTCGACGGCGGAAGCACCGCAGATACAAACTTTGCCCATCTGACGTGCAACAAGCGCAGCGTGGCTGGAGACACCACCTTTGGCGGTGAGGATGCCAGCAGCGGCGATCATGCCACGAAGGTCTTCCGGGGAAGTTTCGTTGCGGACGAGGAGAACGGTCTCACCGGCTTCGGCTGCGGCGGCGGCGCGATTGGCGTTGAGGTAGATAGTGCCGGAGGCAGCACCAGGGCCGGCAGGGAGGCCTTTGGCAAGTTCCTTAGCCTTCTTGATCTCGCTGAGATCGAAGTCAGGAGCGAGGAGCTGCTCGAGCTGGTCTGCAGGATTGCGCAGGATGGCGGTTTCCCAGTCGATAAGCTTTTCCTTCACCATGTCCATGGAGAACTTCAGCGCGGCAGCGGCGGTGCGCTTACCATTGCGGGTCTGAAGCATGAACAGCTTGCCCTGCTGGATGGTGAACTCGACGTCTTGAACGTCTTTGAAATGCTTTTCGAGGATCTGGCGGACTTTAAGAAGCTCGGCGTATGGTTTGGGCATCGCCTTCTTGAGTTCAAGCACTGGCTCGGGTGTGCGGACGCCAGCAACGACGTCTTCACCCTGAGCATTGATAAGGAACTCACCATAGAACTCATTGACGCCGTTGGCAGGATTGCGGGTGAAGGCCACGCCGGAGCCCGAATCGTCACCGGTGTTGCCATAAACCATCGCTTGAACGTTGACGGCAGTGCCCCACTCAGCGGGGATGTTGTATTTGCGGCGATACACGATCGCGCGATCATTCATCCAGGAACCGAACACAGCACCAGCGGCACCGCGAAGCTGATCCCACGGGTCATTTGGGAAAACTTTGCCTGTGCGCTCTTTCACGAGCTGCTTGAAGAGGCGGACGAGTTCTTTTTGGTCGTCGGCGGTCAGGTCGCTATCGACGATGTCTTTGTGATATTTTTTGTGTTTGAAGCCTTCGATGACGACTTCGAAGGGCTCATGATCTTCACCTTCGGTCTTCTGCACGCCGAGAACGACGTCGCCGTACATCTGAATGAAGCGGCGGTAGCAGTCCCAAGCAAAGCGCTCGTTCTTGGTCGCCGCCGCGAGAGAAAGAACCGTTTGATCATTGAGGCCGAGGTTCAAGATGGTGTCCATCATGCCCGGCATGGAGTCACGAGCACCGGAGCGCACCGCGACGAGAAGCGGCATGCCTTTGGCATCACCGAATTTGGCGTCCATGATTTTTTCCATGGCGGCGACACCGGCTTCCATCTGCTTCTGCAGTTCGGCGGGATAGCTCTTCTTATTTGCGTAGAAGTAAGTGCAGACTTCCGTGCTGATGGTGAATCCGGGAGGGACAGGAAGACCGATGCGGCTCATCTCCGCAAGGTTTGCTCCTTTGCCGCCGAGTAGCGCTTTCATGGAGCCGTCACCGTCCGCTTTTCCTGCTCCGAAGGAATAAACGTATTTTACTTTCTTTGCGCTGCTGGTTGCTTGTTTAGCCATGGTTTTAATTTCGGTCGATCAATGTGATCCGAGTGTATTGTAGATATTTGAGTGGGATTGAATCGCCGATTTATATTGATGGATTATATGATGCAAGCGTTTGTTGACAATGAAAACTTCAGCGTCGCATCACAACACCACCGTGATAAACCAGCACGAGACATTCAGACACGGCTATTGACGTACGGATTCTTTTCCTGATAAAAGCTATCCGTCACCACAGCGTCGAAGGTCTCCCAACTCCACGTCAGCATGACACCACCAACTCAAACCGCTCATTGCTCATGAAAACTCCAGCTCACATCTCCTCCCGGCGAGGCTTCACCCTCATTGAACTCCTAGTCGTTGTCACCATCATCGCTGTGCTCGCGGGCCTCGTCATCTCGCAAGCTCCCAAGATGATGGAAGACGCCCGCAAGCTTGAGGTTCGCAATGCGATCATCAGTCTCAAGACAGGCATCAGCAACTATCAGGTCGAATACAATCGCTACCCAATCGATCCTGCTCTGCTCGCCAGCGGTGGAGGTGATGATGCTCAGCCGATTTTGACAGATCAAAACTCCGCCATCGTTGACACCCTGATGGGTGACGCGGCTCAACAGCCAGGTGCTTCCAGCGGCAGCAGCGGCGGCAGTATCAATCTCAACCCGAAGGGCATCGAGTTTGTTACCTTCAAAGTGGCGAAGAACGGTCGCAACGGATTGGTGGGCACTCAATCCCCATTCAGCTTGCTCGATATGTGGGGTTCTCCTTTTTATGTGCTGCTCGATACCAACCTGGACCGAAAGCTTGAGAACCCTGATGTCATGAATCAGGACCCCAAAATTTCCCAAAGCCAAGTCAGCCCGCCCCCACAGTTCCTTCCCACGGATGTGGCAATCTACAGCATCGGCAAAGATCTCGTGCAATTGACTGGTGACGACATCGCCTCCTGGCGCGAGTAACACCAAAAGAACTTTTCATGAAGCGGCGGCCACCTTACGGAACCGCCGCTTTTTCATGCTCACGCGTATTTCGCGAGCAAATCAGATGTCTTCGCTGGATCGACCTTCTCGAAGAAATCGTCCTCCACCATGCACACCGGGCCGAAGCCGCAGCTCGCCAGGCATTCAGCGAATTCGATGCTGTACTTGCCGTCCGCGCTCACCGCGATCGGGTGATGGTGATCGACATGCGAGCGATCAATGTTGGCCGTTTTGCAAAACGACTCCATGAGCTCGTAGCTGCCCGCCATGGCGCAGGAAAGGGTGCGACAGACACGGATGTGATACTTGCCCGGGGCGCTTTGACGGAAGCCCGGATAGAAAGTGACGACTTCGAGCACCTGAATCGGCTCCAGGCCGAGTTTCGCGGCCACCCAGTTCACTGCTTCCTCGCTGATGTAGCGGAAATGATGCTGCATGAGATGCAGCAGCGGGAGCACCGCGCTGCGTTTCGACACCGGATAGTGCGAGATGGCCTCATCCATCTGCTTCTCCAATTCGGCTGGAACTTCGAAGGCCATGCGTGGGTCGGTCAAAAACGGTTCGGGGTGAAAAGAATCAGCGGTCGCACTCGCCCATGACGAAATCGAGGCTGCCGAGCACGGCAGGCACGTCGCTGATCATGTGGCCAGGTAGAAGCTTGGAAAGTATGCAGAGATTCAGGAAGGAGGGGCTGCGGATCTTCAGGCGATGCGGCACACCACCTCCAGTGCTGTTGATGTAGAAGCCCAGCTCGCCCTTCGGATTCTCAGCGGAGAAATAAACTTCACCGGCAGGCGCGTCGATACCCTGCGTGGCGATGATGAAGTGGTGGATCAGTTCCTCCATCTTCATGAGCACCTTCTCCTTCTTCGGCAGCAGACCTTTGGCCTCGGCCACGTTGATCGCACCGCCGGGCAACGTTTTGAAAACCTGACGCAGGATGCGCACGCTCTGCCTCATCTCCTCCATGCGGACGAGGTAACGATCATAACAATCGCCCTTCGTTCCCACCGGGATGTCGAACTCATACTTCTCGTAGTCGAGATAGGGATGCGCTTTGCGGACATCGAATTCCACGCCCGATCCGCGCAGATTCGGCCCTGTAATGCCATAACCGATGGCATCCTCGCGGGAGATCACGCCGATGTCCTGCGTGCGTTCGATGAAGATCCTGTTCCGCGAGAGCAGCTTGTCGATCTCGTCGATCACGGGCTCCAGTTCGTTCAAGAAAGTCGTCACCGCCGCCTCAAAGCCAGCTGGCAGATCGCGAGTCTGTCCTCCCACGCGGGTGTAGCTCGTGGTGAAGCGAGCTCCCGTGAGCTGCTCGCACAGATTGTAGATCTTCTCACGCTCCGTGAAGGTGTAGAGGAAGACCGTCATCGCGCCGACATCCATCGCGAAGACCCCGACACCCAGCATGTGGGCAGAAATGCGGGCCAGTTCACAGCAGATGACGCGAATGGCTTTGCCGCGCTCCGGCAACTCCCAACCCATCAGCTTTTCCACGGCCAAAGCATAGGCCACGTTGTTCGCCAGCGGCGCGAGATAGTCCAGACGGTCCGTATAAGGCACGAACTGGTTGTAGTGCATGTTCTCGGCGATCTTCTCGTCGCCGCGATGCAGGAAACCAACGTCCGGATCGGCCTTCGTGATGATCTCGCCGTCCAGTTCAAGGATCAGGCGCAGCACCCCATGCGTCGCTGGGTGGCTAGGGCCCATGTTCAGCACCAATTTCTCACCCACAATGTCCGTCGTCGTTTCCTCCACGGATTCGAGCTGCCGGGCGGCCTTGGCGGCGGTATCGGGAGCCTCGTATTCTCGGGTGACAGTGGGCATGCGTTCGGAAAGTGGGGGAGAGCGCGACTTATTCGTCGCCCAAGAAAAAGCGGCAACACGATTTTGTGAAAAGTTTCACAAGCTCCCCGCCCCACACGCAATCCGCCCTCGCCAACCGTTTCGCCTCTATATAATAAGCACATCTCCCGCCTCCTCATGGTCCGCCAGCCCCTTCACCGCCCAAAAACCTCCCTTTCCAGTCTCTGGCGACTGCTCGGCGGCCTGCTGCTCCTTACCTCCTGGGCCTCCGCCGCCATCGACTCCGTCCCTGCTCCGACCGACGGCATCTACGACGACACCCGCGCCCTCAGCGAGACCAGCCGAAAGGCTCTCGCGGAGGAACTCCGCGCCCTCGCCACCGATCTGAAGTGCGACCTGTGGCTCACCGCCACCAGCTTCTCCACCGGCGGACTCACCCCCCGCCGTCAGGCCCAGGCCACCCGCATCCGCTGGAGCGGGGACAAACCGGCCATCCTCCTCGGTTACGACCGCGCTGCGAACGTCATGGCCTTTTCCCTCTCTCCCGAACTCTGGAATCGCTACCCCGCCTCCTCCCTCGCCACCCTCGGACTCGAGGCCAACCGCACCATCGCCAATACCCAGCTCACCCTCGAAGAGCGACTCTCCACCATCGTCCATCAGGTCGCCAAACAGATGCGTGAGCTCGAAACCGTGCGCCTGAAGCAATCCGTCTGGTTTCCAAAAGAAGAACGGCGCTCCACCCTCCTCCTCGTCGCCGTTTTGCTCGGCGGAGCCCTTCTCGCCGCGATTCTTGGCATCCTCTCACGCGCCAGCAGCCACACCAGTGGCGAGCAGCTCAGCTTCCCCGATGTCACCGTGAGCACACGTTTTGGTGCCCCCTACGGCGGAGGTCTCATCGCGGAGATTCGGACACAACCGCCAGCCAAGTGAGGTCAGCACCTCAATCTTTGCGCAATTGCTCGCTCGAAGGCTCGTCCCCCTTCAAGCCTTTTTCCTTCAAGATCTTGTCCACCATCTCGATGTACTTCAGCGGATACTTCTTCCGCTGATACTTGCGAAACATCAGATCTCGCAGCGCTAGCCAGTCCTCATCCGTCGGATTTTCCAAAGGCTCCCAACCTTCCATCTCCGGCTCGATCAGGTAGTGCCAGACCCAGTTCCGGAAGTCCCAGTAGGCACGCACGTAGCGCTTTCTGCGGGGTTCGATTTGCTCGTGCCATTCATGCGCCTGGTTCTTTTTCATGGATTCGTGTGCAGCCAGCATGCAATCGTCCGCCTGCGCATGCAACCCCACACACGCTCCGCTTTGCCGCCGCTCTTCGCCTACCTCGCCGCCGTGCTGGTGGGCGGTGCCTTGCTCGCACCATTGCTCTTCGACCTCGGCAAATGGGCCCAAAGCTGGCTCACCGACTCCTCCATGCGCGACTGGGGCATCGTGAAATGGCTCCTCAGCGAAATCGAACGCGCCCACTTCACCCGCTACTTCAACCGCGCCGTCCTCGTCCTCGCCATCGTGCTCATCTGGCCGCTTTTGAAGGCCATCCGGCTCGATCGCAGCGTTCTGCCCGCCTTCGCGCCCGCTGCTTCCGGTCTCAAACAAGGCCTCACCGGCTTCATCCTCGCCGCTGGGCTTCTTTTCGGCCTCGGCCTGCTTTTCATCCAAAACGGCATCTACACAATCAAACCCGACGCTGCCTGGTTTCGCGTCTCCTCGCACCTCACCGCTGCCTTTGGTGCTGGCGTCGTCGAGGAGCTGTTTTTTCGCGGCGCCCTGCTTGGCATCCTGCTGCGCACCATGAAGCCCAAAACCGCCTTCTTCTGGTGCACCTTCATCTTCGCCATCGTCCACTTTTTGCGTCCACCGGGCGACTGGCAACTCGCCGATGCCGACGTCCGATGGCACAGCGGCTTCGCCGTGCTCGTGCGGCTCTTCGATGGCTTCGGCCACCTGCGCATCTTCCTCGCGGAATTCCTCACGCTCGCGGCTGTCGGAGCCGTTTTGGCCTTCACGCGACTCCGCACCGGTCGTTTGTGGCTCCCCATCGGCCTGCATGCCGGCTGGGTCTTCGGTTTGAAATACTTCACCGCCCTCACGATCACCTCCGAAGCCCTCAACCGCGGCGAAACTCTCCCCTGGATCGGCTCCAACCTCAAAATCGGCCTCGCCCCCTTCGCCACCGTGCTCTTCACCGGCTTCGTGACCAGCCTGCTGTTCCGCGCCCCGCAAACTTCAGCAATCGACAATCGTTGATCAGCAATCGTCAATCGATCTGCTCCACGCCGCCTTTGATTGACGATTGTCGAACAACCGATTTTTGATTTTCGAGGTCATGCGTCCCTTCCTCTTCCTCTTTTTCGTCGGCGCACTCCTTGCCGCCGAGCCCAAGGACCGCCTCATCCGCGAAACACCCGCCCTCACGCCCGAGGCCGAACGCGCCGCGCTGCATGTCCCCGAAGGCTTCGACGTCCAGCTCTTCGCCGCCGAGCCGCAGATCAACAAGCCCATCAACCTCGCCTTCGACGCCAAAGGCCGACTCTGGGCCTCCTCCACCGTCGAGTATCCCTACGCCGCCGATAAAAGCCGCTGGTCCGACCCTCAAGGCACTCGCGTCAAAGACAGCCGCGATGCCATCAAAATTCTCGAAGACACCGACGGCGACGGCCGCGCCGACAAAGCCACCGTCTTCGCCGACGCCCTCAACATCCCCACCGGCGTCCTTCCGTGGCACAAGCCCGAGCACCAAGCTGGCTGCATCGCCTTCAGCATCCCGAACATCTGGTACTTCGCCGATACCGACGGCGACGACAAAGCCGACCTCCGCGAAATCCTCTTCGGCCCCCTCGGCTATGAAAAAGACACCCACGGCATGTGCAGCAGCTTCCGCCTCGGCCTCGACGGCTGGGTCTATGCCACACATGGCTTCAACAACACCAGCCGGTTTGAAGTCCGCGCCGATCGCTGGCAGCCCGATGGGAAAATGACGAATTCTCGAATTCCGAATGACGAACGAAGCCCGAATGCCCCAAACCCGAAAACCAGCGATTCGTCATTCGAGCCTCGTCATTCATTCGTCATTCCGCATTCGTCATTCGACATTCCTGGCCGCCGTCTCGAACTCCAATCCGGCAACGTCTTCCGCTTCAAGCCCGACGGCTCACGCGTCGAAAAATACACCAGCGGCCAGGTCAACCCCTTCGGTCTCGCGTGGGATCGCTACGGCAATCTCTACAGCGCCGACTGCCATAGCTCGCCGATCTACCAACTCATCCGCGGCGCCTGCTACCCCAGCTTTGGCAAACCGCACGACGGCCTCGGCTTCGCGCCCGTCATGAGCCAGCACACGCATGGCAGCACCGGCATCTGCGGCATCGTTTACCTCGACGGCGGCGTCTGGGGCCCTGAATGGGACGATCACATCCTCCTCGGCAACTGCGTCACCTCCCGCGTCAATCACGACCACGTCACCTTCACCGGCTCCACGCCCAAAGCCAACGAGCAGCCCGACTTCATCACCAGCGACGACCCCTGGTTCCGCCCCGTCGATCTCCAACTCGGCCCCGACAACGCCCTCTACATCGCCGACTTCTACAACAAAATCATCGGCCACTACGAAGTCCCCCTCGATCACAAAGGCCGCGATAAAACCCGCGGCCGCATCTGGCGTGTCGTTAACAAGAAGCACTCCGAAAGCCTGCGTGACTCTCCCGTGGCTGCATCGCCGTTGAATGCGCTTCATTCTTCGAACCTCACACGCCGCTATCTCGCCACCGAGCTTTTGATTCGGCAAAACAACCCGGCTCATGACGCTGAGGCACCGGCGAACGAGGAATCCGTCGCTCATCGCCTATGGATCGGCGCACGACTCGGCACCATCGACACGAATCAGATCAAAACAGCCATGGACTCTTTTCCCCTCGCGAAAACACACGCCTTCAGGCTTTCGTCATGGCTAGCCGGACAGGACGGCATCCCAAACTTTTCCACACTCACCCGCACCATCGGAGACTTCAGTTCGGCGCTTACATTTACAAGAGAGGAGCCCGCTCACGACCAGCATCCGCCTGTTTCTCGGCAAGAAGCCGAGGATCAAAAAGCCTCCACTGAATGCATCGGCCTCACCGAAGGGCGATCTGGCATTCACGAGCTCGTTCAGGCACTACGTAGCCAAGCCAGTGTCCAGGATGAGACTTTACTCCTCACCACCAAGATTGCCCTGAAGAACATTTTGAGCACACCGGGGAGCTTCAAAGGATTGCCGCCCGATGCCAAGGAAGCCGTCGAAGTAGCTTTGGCCGTCCCCAATGCCGAATCTAGCCACTGGCTCTGGCGACTCGAAACTCAATCATCCACTCGCTCCGCCTCCTTCACCCAAATCCTCACCCACATCGCCCGCCACGGCGATCCCACTCTTCTCCCTCAAGCCATCGCACTCGCCAAGCAATCATCACTCCAATACTCCAACACTCCACTCCCCCTCCTCACCGCCCTCCACGACGGCCTCAGCGAGCGCGGCACACCTCCACCGCCCGAACTGCTTTCTTGGGCTCAAGACCTCGCCAAACAACTTCTCGACGCTGCTTCGAAAAAACCCGCACCCACCTGGACCAGCACCGGAAACGCCAAATGGTCCCTCCAGCCTCGAAAACTTGCCGAAGGCGGCGAAGTCACCGTGCTCCAAAGCATGGCCAAAGGCGGCGGCGATGAAGAAAGCCGCACCGGCACGCTCCAATCCAAAACCTTCGATGCACCGGCCAAACTCACCCTCTGGCTCAACGGCCACCGCGGCTTCCCCACGGCCAAACCACACGACAAAAACCTCGTCCGCGTCGTCGAAGCCGAAAAAGGCGGCAGCGAGCTCGCCCGCGCCTTCCCACCGCGCGATGACAAGCCCAAGCGCCTCGAACTCAATCTCTCCAAGCACGTCGGCAAACGCGTCCGCCTCGAAATCATCGACGGCGACAACGCAAAGGCCTACGCCTGGCTCGGCATCACCCGCATCGAGCCCGCCCTGGTCAGCGTCAACGATTTCCAAAGCGAGGACACCACACGCGAAAGCCTCAAAACGCTCGCCGTGATGCTCCAGCACAGCGCCCCGGCCGCGCTGCGCGAAAAACTCGCCACCTACCTCCCACCACGACCCGCGCCACCTCCCCTTCCCGTCTCACCTGAGCAACGCAAGCAACTCGACACCCTCATCGCCGCCCGCGCCGCCGCCTTCGCCAAATCAAAGCCCGATCTCGAAACCGGCGCCAACGTCTTCAAGATGAACTGCGCCGCCTGCCATCAAATCAAGGGCGAAGGCGGCCTCATCGGCCCGCAGCTCGACGGCATCGGCACCCGCGGCCCCGAGCGCCTCTGCGAAGACATCCTCGACCCCAATCGCAACGTCGATGCCCACTTTCACCTCCACACCTTCACCCTCAAAGACGGCACCGTGACCGCCGGCTTCCTCAAAGCCGAACTCGGCGAAATCAAACTCCTCGCCGACGCCACCGGCAAAGAGCATCGCCTCTCCAAAAAAGACATCACCAAGTCCGAAGTCACCCCGATGTCCCTCATGCCGCCCACCTTCGGCCAAACCATGGATGAAGCCACCTTCAACGACTTGCTGGGCTACCTGCTCAACGAACAGGCAACGAATTAACTTCGCTCTTCCCATGCTCAATCGCCTCATCACCCTCGTGGCATTCGCCACCAGCCTCCTGCACGCCACCGATCCCAAACCGGGCGAGCATACCCCAATCACCTTTTCCGAGTCCCCTCCGCACTCTGAGGCGCTGGAGGTCAAACTCCGCCTCAGCGCCGCCGAGACGCCACCGGCCTACGACGTGAAAAAAGAGGTCTTCGACATCCTCCTGCCGAAAAACTACCGCGAGAGCGATCCGCACGGCCTCTTCATCTGGATCAGCGCCAGCGATAAACCGACCATCCCGGCCGAGTGGGAGCCCGTTTTGGCCGAAAAGAAGCTCATCTTCATCGGCGCTCATAAATCCGGCAATCCACGCAGCGTCTTCGACCGCATGCGCCTCGCCATCGACGCGAATTTCAACGTCCGAAAGCTCGCCAACGTCGATCCAGCCCGCGTCATCGTCTCCGGCTTTTCCGGTGGCTCACGCGTCGCCAGCATGCTCGGCGTTTGCTATGCCGACATCTTCCCTTCCACGATCTGCTGCATGGGCGTGAACTTCTACACCGACGTCGCGACCCTCGACGGCAAACAAACCTTCCGCCTCGGCTACCTCCCTCACGACGACTTCGTCAACATGGCAAAGACCGACTGCCGCTACGTCCTCATCACCGGCGAAAAGGACTTCAACCTCCCCAACACGCAGGCCGTCTTTACCCACGGCTTCCAAAAAGAAGGCTTCAAGTCCGTCGAGATGCTCAATATTCCCGCCCAAGGCCACTCGCCTCCGAAAGCCGAGTGGCTCAAGAAGGCCATCGAGTTCATCGACGCCAAAAAGTGACCAATCATCGCGCCAGCGTCCTGGAGTGCGCCGGTCCTTCGGCGCGTTCGAACGTCTCCAGGCCTGCGAAAAGCTCCAGAGGGCTGGAGCAGTCCAAAACGCGATCGCGCCGATTCTCACCTCGGATCACTCACGCGGCCAAGAAACAAGCACGCGCCGCTCGCCGCATGCTGGATGGCAAAAAGGAACGGTCGGTCGGCTTTGAGTTCGATGGGTTTTTCTGGCGGAGGCGGAGCCATTGACATTTTACCCATCACCACAGCCGTTGCGGCGGCGGCCTCGGTGCCCTTTTCATCGAGTTCGATGAAGGTCTTGTGGAAGACCTCGGAGATGCAGAGGTAGTCGTCTGGCTTCTTCGGAGCCATGGCGTCGAAATCCGCGCTTCCTCGCGGTTTGTCGAAGGCGGTGGTCATGCCCATCTTTTGCAGCACCTCGCCCAGTGGCACTGTCGGCGGGGTGATTTTGAATTTAGGCAGATTCAGGACCACCTCGCGATACTCGGCCTTGGCGCAGGCCAGCAGCGTTTCCGGCGTCAGCTTCTTCTCCACGTCTGACACGCCGTTGATGTCATCCGGCACGATGAGCAGGAAATGCAGGTCATTGCCCGCATACGGCAGCGTCACCGCCTGAAAGCCGCTTCCGTTCAAATAGCGCATGTGCTCCTGCTTGCTCATCGTCGGCACCTGGACCGTCGATTTGGCCCCGTTCGCATGAAACGGCTGCGGAGCCGTCGCTTGCACGTTGAAGTCATCTGACCACGCCGCTTTGAAATAGAGCGCATTCACCAAAACGAGCCGCGTGTCCGCGCTGAGACCGCCTTCGGGGATCAAATCGCGAATCCGCTTCTGTGTCTGCTTTTCCACCCAGTGATTGATCTCTTGCCGCTCGCCGTTGTGGTCTTTGATGAAGTTCATGAGCTCCATCGGCGCACCAAAGTGGCTCTTCACGCCGGCGAGGAAGGTCTCGCGGAACTCATAGCCCTTCTGACCGAAAAGCCGGTTCGCCACATGCAGCTTCAGCGCTTCGGAAGGGCCGCCATACTTCTTCGACTGCGCCACCTGCTTCGCCGAGTTCTCCTGTGCCTCCATCAGCGTGGCACTCAGCGCCGCGAAGGACTCTCCGAGCGCTTCCTTGTCCTTTGGCAAATGCAGCACCCGTGCCATCTCCTCCTGCGTCACGCCACTGGCACCCAGATAGGTCATGCCGAGTGCCGACTGGATCGAGTAGGGCGAAAGGCACACATTCCCTTCTTTCGGCATCTGCCGGTGAAGATCGAGTCCGAAGGCGTTCACCGCCTGCGCAGCCGTTTCCGGCGTGGCGGCAGTCGCGGAGACGGCGAGTGACAACAGCGTAGCGAGAAGGAGGCGCTTCATCCCGCCACTTTGAATCTGCGACGACGAAACGGCCAGATCAATCTTCGATCATCCGCGGCATCTTCGGGCAGATCACCGAAGCGGAAGCAGCGGTTTCAGGCGCTTGCTTGAGGAAGAAGGTCATCCGTCCCTGCTTGTCACAGACCCAGACTTCCTTCGCACCGGCCTCAAAGTAGAGACGACGCTTCTCCTCGATCTCACCGCGTTTGTTCGACGGTGAAATGACCTCCACGCAAATTTCCGGCGCTGCCTTGAGCGCCGTGCGACCACCAATCTGAAGGAGGCGCTTCTTCGACACCCACGCCACATCGGCCACTTTAACGCCATCACTGGTTGAGATAGGGCACTCGACCGTCACACGGCCTGAGGGGCCATGTTTCTCAATGAGTTTACCAATGTCGTATTGTTTGCCTCCGTGGGAGAATTCTGCGTAGCACATCATAATCGCGTTTCCGTAGCGGTCGGTTTCCACTTTGCCATGCCAGCGGCGGATCTCGGGATCACGCCCGATCTCCTCCCAGCGGTCCAGATTAAAGGCCGTCTGGTTTTTGATTTTTGGCAGTGAAAGCAGGGCATTCATGATGCGCGGATGGTGTCACATCAATCTTTCCGCTTCAACTGCGGGAAGAGGATCACATCGCGGATGCTTTCGGCGCCGGTGAGCATCATGATGAGGCGGTCGATGCCGATGCCGATGCCGCCGGCGGGCGGCATGCCGTGTTCGAGGGCGAGGATGAACTCCTCGTCGATCTTTTGCGTCTCCTCGCCGGCCTGATGCTCCAGGCGCTCGCGCTGGACGATGGGGTTGTTCAGCTCGGAGTAACCGGGGCTGATCTCCTGGCCGTTGATGACGAGTTCATAGACATCGACGATGCTGTCGTCCTCGGTGTTTTGCTTCGCCAAAGGCACGAGTTCCTTCGGGCAATGCGTGACGTAGAGCGGATCGAACTGCTTCGCCTCGATGAGTCGCTCGAAGACATGCTGGGTGACCTCGTAGTCCTCGAAGTTCGCCCCGATCTCGACGCCGAGTTCCTTGGCGCGGGCTTTGCGCTCTTCCGGCGTGTAGTCATACCACTTCGGGTCGATGCCCTTGAGCAGATCGGTGTAGCGAGCACGCTTCCACGGGCGGGCGAGGTTGATGGTCTTGGTGACATTGCCCTCTTCGTCCTTGTGCTCGATCTTGAGGCCGCCGCAGAAGTTTTCGGCGAGGGTACAGATCATGCCTTCGACGAGGTCGGCCATCTTTTCGAAGTCGGCGTAGGCCCAGTAGGCCTCCAGCATGGTGAACTCTGGATTGTGACGGCGGCTGAGGCCTTCGTTGCGGAAGTTGCGGTTCAATTCGAAGATCTGCGTGAAGCCGGCCACGAGCAGGCGCTTCAAATACAGCTCCGGCGCGATGCGCAGGAACATCGGCTGGTTCAGCGCGTGGAAGAAGGTCTCGAAGGGCTTCGCGGCGGCACCGCCGGGAACGTCCTGCATCATCGGCGTCTCGACTTCCATGAAGCCGTGCTCCTGCATGTAATGGCGGATCGCGGCGACCATCTTGCTGCGCGTGACGAAGATCTCGCGGCTGCGGTCATTCGAAATGAGGTCGAGGTAGCGCTGGCGGTATTTGATCTCCTTGTCGGTGACGCCGTGCCATTTGTCCGGCAGCGGACGCAGCGCCTTGGACAGCGGCGTGAGCTTCTTGATGTGGATGGACTTCTCACCGCGCTTCGTGATGAAGGTGAAACCTTCCACGCCGACGAAATCGCCGATATCGACGAGGCCAGAGAACTGCGCGTAAGCCTCATCACCCACGTCGGACTTGCTCAAGTAGCACTGCATGCGGCCGGAGATGTCGCCGAGGTCAAAGAAGGTGGCTTTGCCCATCTCGCGACGGCTCAAAATGCGGCCCGCGACGCTCACGGTGAGGTTTTCTTCAAAGTTCGCCTTCAGTGCCCCGGGTTGATGCGTGGTGTCATAACGACCGCCAAAGGCATCCACGCCCGCCTTGACCAAATCGTCGAGTTTGGTGCGACGGATGGCGAGGAGTTCAGACTCAGAATGTTCGGGGGCGGCTGGCGGAGGCGTGTTCGGCTGCATGATGGGCCGGAGCCTTTAGCCATCCTGAAGAAGTTCGCCACGATGAAAATGACGAAACCCGAATGGCGAATGACTAAAGAAGCCCGAAATCCGAATGCCGAACTCACTTCGCTGTTAGCAGTTCCTGCCGAACCTCCAGCACCTCGCGGATAGCCTCGCGGATGTTATTCATGGCTTCGGCGCGTGTGCTGCCCTGAGTCCAGCAGCCGGGTATGGATGTGCAACCGGCTGCAAAACCCTCTTCGGTTTCGATCAGAACGACAGGATACTTCATGCCAGGAGGATAACGATCTTCCCACAGGCCCGCAACGCCTTCTTTGAACGGGAATCTGCGCAGCTCACTTCATCGCCCGCACGTGCTCGAAGGCGGCCTGCTGCATGAACTTCGAAGCGGCGGGGGTGTTCGTGTGGCCGGCGAGGGTGTCGATGTGGATCTTTTTAGGCACGGGGAGGGCGTTGTAGGCCGCATAGACGCTCGTGGGCGGGCAGGTGGTGTCGATGAAGCCGACGGTGACGGCGGCGCCCTGGCATTTCGCCCGCGTGGCGAAGTTCACGCAGTCAAAGTAGCGGGCGGCCTGCAGCGCGGCGGCGTCGGGTTGGCCATCGGGGCCATTGGGGACGATTTTCGGCCAGCCGTTCACACGATTCGCCTGGCTGCCGGTGTGATCGCAACCGGCGGGCACGCCGGCGCAGATGAAGGTGACGCGTTCATCGAGTCCGGCCGCGGCGAAGGCCTGAAAACCGCCCTGGCTGCTGCCATAGACAATCACCGTCTTGCCATCCCACTCCGGCTGCGCGGTGAGGAAGTCGATGGCGCGGATGAGGCGCAGGAACATGCCTTTGAAGTAAACGGTCTCGCGGTCCTTGTTGCCCTGGGCGCGGTAGTCCTTCAGTTCGCCGGTTTGCAGGGCGGTGTAAAACTCGGCCGGCTTGCCGTTCGCGATGCCGTGGGCGTTGATGTCGAGCGAGAGCATGCCGCCTTCATGGAGAGCCCAGCTCACGCTGCCCAGGCCGGAACTGCGCACCCCCGCGCCATGCACATGGAGGATGGCGGGCAAAGATTTCGGCTTTGCACCCTGCGGGCGGCCAAAGTAGCCAGAGACGGGCTTTCCGCCGAGGCCCTCGACCTGCACATCAAAAGCCTCCACGCCTTTCACTGCCGTCGTGACCGGTGTGAGGGTCGATTTGAGCGGCACTTTGGCGAGAGCGGCTTTTTGCGCGGACCAGAAGGCATCGAAGTCATCGGGCACGGGCAGGCTTGGCTTGATTTGCAGCGGATCGTAGGCCGCGGCGGCCAGCGCGGTCGTTTTGCCGTTCGTCGCGCGGAGTTGGAGGAAGCCGGGCTCGTCGAGTTTGCTGGTGAGGGCGAGCTTGCCGGCGTTGAGCGTGACTTTCTTCGCGGGTTGCGGCTGCACGCCGTCCTTGCTGAACACGAGCGACACTTCGGCAGGCTGCGAGGCCTCGATGGTGAAGGTGGCGGTCTCGCCGGCCTTGTAGATCGCCTCCGGACGATCCGTGGTAACTTTGAGCGTGAGTTGCTGCGCCTGCGCAACGAGAGCGAGAAGGAGAAAAAGGGCCGGGAACTTCATGGAAGGCATTCAAACCCGGCGATGAAGGCCATTCTTGCGCCTCAACTTATTCACACTGCATGCACGGCGCTTGAATCCACCTCGCGGCACGGTATCGCAGGCTGACACATGGATTGCCGCCAGGATGAGATCGTCTCCAGCCTCATGACCTCGTATTGCGAGGTCGGAGGGATCAACCACGTCGATTGCGGAAACCTGCCATCGAAGCGGGCCATCGCGTCGCTTTGCGAGGATCTGCTGCACGTGCTGTTTCCCGGCTTTTTCTCCGAGGAAGCGGTGTCATCGGACGAGTTGCAGCTCATGACGCACGAACTCGTAGCGGGCATCCGTCAGCGATTGAACATCGAGGTGCGCCGCACGGTGCGTCTGAATGGCGAGACGGCTCCCGCGGAGAGCGAAGGCCTCGTTTGCCGCTTCATGCTGGCGCTGCCCAAGGTGCGGGCGCTGCTGCAAACGGATGTGGAAGCCGCTTTCGAGGGCGATCCGGCCGCCTGCAGTTTTGAAGAGATCATCCTCGCCTATCCGGGCCTGGAGGCGATCGCCATCCAGCGTACGGCGCATGTGCTTTACAAAGAGAACGTGCCGCTCATCCCGCGGATGATGACGGAGTGGGCGCATGGCCGCACGGGCATCGACATCCATCCCGGCGCGGAGATCGGCACGCACTTCTTTATCGACCACGGCACCGGCGTGGTCATCGGCGAGACGGCGACGCTCGGCAATCATGTGAAGCTCTATCAAGGCGTGGGCCTCGTGGCCCGCTCACTGGCCGCCGGGCAGGCGCTGCGTGGCAAGAAGCGTCATCCGACGCTTGAGGACCACGTCACCGTGTATGCCAATGCCACCATCGTGGGCGGTGACACGGTCATCGGTGCTCGCAGCACCATCGGCGCGAATGTTTTCATCCTCGAATCCGTACCGCCGGACATGCTGTATGCGCTGGGCGAGCAATCGCATCAGGTGAAGGAGAAAAAGAAGAGGTGACATGGCCATGCTGAGTCTCTCGCAGCTCTTCTTTGACTTCACCGCTTCGCCGAAGCGGGCACCGATCCGCTCGCTGCGGGAGTTTGCACCTGCACCGGAGCCGAAGCGCGAAGTCGAGCAGATTGGTGTGCGTGATGATGAACTGGAGTCCCAGGCTGGAGCGTGGCTGGAGCAGCTCGGCATGCCGGGTGCCAGAGCACTGCTCAAAGTGGAGTGGAACTCACGGCTGCGCAGCACGGCCGGCTATGCGCACTACCCGCACTGGCGCATCGAACTGAATCCGCGACTGCGGGATTTCGAAGGCCAGGTGGAGCGCACCTTGAAGCACGAGCTGGCCCATCTCATCGCCTACCACCGCAGCGGACGCCGCATCGAACCGCACGGTGCGGAATGGCGGCAGGCCTGCACCGATCTCGGCATTCCCGGTGAACGTGCCCGACACACCCTGCCCCTGCCTCGCAAGGAAGTGCATCGAAAGCTGGTCTATGCCTGCCCGTCCTGCCAGCAGGTGGCGCGGCGAGTGAAGAAGTTTCGCAAGCCCGTCGCGTGCAAAAAATGCTGTGATCAGCATGCGGGCGGCGTCTTTGACGAGCGGTTCAAATACCGGCTTGTTTCTAAACAGGGCTGAATGGTCGGTTGAAGGCCTTTCCTTCCCTGCCTACATGCCTGCATGGCCACTATCGGCACCCCTCTTTCCTCCACCGCCACCAAAGTCATGCTCCTCGGCTCCGGGGAGCTCGGCAAAGAAGTCGTCATCGAGCTGCAACGCCTCGGCTGCGAGGTCATCGCCGTCGATCGCTATGCCAATGCCCCCGCCATGCAGGTCGCCCATCGCAGCCATGTGATCTCCATGCTCGATGGCGAGGCTCTGCGCCGCCTCATCGAGGTGGAAAATCCCTCGCTCATCGTGCCGGAGATCGAGGCCATCGCGACCGACACGCTCGTCGAACTCGAAGCGCAGGGCCTCAACGTCGTCCCCACGGCTCGGGCAGCCAAACTGACGATGAATCGCGAAGGCATCCGCCGGCTCGCGGCGGAAGATTTGGGCCTCAAAACCTCGCCATATGTGTTTGCGAGCACCGAGGAGGAATTCCGCGCTGCCATTGAAAAGATCGGCATGCCCTGCGTGGTCAAGCCCATCATGAGCAGCAGCGGCAAAGGCCAAAGCGTGGTCAAAACCGCTTCCGACATCGAATATTCGTGGAAGTATGCGCAAGAAGGCGGCCGCGCCGGCAAGGGCAAAGTGATCGTCGAAGGCTTCGTCGAGTTCGACTATGAGATCACCATGCTCACCGTGCGTCACGCTGGTGGCACTTCGTTTTGCGCTCCAGTCGGTCACACGCAGATCAAAGGTGATTACCGCGAGTCCTGGCAGCCGCATCCGATGTCCAAAAAGGCTCTCGAAGCCGCCGAACACATGGCCGGAGCCATCACGGGGGCTCTCGGCGGTCGCGGACTCTTCGGCGTGGAGATGTTCATCAAAGGTGATGACGTCATCTTCAGCGAGGTTTCTCCTCGTCCGCACGATACCGGCCTCGTCACACTCATCTCGCAGGATTTGAGTCAGTTCGCGCTGCATGTGCGGGCCATCCTCGGTCTGCCGATTCCAAACATCCATCAGCATGGCCCCAGTGCGAGCTGCGCCGTGCTCGTTGAAGGAGAATCCAGTCAGGTGCGCTTCGGCGGCCTCGACAAGGTGCTCGCCGAGCCAAACACGCAGGTGCGCCTCTTCGGCAAACCGAACGTCAGCGGCCAGCGCCGCATGGCGGTAACACTCGCCCGTGCCGAAAACATCAACGAAGCTCGTGCGAAAGCGCATCGGGCTGCGCAGGCGATGCAGATCCAGCTCTAATCATGAAGCCTCGGCGTAGCCGGGCTTCAGCAAGAAGCGATGCGCCAAGCCGCCCAGCACTGCACCGAGCACCGGCGCGAGGATGTAAACGGTGAGCCAGCCGATGCCGTTCGCGGTGAAGGACACGGTGCCCCAGCCGGCGATGGCGGAAAAGAGGCGCGGGCCGAGATCGCGGGCTGGATTGAAGCAGGCCATCGTGAGCGGGCCGCAGATGGAGATGAGCAGCGTGACGGTGAGACCGATGAGCACGGGCGCGTGATGCGCGGGCCGTTCTTGGTTTCGCTCATCGGTCACGGCGAGGATGACGAGCATGAGCACCGCCGTGGCGATGACTTCGATGCCAAAGGCTCGCAGATGCGTGACGATTGCTTTCGCCTCGGCGAGCGGTTTGCCGCCGGGATTCGGGAAGAACTCGCCAAACACCATCGCGGAGCCTTCGCTGCCGGGAAGGCCGCGTGTGAGGCCGTTCGCGGCTTCGTGGATGCTCAAGGCATCCGCAAAGAAGACAAACACCGTCGCCGCAGCCAAAAACGCGCCGACGAGCTGCGCCACGATGTAGGGCAGCACGCGAGAGAAAGGAAAACGCTGATGCACCGCGAGCGAAACGGTCACCGCCGGATTCAAATGAGCTCCGCTGAGCGCGGCGGTGCTGTAAATGGCCAGCGCCACGCCGAGGCCCCACACGATGGCCACTTGAAACACGCCCGACTGCGCCCCGGTCGTCACCGAGGCCGCGACGACGCCGCAGCCGAAGAAGGTGAGGATGAAGGTGCCGACGAGTTCGCCAAGGAATGCGGTGCGGAGCGATTTCATGCTTGGGAGGCTTTCATTTGGTCACGACGACCGTCCGCATACGCGGAGAAGACGGCTTTGATTTCATCCCGCACGCGGCGGAAGACGTTCATGATTTCCTCCTCGCTGCCGGTGGCGTGGGCGGGGTCTTCGAAGGGCCAGTGGTGACGATTGAGCTGGCCGGGATACATTGGGCAGGCCTGATCCGCGTTGCCGCAGACGGTGATGACGGTTTCCACGTCGCGCACGAGGAAGTCGTTCATGTGCTTGCTCGTGTGCGTGGAGATGTCGATGCCGATTTCAGCCATCGCTTTGATGCCGAGCGGATGCACGTAGCCCGCCGGCTTCGATCCAGCGCTGGCGACTTCGAGGATGTCGCCCGCGACATGGCGCAGCAGGCCTTCGGCAAGGTGGGAACGGCAGGAATTGCCGGTGCAGAGGATGAGGATGAGGGGTTTGGTGGGCATGGGAAGAAGGGGAGGGGAATGTCGAATGACGAATTTAGAATGACGAATGAATGACGAAGTCAGTGGGCTGTTGGGGCTTGGGCATTCATTCGGCATTCATCATTCTGGTTTCGTCATTTTTCGCGTTAGCAGCACTTCGAGCCGGGTGTGCAGCAGGTTTGTGGCACTGGCTCGGGAGTCGTGCAGCACTCGCCGGGCAAGCAAATGCCTCGGGCGAGGCAGTCGGTGTGTTTCCAGCCGCAGCGGAAGGCGAGGGCACCGTCGATGATCTCGGCGCTTTCGACCGGGAACTGGGCCACGACGCCGTCTTCGTATTCGATTTCGACGGGCAGCTCCTGATGAGGGAGCACATCGCCCGCGTGATCGAAGATCACGGCCAGTTTGCCGGCGTGGAGGCGATGATCGGTGTCGTCATGCACCCAGGTTTGCAGCAAACAAGTCTCCAGCGTGCGACGCGTGCCGCCGCAGTCGATGAAGCGCTTCGTGACGTGGCCCACCTCGGTGATGTGGAAGTGGGCGGGGATCAGGCCGCCATCGGGAAGGACGAAGGCGAGCGGTTTGTCGGCGTGAGAGCGGAGTTGGGTGAGGAATTCAGCGATGGTCATGGGAAATCAGCAGCAGGTGGTTTTTTTGCCGCCGCAGGCCAGCCGGTCCACGCAACGGAGGAAGTCGCCGAGGCAGTCGCAGGCGAGCGAGTAGTAGATGTTGAGGCCGCGCTTCTCGCAGTTCAGCACGCCAGCCTCGCGCATGAGCGTGAGATGCTTGGAAACGGTGGACATGTCCGCGCCGACGAGGTCCTTGAGGTCGCACACGCACATTTCGCCCTTCATGAGCGATTCCGCGATGCGCAGGCGCGACGGATGCCCCAGCGCCTTGATCACGGCGGCACGGTCTTCGAGCTTTTTCTTGGGTGCAGGCATCTATTTGGCGAAATAGCCAAATAATGCAGGCGGGCAACAAGTTTCGCTCAGTGACAGGGCTTTACTTGCTGACTAACCGGACGAGCCTCACCCATGAAAACCATCCAGGTCTTTGATCCGCCCATGTGCTGCTCCACGGGGATTTGCGGACCGAACATTGATCCTGATCTCGTGAACTTCGCCGCGATGCTCTCGCAGCTCGCGAACATGGGCGTGAAAATCGAGCGACAGAACCTCGGCCAGCAGCCGATGGCTTTCGCGAAGAACGCAGTGGTGAAGGCCCTGCTCGAAAAAGAAGGTACCACGGTGCTGCCTGTTATCTTCATCGGCGACGAGGTCTATCTGAAGGGCCGTTATCCGAACCATGATGAGCGTCCGGTCTTCTTCCGCACAGTGCTGGGCATCGAGGAGGAGGCAAAATCATGAACCTGCCAACTTACCAGCCACAGGCCGCCACATCGACACGCTTCCTTTTTTTCACTGGCAAAGGCGGCGTGGGAAAAACATCCCTTTCTTGTGCCACAGCGCTGCGACTCGTCGAGGCGGGCAAACGCGTGCTGCTGGTGAGCACGGACCCGGCGTCGAACCTCGACGAGGTGCTCGAAACGACGCTCACGAACGCACCCACGCCCATCGCCGGTGCGCCAGGCTTGGAAGCGCTGAACATCAATCCCATCGAAGCCGCCGCGGCCTATCGCGAGCGCTTGATCGGCCCGATGCGCGGTTTGCTGCCAGAAGCGGCGCTGCGCAGCATGGAGGAGCAGCTTTCTGGATCGTGCACGGTCGAGATCGCGGCGTTCGACGAGTTCGCCGGGCTGATCGGCGATCCTGAAGCCGCGAAAGCCTACGACCATGTCATCTTCGACACCGCGCCCACGGGACACACGCTGCGGCTCATGAGCCTCGCGAAGGCTTGGGACCAGTTTCTCGACAAAAACACCAGCGGCACCTCCTGCCTCGGTCCGCTGGCCGGTTTGGAAAAACAACGCGTCATCTACGAAGCCACGGTGAACACACTCGCCGATGCCGCCGCGACCACGCTCGTGCTCGTGAGCCGTCCGCAACTCTCCGCGTTGCGCGAAGCGGAACGCACCTCGAAGGAACTGCGAGCGCTCGGCGTGGCGAATCAATGCCTCGTCATCAATGGCGTCTTTGTAGGCGCAAACGCCAGTTTGCGGTCTGACGGCCTCGCGTTGCCCGCATCGCGTTCTGGCGAACGCGCCTACACGGTCGATCCCGTCGCGCAGGCCATGCAAAAGCGTGGCGAGACTGCTCTGAGTGCCGCGCAGGCCTTCATCGAGAGCATGCCGGCCTTCATCGTGCCGCTGCGCTCCATCAACATCCTCGGCATCGGCGGATTGAAGGTTCTGCTAAGCGGAGAGGCACCATGGACTGCGGCAGCCTGCTGCCGCTTTTCCGAGCCAGCCCTGCTGGCGCCGCCCACCCCTGAGTCCGTGTTTCCCGATAGCGTCGCCTCATCCCCGGCAGCAGGGCTGCCACCACCCAAAGCGGCAGCAGGGCTGCCGCAGTCCATGTCAGATGCCAGTACCTCTCTCGTTTCCCTCGCCAGTCTCGTCGATGAAATCGAGCGCCAAGGCCACGGCGTCATCATGACGATGGGCAAGGGCGGTGTCGGCAAAACGACCGTCGCGGCGGCGATTGCCGTTTTGCTCGCGAAACGTGGCCACCACGTGCATCTCAGCACCACCGATCCCGCCGCGCACATCGCGCAAACGCTCGCCGGGCAGGTGGAAGGCCTCACGATGAGCAAAATCGATCCCGCCGCCGAAACCGCCGCCTACACCGCCGAAGTGATGAGTCATCAAGGCACGCAAATGGACGACGCGGGCCGCGCTTTGCTCGAAGAAGACCTGCGCTCGCCCTGCACGGAGGAAATCGCGGTGTTCCGCGCTTTTGCTCGCGAAGTCGGACAAGGCACCACGCGCTTTGTCGTGCTCGACACCGCACCCACCGGCCACACGCTGCTGCTGCTCGATGCCAGCGAGGCCTACCATCGCGAACTCGAGCGTCAGGCCCGCAGCACGCAGCCGGAGGAAGTGCTGCACCTGCTCGAGCACCTGCGCGATCCGGCTTTCACGCACCTTTTGCTCGTCACCCTGCCCGAAGCCACGCCGGTGCACGAGGCCGCCGCGCTTCAGGACGACTTGCGCCGCGCCCACATCGAGCCCTACGCATGGGTCATCAATCAAAGCCTGCTTCACAGCGGCTCCTGCGATCCCTTGCTGCAACGCCGCGAGCACGCCGAGCATCGCTACATCCAGGAAGTCGTCAAAAAACAAGCCACCCGCACCGCCTGGCTCCCCTGGCAGACCGAGGAGCCGGTGGGGCCTGAGGCGCTGGCGCATCTGGCGGCCACGAGTCCGAGCGTTGAGCTTGTTTGAAACAGCTCCTGCCTGACTCGATGCGATGATGGGAAGTCTGCCGACTTCCTCTACAAGGCGGCTCTCGGAGGATTCGTCGTGGCAAACGTTATAGCATTATAAATAATACTATAACCGCAAGAGGCAAAATAACTCATCGCTTCCTTGTCGGTGATTTTTGAGAACGCTTTGCTGATTGCTTCATCGAGTTCTTCAGGCGTGCGTGCTTCGTAGCCGCGCAGCAGTGCCTTGATTTTGCTCAACATTTTCTCGATCGGGTTGAGATCTGGCGACTAGGCCGGCAGGAACTTCACCTTGGCTCCTACTGCCTCAACCAGGGCGGCTACGCGTGGGCTTTTATGCACAGCAAGGTTGTCCATTACCACGATGTCGTCGGGCCGCAGCGTCGGGCAGAGAATTTCGCCAGCATAGGCGACGAACGCTTCTGTATCCGCCGCTCCCGGCAGGTGCATGCAGGCCCTGGTGCCATCCAGCCGGATCGAGGAGATCATCGTCGTGCTCTGCCAGCGTCCACAAGGGGCTGCCGCATGCAGCCGCCGACCCCGCATGGCTCTGCCTCGCAGCCGGGTCATGTTGGTCTCTGCACCGCTTTCGTCCAGGAAGACCAGCCTCCAAGGCTCTAACCCGCCTTGCCTGCGCTTCCACCTTTGACGCGCCTTGCGGACGTCTTCGCGGTTTTGCTCGGCGGCGCGGAGCGTCTTTTTTTATATGTCAGCCCCATGTCCACGAGCACATAGTGGATCGCCGGCAGGGTACACTTCAGTCCGAGAGCCTCACGCAACTCGGCCAGCGTCATATCCGGCTTGCGCTTGAGATGCTGACGGATGGCAATGCGGTGCTCGGCCACGATGAGCTTTTTGCGCCCGGCGAGGTGATGCCGGGGCTTGATGCAACCGGTCTTGCGCCGCTGCTGGAGCAGTTTCTTGACCATGCCGTAGGAGACTCCAAAGCGCCGGGCGATCTGTTCTTGGGTGCCTTCACCCCGGTCGCAGGTGCTGATGATGCGTTGACGGAGATCAAGGGAAAGTGCGGCCATTTTTACCAGTACAACGCACGTCAAACATTTCTACAGTATTATTTAACATGCTCTTGTAAAGACGAACGAGGCCCCGCTGCGCACGTCTTTCTTGATCCGTGCACGGACAGCCGCGTGCAGCCGCTCAAAGTCCTTGCACATGTCGTTTGGTTCTATCGCGAGGAAGACCTTCAAACTAACCGTGAACCTCAGCATGAGGTCGGAACAGGCGTGGGATTCGACAAGCCGGGCCGCCAGCACCGCTTGAAATTCATCGAGCATCTCACACGTTCGCGCTACCCGGCAGGCGCACCAGCAAAGCCAAGGCGGGAGCCCCTGCCTGCACCCCCACCTACAATAATCGTAACGGCGGGTGCTTGCTGGCCTGTGATGACATGGAGTCGCGCTTTTTTGAGTCAAACCCTAGTTATGCAGCCAATTCAAAACGTGTTCTGGGAGATACCCGCAATTTTGGTTGAAGCGGTGGCAGAAACCCTGCTGCGCAGGAACTCGGCGACCGCCTCCGCCCGCGCCTCTGCCTTGCTGCGCACACATCCGCGTGGGTCCCGGTTAAAAATCGTGAATTGGTTGTCCATAACGTGGGACATCCATGCTGTTCCACCCGTTCCGTTTCAAACTCGATCCCATGGTCGTGATTGTGGCCCACTGAGCGGACTTCTTTCAGCCAACGAAGGGTGGACGCGGTGGGAGAGTGGGAGGGATAGCCTGGAAACAAGACGCCCCGCGTCTCTTTCGAGGCGCGGGGCGATATAATCTGGCAACGTCCTACTTTCGCGGGGCCTATCGCCCAACTATCATCGGCGC
>CALSBJ010000001.1:0-235375 GCA_943373155.1 Akkermansia muciniphila | reverse complement strand
CTGCCTTTTCTCCTTCAGGACCGCCGGAATCGCCTCCGAGGCCGAAGGTGAGCTTTTCCTCGGCGATGCAGGGGTTCTCCGCGGAAAGGGTCTGCCCGTCGATCGTGGCGGTCATCGTCGGGCCTTTGAAAACGAGCTTCACGCGATGCCACTCGCCGAGGGCGAGCTTGGCAGGCACTTTGACGAGTTCCTTCGTTTCACCCTTTTTTGGATGAGCAAGAATGCGGAGCTGGTCTTTGCTCATCACGAGATGCACCAGGTGACCACGTTCCTGAGAGCCATTGAAAATGATGCCAGCAAAGGTGGCTTTGGCTTCGAGGCGAAACTCGCACTCCACCGTGGCATCCTGGAGCGGCAGTTTGCGCATCTTCACCGGGCCGTGACGCCGAGGACCGGACTCAAAGCCTCGCAGGACACCGTTTTCGGCTTTCCAAGTCCCGAGACCCCAGAACCAGTCTTTCGATAGGTCAGCGGTGAAGGACTCTTCAAGCAACACCTTGGGCTCGGTGGCAAGCGCTAAGCCGATCATCAGAAAAAAGCAGCGAAGAATAGGCATGGCAGAAATCACTTCTTCAGACCGGCGAGCATCGCCTTCATCTTCGCGACCGTTTCGGCATGCCGGGGGACGTTGGCGAGGTCCTTGGACTCTTGCGGATCGTTTTGCAGGTCGAAGAGGGTCGCGCCCTGGCGGCCTTCGTCCCATTCGGTGTAACGGAACTGCTCGGTGCGCACGCTGACGCCGAGGAAACCGCCGGCCTTGCCTTTGCCCTTTCCTTTCCCCTGGCCCTTCTTGCCTTTTTCGAGGTTTTTCGGGTTAAAGCTGGGCGCGGTGGTACCGACGGGGGCACCGCGCAGTGTTTGGCTGAAGGCGGGCTTGTCCCAAGCGGCCTGTGGGTTGTCGAGCAGTGGCTTCAGGCTGGTGCCGTCGCTTTGCGGAAGCGGCAGGCCGCACACATCAGCAAGGGTGGCGTGCAGGTCGATGAGCTCGACGGGGCGCGGGCAGCTCTTGCCGTTGTTCGCATTGCCGGGCACGCTGATGATGAGCGGCACGCGGGCGGAGTTCTCCCACAGGCTCATCTTTTGCCACAGGCCATGATCGCCGAGATGGTAGCCGTGGTCGCTGTGAAACACGATCACCGTCTTCTCACGCAGTCCGAGCCGCTCGACGGCGGCGACGACTTGCCCGACCTGGTCATCCATGAAGGTGGTGGACGCAAAGTAGGCCTGCAGGATCTCTTGGCGCATCGGGTCAGTGAGCTGGTCCTGCTCCTTCTTGTAGCTGCCGTAAGCGGCGGCTGGCATTCCGGGCGCGTCCTTCATCGGGCCGGTGGGGAGCTGGATTTTGTCGATGGGATAGCCTTCGAAATACTTCGCCGGCGCGACGTAGGGCGTGTGGGGTCGATAAAAACCGACCGCGAGGTAAAACGGGCCGTCTTTCTTCGCTTCGAGCAGCTTGATGGCCTCCGCCGCGCCCACGGCGTCGGTTTGCGGCTCCTCGGAGGGATCGCTGAACCAGCTCAGCGTGCCGCCGAACTGCCCGGGCGTGAGCGTGTGGATTTGGTCCTCGACTTTCTTGTCGTGGCCGATGGGATTCACGACCTGCTGCCACGACGGCTCGTCATCGAGGCCGCTGGTGCCGATCTGCGTCGGCACGCCGTAGTGGTAGAGTTTGCCGACACGGGCAGAGAACGCACCTGCCTTCGAAAAGGTCTGCGGGATGCTCAGCACGTCGGGCAGTGCTTGGCGGAAGTGCGTGCTGTTTTCATACACCTTCGTGCTGCCGGGCCGCATGCCGGTCATGAAGGAGGCGCGGCTCGGATTGCACAGCGGATACTGGCAGTAGGCTTTTTCAAAGCGCACGCCCGTGGCCGCGAGCTTGTCGATGTGTGGCGATTTCACCTGCGCATGCCCGTAGCAGCCGAGGGAGGTGTTCAAGTCATCCGAGACGATGTGAAGCACATTGAACTTCGGCGGCGCGGCGAACGCGGCGGCGGCAAGGAGGGCAAAACTGGCGACGAGGAGCGATTTCATGGTGGCGCGTGGTAACGCGGCCCTTCGGTCGAACTCGCGATAATTTTCTTCTCCCGTTATCAAGCCGCCAACGGCTCGAACGACGTGCCGCAGCCGCAACTGCGGGCCGCGTTCGGATTGCGGATGCGGAAGCCCGCGTCGTTCAGCGCGTCTTCGTAGTCGAGCTGGCATTCGCGGAGGTAGTCGAGGCTGGCGGTATCGACGAAGACGGAGACACCGTGGTCCGTGCGGATGGCATCGCCCTCGGCGGGGGCCTCGATCTGCATGACGTATTGCATGCCAGCGCAGCCGCCCTTCTCCACGCGGATGCGCAGGCCGTGGTCGGCCGGGGCGTTTTTGGCGGCGATGAGGTCTTTGAGATGGCTGGCGGCGGCTTCGGTGATGGAAATCATGATGGGGGACGATGGCACGGGCGCGAGGGATTGCAAAGCGCCACCACGCGTCCAAGATGGCCGCCCCAAGCCACCGCCCTTTTTCCTTTTTTCTTCCCCATGTCCCGCATCCGCATTCTCTCCGACGCCCTCGCCAGCCAGGTGGCAGCGGGGGAAGTCGTGGAGCGACCCGCCGCCGTGGTGCGGGAGCTGGTGGAAAACAGCCTCGATGCCGGCGCGGGCCACATCGAGGTCCACGCCCAGCGGGGCGGCATGGCGATGCTGAAAATCGTGGATGACGGCAGTGGCATGGACCGCGAGGACGCGATGCTTTGCCTCGAACGCCATGCCACGAGCAAAATCCGCACGAAAGACGACCTCGCGGCGATCAATACCTTCGGCTTCCGCGGGGAGGCCATGCCGAGCATCGCCAGCGTGAGCCGCTTCCGCCTCGCCACGCGAGAAAAGGATGCGCTCGTGGGCACCGAGGTGGAGGTGAACGGCGGCAAGCTCGTCGAGGTGCGTGATCACGGCGGCTCCGGCGGCACGACGATCGAGGTGCGCTCGCTCTTTTTCAATGTGCCCGCCCGGCGGAAATTCCTGCGCACCGAGCCGACGGAGTTCTCCCATGTCGAACAGCAGGTGCTGCTGCATGCCATCGCGAATCCGCATGTGGCCTTCACCCTCACCCACAATGGAGAGCTCACCTTTCACCTGCCTGCCACGCGTGATCTGCTGGAGCGCATCCGCGGCCTCATGGGCGATGAACTGGCGAACCGCCTCATCAAGGTGGAAGAGCAGACGCATCACGGCGTGACCATCTCCGGCTTCATCGGCGGCCCCGGCATGAGCCGCTCGAACCGCCAGATGCAGATCACCTACCTGAACGGCCGCCCCATCGAGAGCGCCAGCATCTCGTATGGCCTGCGTGAGGGCTATCACACGGCGCTGATGAAAGGCCAGCATCCGGTGACCTATCTTTTCATCCAGATGGATGCCCACGCCTTCGATGTGAACGTGCATCCGGCGAAGAAAGAAGTGCGCTTCCACGATGGAAACAGCGTGCGTGATGCCATCGCCCGATCCGTGAGCCGCACGCTGGAGACGGCGAACAAGCTTCACTCCGGTCACGCCCCCATGCGACCGGCTCCCACGCCTGCGCCCGCCATCGAAATCGAGCCGCCGAAACAAGAAATTCTGCGACTCGCCGTCGAAAAGCAGTCGCCGCCATTGAAGCGTGAGTTTGAGCCTGCGAAGCCAATCGAGCCGTCGAAGCCTGCCGAACCCTCGAAACCCATTTTCGTTCCGGCACCTCCTCCCGAGCCCAAACCAGCTCCCGCTCCCAAAGCGGAGTCAAAAGCCGAGATGCCTGATTTCCGCATCATCGGCGTGCTGCAGAAGCTCTATGTGCTCATGGAGAGCCCCGAGGGCCTCGTTTTGATGGATCAACACGCCGCGCACGAGCGGGTGAACTTCGAAAAATTCCGTCGTGCCCTCGAAAGCGGCGGCGTGCCTTGCCAGCGGCTGCTGATACCCGTCACCCTGCAAACCACGCCGCGTGATTCCGACCTGCTGCGTCAAAATTTGGCCGCGCTGAGTCGCCTCGGCATTGAGATCGACTCCTTCGGGCCCAACACCTTCAAGGTGGAAGCCCTTCCGGCCTTCTTGAAGACCGATGATCCCGCTGCGTGGCTCGATGGCGTAATCGAGGAACTCAGCAGTCTCAGCACCAAGACCTCCTCGCTGCGTCTCAGCGAAGACACCATCGCCACCACCGCCTGCCGCGCCTCGGTGAAGAGCAACGACGTCCTCAGTGTGCCCGAGTTGCAAAGCCTGCTCAAAGACCTCTTCGCCTGCGAAATGCCCTACTGCTGCCCACATGGCCGCCCCACGCTCGTGCAAATCGGCACCGCCGAGCTTGAGCGGAAGTTTGGCCGGCGAGCGCCGCAGTAAGGCATCAAAAAAATATCGGCGCAGGCACCACCTGGACGCCGCTGTTGCCGAGCGGATTACCCTTTGTCTCCTCGATCTCATCGACGACGCCACCTTTGAAGTTCAGGCTGAGCGTTCCCACCTCCACCTTCACATAGATGACGGTCTGCACGAGCTGGCCAAAGGCATCGCGGCCGGTCGTCACCTGCGGCACCTTTTCATACATGGCGTATTCGAGACGCTCCTGTTTGCCGCCGGCGTTGATCTTCGTGTTCTTGCGAGTCGGTTTGCCAAGAGAGGCCTGCACCTCCTCATTGGTCATGCCGAGAGCCACCTGGTTGTTTTTGATGAGTTCGGCCACCTGCTGAGTGCGTGCGAAGAGCTTCTTGAGCTTGTCGGCGAGCTGCGGATCCGCGGAGAGGATGTCCGCCTGCCTCACCCAGCCGGCCACATCGCCATGGCGGGCACGACCGCGCACGCGGTAGGAGGTATCACTCATCGCCACGAGGGTGACCGGCACGCCGGGCGCAAAGCTGCCAATGGCGCGGTCGAATTTGTTGGTGGTGTAAACCGGCGCCTCCGCCTGGATGCGCACCACGACCGGTCGCGGCGTCAGGCCTTCGATGGAGAAGGTGCCAGGCTCCTGCGGCAGAGATGATTTGTTCCTGGAAAGCTGCGCGGAGGCAGAAGAGAGCGCCGTGAGGCACATCGTGAGGAAAAGAAGACGTTTCATGGCGGTCGGCAGGCGTAGAATACCCGACTCCGACGCCAGCGGGCAACCTTTTGTTCGACGGCTGGAGGCTTTCGCGTATGGCTCGGACGCTTCTGATCCTTCACAAATCAGCCATCGACATTCAGCAATCGTCAATCCACCCAGCTTCGCAGGATTGAAGATTGCTGAATGAGGATTTTTGATTGTTGAGGTTCATCCCCCGCCCCAAGCCCCACCCCACCCATGCCCAACGGACCCCTTTCCACCAAGCTCTTCGACCTCGCCAAGCAATACATCCCCGGCGGGGTGAACTCGCCCGTGCGTGCCTTTCGCAACGTCGGCGGCGACCCGTTTTTCGTGAGGCGTGCCAAAGGCTGCCGCATCTACGACGTGGATGACCGCTGCCTGATCGACTACATCGGCACCTGGGGGCCCGCGATCCTCGGCCATGCGCCCATCTCGGTCATCGAGGCCATTCACAACGCTGCCAAAGACGGCGTCAGCTTCGGCATCCCGAACCTCTACGAAGTCGAAATGGCACGCACCATCTGCGAATGGGTGCCGAGCATCCAAAAGGTGCGCATGGTGAGCAGCGGCACCGAGGCCACGATGAGCGCGATCCGCCTCGCACGCGGATTCACGAAGCGTGACCGACTGGTGAAATTCGACGGCTGCTACCACGGCCACAGCGACAGCCTGCTCGTGGCCGCAGGCAGCGGAGCGCTCACGCATGGCAACCCCGACAGCGCTGGCGTGCCGAAGGCCTTCGCCGAATTGACCAGCGTGTTGCCCTTCAATGACGAAGCCGCTCTCGAAGAGCTTTTTGAGCAAAAAGGCCACGAAATCGCCTGCGTCATCGTCGAGCCCTATCCGGCCAATGCGGGTCTCATTTTGCCAAAGCCTGGCTTCCTGCAAAAACTCCGCGACATCACCGCCAAACACGGGGCGCTGCTCATTTTCGACGAAGTCATGACCGGCTTCCGACTGGCCAAAGGCGGCGTGCAGGAGCTGGAAAAGATCACGCCGGATCTGACCTGCCTCGGCAAAGTCATCGGCGGAGGATTGCCTGTCGGAGCCTTCGGCGGACGTGCCGACGTGATGGATTACCTCGCGCCCATCGGCCCCGTTTATCAGGCTGGCACGCTCAGCGGCAATCCCGTCGCCCTCGCGGCAGGTTTGGCCCAGCTTCGCGAGCTGGAAAAGAAAAACGGCTACGCCCTTCTCGAAAACCTCGGTCAGATCATGGAGACTGCCGTGCTCGACGTGCTCAAGAAAAAGGGCCTCAACTACCGCTGGTATCGCAAGGGCAGCATGTTCTGCCTCTTCTTCACCGAAAAGGAAGTCCACAGCCTGCAAGACGCCAAAACCAGCGACCTCGCCGCCTTCCGCAAATTCTTCCACCACTGCCTCGACCACGGCGTGTACTTCGCCCCCAGCCAGTTTGAAACCGGCTTCATCAGCATGGCCCACAGCCGCGACGACCTCGAACAAACCGCCGAAGTCGCTGCCGCCGCGCTGGCGGCGCTTTGAGTTTGAGGAAACGTCGAGCCGCCACAAACCGTCACACTATGTTTCAACGCTACAGGCATGACCGCGCAATCAAGCAGGCTCAGGCGTGCTGGGAAGCGGATGACTACGCGGGCGCGGCAAAACATTTCCAGACCGCCAGAGAAGCCATGCCATCGTCCTGGGAGGCCCAATTTGGACTTGGGGTCGCGATGAAATGGCTCTGCCGGTGGGAGGAGTGTCTGGAGGCTTCGCAGAATGCTACTCAGCTCAGCAGCGACTCCATCGGTGCTTGGTGGAATATCGGCATCGCCGGCACGGCGTTGGGAAAATGGCGTCTGGCACGCCAAGCTTGGCGGGAGGCGAATATCGATGTCGAGATTGATGACACTCCGCTTGAAATGCAGGCAGGTCAGACTCCGGCTCGTCTCAAGACGACCAATGATGAAGTCGTGTGGTGCCATCGCATCGACCCTGCTCGGGCACGCATCATCAATGTGCCTACGCCGGAGAGTGAACACCGCTACGGAGACGTTATACTCTTGGATGGCGAGCCCGATGGCTCGCGTCAGCTCGGCCAGCGTGATTACCCGGTCTTGAACGAACTTCAGATCCTCGAGCCTTCTTCCTTCCGCACGTTCGTCGTCGAGATCGAAAATGCTTCGCTGAAAGAAGCCCAGGCTTTGGAGATGCTTTCCACCGACGATGTCCACATCGAGGACTGGTCCTCGATTCGCACTCTTTGCAAAGCATGCAGTGAAGGCACTCCACACGAACATCATGATGATGACGTGGAGGATTTCTCATCCGTGCGACCATTTGCCTTTGCTGCCCGGACGGCAGATGATGTCGCATCCATTCTCACTTCTTGGCAGAAGCCTTCGTTGGTCCATTTTGGACCTATTCAGTGCCTGATCCCGCCGCGCTGACTTTTCATCAGGAGAAAAAATGCTTCCGTGCATGAACGCCTGTGATAGCCTTTCACCATGCCACAGTTCACCATCGACCTGCCTGACGCGATCATGCCCGTCCTGAACCGCAAAGCGGAGGGCTGGAAGCAGACTCCTGAAGGCTTCCTTTCGAGCTACGTGATGCTTTGCCTCGAGAACGACGAGCAGCCCTCCGCTGATCCCGCCCGCGAGGCGCTGGAGGACATCCTGGAGGAGCGGGACAAGGGGCCTTTTGTCACGATCACCGACATGGATGCCTATCGGCAGGAAATCCGGGGAATCGCCCTCAAGAAGCTTCAGCAAACCCAGCTTCATGCCTGAACTGCAGGTTCATCCAGAGGTCAAATATGACCTGGCTGAGATCTATGTTTACATCGCGCAGGATGATTCTGATGCGGCAGAGGCCGTTGAACTGGCCGTCACGGATGCCTTCAAGCTCCTCGCCAGACATCCTCGCCTAGGCACCGAGTATTCTCCCCTTCGCCGCACCTTGAAAGGCATCCGCATGATGGTGGTCACCGAGTATCCAAACTACCTCATCTACTACCGCCCGCTGCCGGAGGATGCAGGGGTGAGAATCCTGTATGTGCTGCATGCGGCGCGAGATGCCGTCACCGTTGCCAAAGACCATCGTCGCCAGTAAGCATTTTCCACCACCATGAACGAACCCAAATTCGCTGTCGCCCAACTGGATGAGATCACGCCGACGCCTTGCCCGTGCGGGCAGGCGCGGAGAGCGTTCAAGGAACCTTGGAACACGCTGGCGACGGTGCATCTGACGGACATCCATGCGGATTCGAAGGCGCATTGGCATGAGAAGATGACGGAGATTTACATCGTGCTGGAGGGCGAGGGACATCTGGAGGCGGACGGGCAGATCATTCCGCTGAAACCGATGACGACGGTGATGATCCGGCCCGGCTGCGTGCATCGGGCGGTGGGGAAATTGCGCATCATCAATGTGCCAATGCCGCCGTTTGACCCGGCGGATGAATTCGAGGTGTGAAAGGTGCGCGGGCGATGCAAGCGCCATGAATGAGAAAAGTTTTTCACAGCAGGCGGACATTGCTTGCCGGGGGATACGGCGTCGCTAACACCAGCGGCCCAACCACCCCTTTCCACTTTCCCAACCATGTCTGCTGCCAACGAACTGAACATCAACATCGCCCACGTCGAACGCATCGCCGGAGAGCTGAAACTTCGACCGATCCAGGTCGGTGCGACGGCCAAACTGCTCGCGGATGGCGCGACGGTGCCGTTCATCTCTCGCTATCGTAAGGAAGCGACGGGGGAACTCGACGAAGTGCAGATTCAAAACATCCAGGAGCGCATGGGCCAGCTCGTGGCGCTGGATGACCGCCGCGCAGCCATTGTGAAGTCGCTGGAGGAGCGCAAGCTGATGACGGACGTGCTCCGCGCGAAGATCGACAAGGCGGACACGATGAATGCGCTGGAGGACATCTTCGCGCCGTTCCGTCCGAAACGCCGCACGAAGGCCACCATCGCGAAGGAGAAGGGTTTGGAGCCGCTGGCGGACTTCATCGAGCAAAACGTGCTCACCAACGGCGTGGATCTCGATGGCGAGGCGGCGAAGTTTGTGAAGCTGGACGCCGAAACGGACGAATTGAAGGTCAAAGATGCCGCCGAGGCTCTCGCCGGTGCTCGTGACATCATCGCGGAACGCATCAGCGACACGGCGGAGGTGCGTGCGGCTTTGCGTAAACTGTTCGCGGAGAGCGGCACGGTGACTTCGAAGGTCATGTTTGGCAAAGAGGAGGACCCGGAGGCACAGAAGTTCCGCGATTACTTCGACTGGACGGAGCCGGTGAAGTCCATCCCGTCGCATCGCATGCTCGCGATCCGTCGCGGTGAAAAAGAGGGCTTCCTGCTCATGCGCATTCAGCCGATGGAGGCGGAGGCGATTGCACTCGTCGAGCGTCTCACGGTGAAAGGCAACAACACCTGTTCCGCGCAGGTCAAACTGGCCGCGCAGGATGCTTACAAGCGTCTGCTGAGCTCCAGCATGGAAACGGAGGCACGCCTCGAATCGAAGAAGAAGGCCGACGCCGAGGCGGTGAAGGTTTTCGCCGACAATCTGCGCGAGCTGCTGCTCGCGGCACCGCTGGGCCAGAAGCGCGTGTTGGGCATCGACCCCGGTTTCCGTACTGGTTGCAAGATCGTCGTGCTCGATGCGCAGGGCCAGCTCGTCTATAATGATGTGATTTACCTGCTCGGCGATGGCAACAGCCTCCTGCATGCCAAGACGCTGCTCTTGAATCTGATCGAGCGCTTCAAGATCCAGGCCATCGCCATCGGCAATGGCACCGCCAGCCGCGAGACAGAGATGTTTGTGAAGAAGATCGGCGTGCCGACCTCCATCCCGGTGATCATGGTGAATGAAAGCGGCGCGTCGATTTACAGCGCCAGCGAGGTGGCCCGCGAGGAGTTCCCGAACCACGATGTCACCGTGCGCGGCTCCGTTTCCATCGCCCGCCGTCTCATGGACCCGCTGGCGGAACTGGTGAAGCTCGATCCGAAGTCCATCGGCGTCGGCCAGTATCAGCACGATGTCGATCAGACGATGCTTCAGGGCAGTCTTGATAATGTGGTCATCAGCACCGTGAACGCCGTGGGCGTGGAGCTGAACACCGCGTCCAAGCAGCTTCTCAGCTACGTGTCCGGCCTGAACAGTGCCCACGCGGCGAACATCGTGGCCTTCCGCAATGAGAACGGTGCCTTCGCGAGTCGCAAAGATCTCCTCAAGGTACCGCGGCTCGGTGAAAAGGCCTTCGAGCAAGCGGCGGGATTCCTGCGCATCCGCAGTGCGCCAAATCCGCTCGATTCGAGTGCCGTGCATCCGGAGCGTTATGCGCTCGTGGAGAAGATGGCGGCCGATCTCGGCTGCGGCGTGGCCGATTTGATGCAGAAGCCGGAGCTTCGCACGAAGATCGACCTCAAGAAGTATGTGAGCGCCGATGTCGGCCTGCCGACGCTGCAGGACATCATGAACGAGCTCGCGAAGCCGGGTCGCGACCCGCGTAAGCAGTTTGAAGTCTTCAGCTTTGCCGAAGGCGTCAGCGAGATGAAGCATCTCACCGTGGGCATGAAGCTGCCGGGCATCATCACGAACGTGACGGCCTTTGGCGCCTTTGTGGACATTGGCGTGCATCAGGACGGCCTCGTGCACGTCAGCCAGCTCGCCGATCATTTCATCCGCGATGCGGCGGAAGTGGTGAAAGTGGCGCAAAAGGTCATGGTGACCGTCACGGAGGTGGACATCCCGAGAAAACGCATCGCGCTGAGCATGAAGGCGAAGCCGGATTTCGAAAAGAAGACCGGTCAAGGCAAGCCGATGGGCCAGGGTGGCGGTCAACCGCGCACCTTCAGCAGCGGCGGCGGAGGTGGTGGCCAGCGCAGCTCCGGTGGCGGCATGGGCAATCCCTTTGGCAGCGGAGGAGGTGGTGGCGTCGATTGGTTCACCGCAGCGGCGCAGAAGGGGAAGAAGTGACCCGGGCTGCCTGACAGTTGCAACGGCTGCCTTCCGCGACGAGAGGGCAGCATGGTCGAATCCGACTTTATCATCATCGGCACGGGTGCCGGAGGCCTCAGCGCGGCGCTGCATGCCTCAGAGCATGGCAGCGTGATCATGCTCACGAAGCGCGGGGCGCTCGATTCGAACTCAAACTGGGCCCAAGGCGGCATCGCCTGCGTGACGGCAGGCGATGATTCAATCGAAAAGCATGTGAGTGACACGCTGATCGCTGGCGCCGGTCTTTGCAAAGAGGCTGCGGTGCGTACCATCGTGACCGAGGGGCCAGCCCGCATTGCGGAGCTGGTGAACTGGGGCGTTCACTTTGATCAGCGGGAGGCAAAAAGCGGGCATTTGGAGTTTGATCTGACCAAAGAGGGTGGTCACTCAACGCGACGCGTTTTGCATGCGGCGGATGCCACGGGCAAGGAGATCACGGAAAAGCTTCTCGCGACGGTGAAGAGTCGACAGAACATCACCATTCTCGAAAACCATTACGCCATCGATCTGATCACGACGGCGAAGCTGGGTCTCGCTTCGGAAGATCGCGTGCTCGGTGCCTATGTGCTCGATGAGACCACCGGCGAGGTGCGGACCTTTCGGAGTGATCGTGTGATCCTCGCCACGGGCGGCTGCGGTCGCGTGTATCTTTACACGACGAACCCGAAGGTGGCGACGGGTGATGGCGTGGCGATGGCCTGGCGTGCGGGAGCCACGGTGGCGAACATGGAGTTCATCCAATTCCACCCGACCTGCCTTTACCATCCGCAGAAGCGCTCGTTTTTGATCACTGAAGCCATGCGCGGTGAAGGGGCGCGACTTTACGACAAGAACGGCGTCGAATTCATGCCGAAATACGACGCCCGCGGCACGCTGGCTCCCCGCGACATCGTGGCGCGTGCCATTGACCATGAGATCAAGCGCACCGGCGGCCCCTGCGTGTATCTCGACATCAGCCACAAACCGGCGGACTTCATTCTGAGCCACTTCCCGAACATCCACCGCGAGTGTCTGGCCATCGGCATCGACATCACGAAGGAGCCGATCCCCGTCGTGCCCGCCGCGCACTATCAATGCGGCGGCGTTTTGACGGATGTGAACGGTGCCACAAGCATCCGCGGCCTCTGCGCCGTGGGCGAGGTAGGATGCACCGGCCTACACGGCGCGAATCGCCTGGCAAGCAATTCGCTGCTCGAATGCGTGGTGACCTCTCACCGCTCGGTGGCGCATCTGCTCAAGAAGCTGCCGATCGGCAAAAAAGCCGAGCAGAGTTATGATTTGAAGCCGTGGCAAAGCAGCGGCGTGGTGGAAAACGACGAGCTGGTGGTCATCTACCACAACTGGGACGAGATCCGCCGCCTGATGTGGGACTACGTCTCCATCGTCCGCACGAACAAGCGCCTCCAACGTGCCGCCGCCCGCCTGCGAAACCTCAAACGCGAGGTGCAAGAGTTTTACTGGAACAACCGCGTGACGAGCGAGATCCTCGAACTGCGCAACCTCGTCGAAACAGCCTCCCTGATTGTCGAGTGCGCCATTCGCCGCCACGAGAGTCGCGGCCTCCACTACACGCTGGACTATCCGACGACGGACGATTCCCGCGAACTGCATGACACGACGCTGCGGCGTTATTGAAATTGTTGGGGCTGCGCTTGGTTTTGCCGCAGGTGAGGTTTGAACGTCCCCTTCGAGGTGCCTGTCCATTTCTGCACCCTTCAGGAAGGTTGAATTTCAGTCCGTTGAGTTTTTCCTTACCAGATTTCGGATTGCGATTTTCCTCTCGAAGCTGCTAAACTGTCTCACTGGCAAATTCCCCAAGCCCCACATGCCTGCCGCTATTTCCATGTCACGACTGATGCTCATCACTGCGATGGGTGTGGGATCTGCATTTGGCCAAGGCATCCAGGTGAAGAAGGCCTTGGAGACCAAAGCAAGTTCTTCAAAGCCGGTGATGGTGGCCGCTGTGACGACCAAGGTGGCAGCCGGAGGCGTCTCGACTTCCTCGGCCGCGAAAAGCACCTCCGCGCCCAAGCCATCTCCCAAGACAGCCACGCCCCCTTCCCTGCCTCGCATTCAGATCCCGCAGGCCCCGATGCCCCAGATGGGCTATGCCCGCTACCCGTGGAAGCTGGACATCGTGGCGACCGTTTTTTGGGTGGGCGAGCAGCCGACAGAGAATAACCCCACCCCAAACCACATGAGCTCGTGGGACACGGAGTGGATGAAAAACTTCGGCGGCTACGACGATCCCGACCGCTCAAACCGCACGGATAATTTCACGCCGGTCGGCTTCACTCCGAAGCAAAACCCTTTCTATATCGCCCTGCCGTACAACGATGTGCTCAATTACAACACGCACAAGTCTTCCGCCAAGACCCGCATCCCGTGGTTCAAACAGAAATTCTCCCGTGAGGGCAAAACCATCCTCAAGGGAACCTGGCTGGCCATCCGCTTCGGTAACCGCATTTGCTACGCTCAATGGGAGGACTGCGGTCCCTTCGAAACAGATGATGTGGAATATGTATTTGGCAGTTCACGCCCTCGAAACACGAGCAACAATGGAGCTGGCATCGATGTGAGTCCCGCCGTGCGTGACTACCTGGGCATGCCGAGCATGAGCCGCTGTGACTGGCGCTTTGTGGATGTGAGCGAGGTGCCCGCTGGCCCTTGGCGGAACTGGGGCACCAACAATCCTTTCGTTCAGCGCCAGCAGGTGGATCAGGCTCGCAGCAAGAGCGAGATCGCCAACCGCCTCGAAGAACTCCGCAAGATGCGTGACGATTACTTCAAGCAGAACGGCAATAATCAGGTGAGGAACCGGTAAAGCTGACTCAGCGGCTCTTCGCGAGCTTGTTGTACTTCTCGACGAGTTCGTTGAACTCTTTGGTGCGGGCGTTGAGCTTTTCGATGGCCGTGTTTCGCTCGGCGGCGAGCTGTTTGAGGAGCTCGTTCTGCTTCGTGATGGTGGCGTTTTGGGCAGTGACGGAGGCGTTGTGATCCTTCAGAGCCTCGGTGCCTTTGCCGACGGCGTTTTCCATGGCAGCGAGCTTCGCCTCGGTCTGCACGAGTTCGTTGAGGAAGAAGGCGAGGGTGTAGCCGCGAGCGACGGAGTCGGCCCCCATCTCGGTGAGTTCTTGCGTGGCGGTGAGCAGCTTGGCCTCGACCTCAGCGCGGAGAATGGTGAGGCGCTCGATTTCTTTTTCGTATTCGGCGGCTTTGCGCTCAGCCTCGACACGGGCGGTGTTTTCGGCTTCGAGACGCTTGGCAAGTTCGGCGATGTTGGCGCGGTAGCGGTCCTCGCGCACCCATTGCACGACGCATACGACGCAGAGGCCGAGCGTGACGATCACGAGGAGGGTGGAAAGGAGGCGCTTCATGGCTGCGCGGGCGCGGGAGTGCCGCCGGTGGGTTTCACATTGAAGGCGACCTTGGTGAAGCCGACGCGTTTGACGAGGTCGAGCGCCTTCACGAGGTCGGCGAAGCGGGTGTTTACATCGCCGCTGATGTACACGGGTGTGGCGGGGTCCTGGCCGAAGCGTTTGGCGAGCTCGGTTTCAAGCGCAGGCAGGGTGATGGCAGCTTTGTTGTAAAAAACATCGCCCTGGGCATTCACGGCGAGGTTGATCATGTCCGGCTTGAAGTCGCTCTGCGCAGCGGAGGCGACGGGGAGGTTCACCTTGATCGTCTGCTGCTTCGACATGGTGAGGCTCACCATCATGAAGGAGGCGAGCAGGAAGAACATGACATCGATCAGCGGGATGATCTCCAGCCGGGTCTTTTTCTCGGGCAATGGTGAATGCAGTTTCAAGGCCGTGCTCGGTTCACAGTTCTCAGTTCCCGGATTTGGAGCCCACTTTGTCGAAGCCATGCTGAGCGGCCAAAATCAGCACATTGTTCGCGGCGGCTTCGAGGTCGAATTTCAGCGCGGCGAGGCGGCTGTGGAAGTAATTCATGGGAACGAGGGTGCCGATGGCGATGCCAAGACCGGCGGCGGTGGCGATGAGGGCCTCGCCGATGCCACCGGTAACTTTTTCGACGGCGAGCTCGCTGCTGCCGATGCTGGTGAAGCTGCCCATGATGCCAGTGACAGTGCCGAGAAGGCCGAGCAAAGGGGCGAGCGTGACGATGGTATCCATGGCACCGAGGAAGCGACCTGCGCCACGCAGTTCCTGACCGGCGGCGACTTCGAGAGCACCCTGCATGCTCGATTTCCGGTGATGGAGGCCGTGGTGAATCATGCGCACGACGGGATCGGTGGTGTTCTGGGATTCCGCGATGGCTTTGGCGAGATCACCGGCTTCGAGAGACTCATAAACGCGGTCGAGCTGCTTCGCGTCACGCTTGGAGGCGAGGCGCAGCCACCAAAAGATGCGCTCGACGAGCACACAAAGTGCAAACGCGGAGACGACCAGGATCGGGTACATGATCGGGCCGCCTTTGTGGATGAATTCGATGACGATGTTGGCGAGCATGGGGAGAGCTGTTTAGCGAAGTCGGAAGGAAAGTGGCAGGGTGTAGCGCTTGCCAGTGCCGGTCGCGGGGAAACGCCAGTTTCGGCGCACCCAGTTGGCGGCATAGCTATCGAGCGCGGAGAAGCCGGTGCTGCTGACGACGGTGGCACCTTCGACGGCGCCGGAGGGGCCGACGCTGAGACTGAGGCGGACGGTGCCCTGCATGTTTTGCGATTTGGCAAAGCTCGGGTAGGGCGGTGCCGGGGTGACCATGCGCCCGCCGCTGCGACCCGTGCCGGTGCCGCCGGGCGTGCCGCCCGGAGTACCTGGTGTGGTGGAGGGACGCGAAGGCGTGCGGGCGGCGGTGGTCGATTTCCGCGGGGTGGGCGTGGGAGCGGGCTTCGGGCGGATGACGGGATCGACGGGCTTGAGGGCATCCTCGATCTTGGGGGCGGTCGGAATGGTGAAAATGTCCTCTTGGGTCATGGCCTCGGCCACTTCGGGCAGGTCGAGATCAGGCGGAGGAGCCTCTTCGGGCATTTCGATCTCGAGGATCTCCGGGGTCTCGGGCGGAGCGTCCTCGGCGGGAGCGGGTTCCTCGGTGTTTTCGGCCTGGAGCTCGGCCATGGTGGTCTCGATGAGCGGCAGGTCATCGGCCAGCGTCACATCGGCGAGTGTCTTGAGATGGATGACCGGCATTTCGGCGGCAAAAACCCCGGCGATGCCGACGGCGAGGAAGCCCGTGCCCAGCGCCAAAAGCCACGAAAGCCCCACCGGAACCTCTTCCAGCATCCGAAAACGCCACGCCAGCCGCGCAATCGCGGTGACGGGCTGGGCTGGAGTTTCGATGGGCATGTGGGGACGGAAGGTGGACGAGGTGAAACGCTGCTTCCCACGAGAAATCAAGGCGGAGAGCGCATTTGAAGGGTGAAACGCAAAATAGTGGCGTCAATTAGCAATTGAGACTCAATCGCAAATAGTGCTTGCGGGAGATCGGAATGAGGGCATTTTGGCCGCTCTTGCGACAGAATCTCAATTGCAACAAGCCCTCATGAAGCTCCCCTCCAATCTCTCCGGCCCCGCGATTGCCCTCGGTGCACTCTTTGCCCTCGCCCTGGCCTCCCACGCTCAATCTCCCACCCTGAAGCCCGAATTGGCTGTCGAGGAACTCGACATGGTGACCGTCTTTGGTGAGTCCGAGAGCGATTCGATCACGCAGAACTCCTTCCCGCAGGCCGTTGAGGGCACGAAAATCTACGCTGGCAAGCGGGCGACGGTCATCGATCTCGACGCCCTGCCCAAGGTCCAGGCCAACAACTACCGCCAGGCGCTCGCCTCGACTCCCGGCCTGCTTTTCTCCGAGGAAACGACGCCGCTGGTCAGCATCGGCTACCGCGGCCTCGGCGAGCCGCATCGCTTCCAGTTCATGCAGGTGCTGAAGGATGGCATCCCGATCCATGCCGACCCGTTTGGCTACCCGGAGGCCTACTACACCCCGCCGCTCGATGTGGTGGACCGCATGGAGTTCATCCGCGGTGGTGGCGGTCTGATGTATGGCCCGCAGCCTGGCGGCGTGTTCAATTACGTCACTTACATGCCGCGCCGTGACAAGGCCTTTGGCTTCCGCTCGCAGAACATCTACGGGACCGACAATCTCTTCTCCAGCTACACCGCCGTGGACGGCACCTACGGGGACTGGGGCTACTACGGCTACTACAACCACCGCAGCAGCGAAGGCTTCCGCAATTGGAACAGCGATTACCGCCTCGATGGAGGCAACGTGAAGCTCGTCCACACCATCAGCGATGACACCCGCCTCATCTTCAGCGTGGATTTGTATGAAGAAGAGCACGGCGAACCCGGCGGCCTCACGGCGGCGGCTTTTGCCTCCACGCCGGAGATGACCACGAAGCTGCACGACCGCTTCCGGCTGAAGCGCTACGCCGCCAGCGCCGAACTGCAGCACAAGATTCAAGAGGGCACCGAGCTCAGCGTGCGAGCCTGGGGCGGCTACTACCAGCGCTGGAGCAAGCGCCAACTGGGCGGCGGCTTTGGCACCTTGCCCGCCGGACCTGCGGCAAACACGAACAACATCGAAAACCAGCAATTCTACACCTTTGGCGTCGAGCCGCGCATCCGCCACGACTGGGAAGCCTGGGGAAACAAGCACACGCTCTCCGCTGGCATGCACTTTTACTACTGCCAGTCCCCCCGCGTGGACCAGCGTGGCTTCCTCGCCGATGCAGAAAGCGGGAATGTCTTCCTCGATTCGGATCGCGAGACGATCTACGGCTCCATCTTCGCCGAGAATAAATTCACCTTTGGCAAGTTCAGCATCACCCCGGGCTTCCGCCTGGAAATGATCAAGCAGGACGTGCAGACGCGGAACTTCGCCCCCGCCACCGGCCTCTTCGTCAACGAGGTGCGCAAGAGCGAGATGGACATCCAGCCGCTGTTCGGTGTCGGCATCGCGTATGATCTGGGCAACGAAAGCTCCATCTACGCCAACGTCTCCCAAAGCTACCGCGCCGCCGTGTTCCAGGAATCCATCGTCGCTCAGCCCGGTGCCATCGCCACCGATGCGGACCCTGGCCTCACCTGGAGCTACGAGATCGGTACCCGCGGTCGCCCCGTGAAGTGGCTCACCTACGACACCAGCGTCTTCCTCATCGACATGGACAACCGCTTTGGCACCGTCACCGCCGCTGGCGTCACCCGCCTCACCAGCGTGGGCCGCAGCATCAACTACGGCTGGGACGGTGCGATCGACATTGATCTCATCGGCCTTGCCGACCGCCTCGCCGGTCGCGGCGACGTGCAGCGCTCCAGCTCGCTGAACTTCTACACGAACGTCTCCATCCTCGAAGCCGAGCTCTACGGCGGCCCCAACAACGGCGGAAGCCCGCAATACGCCCCTGACTACATGGTCCGCACCGGTTTGATCTACAAACATGGCGACCGCGTGAAGGTCGGCTTCCTCGGCACGCTCGTGGCCGATCACAATGCCCAGGACAACAGCAATCCGAACTTCGAAATCCCCGCCTACATGACCTGGGACCTCACCGCCGAAGTGAAGGTGCATGAAAACTTCAGCGTCATGGCCGGCCTCAACAACGTCTTCGACGAAAGCTACTACGCCCGCGTCCGCCCCGATGGCATCGACCCCGCCTACGGCCGCAACTTCTACCTCGGCGGCGAGGTGAGGTTTTAATGGTGATGGGTGCGCCCTCCTGCGCAGTCAAAGCCGTGCTGAGTATGGATTCACTCCGATCTCATTGATCAGATGCACTTTCCGTCAGGCATCTTTTCTTTCGGAAAGCGGCAGAAAAAGTAAGATGTTGATATATCACCATGAAACTTTTCAACAAAGTCATCTTTGGCTATCGACATCGCCCGATCCGATGTCTGATCGGATGCTTCGGAATCTATTTAGCAGCAGCTTTGCTTCTCAATTATTTTTCGCCTGAGTTATCAGGCCAATCCACCATCGCTGTTCCTAAGGATGAAAATGAAGTGGCCTTTATGGGGACGTTGCTGACAGCTTGTTTAATCGCATTGGCTGCAATTATCTCACCAGCATTCTTCTCTCATGAGTAATGGCCTCGTGGAAATGGTGTCAGCAGGCAAAATAGGAGCACCGTAAAATCAGAGGTCATTTTCTGTCCCCATTTGCTGTCAGCTGATCGAAACCTTCACGAGGCCCCAACTCACTCCGGCAGCTTCGCCTCGGCCTTTTCCAAAGGTTTCGCGGCAGGGGCCAGCGGGCGGGCCACGAAGGCATCGAAGACCAAAACGCCCTTCAGGGCATCCACCGAGCGTTCGAGCTGCTTGTCACCGAGATTGGCAAGTTCGAGGGCAGCGGCTTCGCCGGTGCCGTGGGAGGCACGCCACTTGGAAATGCGTGTTTCCTCCTCAGTGGTGAGCGCGGCGATGATGTTCGGCTCCACGCCGTTCTCGTGAATGGTGCGATGGCTGGGCGTGTAATACTTCGCCGTGGTCAGGCGCATCGCCGCGCCGTTTTTCATCGGCAGGATGGTCTGCACGCTGCCTTTGCCAAAGCTCGTCGTGCCAACCACGATGGCTCGTTTGAGGTCCTGGAGAGCGCCTGCCGTCAGCTCGCTGGCGCTGGCGCTGCCATGGTTGATGAGCACGGCCATGGGAAACTTGCGCGGCTCCTTGCCTCCGCGAGGCGGCGTGCGGTAGGGCGGCGGATTTTGCGAGGCCACGCGGCCCTCGGTGGTCACCACGACGGTGCCCTCAGGCAAAAACTCGCCGCAAATCTGCACCGCGCTGTCCACGAGGCCGCCTGGGTTGTTTCGCAGATCGAGCACCAAGGCCTGCATGCCCTGCTTTTCGAGTTCATCGAGTGCTTTGGCGAGCTCGCGGGCCGTGGGTGAATTGAACTGCGAAACCCGCACATAGCCGATGCGGTATTCGCCAGCCATTTTCTCCGAAAGCAGCATCGGATCATGCACGGAGCTCTCCGCCAGCGTCTCGTGCTTCACCTTGAAATCGAGAAACTGCTTCGTGCCGGGGCGACGCACGGTCAGACGCACCTCATCACCCGCCTTGCCCTTCAAGAGCTGCATGGCCTCGGCCACGCCGACAGAATCCGTGAGCACCTCGTTGATGCGCACGAGCTGATCCCCTGCCAGCACGCCTTCGCGGGCGGCGGGGCCGTCGTCACGCACGGTGATGATGGTGAGCAAGTTTTGCCGCAGGGCGATGGTGATGCCGATGCCTTCCGAAGTATCACTCTGCTCGCGACGCATGTCCTCGAAGAGCGATTTACCCATGTACTCGCAGTGCGGATCCAGGCGGCTGAGCATGCCTTCGAGAGCGCCTTCCACCAGCTCCTCGTAGGTCACCTTGGACTCCTCCACGTAGTTTTGACGCACCATCTCCATGGCCCGCGTCAGCATCTCCATTTGCAGATACGCATCCTCCGGGGGTGGCTTCACCGCAGGCGCGGCCGGCACCGGGGCTGGTGCAGCAGCAGGAGTCGGCTTGGGATCACTTTTTGGCACCGCGGGCTTTGGGGTGGGCTTTGGCGCGGGCTTGGGGGTGGACTTCGGAGCCGCTTTGGGAACCGGCACCGCCGCCGGCGCAGGCGTGACAGGCCCTGCCGGAGCCGCGTGAAGGCTCAGCCCGGCAGCCAGGATCGGAAAAAGAACAGTAGCGCGACGCATCCCGCCATCCTGCATGCTTTCCGCCCGCACGACAGCGGAAAGTCAGGCACCTTCGGCGCTCACTTCGCGTCGTAAAAGGGGAACAGCTTCTTGATCTCGTCCATCGACGGACGGCGGCCATATTCGCAGATCTCAAAGGTCTCGGCGTATTTCACCGCCTTGCCCTTCTCGGGGCCGTAGAGCTTGATCAGCAGATCGCGATACTTGTCCGCCTCGCCGCCCTGACGGGCACCCCAGCGGCGTTTCAACCACGCACGACGTCCCACCTCATCGCTCGCGAGCGGCACGCTCTTCACATGCTCTTCCGAGCCATTGGCACCGCCTTCATAATGCTGGGAAGTCAGTTCATGGATGCCATCCAGCTTCTGCTCGAAGGAATCATCCACGCACACCGCGATGTCGGGCGTGAAGGGATAGGGTTTCTGAAAGCCATCACTCGAATACAAGAACACCGGATTCTTCTTCAGCGGTGGCACATCCGGGCAGATGAACGGCACCGCCACCATGAAGGCCGCGTCCTGAAGCAGCACGCCGACGTAGCGATGGTCGGGATGATAATCCCACGGCCGCGGCGCGATGACGATGTCCGCCTTCCACTCGCGAATCACCCGCGTGATGAGCTTCCGATACTCCAACGAAGGCACCAGCTCGCCATCGTGGATGTCGAGCACCTGCGAGGTCACGCCCAGCTTCTTCGCACAGGCCGCCACCTCCGCCGCGCGACGCAGCGCCAGCGGGCCACCTGCCTCTTTCCAGTGGCCAATGTCGCCATTGGTGACCGATACGAGTTTCACTTCATGCCCCAGCCGAGCCCACTTCACCGCAGAGCCTCCGGCTTTGTATTCCGCATCATCTGGATGCGCGCCAAAGACGATGATGCGGAGCTTTCCGTCGCCTTTCTCTTCAGCGTGGAGGGTGAATGAAACGAGGCAGACAACAAGAGTGAGCAAGGAGCGAATCATGGCGGCAGGACTACGCTCCCAAAAGAGTACGTTGTTCACGCTTTAGCGTGACGAAAGCCTCCTCACACTAAAGCGTGAACAACGCACCCAAACCTTCCCTGCACCGATTTTACTCCTCGTTCTTCGGCTCAGGCAGGAACATCCCCACCACCAGCGCCAGCAGCGCGATGCCGAGGCCGACATAGCCCGCGGCCTTCGCGAGGTGCATCGGCAGGATTTTGGTGGGATCGCCAGAGACCATCGGGGCGACGAGGTTGGTCGTCACAAAGGCCATGCTGGTGCCGATCATGCGACCGCCAACGTTGGTGGCAAAGCTGCCGCCCGTGCCGCGAAGGTGCATCGGGAAGACTTTGGGCAGGTACTCACCGAAGTAGCTGAACTGCGCCACCGTGACCAAGCCGCACAGCGCATACGCCCACATGAAACTGGAGCCGCCAGCAGTGAAAAGGCTCAGGTAGGTCAGCGGCAGCAAAATGAGCGCCGGCACTTGGAAGACCTTCAGCAAGGCCACGCGGCTCAAGCCGACCATGATGAGCACGGCCAGCAGGATTCGACCGACGAGGCCGCCCATCTCCTGATAAAACTGCACCTTGTTGCCCACGGCCTTCACTTCCTTATCCAGCGGAGCCATTTCGGTCTTCACGGCGGCGAGTTTGGCCTTCGCCTCAGCTTGCTCGGGTGAATCCGGCGCGGCTTTGCTCACAGCGATGGCCTGTTCGGCGGCTTGTTTGCGTAGCGGAGCCATCTTCTTACTCGTTTCAGCGAGTTCTGGTAAACCGGGAGCGATGCGCAGCGGCGTGATTTGCAGCGCCCCAAAGGCCAGGCCGTAGGCGCAGGCAGAGAGAATGGCCGTCACGATCGTCACACGGCGCAGCTCAGGCGCGAAGAGCTGGCCGATGCTGGCACGCTTCAGCAGGCCTGCGGCCTTCTTTTCCTTCCACACCTTCGATTCCGGCACAAAGGGCAGCATCAAAGCAATCGGGATCGCCGGCAGGATGCCAGTCATGAGTAGGTAGCGCCACGACGAGGCCACCGGCAGCCCCAGCGCGGGCAAGTCCTTCATGTGAGACAGGATCCACACATTGATGCCTGTGACGAGCAGACCGCCGAGCGAGGCAAAGGCCTGCGTGATGCCCAGCCACTTCTCTTTTTGATGCTTGTCCTCAAAAACCTCCGCCAGCCAGGTGATCGCCGCGATGAACTCCACGCAGACGCCGATGAAGGTCAAACTGCGGAAGAAGATGAACATGCCCAGCGAGGTCGAATAGGCCGCGCAGAAGGGCGAGAACGAATACACGAAGATACTCGCGGCCATCACAAACTTGCGCCCGAGCATGTCGGTGAGCTTGCCGCCGATTAGGCCGAAGATGCCGCCACACAGCGCGGTGATCCACAGCAGCTTACCGGTCCATTCCGTCACGGTCGGGTGCGTCATGTCCACGCCCAGCAGTTCGGCGATGGCGGGCGGTGCCGTCAGCGGCGTCATCAGCAGCTCGTAGGTATCAAAGAGGAAGCCGATGCTGGCGATGATGATGATGAGCCAGTGAGTGGTCGTGAGCTTGGGGGCGGGAGCGGTGGACATGGTGGGCGCGATGCTGTCTGGAAGTGGGAGGCAAGTCAACGGTCGCGAGGAGTGGAATCCGTCAGGAAAGTGGAGCGGGCGGCGCGGGGGAGCCGACTGGAGTGATGGAGTGGTGGAGTGGTGTTTCGGCGATCCGGACCCCATCACTCCCATTCTCCACCACTCCACCCCATCCTCCGACACCTGTCGGACATTTTTCTCGACAAATCCGACACTTGTCGGCAAACTCGCGAATTATGGCGAAAAAAGCTCTCCCACCTCTCTCCGCCGCCGAGCAGGCACTCATGGACATCCTTTGGAAAAAGCATCCCGCGTCCGTTTTGGAGCTGCTGGAGGCCGTCAATCAAGGTCGTGACGAACCGGTGACGCGAAACACGCTCCAAACCCAGCTCACGCGGCTCGAAACCAAGGGCTGGGTCGTGCGCGATGATTCCAGCCGCAGTCATGCTTACGAGCCCGCCGTGCCGGAGCAGCGCGGCCGCACCAGCGTGCTCACGGAGCTGAAGCAGCGACTCTTTGGCGGCAGCGGCCTCGCCCTGGTGCGCTGCCTCGTCGAGAGCGGCGAGATCACCGAAGAGGAGCTGGCGGAGCTCCGCAAGCTCGTCCGAGGCAGGAAAGGAGGAGCCGAGTCATGAGCACGGAAACCATCACCTTCATCAATTTCCTGGTTCACAGCCTCGTCATCGGCGCGGCGGCCTGGCTGCTGGTGCGTTTCATCATTCGCGATGCCCTGCGCCGCTGCATCCTCGCGAATCTCGCGGTGCTGATGTGCCTCTACAGCCCGTTCGACATCTCGATGCGGGATCTTTTCCCGACGAAGCAGCATGTCCCTGTCCTCACACCGATTCGCGAGACGTTCGAGCACGACTGGCGGGTGAAGGTGGAGCCGCAAAAAGTGATCGCGACTCCGACGGCGGCACCTGCGGCCGCTTCTCCATGGGATTGGAACGACCTCGCGAAATGGCTCCATCGCCTGTCTTGGTTCGTCACCGCCTTTCTGCTTATGCGTTTGCTCGTCCAGAGCATTCTCCTCCAGCGCTGGGCCTGGAACTTGCGGGGCCTTTCCGCAGAGGAGACGGCTCTTCTTCGCGACAGCGTCCTGGAGTGCGCCGGGCCTCCGGCGCTTTCGGACGTTTCAAGGCCCGCGAAAAGCTCCAGAGGGCTGGAGCACTCCAAAACGCTGCCGCGCCTGCGAGTGTCCGATGAGATATGCACCCCCTGTGTCGCCGGTTGGTTCTTTCCCGTCATTGCGGTGCCCGCCTCCGCTTTTCAAGAACTCACCGCCCAGCAGTGGCGCTGGCTCATTCGGCATGAGAGCGAGCATCTGCGCACCAACGACACCGTGGCGGTGCTGCTGCAAAACATCGCCCTCGCCTTCCTGTGGTGGAATCCCTTCGCCCATGCCCTCATCGAGGAATTTTCCCGCGCCCGTGAGGAGGCCTGTGACGCGGCCGCAGTCGAGGAAGAGCCCGATCAGTCATCCTACATCGACTTCCTGCTCAGCTGGGCGGCCAAGCCATCCCCCTCGCGTTTTGCGATGTCGATTGCACGCTCGCGTCCGGCTCGTCGGCTTCAGGATCGTCTCGTCGCACTGATGGAAGCCCGTGGCGTGAGGAAGAAGGTTGGCGCGTTGTTTGTGCTCGGCTGCGCAGGCTTCGCCGTGCTCGCGCCCTTCGTCGCGGCCTCTTTTGGCCTTGCGACGGCATCCGCGCAGCAAACGCGTCAAGCAGATCCCAAGGACAAGACGATGTTCACGCGGATTTACCGGGTGGTGCCCGATTTTCTCACACTCGGCCAAGAGCAGAGAGACCCATTTGCTAGACAAGATCAGAGAGTACCCTTCGCCGGTGAGCCTCCGGTGGTGAGCATGACAGCGCAGCAGGTTCTCGAAAAGAACGGCATCACCTTCCCGGAAGGTTCCCGCGCTCTTTTTCAATACGCCACCTCGCAATTGATTGTGCGCCATACGCGTGTCGCTCTCGATCAAATCGAAGCCATCATCGACCGCCTGCATCACCGTCTCCCGCAGGTGTATTTTCAGTGCAAACTCATTCAGGCCGACCAGCACATCGGCAGTCATGAACGCATTTTGAAGCGCGACGAAGCCGAAAAACTGTGGAAGGAGAATTCCCAGCAAAAGGGCATCGACTTGCTGAGTGCTCCGAGCGTCACCACCAAAATGGGCCAGGGAGCCACCGTCGAGGTCGTGCGCGAGGTTCTCCCCAAGAAGCCGGAGTCGAAAGGCATCGCAATCGAGGCCAAGTTCATCGGACCGAGCATCAAACTCGTCGCCAATCCTGCCCCGGATGGAAAAGCGAGCGTCGAAGCGAAAGTCGATCTCGGCATCGATCCTGATGCCGAACGTCCGTGGCTGCCAAAAAAGGATGCCCAGCCGGACTGGACCCGCGTGCAAACCCTCAGCGTCTCCTCCAAGGCCGTGCTCGCGAGTGGCGAAACGCTCGTCCTGCATCTGCCTGGTGCCAAAAAGCCCGTCACCGTGCTTATCATCGCCGAGGCGCTGAATCCGCAAGGCCAGAAAGCCATCAGCTTTGAATCCACCGCCACCATGCAACCCTCCAGCACTGGGGTCGATATGCCTGACACAGCCGTCAGCGAATGGGCCGTGCGTGTTTACAAGCTGCCCAAGAGTTTTCCGCAGGACAAAACGCCTGTCGAGGTTCTCAAAGCTTCTGGCATCGCCTTCCCAAAAGGCGCGGACGCGTCGCTCAAGGATGGAAAACTCACCGTGAGGAACACCAAAGCCAACCTGGAGCTGATTGAGGCGTGGCTCCGTGCCCTGATTCAACGCGAGGTCAAAAAGAGCGTGCACCTTTCTGTGAAAGCCGTCGAGATGAAAGGCGACCATGTGAAGCAACTGCATCACTGGCTGCTGCAGCCTTCGACCGAAAAGGTGGACGCCACCCATGCACCTCCAACAACCGAGCCGCCACCTCCGCGACAGTTCATCCTGAGCGGTGTCTTCACCCAGCCTCAATTCGAAAAGTTGATGAAGAAACTCGCCGTCTCCGATGCCAAGCTGGAAGTGCTGAAGCCCAATCTGAAGCCACCGATGTATGTCCTCCCCGCCACCATGGGAGGGCAGCAGATGAAAGTCGAGCCCGTGATTGGTCCCGATGGCTACACCATCGAGATGAACATTCGCATTCTCACGAACTCGCAGGATCAAAACCCCGCCAGCGGCATTTCCACCGCCATCACCATTTGGGACGGCCAGACCGTTGTTTTGGGCTCCCAGCCTTCCGAAGGTGTTTCGCGACTGCTCTTCCTCACGGGTTCCCTGATCGAAGAGACGGGCAAAAAGTAAAGCAGCTACAATTTCACGAGTCGCAGCCCTGCTCGTGCCGCCAGCTCCATCTGCTCCTCGTCAAAAGACAAAAAGCCTTCCGCCTTCAATTCCAGCGCGATGGCCACATGAAAAAGATCCATCCCGCGGACAATCAAATCCAGCGAGTGATCTGCCGAAATCTGGCAAGCACGACGGATGGCATTGGTCCATGAGAGTTCACGGTGGGGCCAGTAGCCGAGCCGCACCTCCTGATCGAGAAGCCGGATCATCTGCCTGCCTTCACTCTCATCCACCAGCCCGTGCCTCTCGGCCTGGAGGAAGCAGTTGAAGACCTCGACACGCTGCCACGGCGTCCACATGACCTCACCGTCTGGATTTCGGTCAAAGAAACGCCAAGCACGCCTGTGGTGCATGTCGTGTCGGCATTTCACGGCCAGCCACCAGGAGCTGTCCGCGTAGAAGGTCATTTCTTCAGTGTTTTCAAGAAGGCCACGCCATCAAACCTCGATCCACGTTCCGATCCCACGGCACGCTGCCGGGCAATCTCAGCCGTCATGCGGGGGCGCCCGCCTTTCACAACGATGAACTGCGTCTTACCACGGGTCTTTACCGCAAGGTGCTCCCCATCTGGAAGCGCGTCCACAAGAGTGCTGTCGGCGAAAAAGCGGCTGGCGGAAATGGATTTCATGCCGCCATTGTGCCGTTTACGCCTCCCAGCGTCAAGTCTTCACACCTCCCCATGCCGCACGACCTCACCTCCGCACCGCAAACCGATCCCCTCAATATCTACCGCTACCGCGACAGCCTCTACGCGGTCGATTTGATCACGGCGGCGCTGAGCATCGACTTCTTCACTTGGCTGTCGGCGAATCCATCCTCACTGGGCGGCATCTGCGATCACTTTGGCTTCAAAGAGCGGCCCGTGGATGTGATGCTCACGTTGTTCACGGCGAATGGCTGGGTCAAAAACGACGGTGGGGTGTTTCATGCCTCAGACACCGCGAAGGAACATCTCCGCGCCGGTTCCGTGTGGGATTTGCGACCTTACTACGCCTCGCTGCATGATCGCCCGATTGCCCGCGACTACCTCGAAGTCCTCAAGACGGACAAACCAGCCGGTTGGAGCGGCGACAAGGCGGCCTTCGATTGGCACAAGGCGATGGAGCAGGAAGACTTCGCCCGCAAATTTACCGCCGCGATGGATTGCCGAGGCCTTTATCTCTCGCAGGCCCTCGCGAAGAAGCTCGATCTCTCCGGCCGCTCCTGCCTGCTCGATATCGGCGCAGGTTCCGGCATCTACGCCAGCTCCATTGCTGCGCAGCACACGCATCTGAAAGCCATCGCTTTCGACCAAGCGCCCGTGGATCGCATCGCAGCCAAACTGATCGAAGAACGCGGCTGCGCCGATCGCGTCAGCGTGGCCACGGGCAACATGTTCGACGGCCTGCCCACCAGCTGCGATGTGCATCTTTACTCGAACGTGCTGCACGACTGGGGTGTGGCCGAGGTGAAGAAACTCCTCGCCGTTTCTCATGCCGCGCTGAAGCCCGGCGACCTGCTCATCATTCACGACGCCTTCATCAACGAGGCCAAAAACGGCCCGCTGCATGTCGCCGAATACTCCTGCCTGCTGATGCACTCCACGCAGGGCAAATGCTACAGCACCGGCGAGTATGCCGCGCTGCTCGACGAGGCTGGTTTCACGCCCGGCGCGTATCACGACACTGCTGTCGCCCGCGGCTTCATGACGGCAACACGGCGGTAAAAAAAACGCCGAAGGCAGGAAAAGACATAAGAAACCTCCAATCTGAAGACCCGATGGGCCGTACTTACTGCGCCACTTCCTGCCATGCCTCGTTTCCTCCTACCTCTTCTCGTTTTCCCCGCCTCGCTCTTCGCGGAGAAGCTCCAGTTTAACCGCGATGTGCGGCCGATTCTCAATGAGAAGTGCTTTCACTGCCACGGCGCGGATGCCAGCCATCGCAAAGGCGAGCTGAGGCTCGACATTCGCGAGGAGGCGATGAAACCCGCCGAGTCCGGCGACATCGCGCTCGTGCCTGGCAGCCCGGAAAAGAGCCAGATCATCACCCGCGCGATGCTGGCCGATTCGCACGACGACGTCATGCCGCCGGAGAAAAGCGGCAAACCGCTCACCAGCGCCGAAAAGGCCATCCTAAAGCAGTGGATCGCCGAAGGAGCCGAATATCAGGGCCACTGGGCCTTCCTCGCGCCGGTGCGGGTCGAGCCGCCGAAGGTCGCGGGCATCGAGCACCCGGTGGATCGCTTCATCACGACCCGTTTGGAGAAAGAAGGCCTGCAAATGTCTCCGCCCGCCGATGCGGCGACGCAGATGCGGCGTGTGGCACTCGATTTGACCGGCCTGCCGCCCTCCACGGCGGATTTGTCCGATCTGTCCGATTGGTCCGACAAAAAATACGAAGCCTATGTGGACAAGCTCCTCGCCAGCCAGCACTACGGCGAGCGCATGGCCATGCAGTGGCTGGATTTCGCCCGCTACGCGGACTCGAACGGCTTCCAAACCGACAGCAGCCGCCAGATGTGGCCGTGGCGTGATTGGGTGATCAAGGCCTTCAACGACAACAAGCCCTTTGATCAGTTCACCATCGAGCAGATCGCCGGGGACCTCATTCCGAATGCGAAACGCGAGCAGATCGTCGCCACCGGTTTCAATCGCAATCACCGCATCAATGGCGAAGGCGGCATCATCGCCGAGGAATGGCGCATCGAGAACATCATGGACCGCGTGGAGACCACCAGCGCCACCTGGATGGGCCTCACGATGGGTTGCTGCCGCTGCCACGATCACAAATACGACCCGCTTCCGATGAAGGACTTCTATTCCTTCTTCGCCTTCTTCAACAACGTGCCGGAAAGCGGCACCATCCAGGGCGCTTCCAATCGCAGCGGCGGCAACAGCCTTCCCATCACCAACGTGGCGACGCCGGAGCAGGAGCAAAAGCTCGCGCAGCTCGATGCCGAGGTGAAACAGGCCAAATCAAAGGTCGCCGAGCTCACCAAGCAGCTCCCGCAACTCGTCGCCGCATGGGAGCCGAAGGCGCTGGAGACGCTGAGCAAGATGAAGGCCGTCTGGGCACCGCTCACGCCGACAAAAGTCGAGTCCAAAGTCGGCACGCCGCTCGTGAAACAACCCGATGGCAGCTACCTCGCCACCGGCGCGAATCCGCAGAAGGATGTGTATGTTTTTGACGCCCCGTTGCCAGAGCAAGGCGCGTCCGCCTTCCTGCTCGAATGCCTCACCGATCCCTCCCTGCCCGGCGGCGGTGCGGGGCGCTACAGCAACAGCAATTTCGCCCTCAGCGGCTTCGACGTCTATGTGCGGCATGCCAACGGCAAGCAGGAGCTTTTGAAGCTCAAGAAAGCCGAGGCCGATTTCTCGCAAAAAGGCTACGAGATCGCCAACGTGATCGACGACGGCAAGCGCAAGGGCAAACGCGGCTCCTGGGCCGTCGATGGCCCGAATCGCAAAGAAAACCGCCGCGCCATGTTTGTGCTGCAGGAGGCCATCGCCGCCGAAAAAGGCGCCATGCTGCTGCTCCGTGTGCGCATGGAGGCGCTCGGCGGGCACAACATCGGCCGCTTCCGTCTTTCTGCCTCCAGTTTGCCGCCGGATGCCGTGAAGCTCAGCGGTGAACCCTTCGCACCTGCACTCAAACTCGCCATCGAGACCACCGCGGCCAAACGCAAGCCGCAGCAGAAAAAAGACATCGAGGCCTTCTTCCGCGCCAACGTGCCCAATCCGCTCAAACAGGCCGATGTGGCCCTCACGAAGGCGCAGCGTGCTTTCGACGACTTCGACCGCTCGTTGCCCAACGTCATGGTCATGCAGGAAGGTACTGTGCGTGACACCTTCGTGCTCAAGCGCGGCGAATACGACAAACCCGGCGACAAAGTCACCATGAACACGCCTTCCGCCCTGCCGCCGATGCCGAAAGGTGCACCGCAAAACCGCCTCGGCCTCGCGCAGTGGCTCGTCGATCCTGCGAACCCGCTCACTGCCCGCGTGTGGGTCAATCGAGCCTGGGAAAAATTCTTCGGCTACGGCATTTGCAAGACAGCGGAGAACCTCGGCTCGCAGGCCGAGTATCCGGTGCATCCCGAGTTGCTCGACTGGCTCGCCACCGAGTTCATCCGCAGCGGCTGGGACATGAAGAAGATGCAGAAACTCATCGTCATGAGCGCCGCGTATCGTCAAAGCAGCAAGGTCACGCCCGCCTTGCTCGAAAAAGATCCCGACAACCGCCTTCTCGCCCGCGGCCCACGTTTCCGCCTCAGTGGTGAAGTCGTTCGCGACCAAGCGCTCGCCATTGCCGGCCTGCTCGTGCCCAAGGTCGGCGGCCCCAGCGTGAAGCCCTACATGCCCGACGGCGTCTGGGACGACACCAGCAAATACGGCGACCTCCGCGGCTACAAAGCCGACAGCGGCGAAGGCCTGTATCGTCGCAGCTTCTACACCATCTGGAAACGCACCGCCGCGCCGCCCACGATGCTCATGTTCGACGCACCCTCCCGCGAAGTCTGCACCGTGAAACGCAGCCGCACGAACACACCGCTCCAGGCGCTCTCGCTGCTGAATGAAGTGACCTTCGTCGAAGCGGCGAAGGCTTTGGGCGAAAAAATGATCAAAGAAGGCGGCTCCACGCCCGAGCAGCGCATCTCCTGGGCATTCCGACGTGCCACCTCGCGTGCGCCATCGGCGGATGAGGTCGCTATTCTGAAAAAAGGCCTGCAAAACCGCCTCACCGCCTTCCAGGCCGCACCGGACAGCGCGAAGCAATTCCTCGCTACCGGTGCCCACAAGCCGGACGCCGCACTCAACCCGGCCGAACTCGCCGCCTATGGCGTCACCGCCAGCGTCATCCTCAACATGAACGAGGTGGTGACGCGCCCGTGATTTTACCTTAGAATCAAGCCATGAGCACTCTGACTGTCCAATCCCCCGTTAGCCTCATGAATGCCCTCTTGGAGCATTTTCCTCTAAAGGATCACCAAGCTTACAGTATACCGATAAAGAAAAACCAAGCCGTCATTGACGTCATCCCTGACACGACCGTTGCGCTGGAGCAAATCTCCTCGGCAGAAACTCCCGAAGCACGCAGCCGGGAAATGCTCGAATGGATCAAAAGCATCGCCACGCCCGTGGGCCTTTCAGATTATGCAGTTTCCCGTGAGTCCATCTACTCGCCTGACGAATGAGTGCCTGGCTCATAGACACGAATCTGCTTCTGCGCGTTGCCGACACCGATAGCGAGCAGCATGAGCCGGCTTCGAACTGCCTGACAGTACTGACTGCGCGAAATGAAATGCTCTTCGTGAGCGGTCAGACGTTTTACGAGCTTTGGGTGACAGCCACACGTCCGATTGAAAAACGCGGACGCGGATGCACCGAGGAGGCCTCCGCCGTGCTTTTGGACAACATCCAAAAGCGGTTTCTTCACCTCGAAGACCCTGCGGGCATCCTCAAAGAATGGCTTCGTATCGTGCAGACTCACCAGATCACCGGCCTCAAAGCCCACGACATGCGCCTCGTCGCGTATGCGCGGCTGCATCGCATCCCGCGCATTCTCACTTTCAACACCGACGACTTCAACGCGGTGTCGTCTGAGATTACTGCGGTGCATCCGCGTGACTACCTCGCCAACCCGGAAGCCTTTTAAACTCCAATCACCATGCAACTTCAAGACGCCCTCAACCGCCGTGTCTTCCTCCGCAATTCCTCCGCTGCCATCGGTGCCGCTGCGCTGTCGAATCTGAGCGGCGCGACATCTTTCCCGAACTACGCGCCGAAGGCCAAGCGCATCATCTATTTGTTCCAAAGCGGTGCGCCGTCGCAGATGGATCTTTTCGATCCAAAGCCGCAAATGGCTGCGCAACGCGCCAAAGACCTACCGGAGTCGATTCGGCAAGGTCAGCGGCTCACCACGATGACCTCGGGGCAAAAATCCTTCCCGGTGGCTCCGTCGATGTTCAAGTTCGCGAAGCATGGCAAGAGCGGCATGGAGCTCAGCGAGCTCATTCCCAACATCAGCGGCGTTTCCGACGAGATCTGCCTCATCCGCTCGATGTTCACCGAGGCGATCAATCACGATCCGGCCATCACGTTTTGCCAAACAGGCTCGCAACTCGCCGGACGGCCCAGCATTGGCTCGTGGCTCAGTTACGGCCTCGGCAGCCTGAATCGCGATCTGCCAGCTTATGTCGTCATGACGTCCTTCGGCACCGGGCGTCGCGAGGATCAGCCGCTTTACGACCGCCTGTGGGGCAGCGGCTTCCTACCCACGCATCACGCCGGCGTTCGCTTCCGCAATTCCGGCGATCCCGTGCTCTATCTCTCGAATCCATCCGGCGTGGATCGTCCGATGCGCCGCCAGATGCTCGATGAACTCGCCGCGCTGAACGAAAAGGATCACCAAGCCTTCGGCGATCCCGAAACGGTCACGCGCATCGCGCAATACGAGATGGCTTTCCGCATGCAAATGAGCGTGCCCGACCTCGTGGACACCAAAAGCGAGCCCAAGCACATTTTGGAGATGTACGGCCCGGATGTGACCACCCCCGGCACTTACGCCGCGAATTGCCTGCTCGCCCGCCGACTCGCCGAACGCGATGTGCGTTGCATCCAGCTCTTCCACATGGGCTGGGACCATCACGGCGGCCTTCCGAATGCTATCAAAGGCCAGTGCCGCGACACCGACCAGGCCACCGCCGCGCTCATCAAAGACCTCAAGCAACGCGGCCTGCTCGACGACACCCTCATCGTCTGGGGCGGCGAATTCGGCCGCACCATCTATTCCCAGGGCACCCTCACCGAGACCAATTACGGCCGCGACCATCACCCGCGCTGCTACAGCCTCTTCCTCGCCGGAGTCGGCGTCAAGAAAGGCCACATCCACGGCGAAACCGACGACTACAGCTACAACATCGTCCGCGACGGCGTCCACGTGCACGACCTGAACGCCACCATCATGCACCTCCTCGGCATCAACCACGAGCGCCTCAATTACAAATACCAAGGCCTCGACATGCGCCTCACCGGCATCGCCGGAAATGTGGTGAAGAACATCCTCGCGTGATGAATTGAGATCGTAGGCCGGATGTGTTCGGCGGAGAAAGCATTGCTCACACCTGAGCTGACTTCGCCGAACTATCCGGCTGCCCTGGAGCGAACACGTGAGAACGAACGTGAACCGCACGAGACGGATAGTTGGGCGTCATGGCATCAGAAAACCACGGCATTGTCTCCGCTCAACACATCCGTCCCACATCTTTCTGTCCCGCCTTTGATCACTTCGCCTTCGGATTGCGCATGTAATACAGATGCCCGTCCTCGGCACCGCCGACGAAGTCGGGGAGACCGTCCGCATTGAAATCGACGGTCGTGGGGCTCACGTCGTGGCCTTCGATGTTGGCGTCGGAGAGCAGGCCCATGTCGGTGAAGAACCATTGGCCGTCGGCGGCGCTTTCCTGGCGGAGGAAGTTGGCGTTGGCGGAGTTGAGCAGGATGTCGAGTTGGCCGTCTTGATCCCAATCCATAATGCAAAGCTTGCGTCTTCCGCTCTTGCCGGCGATGCCGGCGTTGAGACGCAGAGGCTCGCCAGCGGCCATGGCGACGGGTGTTTTCACTTTGAGGCCTTCTTCGGCTTTATGGGCCTTGTTGGAGGCGCAAATCACACGCTGCGGATGTTTGAGCACGAGCTTGTCGCCCTGCTTGGCACGCTCGAAGAAGGCGAGGTAGCCTTCTTGATCGAGCATGACGAGGTCGGTGAGTCCATCCTTGTTCCAATCGACGCCGACGGGCGTGGTGCGCCATTGCGTGAGCAGCGCCTTGCCTTCGGGGCGCAACCAGCCGTAGGCGAGGTGAGGCTGCTCGCCGTTCCATTCGACCTCGATGGGCTGGGCGACGGCGAGTTGCGGTTTTTGGCGTGTGCCGATGTTTTTGAACCACACGACTTTGCCGAGGATGGAATTGAGGAGGAGGTCGGGAAGGCCGTCTTGGTCCCAATCGGCAATGGTTTGCGTGGTGTAGCCCCATTTCGCTTCGCAGGGGCCTTGGATGCTGCCATTCGGTCCGGCCATCGGACGGATGACTTTGCTGGCGGCTTCGAGTTTGACCGGCGCGGCCCATTTCGGCTGTTCCACGCCTTTGCCGCTGAGGTTCTCAATGAAGGCGACATAACCGGCGGTGTTGCCGCAGATGAGATCGGTGTCGCCATCGCCATCCCAATCGAAGCCGACGGGTGTCACGAGAGCACCGAACTTCACCTGATCGGCCTCCTGCTGGAAGTAGCGCGGTTCGGCGAAGACCGGCACTTTGGAGTCGGCCTTGAGGATGTGAACTGTAGTATTCTCGATGAAGGCCACACGGCCGTCTTCATCGCCGCAGATGAGGTCCAGGTCGCCGTCCTTGTCCCAGTCAATCGCGGTCGGCGTGATCATTTCGAGGTCCATCGTGAGGTAGCGGCCCGTGTCGGCTTTGAGGCGGACGCCGAGCGCATACTTCGGCTTGGTGCGGCTGCCGGTGTTTTGGAAATAGGTGAAGCCGTCGAGGAACTCGCCGCAGAGCAGGTCGAGGTCGCCGTCGTTGTCGAAGTCGCCAAAATTCGGCGAAGGCCAGCCAAAGGTCTCCACGGGGCGGTCGGTGGCGTTGATCTTCTTCGGCTTGTCATACCTCGGCGCTTCGTTCGTGCCGGTGTTGCTCAGCAGATACACGTAACCGCGCAGCGGGCCGTTCATCCAGCGACCATCGGCGGTGTAGGCGTTGTCCCAGCCGTATTCGGTCCAGTCGCCGACGCCGACGATGAGATCGTTTTTGCCGTCGCCGTCGAAATCGACCATGCGCCACATGTTGGCGCGGACTTTGTTCATGTGGACGTTCGCGGGCGGACCGAGCTTCACCTGCTGCTCGATGCCGGTTTTAAGGAAATCGGGATGCGCATTGCCCGGCGTGAGCACGACGGGTTTGCCGTCGAGGTAACTCACCTGCACGTTTTGAGCGCCTTTGCTGATGCGCTTCGCCGGTTTGAAGATAGGCATCTTGGTCTTCGCGGTGTCGCCGCTGGCGTTTTCGAAGAAGTAGATGCCGTTGTAGGGCTTGTCCGGACAGTTCACCACGAGATCGAGGTCGCCATCGCCATCGAAGTCCATCGGCAGCGGCCAGGCCCACAGACCGACGCCGAGATCGACGACGAGACCGGGATTGTTGTACTTCAGCGGCGTGAGCGTGGCACCGGTGGCGACTGACAGAAGGGACAGAAAGGACAGAAGAGACTTCATGGAGGGGATAAACGACAGGTAGGCGAGGCATGCTGCAAGCATCAGCGAAGGATTCTTGCCGGGCGGATGACGATCTGTGACCTTGACCGGCGGCCAGGAAGGTCGCAAACGCAGTTCGCATGTCTTCCTTCATCAAACCCGAACTGCTCTCCCCCGCCGGCAACTGGGAGTGTGCCCGCGCCGCCGTCGCGAACGGGGCGGACGCGATCTTCTTTGGCATGCCACGCTTCAATGCGAGGCTTCGAGCGGATAACTTCACCGAGGAGGATCTGCCGGAGCTGATGAAATTCCTCCACGAGCATGGCGTGAAGGGTTATGTGGCCTTCAACACGCTCATTTTCACGGGCGAGCTGCGGGACGCGGAGAAGCAGCTTCACCTGCTCGAAGACTGCGGCGTGGACGCGGTGATCGTGCAGGACCTTGGCCTCGCCCGCATGGTGAAGGCACTCACGCCGAACCTGCGACTGCACGCGAGCACGCAGATGACCATCACCTCGCCGGAAGGGCTCGAGTTTGCCAAGCAGCTCGACATCGATCAGGCGGTGCTCGCCCGTGAATTAAGCCTGCGTGAACTGGAGCGCTTCAAAGAGGCGCATGTGCCGCTGGAGGTGTTTGTGCATGGAGCCCTGTGCGTCGCGTATTCCGGCCAATGTCTCACCAGCGAGTCACTCGGCCGTCGCAGTGCGAATCGTGGCGAGTGTGCGCAGGCCTGCCGCATGCCTTACGAGATGCTCGTGGATGGCGAACTGCGTGATCTGGGCGACAAACGCTACCTGCTCTCGCCGCAGGACCTTGCCGCCGTGGATGAAATCCCACGCCTGATCGAGCTGGGCATTCGCAGCTTCAAAATCGAAGGCCGGCTGAAGACGCCGGAGTATGTGGCTGGCGTCACTCAGGTCTATCGCGCCGCCATTGATCGGGCACTGGCTGGAAGGCCTGCTCCAGCGACCGAGGAGGATCGCTATGCGCTCGAGATGACCTTCTCGCGTGGCCTTTACACCGGCTGGATGCACGGGGTGAATCATCAGGAACTCGTCGGTGCCTACTACGGCAAAAAGCGCGGCCCGTATGTCGGAGCCGTCACACGCATCCTCGGCGCGGACACGTTGGAATTGGATGAACTCCAACTCGCGATGAAGCCGGGCGATGGCGTCGTCTTTGAAAATCTCAACGACACGAACCACGAGCAAGGCGGCAGCATTTACGAGATGCGTGGCAGCCGCTTGAGCTTCCGCCACGGTCATCTGCGCATGGACGACATCCCGGTGGGCACGCGGGTTTTTAAAACGAGTGATCCCGCGCTGAATCGGGCATTGCGGCAGTCGTTTGAAGGCGAGATTCCGATTCGCAAGCAGACGAGACTCGACCTCATCGCCACCGGCAAGGCGGGTGAATCTCTGCGCGTGCAATGCGACTCGCACGTCTTGACCTCGACGATGCCGCTGCAGACGGCGATGAAGCGTCCCCTGACCCGCGAGAGCTTCTGCGATCAGTTTTCACGCCTCGGCGGCACCGAGTTCGAACTCGGCGACGTGCGCTTCGAGGTCGAAGGCGAGGTCATTTTGCCCATCAGCGAGCTGAACCGCATGCGGAGGGATTTGGTGGAGCTTCGGAGTGGCGACGAGTCGTCGCCTTCGCCCAGGCTGAAAAGCGCCACGACGCTCGAATCCTTGATGCCCGAGGTTCGGAAGGGCAACGAGTCGTCGCCACCCCAACTGCATGCACTTTGCCGCACTCGCGAGCAAATCGATGCCGCACTCGAAACGGGCATCACGCGGCTCTACCTCGACTTTGAGGACATTCGTCGCTACGGCGATGTGGTGGCGGAGATTCGAGACTCGGGAGCGCAAATCTGGCTGGCGACGCCGCGCATCCAAAAATCCGGCGAGGCGGGATTCTTCAAGCTCATCCAGCGAGCGGAGCCCCATGGCGTGCTCATTCGCAATCTCGGCGCGATGGCGTTTTTCAGCGGCGAAGGCATCCCGATGACCGGTGACTTTTCACTCAACGTGGCGAACCCGCTCACGGCGGAGATTTTGAAGAAGTCAGGCCTCGAACGGCTCACCATCAGCTACGATTTGAGCATTGAGCAGGTGCTGGATCTGCTCGGTGGCGCACCGCCGGAGTGGTTTGAGCTCACGCTGCACCAGCATATGCCGATGTTTCACATGGAGCACTGCGTTTTCGCCGCCTTCATGAGCGAGGGAACGGATTTCACGAACTGCGGCCGCCCCTGCGAGAAGCATCGCGTGCATCTGCGGGACCGCGTGGGCATGGAGCATCCTCTGAAGGCCGATGTCGGCTGCCGGAACACGCTCTTCAACGCGGTGCCGCAAACCGGGGCGCAATACTTCACCGCACTGCGCCAGGCGGGTCTGGGGGCATTCCGCGTCGAATTGCTCGAAGAGGACAAGGCCGAGTCCCTCCGCGTGCTGCGCACCTACCAGGACCTTTTGGCAGGAAAACGCCCCTCCGACGACATTTGGCGTGAATTGAAGGCGCAAAGCCAGCTCGGCGTGACCCGAGGCACCTGGGCGGAGCTGGCGTGAACATTTTTCCGACTAATTCGACACGGGATGAAGCTTGCGCCGGAGCGTTTCGCGGGGATGGGTGAGGCAAATTCCGTTTCCATCCACCGGACCCCACCCCGCATGGTCTTTGATCTCAGCGAGCATCTCAAAACCCCTTTTCAGCGCAGGCTTTACCGCGTCTTTGGACCCACTTTGGAGAAAACGCTCGGCGTGAAGTGCCTGAACGAGGTGTATGAAAAATCTGCCCGCCTCTACCGCGAGCATCCGCAGCATCCGAAAGTGTTCGCCTGGTTTGACTGCGTGGCTCAGGTCCTCGGCACACGGGAGAAGGTGGACCTGCCATCGGGTTTTGAGTTTCCGAAAAGCGGTCCGCTCATCATCATCGCGAACCATCCCTTTGGCATCGTCGATCCCGTGATGCTCAGCCGCTGGGCAGCGCAGTTCAGGCCTGATTTGAAGGTGATGACGAACTCCATGATGCTCGCCATGAAGGAACTGGAGGATCACATCATCGCGGTGAACCCATTTGGCGGCAAAAACGCCGCCAAACAGAACCTCTCGCCGATGAAGGAGGCCATCCGCCTGCTGCGCAATGGCGGTACGCTGATCATCTTTCCCGCTGGCGAAGTAGCCGCCTACAAGCCAGGACGCGGTGTCGAAGAGCCTGCGTGGACGAACCACCTCGGCTCACTTGTGCGGCGCACTCAAGCCACCGTACTGCCGGTTTATTTTCCTGGTTCAAACAGCGCTCTTTTCCACACCGCAGGCCTCATTCATCCGCGTCTTCGCACGGGCCTGCTGCTGCGGGAGTTTAGCAAACGCGGGGGCACGGAAGTCCCGATGCGGGTGGGCCACGCGATTCCGTATTCGCGCTTAAAAAAGTTCGAGGACGACGAATCCCTGACGCGATACCTGCGCATCCACACCTTCGTGCTGCACCAGCGTGGCAAGGTGCCGAAGGTGCAGGTCGAAAGCAGCGCGGGCGGACCTTCTTTGGAGCCGACGCCGGATAGCCAGACTCGCATGGTCTGCGAGGTGGATATGCTCCGCGCTCGTGGCGGCAAGCTCGTTGGCCAGGGTGATCTCTCGGTCTATCAGGCGCACTCGCACGAAATCCCCTGCCTGCTTCAGGAGATCGGGCGCTTGCGTGAGGTGACCTTCCGCGAAGTCGGTGAAGGCACTGGCGAGGCCGTCGATCTCGATAAGTTTGACCGCTACTACGAGCATCTCGTGCTGTGGGACGAGGAGAAGGAACAAATCGCCGGCGCTTACCGCCTCGGGCGTGCTGACTTCATCCTGCGTGAGTATGGGCCGAAAGGCCTCTACACGAGCACCCTGTTCCGCTTCGAAAAACCGTTCCTCTCGCACCTTGGCAATGCCGTGGAGATGGGCCGCAGTTTCATTGTGAAGGCTTACCAAAGCCGTCTCGCCTCGCTGCCACTGCTGTGGAAAGGCATCGCGAACTGGATCGCCCGCAATCCGCAGTACACGAAGCTCTTTGGCCCGGTGAGCATCAGCCGGGACTACAACAGCCTCTCGCGGAAGATCATGGTGGCCTTCTTGCAGGACAACAAATTGCATCCGCAGCTCGCCAGCTTTGTAAAACCGAGAAATCCCTTTCGCTACATGCGCAGCCGCCGCCTGATGCGCGAGTTCATCTCCGCGAATCTGCAAAATGTGGACGATTGCTCCGCTCTCGTGTCCAGCGTGGAAACGGATGGCAAAGGCATCCCGGTGCTGTTGAAACATTATTTGAAGCTCAACGCCACGATCCTGAGCTTCAATGTGGACAAGGACTTCTCCGATGTGCTGGACGGCCTCATCATGGTCGATTTCACCGAGGTGGATGCCCGCCTCCTGAGCAAATACATGGGTGAGGACAAATGCCGCACCTATCTAGCGCAGCATGGCATCGAGATGAAGGCCGAGTAAGAAAGTCGGGACCGCCGAACCATCGACCCTTGAGCAATTCTAAACTGAAAACGCCATAGGCATTCAGGCACATCAGAAATAACGCGATGAACATGCATGAATCGGCAGTTGGCGGAAGAACAAGGATCGCTAGAATCAGCGTCCGCATGAATACCTCTCACGACTCGATCGAGACCTCGAGACTCCGCTCTGCGGGCCTGCTTCTTTGCCTCCTTCTCGGTTCCTGCGCGTATCCGAAGAACTGGCAAAACACCACGATGCCCTCCAGCGGCCCCAGCCCGGTGCTTCGCGCCCTGCCCGTCGATGGCAGTGGACCTCTTTATAATGGTGCCGTGTCGATGAATGTGCCCACGCATGCCACCACGCTGAATGATGTGGCCCGCATGCTCGCAGGCATAGATGCCGATGGCTACGACCAGCTCTCTGGCATCCGTGGCTCCGCCGCCTGGCAGCAGCATCGTCAGCGACTCGATGTGATGTGGTCCACGCATGAGAACCTGCATCGCGGTCCGATTCAAAGCTGGGCCGGTGGCGAGATCAGCGATGCCCAGCGGGCCAGTACGCTTTTCTATCCCTTCAGCGGGCCCGACTTCCTCTTTGCCAGCGCCTTCTTTCCCTCCGCCGAGACCTATGTGCTCTGCGGTCTCGAAGGAGCCGATCCAATGCCTCAACTCGGCGGCCTCAACTCAGCGGAAATCGAAAACGGCCTTTCTCGCCTTCGCACCACGCTCTCCACCAGCATGCAGTTCAGCTACTTCATCACCACGGACATGCGCAAAGACCTCCAGGCCACCCGCTTCCGCGGAGTACTGCCTGTCATGATGGTCTTCCTCGCCCGCACCGGTCACACGATTGATTCGGTGGATACCGTGCGCCTCGATGGCGGTGGCAATGTGACCATGGCAGGCTCCTCCGGCAACACGGGGCTCATGATCCGCGCCCGCACCGGATGGGGAGCGCAGAAGCGCATCTTCTATTTCCGCCAGGATCTCTCGAACGGCGGACTCAGCAGCTCCTTCCTGCGCTTTGTGCAGAGTTTCGGCCGCGTGCCCGCCTTCACGAAAAGTGCCTCCTACCTCATGCACGAAGGCGGTTTCTCGAAGATCCGCGATTTCATGCTGCGCAATGCCAGCGTCATTGTTCAAGACCCCTCCGGCATCCCGTATGCGGACTTTGGCCGCTACGGCTGGGACCTCTCCCTCTACGGCAACTACCAAGGCACACTCGAAGTCTTCACCGGCTGCCAGCAACCGGATCTCATGCAGGCTTATCGCAACGGCCGCCACCCAGTGAAGCCACTGAACTTTGGTATCGGCTACCTCTTCCAGCCCTCGAATACTTGCCTCATGGTCGCTCGGCCGCGGTGAGATCCGAAAAAAGTTTGAGCGAGGTTTGAATGCCGTGAAAGCGGCGGCGTCACAGATGCCGCAACACCACTGCACCCCATGAAAACCTCCGCTGTTCGCCTCCTCGTCATCGCCTCCTTGCTCGTGACGCTCACCCTGACCTCCTGCGCCCCTTATGGTCCCGGCTACGGTGGTCAGTGGGGCGGTTACGGCTCCCCCACCCGGGCGGATGCCACCGTGGGCGGAGCCCTTCTCGGTGCGGCTGCGGGCGGCATCATCGGCAATCAAAGCCGTCGCGGTCTGCAAGGCGCGGCCATCGGCGGCATCCTCGGCGCTCTCGCTGGCAATGCCATCCAGCAGAGTCGCGAACGCCGCAGCTACCAGGGTTATGGCCAGCCCTACAACGGCTACCAACAGCAGCAGCACTGCCAGCCCTCCTACAATGATGGCTACAACAACGGCTACGGCTATGACCAGGGCGACTATTACCCGCAGCAGAGCTACGGCCGCCAGACCGGCTACAGCCCGTATGGCTGGCATTGATCCCGCCTCCTACACGCTCTATTGCCGGAAGGACGCCGCCTCGCGCGGCGTTCTTTTTGCCCTTCATCCGACCTCCTCATGAAACATACCGTCCTCTCTCTCCTCCTCGCGCTCAGCGTTTCCGCCAGCGCCGCGAATCCCTACCTCGGCCGCTGGGCTCTCACGATCCCGGGCGGCGGCGCCGGCTGGCTCGGTGTGGAGGAAAAAGACGGCCAACTCATCTCCAGTGTCCTATGGGGCGGCGGCAGCGTGGTGCCCACCGCGGGCACAAAGCTCGAGGGCGACAAATTGATCGTCACCCGCGAGCAGAAGAACAAGGAAGGCAAGGTCACCACCGAGACGATCACCGCCCTGATCCACGGCGACCAGGGGCTCAAGCTCACCACCGTGAAACACAACGCCGAAGGCAAGCAGCTCGGCCAGCCCGCTGAGTTCGCCGGCAAACGCATCGCCGACATCCCGGCGAAGCCTGACCTCTCCAAGGTGAAGTTCGGTGAGCAGATCCAGCTTCTCAATGGCAAGGACCTCACCGGCTGGCGCTTGCTCAAAGAAGGTGCCGACAACGGCTGGAGCGTCGTCGATGGCATGCTGCAAAACCGCGTCGTGAAGGCCAAGGACAAGCACTTCGGCAATCTGCGCACCGACGCCGAGTTTGAGGACTTCAACCTCAAGACGGAAGTCCGCACGCAAGAAGGCAGCAACAGCGGCATCTACCTCCGCGGCATCTACGAAGTGCAGGTCATGGAGAGCTTCGGCAAGCCGCTCGACTCCCACCACATGGGCGCCCTTTACAGCCGCATCACGCCGAGCGTGAACGCGGAGAAGCCCATCGGCGAATGGCAAACGCTCGACATCACCCTCGTGGACCGCCACCTCACCGTCATCCTCAATGGCAAGACCATCATCGACAACCAGCCCGTGCTCGGCTGCACCGGCGGTGCCATGACCAGCGATGAGTTCAAGCCCGGGCCCATCTATCTTCAAGGCGATCACACCAACGTGGACTACCGCAACATGCTGCTTCGCCCCGTCGTGAAGTAAAATCTCGTGTCTCGCCGCTGGATCAAACGCCTCGCCATTCCTGCCGCGCTGCTCGCCGCAGGATGGTGGGGCCTTCCGTGGCTCGTCGAGCTGCCCGATCTCACCCCGCCAGCGGCCTCGCCCGTGTTTCTGGCACGCGATGGCACCCCGCTGCGGCATCTGCTGGATGAAAACGGCACACGCCAAGCCGCCCCAGTGCGCTTTGACGAGATTCCCGAGGTCATGCGGCACGCGATGCTCGCCGCCGAAGACAAACGCTTCTTCTCACACGGCGGAATCGACCTCCTCGCCATCGCCCGCGCCGCGTGGGACAATGCCCGCACGGGAAAAATCGTCTCCGGCGCGTCCACGATTCATCAGCAGCTCATCAAAAACAGCACGCCGCGCAGCGGTCGCCGCACCTTCGGCGTGAAGCTCACCGAAGCGCTGCAAGCCCGCCGCCTCGCGATGAGTTGGAGCCGCGAGGACGTGCTCGCAGCCTATTTGAGCCGCATTTCCTTCGGCAACAACATGACCGGCATCACCACCGCCGCGTCCGGTTACTTCCACAAGCCGCTCAGCGACCTAACGCCCGCCGAGTGCGCCTTGCTTGCCGCCTTGCCACAGAGCCCCACGCGCTGGAATCCCTTCCGCGAGGTGAAAAGCATCCTGCCGCGCCAGCGGGCCATTTTGGAGAAAATGCATGCGCAGAGCTGGTTGAGTGCCGAGCAGCTCCAAACCGCTCTCGCCCAAGAACTCGTCATCCAGCGCTTCAGCGGCGGTTTTGCCGCGCCGCATGTCGTCGAGGCCGTGAAAGGCTCCGAATCGACTTGCACGACCATCGACGCGCTCTTGCAGCAGCAGGTCGAAACCATCATCGCCCAGCGCATCGCCACGCTGCGGGCCAAAAACGTCGGTCACGCGGCCGTCGTCGTCCTCGACAATGCCAGCGGCGATGTTCTGGCGCTCGCTGGCTCACGCGACTTCTTCGCGAAGGATGGCGGGCAGATCAACGGAGCCTGGGTGCCGCACTCACCCGGCTCCGCGTTGAAGCCCTTCACCTATTTGCTCGCCTTGGAGCGTGGAGCCTCGCCCGGCAGCATCGTCGCGGATCTGCCCATCGAGTTCCGCACCGCCACCGGCACCTACAAGCCGGAAAATTACACCCTGCGCAGCTTCGGCCCCATGACCTACCGCACCGCGCTGGGCAATTCGCTCAACATCTCCGCCGTCCGCGTGCTCGACAGCATCGGTGGCGCGGAGACCTTGCTCGCGAAGCTGCAAGAACTCGGCCTCAGCACGCTCACCGAGCCCGTCGAGCACTACGGCCTCGGTTTGACCATCGGAAACGCCCCCGTGCGTCTGCTCGAACTCACGAACGCCTACGCCACGCTCGCCCGCCTCGGCCTTCACAAGCCCTGGCGACTGCAAAACACCACCTCCAACGAGCGCCGCCTCCTTCCCGAAAAAGAATGCTACCTCATCGCCGACATCCTCAGCGACAACCAGGCCCGTGAAATGGCCTTCGGTGCGCACTCGCCGCTACGCCTGCCCTTTCGCTGCGCTGCCAAAACCGGCACCAGCACCTCCTTTCGCGACAACTGGACGCTCGGCTTCACCGCCGAGTTCACTGTCGGCGTGTGGGTCGGCAATTTCGACAACACGCCCATGCAGGATGTCTCCGGCGTCACCGGCGCCGGCCCCATTTTCCGCGATGTGATGCTCCACCTGCACGAGCACCGCGACGCCAAATGGCCCGCGCAACCTGCCGGCCTCATTCGTGCCCGCATCGATCCACGCACCGGCCATCGCCTCACCCCGCAAACGCCCCCGAGCCGCCTCAGCCGCGAGGAACTCTTCATCGAAGGCAAGCTCCCACCACCCGCCAGCGAAGCCGATTACGACAACCGCGGCCGAGTCATCCTGCCCCGCGAATATGCCACCTGGGTCGCCTCACGTGAAAACTGGCTCGGCGACCTCGTCACCATCGCCACCAAAGATTCAAAGCCCCAACTCCGCATCACCAATCCCATCCCCGGCACCGTCATCCGCCTCGATCCCGACATCCCCGGCGGCGGCTCCCGCCTCCTCCTGCAAGCCGAAGGCACCCGCGAACCTCGCTGGACCTCATCCACCCTCGAAATCCGCCTCGAAAGCAATCACCCCATCGCCCACCTCAAACCCGGCCGCCACGAAATCGAAGTCGAAGACCCCACCACCGGCCAGAAGCAGCGCACGTTTGTCATCGTGCATGAGGAGTAAAGGAACTCCACGCACAGATGAAGAGATGCATTGCTAACGCTACCCATCATTCTTCCAAAACTTTGCCGACTAGCGCTGACCCCATTCTCCGTTTTCGATGGATTCAATATCAGTCAGAGTCATGCCCGCCGCCAAGTTCGTTTTCTTCGGGACGACCGACGCCAAGTCGATTAGCGGCAAGACCTACCGGCACAATTTTCCAAATCATGTTTTTAATGCCTCCCCAGCAGATGCCAATGATGCATTTCAAAGTGTGCCACCAAATTACGCTTCGAATAAAGACTGGATTCGCGCCAGCACGTTTCAATTCTTTGATATCTTCGCGAAGATCATCAATAACCAATTGGACAATTATGCGATTCTCCTGCGACTGATAATAAGAGAAACTTTCCAGAATTCGGGACTTTGTTTTGATTGGTCGTGTACTTAATGCGCTCCACCACCTCGAGGGCAACTCAAGCGTTGCTTTGATTAAAGCTAGTGCTTCATCACACCAGAATTTCGAATTTTTGAGGATCTCGTATAGGATAACTCCCGGCAGTAGCAGTAATGCCAAAGTGAGCATGAAAATGCCATGAATAAATATTTTGATTGGATTAGTGCCGTCGCGTCTTTTTCGTTTCCAATCGTCAATGTCTTCGGCATTCCAAGATATCAGTAAGCACACAATCAAAATTGCGCTCATGATCGCAAGACTAAGAAACCCCAAAATGGCGGTGAGGTAAATCATATCAGCACCTCACTTCCTGGGAATATTGACTCGATCTCACGGATCTTTGGCATTGCTTTGGCTGCCGAGCCCGAAAGTTTGAAAAAGCGAACGCGTCGGTCAACGCCTACATCGTCCCTCATCTCGACCCAGCCTGCTTCTTTTAGCCGCCGCATGGAAGTATAAAGCGTCCCATAGGAAATGGTTCGACCGGTTTCATCCCGAAATCTCTTCGCCAATTCGCGCCCACTGACTTCCCTCGCACCTAACGAGTTCAATAGGTCCATTTCGGTTGGTGAAGGCATCTTCATTGTGAGTAGTAGACATTCATGTATACTATTTTCTGTTAGCAGTTCAAGTCTGAATTCGACAGAGTTTTTTTCGCAAAAAGATGCCCAACGTATGTCGCATATGCCTGGCATTTGCTTCCAAACACACCCACGCAGGTCACCAAGCCGTTGTTTGCCTTCCGGCCGGGACCTGCCATCATGCGCGGCGTGACTGACGTCGTCCGAATCCCCGGCAGGGTCTTCCTGCATTTCATCTCCTACATGGGCCAGATCGCCTTTCTGGTGCGTGATCTCATGACCGCGTTCTCGAACCGCGTCTGGCGCATCGGCCTGATCGCGGAGCAGATCGTTTCCATCGGCTACGGCTCGCAGGCGGTGGTCATTGTGACGGGGGCCTTCACGGGAGCGGTCTTCACCTTTCAAACCTACGCCAAGTTCAAGGACTTCGGCGTGGAGTCCAGCGTGGGAGCCATCGTCTCCGTGGCGCTTTGCCGGGAGCTGGGCCCGGTGCTGGCCGGACTGATGGTAGGCGGGCGTGTGGGAGCCTCCATGGCGGCGGACATCGGCACGATGAAGGTCACGGAGCAGGTGGATGCGCTCCGGGTCATGGGCGTGCATCCGGTGGATTACCTGGTGCTGCCAAGGTTCATCGCGATGATGATCTCCATGCCCATCCTAGTGGCGGAATCGATCACCTTTGGCCTCATGGCCTCTTACGCGGTGGCGGTGTTTGGCTATGGCGTGCCGCACGCGTGGTTTGTACATCACATGGTGGATCACACAAACCAGTGGGACATCGTCATCGGCATGATCAAAGGCTTCGCCTTTGGCATCATCATCACCCTCGTGGCCTGCCACCAGGGGCTGCGGGCGGAAAACGGCGCGGTGGGCGTGGGCCTCGGCACCACGCGGGCGGTCGTCATCAGCTCGCTGGTGATGCTCATCGCGAATTTTTTCCTCTCGATCCTGCTGAACTACATCTGGCCGCTCGGCAACAACGTCTAGACTGCCTGTGACATGATCGACCGCACTGGCCAACCCTTCATCCGCATCCGCGGCCTGCACAAAAAGCTCGGCTGGCAGGAGATTCTCCGTGGCATCGACCTCGATGTCTGGCGCGGTGAGACGCTCTGCATCATCGGCCCCAGCGGTGAGGGCAAAACAGTCACGATGAAGCACGTCATCGGCCTCATGCAGCCGGATTCCGGCACGGTCGAAGTCGATGGCATCCAGGTGAATGGCCTGCGTGAACGCGAGCTGGCCCCCGTGCGCCAGCGGGTGAGCATGCTCTTTCAAAACGCCGCGCTCTTTGACCGCCTCACCGTCGAGCAAAACGTGGCCTTCCCGCTCCGCGAGGCGGGCGTCACGGATAAAAAAGAGATCAAAGACCGCGTCGCCGCCGCGCTGGATGTCGTCGGCCTCGGCCAGCACGGCCAAAAACTGCCCGTGAACCTCTCCGGCGGCATGCGCAAGCGGGCCGGCATCGCCCGCGCCATCGTCGGCCGTGCCCAATGCATCCTGTACGACGAGCCCACCTCTTCGCTCGATCCCGTCGTCTCCGATGTCATTGATACCGTCATTTTGCGCCTCCAGGAGCGTCACGGCATCACCTCCCTCGTCGTCACGCACGACATGAAAAGCCTCTTCAAGATCGCCGACCGCATCGCGATGCTGAAAAACGGCCTCATTCACTTTCTCGGCACCAAAGAAGAACTCCGCGCCTGCCCGGACAAGATCGTCCAAGACTTCATCAACGGCCGCGCCGACGTGGACTTCTGATCTCTCATCTCTGATCCCCCATCCCTCATCCCCCTCCCCCCAGGGAAGAACGTGACAAAAAAAACGAACTGCTCGTCGGCCTGTTCCTGACCGTCGGGCTCGTCATGATCAGCCTCCTCATCCTGCAATTTGGCAGCGTGCGGGATCTCTTCAAAGGCAGCTATTTCCTCAGCGTGAGCTTTCCCAACGCCTCCGGCCTCAAGGAAGCCTCACCAGCCGTGCTCGCCGGCAAGCGCATCGGCAAGGTGAAGAACAAGCCGCGCCACAACGCCACCTACACCGGCGTCATCATCGACCTCGAAATCTTTAAAGGCGAGAAAATCCCTGCTGGCTCCACCTTCACCATCACGACCGCTGGTCTCATGGGGGATGCCTACGTTGATATCGAGCCGCCCAAGACCATCACCGATGAATTCATCAGCGAAACCCTCACGGAGATCATCCCCGGCAAGGAAGCCAGCGGCCTCAGTGATCTCCAAAGCGCCGCCGAGCGCATCGGCAAGCAGGTCAGCTCCGTGCTCCAGGACGATCTCAAACCCGCGCTTGGCGAGATCAAAGAAGCCATGACCAAGGTGAACAAAGACGCCCTCTCCAAAGACACGATCGACAAATTTAAGAACGCCATGACCAAGCTCGACACCACGCTCACCCGCGTGGATGAAAAGCTGCTCAACGAGGAGAACTCCAAAAACCTCAAGGAAGCCATCGCCGAACTCAAAGACGCCTCCACCAGCTTCAAAAACGCCTCCAAATCCATCGAAGACAGCTCGAAGAAGCTTTCCCCTCTCATCGACAAGCTCAACGCCCCCATTGAAAAGATGGACAAGGTCATGACCACGGCGGACGACGCCATGAAATCCATCAAGACCGCCGCCGACAGCTTCTCCGTGGCCGCCAAAAACATCACCAACGGCAAAGGCCTCCTCGGCGCCCTCATCAACGACCCACAAATGAAGGCCGACTTCCACGACCTCATCTACAACGCCAAGGTCAACGGCTTCGTCTGGTATAAAAACACCGCCGACAAGGAGCGTGCGAAGCAAGAACCCGCCCCCGCCTCCGCACCGCAGCCCCAGCCAGCGAAGCGGAAGTCACTCTTTGGAAACTGATCCCCTCACCATGAAACCTCTCCTCCTCGCTCTCCTTTTCTCTGCCACCGCCGCCTGGGCCGATGAACCCGTGGCCCAATGCCATCAGGTGAATGCCCCGATTGGCCTGATCATCCGCAGCAAGCCGTCGTCCGACTCGAAACGCCTCGGCAGCATCGCCGAAGGTGAGAAGGTGACGCTGGCAGGCAAAACTGTCGAAAAAGGCATGGTCGAGCCAGTGATCGTCAAAGATGCAGACGCCTCGTGGATTCAGATCACCAAGCCCAAGGCGGGCTATGTGCTCTACCGCGTCGGCGGCACCGCTCCCTACGATTACCTGGTGCCCTGCGTAAAGTAAGGCCGAAAGCCCACCCCTCTCGCGAACGTTCACGCGGCATGCCTGATTTCCTCCATGTCTCGCGCCGCGATTTCTTCCAGCAGAGCGCCCTCGGCAGTGCCGCGTTGAGTTCCCTGCTGGTGAATGATCTTCCGGCGGCTTCCGCCAGCCTCTCGCGACCGCATTTTGCGCCGAAGGCGAAGCATGTGATCTATCTGCACATGATCGGAGCGCCCTCGCAGCTCGATCTTTTCGATCACAAGCCACTGCTCAACCAACTCGACGGCCAGAAGTGCCCGGAAGAGCTTACCAAGGGCAAGCGCTTCGCCTTCATTGGCGGAGAGATGACGCTCGCCGGCTCGGAGTTTGCATTCAAACGCCATGGGCAAAGCGGACTGGAGCTTTCGGAAATCCTACCGCATCTCGGCACCGTGGCGGATGACATCTGCGTGGTGAAATCTCTCCACACGAACGAGATCAATCACGCCCCAGCGCAGATGTTTCTACACACTGGCTTCGGCCAGGGTGGTCGGCCCAGCATGGGCGCGTGGGTCACTTACGGCCTCGGCAGTGAGAACCGCGATCTGCCCTCTTATGTCGTGATGCTCTCCGGCCCACCCGGCGGCGCAGGCACCTCGCTCTGGAGCACGGGCTTCCTTCCCAGCGTGCATCAGGGCATTCAGTTTCGCGGCAGCGGAGAGCCGGTGCTCTTCCTCGAAAATCCCGCCGGCCATGGCAGCAGCGAGCGCCGTCGTGTGCTCGATGCGGTGAAGGCTCTCAATGAGCAACAACTCGCGGCTGTGCGTGATCCTGAGATTGCCACCCGCATCAGCCAGTATGAAATGGCCTACCGCATGCAGACCAGCGTGCCGGAGCTGATGGACATCTCCCGCGAAAACAAGGCCACGCTGGACATGTATGGAGCCACACCCGGCAAAGCCTCCTTCGCGAACAACTGCCTGCTCGCCCGCCGCCTCATCGAGCGTGGCACCCGCATCGTGCAGCTCTTTGATTCAGATTGGGATCACCACGGCGGCTTGAGCAAGCGCCTGCGTGAAAAAGCCAAGGACGTCGATCAGCCCATGGCCGCTCTCGTGCGTGATTTGAAGCAACGCGGCCTGCTCGATGAAACGCTCGTCATCTGGGGTGGTGAATTTGGCCGCACCCCGCTGCGCCAAGGCATCAATGCGGACGGCACCAAGACCTCCGCCGGACGCGATCACCACAAGGACGCCTACACCATGTGGATGGCCGGTGGCGGCATCAAACCCGGCATCACCTACGGCAAGACGGACGATTACGGCTTCAACGTCGTCGAAAATCCCGTTCACACCCATGACCTGAATGCCACGGTGCTCCACCTGCTCGGCCTCGATCACGAACGCCTGACCTTCCGCTACCAAGGTCGTGATTACCGCCTCACCGATGTGCATGGCGAGCTGGTCCACGGCATTCTGGCGTGATCAACCACCGCAAACCTTGCACGGCTGACCTTCCGTTGGCTGGCAGGGATATTGAGCGTTGTAGTAACGACATTTCGAACTGTGCCGCGTGCCGGTTTTGCTGATGCTCCAGCCTGCTGGAGGCGGATTCGCACCTGGAGGCACATTGGCCGCAGGCACCGCGACCTTCGATGGCGTGATTTTGCGTGGTTTGTTGATCTCAAAGGTCGCCACCACCAGCACGCTGGAGGCGAGAAGAGTCTTACCATTAGCCTCCATGTCCTCGGCGGTGCTGCTCGTCCTAAGTTCACTTTGTCCGGGAATCTTTTCGAGGAGCTTGGAAATGGCCTGCGTGCTCACGCAGGTGCCGAGACCTTCAACCGCAGGTTTGTCATCCGAACTGCCCTTCCTTCCATTGCCGCCAGAAACCTGTGTTTGGAAGAAAAAGCCGAACACATCCCCTTTTTCGCCGACGAGGTAGCCGCCGGGGTTTTCGGGCGAAAGCCGTGCATCATGCTGAAAACTGCCATTCGATCCAAATCGGCTCACGATGCCTCGGGTGACGGTGGCCTTGCTGGAGAAGCCTTTTTTGCCGGTGTTGAGCTCGTAGCTGATGGCGAAAACATTCTGGCCCACCTCGGACAGCTTTTTCGTGCCGATACGAGCTGGCTCCAATGGCACGGCGCAGGTCACGAGCTGCACGTCGGGCGTTTTGATGTCGGCTCCTTCTTTGTCTTTCGGTGAAAAAAGCGTCGCGGGGTAGTCTTTGCCGTCGTGATGAATGACGAGGCTTTTGAAGCCCTTTTTCACGATCTCAGGATCGATGGCCACGAGGCCTCCTTTGCCGATGACGACACCGAAACCATGCCTCGTGGCGATCTCCACATCCGGTTCGATGGCGTTGGGTGCTTGTTTGGCCACATCACCTCCGCTGGCGGCCATCACATCCATCCACACCTGCGTGGCTTGCTCCGCCTCCAGCGAAAAGGCCCGCACCATGGAGGGATCCCCCGCGAGCGGATGGTAGGTGCGGCCCCCAGCACCGAAAAGCGCCCGATTCTCGATCCGCTGACCTTTTTGATGCGCGAAGGCATCCTTCGTGACGAGAAAAAAGGCCTCGCCGGTGAAGAGTTTCGGTCCGCCAGCCTTCGGATCGGTCTTCAACGCCATTCGGCAAATCCACCCGCTGCCATCTTCCACCGGATGAGCGAACTCAAACGACTGCGGCCCGAGCTTGGTCGCGGTCTCCTTGATCGCTTGGGCATTCTTCGCGAACTGCTGATCGTCCGCAGCAAAGGCTGTCAGAGGAAAAACCGAGCTTTTGCCAGCGACGCTGAGCGCGAGCTTGTCTCCCTGCACCGCGACGAACGTGGCATCGAACGTTTTGCTGCCATCGGCGCTTTTCCATTCACGCGCGTGAACGAAACCGACAGCCATGCCGAGGACCAAAAGAAGGCGCGTCTTCATAGGCAATGAGACTAGGCGTGCTTTCCGGCGCTGCAACAATCCATGCGCCACCCTCCGCAATGTTCGCCCGGAAGCGTAACGAACAGCCTTTTTCGGTGATCCTATAGGATGAGAAACCTCCTCCCGAATCATGCCAACCTCCGAAGAAGCAACCCCAAGCCCGCTCGTCCGCCGCCGACGCATGCGTCACGAGTGGTCGGAAGCCTCGAATCCTCACGATCTGCTGGCAGCCCGCGCCGGATGGGGCACGGCGGCTATGATTCTGCTGGTGATGGCTTGGCTGGCAGCCAAAAAAGCAGGCTGGATCTGATGCAGGCACAAAAAAGCCGCGCGGAAGATTCCTCGCGGCTTCTTTGATGATGGACGGCGGATTACTCCTCGCCGCCGAGATCTTCATCGGCTTCCGCCTCGACTTCGACTTCGACTTCTTCCTGCTCCTTTTTCTTGCCGCGCTTCTTCTTGCCACCAGCATTGCGCAGGGCCTTCGGAATCGGGTCTTCCTTCTTCTGGAGGGCGCGACGCAGTTTGCGCAGGGCGATGTTTTGAAGCTGGCGAATACGCTCGCGGGTGACGCCGAATTCCTGACCGACTTCTTCCAGCGTGCGCGGCTTCTGGCCGGACAGGCCGAAGCGGGCTTCGATGATCTTCAGTTCGCGGGCGTCGAGCACAGTGAGCAGGCCGTCGAGCTGGCCGTGCATGTTTTTGTGCGAGAGGAGCTCGAAAGGCGTGAGCGCGTTTTCATCGCCCACGATTTCGCCGAATTCAGTGCTGTCGTCCTCGCTGATCGGTGCGTCGAGGGACGCCGGACGCATGGAGGCAACCTTGAGCTGGCTGAGCTTGGCACGGTCGATGCCGATTTCCTCGGACAGTTCGTCGTCGGTGGGCTCGCGGCCGAGTTCTTCGGACATGGCCATGGCCACGCGACGCATCTTGCTGATCTTGTCCACCATGTGGACAGGCAGGCGGATGGTCTTGGATTGGTTGGCGAGAGCACGCTTAATGGACTGTTTGATCCACCAGGCGGCGTAGGTTGAGAGCTTGCCCCCTTTGTTGGGGTCAAAGCGTTCCACGGCTTTCATCAAACCGATGTTACCTTCGGAGATGAGGTCCAGCAGGGGCAGGCCGTAGTTTGCGTAATCTTGGGCGATCTTCACCACGAGGCGCAGATTTGCGCGGATCATGTGGGAGCGTGCCTCGGGATCGCCGCGCTTGATGCGTTCAGCGAGTTCGACCTCCTGTTCGGGAGTCAGCAAGTCGGTCTTGCCAATCTCTCGCAGGTAGATCTTGATTCCTCCATCGAGTTCCATGTTGAGCATTCTTTCTGTTTAACGGTGCAAAGGTCTAAATCTTTGCCCTCCCACCAGATGCGGGGGGCAGGCAGTCTAAGTGAGGTTGGCAATGTCTGCGCGGACTTTTTGGAGGAATTTCAGGCTGAGGACAGCGGAGGAAGCGGCGCAGACCGCAATTCCAGACTTGTTCAACAAAACATTACGCCTTCCGTCAATCATGATTTCTTAAAAATCTTAGTTTTTGTTAACAAGTAGCGTTTTCCGGGCCAAAACGGGCACGCCTTTGGCTCTGCCTCACCTCATCAACTGGCTGATGCCGCCCAGCTTGACACCGCCCCCGGTCTCTCCGACTAACTGCCCCCTCAAAACCTGCCATGCCCCGCCGAATCACCTACCGCGACGCCATCCGTGAAGCCCTCGATGAAGAAATCGCCCGCGACCCCATGGTCGTGGTCATGGGGGAGGAAGTCGCCCAATACAACGGCGCCTACAAAGTGACCCAGGGCCTCTGGGACAAATGGGGTGACAAGCGTCTCGTGGACACCCCGATCAGCGAAGCCGGTTTCATCGGCATGGGGATCGGTGCCAGCATGCTCGGCGTGCGGCCGGTCATGGAGCTCATGTTCTGGAGCTTCTACACCGTCGCCTGGGACCAAATCGTCAACAACGGTGCCATGGTCCGCTACATGTCCGGCGGCAAGATCAACTGCCCCATCGTCATCCGCGGCCCGGCCAATGGCGGCACCAGCGTCGGCGCGACTCATTCCCACACGCCGGAAAACATCATGGCGAACTTCCCCGGCATGAAGTGCGTCTGCCCCAGCAACGCCTACGACGCCAAGGGCCTCATGAAGGCCGCCATCCGTGACAACGACCCCGTCATGTTCATGGAGAGCACCAAACTATACGGCGAAGAGTGGGACGTCCCCTCCAACGATGAAATCCCTGGTGGCGACCTCTTCATCCCCCTCGGCCTCGCTGACGTGAAGCGCGTGGGCACCGACATCAGCCTCATCGCCCACGGCAAAGCCGTCATCACCTGCCTCGAAGCTGCCCGCATCCTCGAAGAAGAGCACGGCATCAACGCCGAGGTCGTCGATCTGCGCACCATCCGCCCGCTCGACGAAGACACCATCCTCGAGTCCGTCGCGAAAACGCACCGCGCCATCTACGTCGAAGAAAACAAGCCCTACTGCGGCATCGGTGCCCAGATCGCCTACATGATCCAGGAGCGCATCTTCGACGAACTCGACGCTCCCGTGCAACGCGTCTGCAGCCTCGACGCCCCCGCCATCTACAGCCCGCCGCTCGAAGCGATCCAGCTTCCGACCGCGGATGTCGTGGTGGCGAAGGCGCTCGGCATTTGCTGATCGATGGGCCGTTTCAAGTTTCAGGTTCCAAGTTTCAAGTTGGTGCTAAAATGGAACCATGAAATTCACCCAGGTCTTCAAAAAGGTGCCCGAGGGCTACATCGGCTTCGTGGAGGAACTGCCTGGAGCCAACACCCAGGGCACCACGCTTGATGAGACCCGTGCCAACCTCCGCGAGGCCATCGAACTCGTCATGGAGGCCAACCGCGTGCTCGCCGAGGAGGAAATCGGCAACGAGGAGGTGTTTCGTGAAGCTCCGCGACCTCCTCAAGCATCTCCACGATCACGGCTGCGAGTTCCTGCGCGAACAGCGTCTATGTGAACCGCCGCGCTCGAAAAAGCTCCGCCGTGCCACGGCATCGCGAGATCAACGACTTCCTCGTGAACAAGATCTGCAAAGACCTGGAGATACCGCGGCCCTGATCGCATCCTCGTTTCAAGTTTCAGGTTCCAAGTTTCAAGTTGGTGCCCCTTGGCATCGTTTGCAGGTCCGTCCTGAAACTTGAAACATGAAACTCGGAACCCTCGCCTTCCTCGCCGCTGCCTCCTTGGCTGTCGCACGTCCAAACGTCGTCGTGATCTTGTGCGACAACCTCGGCAACGGCGACATCGCGTGCTTCCATCCTCAGACGAAGCATCGCACACCCAATCTCGACCGCATGGCGGCGGAGGGACGCAAATTCACCAGCTTCTACTCCGCCAGCGGCGTGTGCACACCGAGCCGTGCGGCACTCATGACCGGCTGCTACCCACGACGCATCGGCCTGCACATCAGCGCCATCGGCGCGGCCGTTTTGCAGCCTGTCGCCACCCGTGGCATCCATCCCGGCGAGGAGACGATGGCGGAGCTTTTGAAACAAAACGGCTATGCCACCGCCTGCTTCGGCAAATGGCATCTCGGCGACCAGCCGGACTTTTTGCCGACTCGCAACGGCTTCGATACCTTCCTCGGCATTCCCTACAGCGAGGACATGGTCCACGACAAATTCCCCGAGAAAAACTGGCCGCCGCTGCCTCTCATGCAGGACGAAACCGTCATCGACGCCCCCGTCGCCGCTGAAACGCTCACCAAACGCCTCACCGAGGCCGCCGTAAAATTCATTGCCGACCATCGCGAGGAGCCCTTCTTCCTCTACTTCCCCGAAGCCGGCCCCGGCAGCCGCAAAGAATGCTATCCCGGCCCTGAGTTCCGCGGCAAATCCGCCAACGGCCTCTACGGCGACTCGATTGAAGAACTCGACTGGTCCGCCGGCGAAATCCTCAAGGCCCTCAAAGCCAACGACCTCGACGACAACACCCTCGTCATCTGGACCAACGACAACGGCGCCGTGAACCGCAACCCGCCGCAGGGTAGCAACGCGCCCTACCAAGGCATGGGCTACAGCACCAGCGAAGGCGGCCAGCGCATGCCCTGCATCGCCCGCTGGCCAGACCAAGTGCCTGCCGGCACCACCTGCACGCAACTTTGCACCATGATGGACCTCCTACCCACGATCACCGCCATCACCGGAGCCAAACCACCGCAAAAACCCATCGACGGCCACGACATCCGCCCGCTGCTCTTCGATGAAAAAGACACCCGCTCACCCTACGACGGCACCGGCTTCTATTATTACAACGTCACCCAGCTCCAAGCCGTCCGTGAAGGCGATTGGAAGCTCTACCTCCCCCTCGACGGCAAAACCGGCCTCGGCAAAGCCACCAAAAAACCCGCTCCACAGTCACTCGCTCTCTACAACGTCCAAACCGACCTCACCGAGCAAGACGACCTCTCCGCCACGCATCCCGAAATCGTCCAGCGCCTCATGAAATTCGCCCAAACCGCCCGCCAAACCTTAGGTGATAGCGAAACCCGCGGCAGCGAACAACGCGATGCAGGCCACGTCGAAAATCCGACGCCGCGGATCAAAGCGCCCAACTGAATCTGGCAAGCGCTCAAAACCCCGTCCGCGTCGGTTTGGAGCCGTTTTTCGAGGTCAGCTCGATCCAGTCGATCTCGACCGGTGTGTCCTGCATCGGAACATAAAGGCGCACAATGCCCAGCGGACCGTCGGCGGGCAGTTCGACGGTGATTTCTTCCCAATTGCCGCCTTGGAGCGTGAAATCGACGCGATGCTGCTTGCTGCCGACCCCGCTGGGCAACCAGTCGAAGTGGCTGGAGCCGGCTTTGGCCTTAATGCGGAATTTGGCGGTCGTGGGGCCGCTGTGTTTGCCGGCGGAGAAACCGAGGAAGCACGCCGAGCCGATGTTCGTGAGGCGCAGGATTCCTTCTTTGACCATTGCTTGGCAATCGCGGGCCTTCCAGCCTTGCAGCGCGGGATCGCCATCGTCCTTGCCTTTAGTGGCGGACTTCGCGGGCGCTTTGGCTTTACCCTTCGGCTGCGATTTGCCTTCGAGTTCGGGGCGATACTTCGCCGGATCAAACGCCGGGTTCGGCACCGGCACGACGGCCTTCGTATCGGTGAGGAAGCCTTCGATCAAGGCATCGAGTTCGGCCACGAGTTCGGGCTTCTGCGTGGCGAGGTTGTTCTTTTCGCCGAGATCCTCGCGCAGATTGAAGAGCAGGTGACGATGCGCGCCTTTCTCGCCGCCGTGGAAGAGGCGGATGAGTTTCCAGTCATCGCGATGCACCGAAACGGCCGGCGGCAGCCAGTCCGGCACGCCGGGATTGTGCGGAAAGTATTGGAAGACCGCTTTGCCAGCCAGCGCATCGCCTCTCAGGGCAGGAAGGATGCTGTGGCCGTCGAATCGCTGCCCTTCGGCCGGTTTGATTGCGAGAGCTTCGATCAACGTTGGATAAAAATCCTCGCTCTGGATGATGGCATCACTCCGACTTCCCGGAGCAGCCATTCCCGGCCAAACGATCACGCAGGGCACGCGTGTGCCGCCTTCAAACATCGTCGCCTTGCCACCGCGCAGCGGGCGATTGCTGGTGGGCGTGGTGCCATCGACTTCGTTGTACATGTTGCCGCCATTGTCAGAGGTGAAGATGATGATCGTGTTGTCGGCCAGCCTCAGCCGGTCGAGGCCGTCGAGCAGTGTGCCGATGGCGTCGTCCATGCTTTGGATCATCGCCGCGTAGGTGGGGCTGCGCTGCGCGTCCTTCGGATCGATGCGACCGCGATGCGTCTCGATGTTCGCCTTCTTCGCGTCAAAGGGCGCATGCACGCTGAACATCCAGTAGTTCAGGTAAAACGGCTTCTCCTTCGTCTGCTCCATCCATGTCACCGCCTCCGCCGCCATGCGGTCCTCGATGTGCTCGCCGGGCGACTTCTCTTTGAAGTTCGCAAACTTCCACGGCGCGACAAAACTGCCCGCAGGGCCCGGCCCCGGATGATGCGGCAGATCAAAATCGAACCCTTGCTGCAGCGGCGAATACGGCTCCGGCCCGAGATGCCACTTGCCGAAATGCGCCGTGGCATAGCCCGCGTCCTTCAGCGTCTCCGCCAGCGTGCGATACTCCGTTTTCAACCGCGTCACGGGATCCGGCATGATCGCCTTTTGATCCGGCGGAGCCTTCTTGCCCGTCGTCGCCTGCAAAACGACCCGCGGCTCGTGGCAATTCGGCACCGTGATGCCCGTCCGTGCCGGACTTTGCCCCGTGAGCAAGGCAGACCGCGTCGGCGAGCACAGCGGACTCGCCGAATACGCCCTCGTGAAGGTCATCCCGCGCTTCGCCAGCTGTTCGACATTCGGCGTCTGGTAATACGCCGTCGTGCCGTAAAGCGTCGTGTCACTCCAGCCGAGATCGTCAGCGAGAATGACGAGGACGTTCGGCTGCGTAGCGAAAGCGGCGAGCGAAGAGCCAAGAGCGAAGAGAAGGAAAAGAGAGCGAAGCATCGCGGCCTGAAACGTCGTTTGTGGCCGGAGATTCCGGCAAAGAGTGTGTCGGATTCAGAAATCCAGCCAAGGAACCACGAGACGCACTGACAACCTGCCAGAGGTGATTGAAGCCGATGGCTGATGGCATGTCGGCTACCTCCTTCCGGCTCCGTAATCTGGATGCCGTTTGTCATGACGGATCGACAAAACCCGCGCCCGGTCCGTGTGGACGCGGTAGAAGATGGTGTACGGAAACCGCTTCAGGTGCGCTTTGCGTCTTCCGAGCGATGCCAGAGGAAATGCCTGCGGATTGACGGCGATAGCATCCAGCATGCGACGAATCTCGGCGAAGAACTCATCACCAAGATGCTCCTTTTGGCCATCATACCATTTACAGGCCTCATCGACCTCGGTTGGGACGGCCTTGTGGTAGGTCAACTTCACTTGCGACTCCTGGAAGCAAAATGGGACATGAATTGCTCGTCGCTAATCTCCGCCTCCGGGTCACGATCCATCTCCGCCTCTCGCTGATCCAGCATTGCATCCAGATCAACGCCCTCAACCTGACGCGTGGATTCCCACAGATGGGAGGCCACACGGGAACGCTCGGCAGGAGAAAGCTGCAGGGCAAAGTTCATGACGGATTCATAGGTCGCGGTCATGTCGGAAAAGGAACTCAAGCAGGCGGCTTGGCAACACGGATTTACCGCCTCAAAACCACCGCCAGAATCCCACTCGCGTGCTCCCAGCGGCGGATGACGGTGTCGATCAAGAACAGCAGCAGCGACGCGAGCACCAAATCTGGCCACAGCTCGATGTGCTGCATGGCTTTGGTCGTTTCGAGATTTGGTAGCGAGGCGTTTTCGGCCAGAAACTCGCCACCGGCGAGTTTCGTGGCTTCGCGGAGGAGCGTTTCGTTCACGGTGCCGAGGCTGGCTTCGCTGCTCGGGTTGTGCACGAGGCCGGCGCTGACCATTTCGGCGCCGCTGCGGGCGCGGATGAGATAGACGCCGGGCTCGCCGGGCTGGAAGCGGCCGCTGTATTCGCCGGGGGCGGTTTGGGTGAGCGTTAGCTGCTGCGTGGGCTTCATCGGCGCACCGAGCGCATCGGCGGCGATGTGGAAGACCTCGGCGGTGACGGCGGCGTTGTTCGCCCGCGTGCCGGCATCGCTCAAAAGATCGACCGTGATCTTCGCGTCGTCGCCCTGCATGCTCGTGGCGAGATCCATGAAGCGACCCTGCGGCGGACGGGCGGTCTCACGCAGGATTTGCGACCAAAACCGGCTGTAACCGGGCCAGCGGGCGATCCACAGCGAGGCCCAGCGGCTTTTCGCATCGGACGTGAACGCGGTGACCTTGCCGAGGCCGAAGCGCCAATGCGCGAGCAATGGATCGCCGGTGTCGGTGAGCAGCGGACTCTGCGCGGCGGCTTTGCGCGTGGTTTTGACGTAGCCGAGCAAATCCGGGCTGTCCCATTTCTCGAAACCGGCAAGCATCGGATGCTTCTCGACCAGATTCGGCGTGAAGGGCTCCTCGCGGATCATGCGGCCCGTGTGCATGAGCGTGTCCTGCGTGAAGATGCGCGTGATCGTGCTCGCATCGGTCGTCGAGTAGCTCTGGCCGCCGCCCGCGCTCGCGATGGCATGCAACAGCGCAACGTGTGAACCTTCGCCAATCGCCACGGTGGAGATGGTGATGCCTTCACCGCGACATTGTGAAGCAAAAGCCTCATAACCACTGCCCGCCGTCTGACCATCGGTGAGCACGATCATGTGCTTCACGCGGGCTTTGACGCGCAAAAGGCCCTCGCGGCCGAGTTTGAAGGCTGGTTCGAGGTTCGTGCCGCCACCGCTCGCCACGGCGGCGATTTGCCCCGTGACCGCCGCCGTCGAGGTGAGCCGTGTCATCGGCGCGACGACGTGCGCCTCGCTATCAAAGGCCCACACGCCGATGCTGTCGTTGCGGCCCAAAACTTCCGCGGTGGCGATGGCGGCGCTTTTGGCCATTTCGAGCTTCTCACCGGCCATCGAGCCGCTGCGGTCCATCACGATGGCCACGGCCGCGCTCTGCTTTTCCTCTTCATCGGGCGCTTTGAGCCGCACTGGCAGCGTTTCCTCAATCGGCGTTCGATAATAACCACCCGTGCCGAACGATCCCGGCCCGCCGAGCATCAGCAAGCCGCCGCCGAGCTTGTCGATGTAGTCGCGCAGCATGTTCATGAGCGGCTCGCCGAGGTGATGCGCGGGCACATCGCTCAAAATCACCCCGTCATAGCCCGCGAGCTGGTCGAGGCTGAAGGCGAGATTGCCCGGCTGACGCAAATCGAGCTCCACGCCCTCCTTTTCCATCGCCTGCGTCAGGTAGCGTGCCTCCGCCGCATCGCTCTCGATGTAGAGCATGCGCAGCCGCCCACGCACATCGACGATGGCGAGCGCGCTGTTGTTTCCGGGCAAGGTGTCGCCGCTGATACCGTCCAACGCCGCGCGGTAGTGATAAATGCTCCGCGTGGCCGGGGTGCGCTGAAACGTGAGCACGCTCGGCGTGCCCGCCTTGAGCTGCACGGGCCGCTTTTCCACCTCGATGCCGTTTTCAAACAAGCGCAGCACACCGCTGGCCTCGATCGTGCTCTCGACCGTGGCCGTGAGCTGCAAACTCGCGCCTTCAAACAACCGTGAGCGGTTCGACACGAGCGACCGCACCCGCGCATCCGGTTTCTTCGGCCCGGCGACCGGCAACGCGTGCACCTTGATGCCACTCACCGCCGCCTCGCGTGCCGCAGCGAGCAAATCACCGCGTGTTTCATGTCCATCGCCGATGATGAGCACATTGCGGCTCGTGCCCGGCGGAAACATCGCCTCCGCATACTCCAAAGCCGCCGCGTAATGGCTGTCGCCGCCGTTTTTCGCCTGCCAATTCTGCGTTTCGGCCTCCGTGGCCTTTTCCGGCAGCAGATCCGGCTTCGCGCCGAGCTGCACGATGAAGGAATCAATCCCGCCCGCCTCGCCTTGAAGCCGACGCGCCTGCTCCATCGCCTTCTTCGCGCCGTCCTCGCCCATGCTCTGCGACGCATCCACCACGATGCCCAGCGCCTTCCGCCCCGTCTGCGAAACCCGCGCCGGTCCCGCCAGCGCAGCGATGATCAGCATCACGATCACCGCCCGCATCACCAGCAGCAACCTTTTGCGCAGCCCCGTCATCGGATGCGACGACGCCGACTCGATCCACAGCAGCGCCGCGAGCGCCGGGAGGATCAAAAGCAAAAGTTTGGGTGATTCCCAGTCCAAGGAGGAGGTGTTACAGGTTCAAAGTTTCAGGTTTCAAGGTGTCCCGATGCTTTCGGCAGCATGGCGGGGAATTCAAATGGGGTGTTCCCCTTTCAGTGTCCGGAAAAACCCTCCCTCGGCCCGGCGTACTCTCCACCGCATGTCACTCCCGCATCCAGCGCATCCTTTTTCCCGCCGTGAGGTCATCCAGGCGGGGGCGGTGAGCCTGCTGGGGCTCGGCATGAATCACCTCAGCGCCTTGCAGACCATGGGGGCACCGGCTGCGGCTCCTCGGGCGAAGTCGGTGATCTACATCTTCCTCAGCGGCGGGCTGGCGCAGCAGGAGAGCTTCGACATGAAGCCGGACGCGCCGATGGAGTTCCGCGGCGAGTTCAAGCCCATCCGCACCCGCACACCCGGCCTGCACATCTGCGAGCATCTGCCCAAACTGGCCCGCCTCTCGGAAAAGTGGTCGCTCGTCCGCTCTCTCACCCATCCGCACAGCGAGCACTCGCAGGGCCATCACGTCATGCTCACCGGCCGCAGTGACATGCCGCTCGGCTTTGATCCCTCGAAGCCGAAGAAGTCCGATCATCCCGGCATCGCCGCGCTCGCCACCGCCCTGCTGCCACGCCGGAAGGACAATCTCCCGCCCGCCATCGTGCTGCCGGACAAGCTCGTGCATCGCACCGGCCGCACGCTCGCCGGTCAATTCGGCGGCATGCTCGGCTCGCAGCATGATCCGTGGTTCCTGGAGATGTCGCCTTATCATCCGGATCATTATGGAGCCTTTCCCGGCTACCTGTTTCATCACGAGCGAGGCTTTGAAAAGGATGCCGCGCTGAAGTTTCAGGCGCCACATCTCTCGCTGCCGCAGGGGCTCACCCTCGACCGCGTGCTCGACCGCGTCTCCCTGCGTGATTCGCTCGAAAAACAAACGGACAACCTCACCAAACTCGCCGGCGATGAATCCTTCGACAGCTATCGCGGCGCTGCCGTCTCTCTCCTCGGCAATCGCCGCGTTCACGACGCCTTCAGCTTGGAGAAAGTCGATCCCAAATGGCTCGATCGGTATGGCCGGCACAGCTTTGGATGGTCGCTGCTCATGGCCCGCCGCTTGATCGACAGCGGCGTGCGCATGATTCAGGTGAACCTCGGCAACAACGAGAGCTGGGACACGCATCAGGCCGCGTGGGGCAATCTCAAAAACTACCTCCTGCCGCCGATGGATCAGGCCGTGAGCGCCCTCATCGAGGATCTCGATGCCAGCGGCCAGCTCGATGACACGCTCATCGTCATGGGCAGCGAGTTTGGCCGCACGCCCAAGATCACCAGCATCTCCAAAACCGCCCTGCCGGGTCGCGATCACTGGGCGCATGTGCAGAGCGTCCTGCTCGCCGGAGGCGGTGTGAAGGGCGGTCGCGTCATCGGTGCCAGCGACAAGATCGCCGGCTATCCCGTGAGCGATCCACAATCCCCTGAGAACCTCGCCGCGACTATCTACGAGGCCCTCGGCCTGCCCCGCGAAACGATCTGGAAGGACTTCACCGGCCGGCCACACACGCTCTACATGGGCTCGCCCATCGCCGGGCTGGTGTAAGCCGGGGAGCGAAGCGCAGAGAAAGTGGCACAGGTTTGCAACCTGTGCCGACGGAGGGAGTCGGACGCGAGTGCTCCAAAACCGCTCGAAACACCTCGCAGTGATGCTAGCAGCGCCTTCTTGCTCCTCACATTGGCATGAACAGGTTGCAAACCTGTTCCACTTTGCATGCCTTCAGCGGCATGATGACAGGTTCGGACTACTCTCTCCGCGATCTTTTGGCCTCCTGCTTCAGGAAGAGCGGCTCCAGCGTCTCGCGAATCCAGGTGAAGGCGGCTTCGAGGCCGTCTTTTTGGTAGATGACACCGATCTCGGCCTCGACGGCGGTTGGATTGCCGTGGCAGGAGAGGAACTGGTTGCAGGTGAAGCGAGTCTTCATCTCCGCATCCACCTTGCCATGCGTGCGCAGGATGTGGGAGCGCACATACAACTCCAGCACGGCATCGCCGATCCACGCGTTTTCGCGAAGGCGCTGGGTGAGTTCGGGGGTGGTCATCGGTCATCGTTACGACGCGTTCAGGCCGCTGCAAACCCTTCGCCACGATGTTGGCAAAAACACGCCCGTAGCGGAAGACGTGAGTTTTCCGATCCCACGGCCCTCCGCTGCCCAACGTGCTGACGCCCGTCGCTACGACTCCACGCCCTCCCATCAAGGTCATGCGCCGTGCAAAACGTCTCCAGCACCGAGAAGAGGCTGCCTTAAAGCTGAACGTCCCGAGCTCCCGACTTGGCGCCACGATGTGAGCGTGTGCCGCGCTGTGGTGACACCCAGCCACTTTTGAATGAGCCCACCGAGGTGCCTAGGCCATCAGCTCCTTGATTGTGACATGCGCGAGAGACTCGACGCGCTTCCACGCTCCTTCGAAGTCGAGATGCTTCGTCATCGGCCCGGGGGCGACGACGCAGCGGATGCCGGCGGCGAGGGCAGCGCGGAGGCCGTTGAGGGAGTCTTCAAAGATGACAGCCTCCTCGGGCAGCACGCCGAGTTTTTCGGCGGCGTGGAGGAAGAGCGAGGGATCGGGCTTCACCTTGCCGGTGTCATCGACGGTGGAGATGTGATGGAAGTGATCGTGCAGGCCGAGCTGGTCCATCCACGAATCAATCCAAGTGCGCGGGCTGCTGGAGGCGATGGCGATGCGCAGGCCGAGGGCATCGGCTTCTTGAAGCAGATCGGCGACGCCGGGAAGAAGGTGCAAGTGCTTGCGCAGCTCGCTCTCGCGAGTTTTGCGGATGATTTCGACAGCATCCCAATCGAAAGCGCGGCCGGTGCGCTCTTCGAGGTCGCGACGCGGGTCGTAGCTGGTGTTGAAATCGGTGCCGACGACCTGCGCGTAGGTCTCCACGGGCAGCTCGTGGCCGTGCTCGGCAAAGATCTCCCTCCAGGTGTGGTAACCGGTGCTTTCGGTGTCAACGATAAGGCCGTCGAAGTCGAAGATGACGGCACGAAGGGGAGCGGGCATGGGCGCAAGTGAATGAATTGGACGATCAATGCTCCTCAAGGCCATCGGTGAGCTGCCACGGGGTGTTTTCGTATTCACCTTCATAGTCAAAGTAGCCGTCTTCCGTGGCAAAGGCCGAGCGGAGGACTTTCCAGGCACCTTTGGCATCTTTCTTCAAGATCGCCTGGAACTGGCGCTCGTTGAGCTTCTTGGCGATGTCTTCATCCTTCGGCTGCTTGCCTTCCACAGCAGTGACGGGGCCAATATAAAGTGCCCAATTACCGGAGATACGAACGAGGCCGTCAAAGGTCACGGGCACGCCGGCGAGCTTTGCCACAGGCTCCTGCAGGAGCTGGGTGATGGCCTTGGCTTCAGGTGTGTCGAGCTCGGGTTCGCTCAGCGGCAGCTGTTTGAGAGCCTGGGTGAATTTCACCTTCTCGCGATCCTTCAGCACCATCTGGCCGGGCCCACGCTCCTCCATTTCGCCCTCGCCGATGAAGAGCTTGTCGCCATCGAGCTTGAGGAGCTGCTCCTCGGACTGGCGGGAGCCTTCGATGGTGTAGTTGAAGGTCACATGGAGGAGGCCGTCCTTGCGCACGGTGCCGGTGATCTCCCCGTAGGCGCTGTCTTTTTCTGGCACGCCGGAATACTCGGTGCCGCTGACGAAGCCCTCCTCGACATAGAGGGCGACCTGCGTCTCCTCTTCGGCGGTTTTGTGCTCAAAGTAGAGCGTCTTGGCCTGGGCGAAGGCGCCGAGGCTGGTGAGGAGAAGGCTGAGTGAAGTGAGCAGATGAGTTTTCATGGCAGTGGATGAAGAGCGAGGGCGTGCCAGCATCGTCGCGGCCTGCGTGCTGGCAATCGCGGAGTGAAGTTACCTGAAGATGCATTCTGATTTTGCCGACGCCTTATCGGCGCTCCATAATGCGCGATGCTCAGCGTGAAAAAACCATCCCCCGAGAGCCTGCGAGGCGTGATGGAGTCGTGGAGGGATGCGCCACTGAGCTACACGCCACCGTTGCGCGATGGATTCATCGCCGATGATCATGCCGTGAGGCTGGGAGAGGGCGAAGAGGTGTGGCGGAAGGCCTGTGAGGCGCTGGATGCGTGGGTAATGTTTCCCGAATGGGCGGAGGTGGCGCGGTTGGTGCCTCAAGAAAGCTCGGTTTGCCGCAGAGGGGCAGAGGAGCAAAGGGCGCAGAGATGGGAGCTGGTTCCAAACTCGGCGTCCTCTGCCTCTTTGCCCCTCTGCGGCGAAATCGAGCAAGGAAGAAATCAGCAGCCGGGAGACATCGTGGCGATGGTAACGCGCATCTGCGGCCTGTGGTGGGTGAATCCGTGTCGCATTCTGCGCCGCTGTGACTCGGCGACGACGCATGGTTTTGTTTACGGCACGCTGCCGGAGCATGCGGAGTGCGGCGAGGAGATGTTCGCCGTCGAACAACGGCCGGATGGCAGTGTGTGGTATGTGATCCGAGCGTTTTCACATCCGCGGCACTGGATGGCGTGGTTTGGGTTTCCGCTGGCGCGGTGGTGGCAGTGCCGGTTTGTGCGGGATTCGCAGAAAAACATGAAGGAGGTTTGTTCATGAGGATCTGGTTCTCCGCTGCCTTATGGCTGGTCATCGTCTGTTTGCACTCCTTGGTCGTGCGGAGCACGAGGACTTTGCTCTGCGGCTTGGGCAGTTCCGATTCTGGAGGTCCAATCTGGTTTGTCACCATGCGCGACGATGATGCCGCGATTTCGGCCCTGCTGATGCTGTCACCGATGATTTTGATGCCATTGGGAAAGCGATTGAGCGCAGAAAGTCCGAAGGATCAGGTTTCGTGGATCGAAATCGGCGCTGCTTTTGCAGCTGGCCTGTCTCTGATTTTTCACCCCGTGGACCCAAGAACTCCGTTTGCGAATGATCCAATTCTGCAACGAATCATCCCGGCTGGCTTCCTGTTTGCGCTGCCTTGGTTGGCTCTGCGTTTACTCGCAGCAGGGGCAGTGGTGAGGAGATGGTGCTCAAATGGCTTTGGAAGCCATCAAGACGTTTGTTTGGCCATTGCTCAGCTCTTCCCTGCCATCGGAGCCGGGTGGCTCGTCGCGCATCGGGCAAACTGGACGCCTTGGAACTTTGATCCGCTGATCGTGCTGCTCACGGCGGCGCATTTTCATCATGCGGGGTTCACGCTGCCGTTGATGGCGGGGCTGAATGCGAAAGCAGCACCGGGATGCTGGACGCGGTTTTCGTGTGTGGCGATTCTGGCCGGTGTGCCGCTGGTGGCAGCGGGGATCACATGCACGCATTTTGGGGTGCTGCGATTTGTGGAGCCGTTTGGCGTGACGGTTTTGGTGCTTGGGGCGCTGGGAGTAGCAGTTTCGCAGATTCTGCGAGGTGTGCAGATCCGCTCCGGGCTGGGCTTTTGGACACGGACTGCTTTTATTGTCTCAGGAGGCTCGCTGCTCTCCGCGATGATTTTGGCGATGGGATTCGGCTTGCGGTATGTGGTGCCGAATTGGGCGCTGACGATGCCGCAGATGTGGATGATCCATGGGACGCTGAATGCGTTTGGATTTGGCCTTTGCGGGCTTTTGGCGTGGCGTGGGGCTCAGAGAGAAAGTGGGACAGGTTTGTAACCTGTCGGTGTTGGCGGTGCGCTGGAATGAACAGGTTAAAAACCTGTTCCACTTTCCTGGCGGCCGCCTTTGAGCAGATCAAAGAGCGTGACGATGCCGAGGAGTTTTTGATCCGCATCGACGACGAGGGCTTTGCTGACGGCGCTGCGCATGAGGGTCTCGACGAGGTCGGGGACGGGGGTTTCGGGCGGGATGAGGAAGGGCTTGGCGAGCGGGAGGGCGCTCAATTGGTCGGCGCAGGTGAGGCCGCGGTTTTTGAGCCATTCGTAGGCGATGCTGCGGCGCAGCAGGCCGATGACTTTGCCGTGCTCGGTGACAGGATAGGTGCTGTGCGGGTGGGCTTGGAATTCGGAGACGGCGTCCTGCACGCTGCTGGCGGCATCGAGCGAGGCGACCTCACGCGTCATGACATCGCCCGCGGTGGCGTGGCGGGTGGCTTCGGGGATGGTCGCGACGCTTTTCTGGATCTCCTCGGGGAGGTGATACTGCTGCGCGGTGCTGCGGAAGAGGGTGTCGAGGCTGCCGATGCTTTTGACGAGGGTTTTGAAGGTCTCGCCGTCGATGGCGACGAGTTCGCTGGGCTCGGTGGCGATGGCGTCGAAGCGCCACATGCCGTCGCCGAGCAGCGCACGCTCGCCAAAGTGCTCGCCGGGGCCGGCGGATTTCACGAGCTCGCCTTTGGCATCGGTGATGTTCACGCGGCCTTTTTTGACGGCGTAAAGGGATCGCGCAGGCTCGCCCGAGCGGAAGAGCGTGTCGCCGCTCTCGAGGTGCATCTCGCCGAGCGGGGAGGAAAACGACGGCGTGAGGAGATTGATGTCACGGGGGAAGAAGAGCTCGAAGGTCCACTCGGCCATGACGCGGAGTTTGCGGTCGAGGCCGGGCAATTTCATGAGGTAGATGCTTCGCCACATGAACCAGGCGATGAGGCCGGAGAAGCGCATGCCAAGGATCTGCGCGACGGCTTTGCGATGGCCGATGGTGGCGAGCTCGCCGAGGCCGGTGAAGGTGAAGGGCTTCAATTTTTTGCCGGCGAAGGTGGCGGCGATGTTTTTGCCGACGAGAGCGCCCTGGCGCATGGCAAACTGCGCGGTCTCGGGGCACAGGCCGCCATCGTGCTTCGGATACGCGGCGCAATCGCCTGCGGACCACACATTGCTGAGGCCTTTTGCGAGGCCGGTGGCATCGACGATGACCTTGCCACGCTCCAGCGGCAGCGCACCGCAGGCGCCGAGGCTGGTGAGCATGGGATGCGGTGCATTGCCGACGGTGCAGACGACGAGGCTGGCGGGCAGGCTGACGCCATCGCTGAGCTGCACGGTGCTGGCGGTGACGGCACGCACACGGCATTTGAAGACGATTTTCACGCCCATCTTCGTGAGGCAGGTGCCGGTGTAGTCGCCGAGGCTGGCGCTGAGCATGCCGAGCAAGCGCTCGCCGCTGTGCACGAGGGTGACGCTGGCCTCGCCGGGCAGGATGTTTTCATAAAAGCGGCTCACGCCGGCGATGAGGTCCTGGATCTGGCCGGCGGTCTCGACGCCGGAGTAGCCACCGCCGACGACGATGAAGCTGAGGAGGTTTTTGCGCTGCTGCGGCTTCGTGAGGAGGTTCGCCTCCTCCATGCGGCTGATGATGGCGGCGCGGAGTTTCATGGCATCGCCCACATTGCGCATCTGGAAGGCGTGCTCGGCCATGCCGGGGATGCGGCTGAGATCGACACCCGCGCCGGGCGAGAGCATGAGGTGCTTAAAACTCACCGTGAACTGCGGCGTGGCGCTGCCGCCATCGAGCGTGACGATGCCCGCGGCGAGGTCGATGTGCGTGACCTCGCCTTTCAGCACCTCCGCGCCGCGGCAGATCATGCGGATGGGATTGACCACATGCTGCGCCGAGAGCGATCCGCCGACGACCTCCGGCAGCATGGGCTGGAAGACCATGTGGTTCTCATTCGCGATGACGACGACCCGCAACCCCGTGCCCTCCGTACGGGCGAGCAACTCGCGGGCACAATACACGCCCGCAAACCCTCCGCCGATGATGGCCACGTCGAACTGTCGGTCAGGAGGTTTTGTCATGCGGCGCTCATGGGTGCAGAAGGCGAGCCATGATGAGGGGAAAACCATCGAGCGATTCTGATTTGCCCCATGGCGGCAAAAAACGTGCGTCGAACACCTCCACCCTCTTTATCCCTCGTGACAAAGATACCGCATCCCGTCACGCCCCGCGCTTGAACCTTGTCCCAGCCACGGCTCTCATCGCAGCGCATGAAACCCTTCGATCTTCAGGTCAATGGCTACGCCGGCACGGACTTCAACCGCGACGGCCTCACCGCCGAGCAGCTCCACCACGCCTGCGAATGCCTCGTCGAGGATGGTTGCGAGGCCATCTTGGCTACTTTCATCACCGACGAGATTCCGACGCTGGAGCGCCGCCTCCGCACGCTGGTCGAGCTACGCGAAAAGGATGCGCTGGCGCAGCAAGTCATCACCGGCATCCACATCGAAGGGCCCTTCATCAATCCCATCAAAGGCTACGTCGGCGCCCACCCGCCACACGCGGTGAAACCGGCCAATATCGACGACGCCAAGAAGCTGCTCGATGCCGCCGGCGGACTCGCAAAGCTCGTCACGCTCGCTCCCGAGCACGACGAAGGCTCCAAAACGACCGCGTGGCTCGCCTCGCAGCGTGTCGTCGTCTCCGCCGGGCATTGCGACCCCTCGCTCGACCAGCTCCGCGCGGCCTGCGATGCCGGTTTGAGCATGTTCACCCATGTCGGCAATGGCTGCCCCATCCAGATGCACCGCCATGACAACATCATCCAGCGGGCGCTCAGCCTCCACGACCGCCTGTGGCTCTGCTTCATCCCAGACGGCGTGCACGTGCCCTTCTTCGTGCTGAAAAACTGGCTGCGCAGCACCGGCCTCGACCGCGTGGTCTTCGTCACCGATGCCATCTCCGCCGCACGCCTCGGCCCCGGCCGCTACACCCTCGCCGGGTGGGACATTTTGATCGGCGAGGACCTCGTCGCCCGCTCACCCGATGGCAGCCACTTCGTCGGCAGCACCGTCACCGTCCCCCGGATCAAAGCGAACGCCCTCCACGACCTCGGCATGACCGAAGCCGAGCTCACCCGCGTCCTCGACGTGAACCCGCGGATGGCGATGCGAGCCACGGAGTAGTGGAGTGATGGATTTTTGGAGTGCTGAGCCAATCCTCCAGCCATCCAACACTCCAACACTCCAACACTCCACCGCCTCGCCCCCCTTCCCCGGCATTGGACAGGCGGGAAACCGTGTGCTAAACGCGGCCTCCCCATGAAACCCGCCAACCCTATTCGTTCCCTCGCTTTCCTGGCCGCGTTGACCCCAGCGGTCGCGTTTTCCGCTGACAAAGTGGACTTCGTCAAACAGGTGAAGCCCCTGCTCGAAGGTGCCTGCACCCATTGCCACGGGGCGAAAGAGGACAAAGGCGACTTCCGCATGCACACGCTGGAAGACATGAAAAAGGGCAACGAAAACGGCCCCGGCCTCACTCCCGGTGATCCATCCAAAAGCGCCATCTACACCACCCTCATCCTCGATGCCGAAGACGACATGGTGATGCCTCCGAAGAAGGAAGGCCTGCTCGAAAAGAGCCAGATCGAGGTCATCAAGACCTGGATCGAGCAGGGTGCCGAATGGCCCGCCGGTGTGACGCTGGAGCAAACCCCGCGCATCACCTTCGCGAAGCACATCCAGCCGCTTTTGGAGGAAAACTGCCTCTCCTGCCACAACCCTGAAAAAGCCAAGGGCGACTGGATTGCCTCCACCAAGAAGGAAGCCTTCGAAAGCGGCGAAAACGCCCCGAACATCGTCCCCTTCGACACCGCCAAGAGCGCCATCTACACGCTCGCCACGCTCGCCGAGGATGACGACGACCTCATGCCTCCCAAGAAGAGTGGCGGACCGCTTTCCAAGGAGCAGCTCACCTTCCTGAAGCTGTGGGTGGAGCAGGGCGCTCCCTGGCCGGATGACGCCAAGCTGACCGCGAAGGAGAAGAAAGGCCCCGCCACGAACAATCCGGACAACCTGGAGCTCGTGAAGAAGATTCACGCCTTCATCGTGAAGACCTCCAAAGAGCAAAAAGAGGCCGACATGAAGCCCTACGAGACCAAGGTGCCAAAAACCGGCGCTCCCTACAGCATGGTGGTCATCAAAAGCGGCGAGTTCATGATGGGCAGCCCCGATGGCGAAAAAAACCGCGCCGACGACGAAAGCCCGCTGACGAAAAAATCCATCAAGCCCTTCTGGATGGGCAAATACGAGATCACCTGGGATGAATACGAACCCTTCCAACTCACCAACATCGGCCGCAACAAAGACGGCAGCCGCCAGGTCTGGGCCGCCACAGACAAGCCGGAAGACCTCATCTCCCAGCCGACGCCACCTTATCAGCCCATGGACTTTGGCATGGGTCGCGACAAATACCCCGCCATCTGCATGACCCACCACGCGGCCAACAAATACTGCCAGTGGCTCAGCGCCCAGACCGGTCACTTCTACCGCCTGCCCACCGAGGCCGAGTGGGAATACGCCGCCCGCGCTGGCACCAAGACCGCCTACTTCTTCGGCGATGACGCCAAAGACCTCAAAGACTACGCCTGGTTCTTCGAAAACGCCCCGAACTTCCAATACGCCAAGATCGGCCTCAAGAAGCCGAACCCCTGGGGCCTCCACGACATCTATGGCAACGTCTGCGAATGGACGCTCGACCAGTATGCCGAGGATTCCTTCTCCAAGCTCGGCACCGATGGCCGTGCCTATGCGAAATCGACGAAGCCTTACCCGCACATCGCCCGTGGCGGTCATTACGATGACGATCCCGAGCTCTGCCGCAGCGCCGCCCGCCGTGCCTCCGATCCAAATTGGAAGCAGCAGGACCCGCAGCTCCCCAAGAGCATCTGGTACCTGACCGACGCCACCTGGCTCGGCTTCCGCATCGTACGCCCGCTCGAAATCCCGACCGTCGAAGAGATGTTCGCCGCCTGGAACAATGGCGTGGCGAAGGAGTGACGCGGGAAGACATTGGAGCGCTGGAGTCTTGGAGTGGTGGTAGAAGTTCACTCCAACACTCCAGTTCTCCAGCACTCCTACGGATGAGATTCTATCCTCACGACGTGCCGCGCTCATACCCCCGCCCTCATGTCCTCCACCTTCCGCCACTCCCGCCATGCCATGGCGACGACCTTCGAGATCATCATCTCGCAGGCCGATGTGGACGAGGCCTACGCCGCGCAGACCGCGAATGCGGCCTTTGAGGAGATCGCCCGGCTGGAGGACGAGCTCAGCCGCTTCCGCGCCAGCAGCGATATCTACCGACTCGGCCAGCTCCAGGCGGGTGAGAGCTTCCGCGTCGGCATGGCGGCCTGGGATTGCCTCTCGCTCGCCAAGGCCGTGCATGCGGAAACGAACGGGGCCTTCGACATCACCATCGGCCCGCTCATGGAGCTTTTCGTCACCGCCACCGGCGAGCCGCGTCATGTGAATGCCAGCGTGCTCGAAGAAGCCCGCCAGATCATCGGCAGCCATCGCTTCGACCTCAACGAGGCCGAGATGACCGTCACCGTGCACGCCAGCCGCATGATTTTCGACCTCGGCGCCCTCGGCAAAGGCTACGCCCTCGACCAAGCCGCCGACGTGCTCGCCATGCACGGAGTCCAAAACGCCGTCCTGAACGCCGGGGACAGCACCGTGCTCGCCCTTGGCAAACCGGCCGACAAAAACGCGTGGAACCTCACCCTCAGCCACGGAGCCAAACAGCTCCAACTCCGCGACCGCGCCGTGAGCGGCAGCGGCTTCGCCGTGCAGGGGGCCCACATCATGAATCCGCGGCTCTTCCAGCCCGTGCCGGTCAAAAACCGTCGCACCTACGCCCTCGCCCCCACCGCCGCCCTTTCGGACGCCCTTTCCACCGCCTTCATGATCATGGACCCCGCCGAGATCACCGCCCTCTGCGAGCGTCTCGGTCAGGTGGAGGCTTTGGAGCTCAGAGAGGAGTGATTTTCCGAAGGGCGATGCCTCCTTCTGCCCTCTTGCCACAAGGCAAACCACTCCTACAATCGCCCCGCTCCGGAGCAGCGATTGCGCCGGTTTGTTTCTTTCCGCTCATGAGTGCCACCCCGATCCTCCGCCTTGTTCTTTTGGCGATGCAAAAGCATGGCTTGGAAGCCATTCTGATCGGCAATGCGGGTGCAGCCATTCACGGTGCACCCGTCACCACACTCGACTTTGATTTCATGTTCCGGGACACACCGGCCAACATGAAAAAACTCAAGGCAGTCGCCAAGGAGCTTCGGGCGGTGATTCTGCGTCCCTACTACCCAGTTTCAAGGCTATACCGCATGGTGGACGACGATCTCGGCCTCCAAGTTGATTTCATGCCCGTGGTGGATGGGGTGAAGTCCTTCAACAGCCTGCGTTCGCGTGCTGCCAGAATCACTGTGGAAAATGCTCCATTGATGGTTGCCTCTCTGGCGGATATTGTCGCCAGCAAGCAAGCCGCTGCCCGCCCGCGCGATCTCGCGGTGATGGAGGTCCTCCAACGCACCCTGCATGAATACGAAAAAGCCCGCTCCTCCAAAAAACCGCCCACCGACCAGGCGGGAGGTGCTCGACGCGCTCAAAGTCGAAAGCGACCATCACCTCACTGAACTCATCCGCCGCCGCCTCGCCATGCCCGTCGAAAAACGCATGAATTTCCTGCGCAAACGCCTCCCTGGCGGCGGTTCTTGTCTCTAAACGATCTTCAAACTCCCAACGCGCCCCAACCATGGTCCAAGATCTCTCCACCCTCACCGCCTTCATCGACGGCGAACCGCTTCGCTTCGAGAGCGGCGAAACGCTGCTCAACTTCATCGACCGCCACAAAGGACGTGGCTTTGTGCCGACGCTTTGTGATGCGCCACAGCTTGAGCCTTATGGTGCGTGCCGCGTGTGCAGCGTCGAGGTCGCTTTGCAGGCCGATGGGCCGCGTCGCGTGGTGGCGAGCTGCCACACGCCTTTGTCGGCGGGCATGCATGTGTTCACCGAATCGCCGAAAGTGCGGAAGCTGCGCAAAAACATCGTCGAGCTGGTGCTCACGGACCATCCGCTGGACTGCCTGACCTGCGAGGTGAGCGGAAACTGCGAACTGCAGACGGTGGCGGCCAAAGTGGGCATCCGTGGCGTGCGTTACCCGGCGGGCGCGAACCATCTCGACCGCGCGAAGGACCGCTCGCATCCCTACATGACCAGCGAGCTGTCGAAGTGCATCAACTGCTCCCGCTGCGTGCGTGCCTGCGATGAAATCCAGGGCCAGCATGTGCTCTCGATGCATGGTCGCGGCTTCAACGCGAAGATTATCAAGGGCCTCGACCAGTCCTTCGCGGACTCGGAGTGCGTGAGTTGCGGGGCCTGTGCGCAGGCCTGCCCGACTTCGGCCATCAGCGACGTGTTCTTCTCCAAATCCATCGAGGCGACGAAGAAGACACGCACCGTGTGCACCTACTGCGGCGTGGGCTGCAATCTGAATGTCGCCACGAAGGGCAACGAGGTGCTGAGCATTCAAGCACCTGTCGATGCGGAGGTGAATCACGCGCACACCTGCCTCAAGGGCCGCTTTGCCTTCAAGTTCTACAATCACCGCGACCGCCTGAAGAAGCCGCTCATTCGTCAAAGCGATGGCAGCTTCAAAGAAAGCACCTGGGACGAGGCTTACGATCACATCGTGGCGAACCTCACCCGCATCAAAAACGAGCACGGTGGCAATGCGGTGGCCGGCATTTCTTCCGCACGCTGCACGAATGAGGAAAACTACCTCATGCAGAAGTTCATCCGGCATGTGATGGGCACGAACAACATCGACTGCTGCGCCCGCGTCTGCCATTCGCCGACCGCCTGGGGCATGCAGAAGTCCTTCGGCACCGGCGCAGCCACGAACAGCTACGAAGACATCGAGCACACCCGCTGCATCATGGTCATCGGAGCAAATCCGACCGAGGGGCATCCTGTCACCGGCGCACGCTTGAAGCAGCACATCATGAAGGGCACCCCGCTCATCGTGATCGACCCGCGCAAGATCGAGCTCGTGCCGTATGCGAAACATCATCTGCAACTCCGTCCCGGCACGAACGTCGCTTTGCTGAACATGTTCGCCCGCTGCATTCTCGATGCCGGTTTGGTGAAAACCGAGTTCGTGCGCAAGCGCTGCGAAAACTGGGAGGAGTTCGAAACCGGCCTCAAAGCCCTCGATTTGGACGAACTGGCCAAAATCACCGGTGTGGAGGTCGAAACCGTCCGCGCCGCCGCTCTCGAGTACGCCAGCGCGGAGGCCGCGATGAGCTTCCACGGCCTCGGCGTCACCGAGCACGAGCAGGGAGCCAAAACGGTCATGCTCATCTCCAACATCGCCATGATGACCGGAAACATCGGTCGTCCCGGTGTCGGCGTGAACCCGCTGCGCGGTCAAAACAACGTCCAAGGTGCCGCCGACATGGGCTGCCAGCCGCATCAAGGCGCAGGCTACTTTGAGATGATCGATCTCGACGTGCAGAAGCGCTACACCGAGTTTTACGGCACGCCCGCACCCACCGAACCCGGCTGGAAGATCCCGCAGATGTTCGACGCGGCCATTGAAGGCAAATTGAAGGCCCTCTGGCTCATGGGTGAAGACGTCGTGCAGACCGACCCCGATGCGCATCATGTCCGCCACGCCATGGAAAGCCTCGAATTCCTCGTCGTGCAGGAGATTTTCATGACCGAGACGGCGAAGTATGCGCACGTCATTCTCCCCGCGTCCTCCTTCCTCGAAAAGAGCGGCACCTTCACCAACGCCGAGCGTCGCGTGCAGCGTGTGAACGCCGCCGTGAAGCCCCTCGAAGGCACCAAGCCCGACGGCCAGATCATGTGCGAAGTCTTGCAGCGCTTCGGCTTCCCGCAGCCCGACTACACACCCGATGGCGTGCTCGCCGAGATCGCGAAGATCGTGCCCTTCTTCAAAGGCATCACCTGGGCAAATCTCGACATCAACGGCAAGCAGTGGCCCGTCAAAGAAGGCGGCGTGGACACGCAGATCATGCATCAGGAGCAGTTCGCCCGCGGCAAAGGCCACTTCCATTACTTCGACTGGAAGGAGTCCACCGAGCTTAAGACGAACGGAGCCGAGTTCCCCTTCATCCTCACCACTGGCCGCATCTTGGAGCACTACAACTGCGGCACCATGACCCGCCGCACCGGCAACAGCGAGATCGTCGTGCAGGACTACCTCTCGCTCAATCCCGCCGATGCCCAGCGCAAATCCATCCGCACCGGCGACCGCGTCCGCCTCAGCAGCGCCCGCGGTGAAGTCGAGCTCGAAGCCCGCGTCACCGATGAAGTGAAGCCCGGCATCCTCTACACCACCTTCCACTTCCCCGAAGCCATGGTGAACAACGTCACCGGCCAAGGCTGCGACGCCGACACCCTGTGCCCCGAGTACAAAGTCATCGCCGCCGATGTCGAATTCGTCAGCGCCGGGAAGCCGAAGAAGAAGCGGATGCAGGAGATGGGGGCATAAGGGACGCTCGACGGACAAAACGGTCGGAACGGACGAAACGGTTTCGTTCGCCGTTTACGTTATGTCGGTTTCGTCCGTTCAGTCCGTGCGCCGTGGTCTGCCGGGTGGAATCCCTCTCGGCTGGCTCCGCGCCTTGTAGAGCCGCTCTGAAAAGCCACCCTCCGCCTCAAAGTCCCTCGCCTGCCGGTCCAACAGCCGCTCCGTTAGCCAATGCGCCTGCGTGGCCAAAATAGCTCCAAGATTCGCCGCACGTTCCTCTGCCGTGTTGCCTTTGCGACGGTGGTTCACCCAAGCAGCCGCCTCGGCGAGCGACTGCGGCCTTAAATTCCGCGCCTCATCAAAAAGCACTTCCCCCTCCTTCCAGACCGGCAAGTTCCTTCGCGAGAGATACTTCAGGTAATCCTTCCGCACTTCATCCTGACTGCTGCGAGCCACATTCGTCAGGTTCATCTCCAGTTTCTTGCTCGTGGCGCTGTCCTCACTGCCTTCGGAGATGTTTTGGTAACCGCTGCGAGCTGCCTGCACCATTTGGTCGTGGTGGCGGTCTTTGAAGGGGATGTAGCGGTCACAAAACCGGCAGGTAAAATCATACAGCAGTTCCGCTACCTGATACGCCTTCAACTTTCGGTAGCCACTGTGCCTGCCGTACACTCTTTTCGCTGCGTCCGAAGACATCGCAGCGCCGCCTTCGGGTCCGTTTCGTCCGTTTTGTCCGTCGGTTTTTTTCACGGCACCCATTTTCTTAGCCCGTGACACAGAACACAATACCAAAATTCAACCCTCCCATGCCCTCCCGAATCCTCATCGCCACCGATCTCCATCAGCGTGCGGTGCTGTATGAGTCACTGGTGAAGCTGTGTGACGAGGTGAAGCCGGATGCGCTGATCCTCGGTGGTGATTTCCTTCATGGCACGGGGCTGTTGCCGTATGGTCGCACAAAGCAACTGACACCAACGCAGTGCGCGGTGGAACTGCACGCCGTCTCCGCGCCGATCCTCTTCGTGCGCGGCAATCACGAGGACGAAAACTGGTTCGAGTTTCGCGAGGCATGGCGTTCGCTACGCCAAACGACTCCGCTGCGGCTGAATGGCTCCTTCGCCGAAATCGGCAGCGTCGGCGTCATCGGCTTCCCGTGTGCGATGGGGCAGGAGGAGGCTTTTTCCGAAGGAGAACCGCTCGGCGGCGAGCATTACGGCTATTGGCTGCCGACTTTGCTCCAAGACCACGGCGCCTCGGCGCGGCAGCTTTGGGTCATGCACGAACCACCGACGGGCACGCGACTCTCCGCAGCCGGATCAGTCGTGGAGGGGCATGCGTGGTGGCGGGATGCGATTGAAGAACATCAGCCGCGCATGGTTATCTGTGGGCATGATCACGGCACCAGCATCCGAAATGGCGTGTGGCAGGAGCAGATCGGCCGCACGACCGTCATTAACGTGGGGCAAAACATGGATGGGCCGCTGCATGCGACGCTGGTCATCGAAAAAGACGGCGTGATGAGCGGCGACCGACGGGTCCAAAGCTGAAGAAACACCCCTGACGCATTTCGCCCACTCTTTGTCGTGGAGTCGGACAGGCGAGTGCCGTTATGATGGGCACATGAAGCCTCTGCTTTGCCTCCTCCTGCTCGCCACTGCCACCTTTGCCGATGACTCGGCTAAGCTCGCCTCATTGCTCGCCAAAGACGGAGTCGTGACGATTCCAGCGGGCGTTTACCATCTCGATGGCACACAGCCGATCCCGCTGCGTTCCAACACGGCCGTCATGGCGCATGGCGCTCGGTTCATCCTGCCGGAGACGCTGCCGGATCAGGCTCGCGTGGTGCTTTTCGCCGGGGAAAACATCACTCACTTCGCATGGCATGGTGGCGAGTTCATTGGGCATGTCTTTGATCCGGCGAAAAAGGACAACACCTGGGAGCCAAACGCGAACACGAAGGGCATCGAGATCACCACCACCCTCGCAGGCGGCACGCACGACCTGCTTTTCCGCGACGTGAAGGCCAACGGCATGGCCGCCGCCGTCATCGGCGTGCACGGCAAATACGGCAAGAAGAGCGAGAGCGAGGTCGAGCACTACGCGGAACGTGTCGCGATCGAAAGCTGCACGCTTTTGCGCAGCGGGAAGTTCATGTGGGACTACGGCTACCTGTGGCAAATCGTGACCTTCCCCGAGGCCTACGAGCCCTGGGAGGTCGAGCGGGCGAAAAAATACTTCCGCACCGATTTGATGCACGACGTGACCTTCAGCGGCGACCTCGTGAAATTCGACAACACGGCCAAACCCATCGCCATCAGCGCCACCGACGAGCCGAAAGAGGCTCTCACTTTCATGGGCACCGCTTTGCCGAAAAACCTCACTCGCGGCCTGCAATACTTCGTCGTCGAATCCACGCCCGAGCACATCCAAATCGCCGAAAAGCCCGGTGGAGCACCGATTCGCTTCGAGAGCGATGGCAGCGGCCAGCTCGCCCACAACATCAGCGCCACCTACCTTTCCGCCTACGCCCCGACGGGCAGCGGACCCGGCAAAGGAGCCTTCGACATCGTCGGTGCTCGCGATGTGCGTGTCACTGGCTGCCAGCTCAGCGCCATCGGCGATACGATGCACATCCAGCGCTGCAAAAACATCGTCTTCGCGAACAACCACATCCTCGGCAGCCGCATGGGCGCGTTCTTTTTGGCCGAGTTCTGCCAAAACGCCACCATCACCGGCAATCTCGTCGATGGCACCAACGGCAGCCGAGTTGTGAGCGTCGAGAAGAGCTGCACGGATGTCACCATGACCGGCAACACCTTCCGCAATGGCGGTCGCGGCGCGTGGATCAACCAGCCCGTGAACTTCATCATGACCGGCAACATCTTCATCAACAACACCACCAAGAACGAGCCCGACATGCGCCGCGGTCGCATCGCCTTCCAAACCGCGAAGCCAGGCACTTTTCCCGAGCTTTACTTCACGCTTTACGAGCCCGGAGCCACCTACGGCCCTATCATCGTGAAGGATAACCTTTTCCAGCTCGGTGATCACTGCCCGCAAGAAGCGGTGACGTTTGCGCCAAATGGCCATGACCTCGTTTTCACGGGGAACACCTTCCAGCGAACCGGTGAACGGGTTGGAAAACCCGTTCTACTCAGCGTCGATCCCACCTGCATGCGAGGAACCATCGAAGGGAATCTGGGGGCGAAGAACGTGAAGAAGCCCGTCGATTTCAATGATGGGCGGCGGTAGTGATGTGCGGTTGCCAACATGACATCGCATGGCACTGTGGACCGCATGACTCTGACCTTGCCATTGCCCCTCGCTATGGAGCAGGCTTTCCAGCCCGCTCGTGTCAGGCTGCATCTCGCGGTGGGTGCTTTTGTGGCGGAAGAGGTCACTTTGGGCCAGGCTGCTGACATTGCGGGAATTTCGCAGACTGAAATGATGCGCGAGTTATCGAAGAAGCACATTTCTCTTCATTATGATCGCGAAGAGTTTGCAGAGGATCTTCAAACCATCTCCACGCTCCATCAGAAACTGAGTCATGGTGGTCATCAGTGACACCTCTCCTCTCACCGCCCTGCTCCTGGCAGATCAGGCAGAGCTTCTGCGGGCGCTCTTCACCCGCGTGGTGATTCCGCCCGCCGTTCAGCGTGAGTTGTTGTGCGCACATAGCGAGCTTCCGCCTTGGATTGAGGTCATTTCACCACGCCACATCCCGTCCAGCATCACAGACGGAGGATTGGACGCTGGCGAAACCGAGGCTATCGCTCTTGCGCTGGAGCTTCATCCCGACACCCTCCTCATTGATGAGCGCCTTGGAAGGCGTCTGGCTTTGAAGCACGGGCTCCCGGTGACGGGATTGCTGGGCCTGCTGGTGCTCGCGAAACGTCAAGGACTCGTCCCAAAAGTCCTTCCCTTGATTCATCAACTTCAGGCTAAGGGGAATTGCTGGTTTGGTCAGACTCTCTTGATGGACGTGTGTGCCGCCGTCGGTGAGGAATGGACCTGATGTAAGTTTGTTCGGAAACCATCACCTCCGCCCCGACCGGCCAAAGTCTTGTTTTCACCGGCAACACCTTCCAAAACAAGCCCGCCACCATCGTCGTCGATCTCACCTGCATGCGTGGAACCATCGAAGGGAATCTCGGCGCGAAGACCGTGAAGAAGCCCGTCGATTTCAATCACGGGCGGCGTTAATGCTCCCCACCATGCGCCTCTGCCTCATCGCCCTCCTCACGCTCGCTTTTGTCTCCTCGGCTCGTGCGGAGCAGTTCGTGCTCTTTGATGTGACCTTCACCTTCACGCAGGAGGACGCGCTGAACTCAAAGCCGAGCCAGTCGCACTACTACCTCAAAGACGACCGCCTCAATGCGCAGCGTCCGAAGGACTGGACCGCGCCAGTCGATTATCGCAACGGCACGGTGCATCTGCGGCTGGAGGTGCTGGAGAAACCGGCAGGCGACCAGCCGACGTCGTGGAGCGTGTGCTACATCCCTTCCAAAGGCCAAAACCACGGCTACGGCTGCATCGGCACGGGGCCGTATTCCAAGACAGGCGTGATCGAGAAGGATCTCGACATGACGAAGTTTTGGCAGAACAACGACATCGTCTGGAGCGAAGGTATCAAAGAGATGCACCTCGTGCTCAAGGACGACAAAAACCTCCACGCTCACAAGCGCCCCGATCCCGAGAAGTTCTTCCCGACGAAAGTGCGCATGACGCTGATCCAGGTATCCAAAGGCGCGACGTATGATCCGAAGCTCGTGCCTGGATTGTCGCTGGTGAAGTGAGCTTCACGGGCAAAACGGCAGGGAGGCTTCTTTCCGGTGTCATCGACGCCAGCCGGTCTGATCGATGATGGAATTGACGGCGTTGATCACGAAGGAGGCCCAGATTTTGGCGTCGCCGTCGTTGAAGTGGACGCCGTCGCTGCCGGATTTGCCGAGCTCGTAACGGGTGAAGCGACGGGATTCGACCCAGTGGAAGCCGTGACGGGCGCAAAGCTCGATGATGAGCTGGGTGACGATGTTTTCGACCTGCGGCGGGTATTTGGTGGAATCCGGTGGGGTGATCCAGATGACGAGCTTCACCGTCGGGCCATGTTCTTTGATGGAATTGGCAAAGGCTTCGAGCAGCCGCTGCTGGGCAGGAATGCAGTTTTTGCCGCCTTCGAGGACGGTATCGAAGTGATTGGTGCCGAGCTGGATGATGAGAATCTCAGGACGGAAGGCAGGGAGCAACTGCTCGATCTTGGGCGTGGCGTAAGCGGGACCGCTTTTTTCATCGAGGAAGACTTTTCCGGGCCGTGTCTCGCGGTAGCCACAGCGGGTCGTGTAGGTGGCATGTGAGGCCATCCAGCTTTGCACGCTGGAGCCGCCGGAGGCATACATGGCGAAGGCTTGGGGGCCCACGCCTTTGAGGAACGTGGCCTGCATGACCTCACCAAAGCCGCCCACGGAAAGCGAATCGCCGATATAAAGGATGGGCGGCACGGCGGAGAGCTTGAGCGAGCCTCCCGAGGCCTGCCTGCGAGTGGTGGCGGTGCTGGTGACGGTAGGCTGGGTGTAGCGCCCAGGGCTGAAGCCGGTGAGGACCGCGACCGCATTGGGAACTTCGGGATCGATCACCCAATTGGCGATCTGCATGCGCGGGGTGGGTGGGGAGAAGGTCAGAATGACATCGACGTGATCTCCAGCGGGAATGCGCAGGTCCTTCACGGTGGTCACCCATGGAAAGGGAGGTGGCTGAAGGACTCCGGTGAAGGGGGTTTTCGAAGGATTGGTGATGCGCAGGTAATGCCTGGCGGTGGAGCCGATGGCGACAGGTTCTGCGCTGCCGCGAAACATCCAAGAGAGCTTCGGATGCGGCTCGGAAAAGGTGATGTTGACCTCGATCGACTTGCCGATCTGCTTGCCGCCAAAGCGGATGGCGTAGGAAAAGCGGTCTTTGGCCCCGGCTTCGCTGGGCGGGGTTTCGATGCGGTAGATGGCGGCCCATTGATTGCCCCGAGCGCCGGTGGGGAAGGATTTGAAGATGGCACCGAGTTTCGGCGGGGTGACGATGCTCAGCTCGGCTCCGACGGGAACCGAAGGGCCATCGAGCAGCATGGTGGTATCACCGGCGCGGGCGGCGGTCACCGTCTGTGCGGAACCATCCTGGGCGGAGCAGATGGCGGTGAGAGTCAACCACGCTACCAGGATCCGGCGCAGCTTTCCGAGCGTCCGAGACCGCACCGGCTGGATGTGAGGTGTCATTTCGGTAGGGGCACCGGCTTCCAATCTAGCGCCTGCGTGAGGTCACGGGCGGCGAGGCACCAGAGGACGATCTTGGTGGCGGGGAGAAAGGACTTATCCTTCGCGGCTTTGCGGTAAAGATTGACCCTGGCCGCCGTGGCTCCGCCGCCGCGCACGCCGATGACGGCGGGTGTCACGCCGAGAGCAGCAGTGAGGTGATCGGAGAGGCCGGCGCCGGAGGCGAGCATGTCCCCACCAGCATGGAAGATGAGGCAGTGAGAGTCACCGAGCAGGAGGACGGGAGAGCTCTCGGCGGGTTCGATGAGTGCGCCGCCCTCGGCTTGGCTGATTTTCCGGTATGGGAGCGTTTCACTGTCCCCCGTAGCGGCGAGGTCTCCGGTGAGGGTGACGGTGGCCTCCTCGGCTTTGGTTGCGCCGGCGGTTTTGGCGAGGTCAGGCAGGGCGGACTGGCAGACTTTGGCGAGTTCGGCGGCCGTGACTTCGCAAAGCCGAGGCGAGAAGTGGGAATCGGTGCGGCAATAGCCGGGATCAGTGCCTTTTTGCACTTCCGCCCGGAAGATGGGGGTGAGGTCGAGCACTTCGACGCCTTCCTTCTTCAGCTTGTCGTAAAGGGCGGTCGCGGCCTTGTCGAGGTCCTGACCGGCGGCGGCGTCAATGCCAGCGCCCAGCTTATCACAGCGAATACGTGCCTTTTCGGGAATGGGCACGAGCACGAGGCGAATGGAGCGTGCGGCGAGGGCTTGGTGAAATTCGGTGATGGCGGGCAGGGGATTGGCCGTGGCCTTGAAGGCGAAATCGGGACTCGTGATGGCGGCGAGGTGGCGCAGCTCGGCACGGAGGAAGCGCCAGTTGTCCGCCCCCTGAAACGGCGTCGATTCGGTGGAGGCGGATTCTTTGTGGATCAGATCAGCCGCTGGTGACTGGGCATGCAGCGTGCCGCCGGAGTGCATGGAAAGAAAAAAGGCCAGGCAGGGCAGAAGGCGCGTGGAGAAGTTCATGGGGCGGAAAATCAGTCGGCTGAAGAGCGTAGGGTGAGGGTATCGAGCCAGTTTATTGGTTGCAAGAAGAGATCCCCCGCAGGCTCGGCACGGTTGAGAGGCCCATACTCGGCTTCGACATCGCCCCAGGCTTTGAGGGTGATTTCGATGACTTCTCCCGGCCGCACCTCAGCGAGCGACGTCCAATGGTTGTCCTTCATCGCGATGCCATAGGCGAGGAGTTCGGTGCCGCTGAGGGCGTGACCATCGGCCGCACGGACGTCACGCAGGTGAAGGGTGGCCAGATAGTCTTTGTAGGCGACGGAGCCAGGGACCGGAGCCGGAGAAACCGAGACGATGGTGCCAATGAGCGTTTCAGAACCACCTGCGGACACTTCGAGGAACTGCGATTCGGGCGCGGGTGCGACCTTGTATTCGAGCGGCTTCCATTCGCCCTCGGTGATCTGCGTGGCATCAAACTCCCAAATAACCACCTTGCAGCTTTTCAGCCGGTCATGGCCGGTCTGGAGGCTGCGGGAGAGCATGGCTCGTGTGGCAAAAGCACCATCGCCATTTCGCAGGATGGCGCTGACGGGGCGCCCGAGACCGCGTCCCAGATGCTCGGCGAACCCGGCACCGGTGCCCCAGCCGAGGCTCTTCTGGCTGAAGATGTTGCAGAAGCTGTCTCCCATGAGCAGCACATCGGATTCTTCGGAGTTTTGCCAACGCAGGCCCGTGGTGGTGTGCACTTCGCGGATGGTGACGGTTTCCGGTGGAAACATGGTGGAGGATTCGGCGAGGCGTAGCATGCGCCGGAGATCACCCACGGCTGTCACGACCTGATCCGCCGCTGAAGCAGTCGCATCGGAAGCAGGCGGGAGAAGTCCTTCCGCAGTGAGGAAGCGGCCCAGTTGTGCGGCCACGAGTTCGGCGGCCTCGGGCGTCCAATGGGTGTCCGTCTTCAAATAGAGCGGGGCTTGGGTTGCGGCCTTGGCTTTGGCCTCCGCGAGGACGGGCATCAGATCGAAAACCTTCGCGCCAGTGGCTCCGACTTTCGCCTTCCACTCGGCCCAGACCGGCGGTGCCACGGGCGTATCCGGCAGGCGGTGGCCGAACTTTTCGGGATAGATGGCGAGCTTCGGCGGCACCGGCATGAGCACGAGGCGGATGTCGCGGCTCTTAAGGTAATCAGCGAAGGCGGAGATGGCCGTGATCGGCGGAGCGTGACGGTGCTTGTTCGTCGTCCGCGTCATGAAGCGGATCGCGTTGCGGTGAAACAGCCAGCCGTTTTTCCCGATGACCACTTCGTCACTGCCCTCGCCAATGGACGAGAGCACGCCCTGCACCACCGGCTGCACCGCCATGCAATACGGCGATTTTTCATCATAGGCCTTTTCGACGCCACGCAGCGCGAGGAGCACGCCGTCGTTCCATTCATGCACGCGATCCCAGAGCGAACGGTCCGCCGCTCCGCTGGAACTGCCGACGGCACTGGCAAGACGGCTCCACTGGCCGCGTAGCGTCACGAGGTTGATGGCTCCGACGACACCGATGAAGCCAAGAAAGACACCCAACAAGAGCAGGCGGCCTCCCTGGGTCGTCTGCGTGGCGGCAATCTCCGCCATGGCTTCGGCTTCCCCTGACTTCGCTTTGGCAATGGTGCTCATGGTCAGAAATTGAAATAGATGAAGGGATTGTAGCTCTGGCTGGCGAGCAGCGACACGCTGAGTGCGAAGAGCAGCAGCACGAAGACCGCTTTGCCGGTGGTGAGATTCCGTGTGAGGCTCCAGGACTGCGGGCCGAAGAAGGCGATGACGGCAGCCAGCAGCAGGGACCCGCTAAGATAGAGCGAACTGATCGCCGGCCACACGAGCGCTGGCCCCTCGCCATTCATGAAGAAAAGCGAGGCAAAGTAACGACCGGTGGATTCCAGCGTGGTGGCCCGGAAGGGCACCCAGAGAAGGCTCACACCGATGAAGGTGAGCGTCATCGTGAGCGCCGAGGGAAGACGCCAGCTCACACGCCCGGAGCAGAAACGCTCCGCCGCGAGCCACAGGCCGTGCGCCCCGCCCCAGATCACAAAATTCCAGCTCGCGCCGTGCCAGAGGCCGCCAAGCAGCATCACGAGGAAAAGATTCACATAGGTGCGCACCGGGCCTTTGCGGTTCCCGCCGAGCGTCACATACAGGTAGTCCCGCAGCCACGTGGAGAGGGTGATGTGCCAGCGACGCCAGAAGTCCGTCACGCCGAGGGAACGATAGGGGGAATCGAAGTTTTTCGGAAGGATGAAGCCGATCATCAGCCCGAGGCCCACGGCCATGTCCGAATAGCCACTGAAGTCGAAGTAGATCTGGAGCGAGTAGGCCAGCATGCCGGTCCATGCCTCCAGCGGATTCAGAGAGGCCGCATCGAAGCAGGTGTCCGCGATGCGCCCGCAGGGATTGCCAAGAATGACTTTCTTCGCGAGGCCAATGGCGAAAAAGGCGATGCCACGCGTGAATTTCTCCATCGTGTGCGTGCGGCTCAGGATCTGATCATTCACATCACGGAAGCGAATGATCGGACCGGCGACGAGTTGCGGGAACATCGTCACATAGGAAATGAAGAGCGGGAAATTCCGCAGTGCCGCGACATGGCCTCGATACACGTCGATGGTGTAACTCATCGACTGAAAGGTGTAAAAGCTGATGCCCAGCGGCAGCGCCACCTGGAGGACAGGTCCCTGGGCGAGTTCGGTCATGCCGAAGGCCCCGGCCATCTGCTGCATCGCCTCGATGCCAAAGTTAAAATACTTGAAGAAGCCGAGCAGCCCCAGATTGCACGAGATGCTGACGAAAAGAGCCATTTTCTGAGCCCGCGTGCGCTCACCACCCGCCGCGAGCGCCGGATAAACCAGACCTTCAGGAGCACTGGAGGTGCCTTTCGCGATCATGATCCCCGCGATGTAGTCCACCGAGGTGGTGAGGAGCATCAGGAGGACGAAAAGCGGATTTGACCAGCCGTAGAAGAACAAGCCGCAGACGGTCAGCAGATGCGGGCGAAACCTCAGCGGGCAGAGGTAATACAGCGCCAGCACGAGCGGCAGGAAGAAGAACAGAAAGACGTTTGAACTGAAAACCATGCGTGAAGTGCCGTGGAAAAATGAGTGTCTAGCCGATGTGTCTTTTTAGAACCAGCGATTGATCACCCGGATCACACCTGCGGCCCAGTCCTGGCCCGGCTTATCCGCATAGTGAACACCATCACCACCCGTGGTTCCTTTGATATACCGCGTCAGAGACTTGGAGCGCACCACCAAGAAACGATGACGGCGGCAAGTGTCGAGAATGATCCCTTCGACGACAGTCTCCACCGAGGTCGAAAACTTCGAGGAATCCGGCGGTGTGATCCAGATGATCCGGCTCGGGCGTGCGCCGGAGGATACCAGTGCTCGGGCAAACGCCTCAAAAAAGCCACGCTCCTCCTCGAGCTTCGCCATGCCATGGCGTTGGAACACATCGTAATGGTTGGTGCCAAGCTGGACGATCACCGTGTCAGGCCGGATCTTCTGTAACAGGGGTTCCAGCTTGGGCGTGGGCATCGCAGGCGGACGGCGTCCGTTGCGGTGTTTTTGCAGGATGTGTACACCGGGACGCGTTTCCCGGTAGCCGCAGGGCGTCACAAACGTCTTGGTGCTGGAAAGCCAGTGCTGCGCGGATGATCCGCACGATGCATAGACATACACCTGCCGTGCCCCCGCCTTCTGTGTGAGGTAATTCTCCATGGCATCACCAAAGGAGCCGACCGACAGCGAATCGCCGATCATGAGAACGCGCCCGATCCCGGCACGCGAAGAGGACCCGCCAGTGCCCTGCCCTGTTGTGAGTCCCCCGCACTGACACAGCAGAATCGGAACAAGGAACACGATAAGTTTGGAGGCGAGCCTCATCAGGCAGCGGGAATGCATGGGGGTTATTTTTCCTTGGAATAATCAGGGTGAAGCCTCTCGTCAGCCACTCGGATGTAGGGTGTCATGTCGAAATCCCCCACGTCGTCCTTGCGGTTGACCGCAGCCCAAAGTGATTTTTCGTCGATTTCGACAAGTTCAAGATCGTAGGTCCCTCCAATTTTGAATGCGCTCAGATCCTGAACGACTTTCTTCACGTAGGACGGGTGCAGCACCAGGATTTCCTTGCCCTCATAGCTGCCGGACCGCTTGCGGATGATTTGATAGCGAAAGCCAACCAGATATTCGCCATAGGGGAAGGCGGAAGGGTCCGGGATTTCGGTGCGGGCCACCAGTTTGGCCGAGACTTTGGCTGTAGGTCTGGCTGCGGCGACCTCCATCGAGTCCTTGAGAATACGCGGAGGAGTGTCCCGGCAGGCATCGGCGAGCAGCGGGGCGGCCTCGATGGAGTGTGTCTGTAGATCGACGATGATCCGGCTGTAAACCTTGTCCGCCCATTCCAGTGCCTCATTTCCCCAGAAATGCTCCTTGTCCCTGTCCATGACCTCGTAGGGGTACTTCGTGATCGTGCGACTGTCGATGATGGTCACGAAGTCCCCGGCGCAATCCTCGATCTCGCGGAACACAAAATCCTGGATTTCCTCCGTGACACTGCCGGCCTGAGGTGGCGTGATCCAGTAAATGCGCCTCAGACTGGTCGGAGTAGTGGCGAGATACTTCAGGAACGGAATGGTCAGGGACCGGATGTATTTCCGGTGATAATCCTCCTGGATGGTTTTCCTATCTTTGAAGCAACTGAAGAAATTATTGCCGATCTGGAGGACGAGCACATCCGGCTTGATCGTTTCGATCAAGGTCTCGATTTTCGGCACTAGGTGGGAAGACGGGACATGTCCGCTGGGGCGGCCGTAAATATCGGCAAACCGTTTGGGTTTGAGGAGATTGTCGCCGGACTCGATGGAACAGAAGCCGCAGCTGGTTTTGATCTTCCCGAAGGGCGCGATCTTGGTCCAACTGAGAGGGAAAACACCACAGGCCATGTAGGTGTACAAATGGCTGACGACGGGATCGTTGCGCAGTAGCGTGTCGAGTTGGTCACCGAAACCGCCTAAACTCATGGAATCACCGAGATAAAGCACGCGGCAGGATGTTTCCTCCATGACCGCACCCGCTCGCAGCGGCATACCCTCGGAAGCCGGCGCTGGCTGAATGTCTCCCTCAGCCCGCGAGACAGTAAAACCACCCATAAGCCACGCCACCACGGCCAAAAAACGGCTGGCACTGAGAATTTGCCCGGAAATCAGCTGCGAACGGGAGACGAGGCTGTCAGGAAGCGAAAGAGGTTTCACAAAGGCATGAAATAAGGGAGACGAAGGCACTGGAGCAAGCACCGGTTCTGAAAGGCAACCAGCGGCGGCTTTTCCTGTTGGCGCGGCGAGCACCTTGTGAGGGGCCGATATTGAGGGAGGCAAGGTTAAGTTCAATCACTATTTTGTCTGCGCGGATAACGGTCAGCGGCATCTCGTCGGGAGGGTGACATCCATGATACATTCGCACTTTCTGAGCCAACATTTACGCCGTGTTTTTGCGAGCAGTTCCAACGAACTGCCGGCAGTTCTCAAGTGTGGCAATGGAATGAGCGATACGCCTTCGCCATTGTGTTCGTATGTTCCGTGAGCGCGGCGCCACTCAATATCTGGACCGACTTGGCAAGTACAAACAGCCTGCGAATGTTCGCCCTGCGAGCGCTCAACCCAGCTTCAGCGAAGGCACGGGTAAAGGTTCGGCAGGCATCGCACATGCAGCTCTGGTCGCGGTCAATTTTCACGCAGGCGTGACGAAGATGTCATCGATTTGCTCGCGGAGGTGCTTTATCATCGAGATGAACACCAGGGCGCATCCTCAACGCTTCAAACGTGGGCTAAGCCTTTTACAGACGCTGACGAACGCTGGCGTGCCCGCCACTACGGCCCGCGCATCAAGGAACGTTTCCACTACCGTAACACTGCGGCTACCATGCTCTCGTCCGCCGCAATCCCACCACACCACTCGCTCAAGAGGCAGATGAGAAGCACTGGTTGCCGCAAATCGACTGGCCGTTCGATCTCGATCTGAAGTAAGCGAAAAAATCCGCGCTCTAGGCATGACGAACAGTGCTTTTCATGCACTGTTCGTGCGAACTCATGAAACTCACGCGCAAACTCGAAATCCTGGCCGATGCGGCGAAGTATGACGCGTCCTGCGCCAGCTCCGGTGCGGCGCGGAAGGACTCGCGGGACGGGAAAGGCATCGGGTCCACCGGCGGCATGGGCATCTGCCACAGCTACACGCCGGACGGGCGCTGCGTATCACTGCTGAAGGTGCTGCTCACGAACGCCTGCCTCTACGATTGCCACTACTGCATCAATCGCCGCTCCAGCAACGTGCAGCGGGCACGCTTCACCCCCGAGGAGGTCGTGCAGCTCACGCTCGACTTCTACAAGCGCAACTACATCGAGGGCCTCTTCCTCAGCAGCGGCATCGTGCGCAGTGCGGACCACACGATGGAGCAGGTCATCGAGGTCGCGCGGCAGCTTCGCGAGGTGCATCACTTCCGCGGTTACATCCATCTCAAAACCATCCCCGAGGCCTCGCAGGCACTCATCGACAAGGCCGGACGCTTCGCCGACCGCATCAGCATCAACATCGAACTGCCCTCGCAGCAGAGCCTCGACCGGCTCGCACCGGAAAAGAATCTCACGAACACAAAGCAGGCCATGCACGGCATCCGCCAGCGCATCGACGAAAGCCTGGAGGCCAAAAAAGCCGCGCGACAGATCGTGAACCGCCCGCGTGTCAAAGCGCCTGCCTTTGCCACCGGCCAGAGCACGCAGATGATCGTCGGCGCGGATGATTCCACCGACGCCCTCGTGCTGCATCGCGCCGATGAGCTGTATCGCGACTGCCGGCTGCGCCGCGTTTACTACAGCGGCTTCAGCCCCATCCCGGAGCCCAGCGTGCTGCTGCCCATCAAGCCGCCGCCACTCGTGCGCGAGCATCGTTTGTATCAGGCCGACTGGCTGCTGCGCTTCTACGGCTTCGATGTCGGCGAGCTGCTGCCCAAAGAAGAGCCGAATCTCGATCTCGACCTCGATCCGAAGCTCGCCTGGGCCTTGCGCAATCGCGCCGTCTTCCCCGTGGACATCAACCACGCTTCGCAGGAGCTGCTTTGGCGCATCCCCGGCCTCGGCACCGTGAATGTCGCCCGCATCCTCGCCGCGCGACGCTGGTCACGCCTCTCCCTCGCCGATCTCCAGCGCATGCGGGTGAACCTCAAAAAAGTCATGCCCTTCATCCTCGCCGCCGATCACCGCCCGCGCCTCGCCCTGCTCGAAAGCACCAACCTCCGCCAACACTTCCTCCCCGGCCCCCGCCAGCTCGAACTCAACTTCAACGCTCCACCTCCGACGACGCCTGCGGATGCTGCGATGGCACTCAGCGGACAGATTTGACACATGCAAACCATCATCATGAACCGTGATCTCCCACAGATTCAGGGAGGCCAGCAGATTATCTTCAGAATTCAATCTGTGGGCCTCCCTGAATCTGTGGGAGGTCATTCTGGATTCCGAGGAGCAAGCCATGCGAGGCATGAAATCCTGTGCGTGAACCACTCAAGACGTCCCGCATGACCCACACCGCCCAAATCCAGCCCACCTTCGAAGCCTGGCGCTCCAAGGCCCGCGAGCTGCTGCGGCAGGGCGTGGCACCGGAAAACGTCGATTGGGTGGACGCCTCGCAAACCGCCAGCTTGCTCGCCGAAGAGCCAACGGAGTATCAAATCGCCTCAAATTCCTCTTTGAAGGTCCCCGCCGACTTTTTGCGCCTCGCCGCCAATGTCTGCGCCCACACCGACGATCGCCGTTTTGCCATCCTGTATCGCCTTTTGCATCGTTTGACGCTCGGCAGCGAAAAACACCTTCTCGGCATGCCTTCCGACCGCGACATGCATCAGTGCAACGCCTGGGCGAAAGCTGTCAGCCGCGACATTCACAAGATGCACGCCTTCGTGCGCTTCCGCCTCGTCGGCGTGAACGAGCAAAACGGCCGCGAGCAATTCGTCGCCTGGTTTGAGCCCGAGTATCGCATCACCCGGCTTGCCGCGCCGTTTTTCGAAAAACGCTTCGCCAGCATGGACTGGTCGATTTTGACCCCGGACGAGTGCGTGAGCTGGGACGGCGAAAAACTCACCTTCATGCCCGGCATGACCCGTCACGACGCCCCCGCCGCGGATGCCCACGACGACCTCTGGCGCACTTACTACCGCAGCATCTTCAATCCCGCGCGACTCAAGGTGCAGGCCATGCAATCCGAGATGCCGATGAAGTATTGGAAGAACCTCCCCGAGGCCGAAATCATCCACGACCTCATCGCCAGCAGCGAAACCCGCGTCCGCACCATGATCGCCACGCCCGAGCGCCCCGTGAAGCCGGCCCCGGACAACGCCTATCTGCGCACGCTGCGGCAGCGAGGTGACGGTTGATGAAAATCAATTCCAAGGTGAAAGGCACCGCGTGACGGAAGCGTCGCTTTTGTCCCGAGGCAATGCCACCGCGTCGTGCGAACCTTTCACCGTTCAACAACCTATGACCCAACAACATTGGACGCCTGAGGTTCAGGCACTGTGGGAGAAGCTGGAAAGTTTCCAGCTCGATGACAACAACGCGGTGTTCGACTTCTCGGCACGGCTTTCGAAGGAAAATGGCTGGTCGCGCGAGTTCACCACCCGCGCCATCCAGGAATACAAGCGCTTCCTCCTGCTCGCAATGCACGCGGGCCATCCGGTGACACCGGGAGAGGCCGTGGACCAGGTCTGGCACCTGCACCTCGTTTACACACGGTCCTACTGGCAGGTGCTTTGCGGACAGATCCTGGGACATCCGCTCCATCACGAGCCCACCAAGGGAGGCGCTTTGGAAGGCGGTAAATTCCGCGAGCAATACCAGCGCACACTCGACAGCTACCGGCAGATGTTTGGCGAAGAACCGCCCGCGGAGATCTGGACGAGTGTCGAGCACTGCTTCCGGCCCAAAGCTCTGCGTTGGGTGGATGTGTCACGGCATTGGACGCTGCCCAAGCCGTCCTGGCTGCCGCGAGTGCGTGCCCGGCATGCCATGAGTGCGGCCGCTTTGGCAATCATGGCGATGCTGCTTGTCAGTTGCGATGACTTGAACGTCTTCGACTACCGCGGCGAAGCGTTTTTATTGTTCTACTTCTATGGCTTTGCCATCGCGCTGCTTGCCTCGTGGGTGCTGACAAAGATCGCGACCAAGATCGTGGCATCACCCGTGCGACCGGATGAGGTGAGCGATCCTTACGAGGTGGCGATGCTGGGCGGTGGCGAGAGGCGGGCGCTGGATGCAGCGCTGGCATCCTTGTTTGCCCGGCGGATGCTGGAAGTGCAATCCGATGACCCTCGAAAGCCCGCCACGCTGCACCGGGTGCCGGGCATCATCGACTCACGCCTGCACGCGGTGGAGCAGCGAGTGCTGCAAACCTTGCCGCAGGATCTTCGCAGCCTTCGAAAGCTATTCACCCCACTGGCGGAGAAGCTGCGGAGGAATCTCGAGTCTTCCGGCTTGATGCTGAGCGGTGGTCAGAGGTCTCAAATCCAGCTCATCACGGCCGCTCCGCTGGTGTTGATGATGCTCATCGGCGTGGCGAAGGTCTTCATCGGTTTGGAACGGGAACGCCCGGTGGCCTTTCTCGTGATCGCCTTGGTGATGAGCCTGATTGTCATGTGCGTGGTGCTTTCGAAGATCGCCCGCCGCACGCCAGCGGGCGAGGCGGCATGGAAACAGATGGCCAAACCCGCGATGGCACCCCGTCTGAAGGAGTCCGAGCCCACTCTGCCCGAAGCCGGTCATCTGGCCGCGATGGCGGTGGCTCTCGCTGGCACCAGTGCGCTGGCTGGAGCAGGCTATGAACCGCTCTACCAGAAGGTCCATCGCCCTCAAGCCTCCTCCTCCAGCGGCTGCGGCAGCAGTGGCTGTGGAGCAAGCGGATGCGGTGGAGGAGGCGGAGATGGCGGCGGCGACGGTGGCAGCGGCTGCGGAGGGTGTGGTGGCGGTGGTGATTAAACATCCCCCCCTCTCATGGTACCAGCGGCACCATCTCCCGCGCCTTCTTCAAATCCGGCCGTGCAGGCCGCGGATCATGCCAGCGATCTTTGGGCGCAGGTGCTTTGGCATCAAGATAAGCGCCGAGACGCAGGCGCAGTGCTTCAAACGCCGGTTGCGTGTCTTTGCCGAACTGTGACTTGCCGGCGTCTTCCTCGTTTTTCTTCACCAAGGTAGCGCTGAGCCCGGGAATGGAACGCACAGCGGCCATGACGGCTTCGCGGCTTTCGCCGCTGACGGTGCCGTATTGGGTGAGATACTCGACGAGCTGCTGACCAGCACGGAAGGTCTTCAGGCGCAGGCTTGGCACGGGGCCGTTCGCGGTGGGGTAGAGCACCGAGAGTTCGTCGGGCGTTTGCCACGCGTCCGCTTTGCCGATGGTGTTCCAGGGCACGACACCATCCGCGCCGAGCGACCAGGCCTCGACGCACCATGCGGCGTTGGCGATGTTCGGCGTGCCGATGGCGTTCGCGCCGCCATACATGTAGTAAAGATTGCCGCAGGCCTGGGCGCGACGCTGAATGCGAGGCCAGTAGTCGCGCAGCACGCCGCTGACGACTTCGACGTTCACGCAGTGATCGAGCAAATCGCGCTGCCACTGCGGACGGGAAATGTCGGCGCGATAGGTCAGATTCACCTTCGGATAAGGCGCGACGGCATTCCAGAATTCGCGGCCGTAGTGGCGGATGGCCCAGAAGTCCTGCGTGTGCACCGGTTCGTCGAAAATCCACGCGGCGGTGCATTTGCGCCAGTCGTCCTTTTTGAAGTACACCTTGTTGTTGAGGTAGAACTCAAACATCGGCTCGGTCCAGCCCTTCGCTTCGAGATGCTTCGCGATCTCCGCGGCCATTGCACGGAACTGCGTCCAGTAGGCCTCATCGAACGCACTCTCGATCCAGTAGCCGCCTTGGAAGTGCTCGTCGTGCTTCATCGGCCAGTTCTCGTTCAGCAGCAGGTAATACGCATCCACCGGAACCGCACCGCGCGGCAGATCGGCGAAGGCACTGCCATCGAGCAGCGGGCCGAACTCCGCATCGAACTTCGTCCAATCCCACTTCCCGTCGCCGCCGAGCTTCGGCGCGGGTTCGTCCACCTTGCCCGTCCAGCCATACGGCAGTTGATTCAGCACCACGCGATGCTCATGCGCGAGCCGGTAGTAGTCACGCGCATGCCCCGGCAGGCCGTAGGCGTTCATCTGCGGCAGGAACGACAGGCGATCCGGCAGCATGAAGTTCCAAACCGTGATCGTGAACGGCATCACCGTTCCATTCACCGTCACCGTGCCGCCATGCTTGCCTGCGGGCGTGCTTTTCGGCACGTGCAGCTCGATGAAGGTGTCTTCGCTTTTGGAATCATCGCCCGGCACGAGCGGATCATGCATGCCGCCGACCTTCGGCATCGAGTAGAGCTTCACGCCCAAATCGGGCGCTTTGACGAGTGGTTTGCCCGTGACCGAAAAACCGATCGTTTCGCCCTTCGCGGCAAAAAAGTGCGTCGAAGCCAGTTCAGAGCCGAAAACGTCTTTCGAAGGCAAAGTTGGCTTCACGGCCGAAATGGCCGGAACAGGCGGTAAACTGGCTGCGGCGACCTGATTGACCTGATTGACGGTTTTTGGAGCCTCCACGGCTCCATCTTCGAGCCAGAGCGTGAAGTAAGGCTTGTGGATGCGCTTGTCCTCGCGGCTCGACACGTAGCGATTCACGAAATTCGTGAACTTCACCGCGTTGCCATCGCGTGTGTATTCGCTGCCGATGTCGTCGATGACGTAAAAGCCATGTGAGCGACCATCCAGCCGTGCCTGGGCCACTTCGGGAGCGATGGGGATGATCTGCCAGCCTTCCCCATCTGGCGCAGATGCCTCACCAAAGCCCCACAGCGATCCGCCTTCACCGCAGACGACGCAGGTGATGTCCGGCTCGTTGTTGCCCCAGCGCAGCTCGCCCGTCTTCGCCCACACGAAGGAACTCGCGCCCGGTGTCTTCGCGTAGCTGCTGCCGGTGCCTTCCACCCAGTCCTGCGAGATCGTGGACACCGTCGTGCGCCGCAGCGGAGCCTCCGGCGACGCGAGATGCACATGCAGTTGCGCTTTGGTGACCTTCTTCCCGCGTAGCGACGCTGAATCAAAGTCGATGAGGAAGAACTCCTGAATGCCCTTCAGCTTCAGCCGATGCGATCCGCCATTGTTCCCCTCCACCTCCTTCGAGTAAGCCGAGATCCACAAATCCCGCGACACCTCCACACGCTGCTGCGCATGCAAACTAAGGGCGGCGAGAAGGAAGAGAGCGAGACGTTTCATCATGGTGGGGGGTGACAATACGAAGAGCATGCCTTCCCCATGTCACCCGAATCCATCAGCAAGCGGCTGATAAAAGTCACGCTGAAGCTTTGGGATGAACGAATGTCGCGCCCGCGTTTTGGACTGCTCCAGCCCTCTGGAGCTTTTTGCAGGCCGGAAGACGCTCGAAAGCGCCGAAGCACCGGCGCAGTCCAGGACGCAGGCGCTAGGTTTCACGCGGCTCGTGTCAGCGATGACAAACTCACGCGCTGATGCCCTTCCGCATCGAAATTCGACGGACTGAGCCAGTGCTCGAAGGCTTCGCGAAGCGCAGGCCATTCTTTGTCGATGGCGGCGAACCATGCGGTGTCGCGATTGCGACCTTTGCGCACCGTCGCTTGGCGGAAGATGCCTTCGAAGGAGAGGCCGAGACGCAGCGCCGCTTTGCGCGAGGCTTCGTTGAGCGAATCGCACTTCCACTCGTAGCGACGATAGCCGAGCTCGAAGGCGTGGCGCATCATGAGAAACATCGCCTCGGTGGCGGCGGGCATGCGCTGGAGTTTCGGCGAAAAATTCAAATGACCGACCTCGATGCTGCCGCCGGAGGGTGTGATGCGCAGATAGCTCGCCACGCCGATGGCACCGCCGCTCGCGGGATCGACGATGGCAAAGAAAAGCGGATCACGCGTGCTGCTTTGCTGCTCCAGCCATGCCCGATAGTCCGCCAAGGACTCAAACGGGCCGTAGGGCAGGTAGGTCCAGTTCGCCCCATCAGAATCGAGCGCATTCGCGGCGAAAAGCTGCTCCGCATGCTTGGAAACGTCGAGCGGCTCCAGACGACAGAATCGTCCGTGCATCACCTCGCGGGCCGGAAAGGGTGGCTCTTGCCAATCGACGACGATTTCGCCGAGCGGCTGATGCGGAGCTTCACTGAGGGCAGTCATGGGCCGCATCCCTTCGCTCCGGCAGCCCTCGCATCAAGCATTTCCCGCATTTGACCCAGTGCTGGACGACGGCAACATCCTCGCATGCCTGCGCGAGTCTCTGCCATCTACATCAGCCCAGCGGCTACCGTCTTGCCCCATGCGGTGAACGAGGCGCAGGCACATGCACATCGTGGCCTCGTCGGAGATCGCTACTTTGAAGGCTGCGGCACTTTTACCGGTTGGGAACCCAAAGGCCCGGGTCGCGAGCTCACGCTGATCGAAGGCGAAGTGCTGGCGGAACTCCGCCTGAGCGCCGCGGAAGCTCGCCGCAACCTCGTCACCGAGGGCGTGCGACTGAACGATCTCGTCGGAAAGCGCTTCCGCATCGGCGACGTGCTCATCAAGGGCATCCGCCTCTGCCCGCCGTGCACGCATTTGGACAAAGTGACCGGCCAAGCGCTGCTGAAGCCGCTCGCCGACCGCGGTGGCCTGCGAGCAGACATCTTGAGCGATGGCGTCATCCGCGTGGGCGATGCGATCACTCCCGAGCCAGAAACTCTCATGAACGAATCCATCCTCACGCTCGAAGCCGATCTCAGCCGCGAAGACCACGCCGCCGACACGCTGCGCCTGCTGGATGCGTATTCGGCCGATCCGATGGGCGACGGGCATCCTTTGGCCGATGCCGCGCGTCGCGATCTCATCCCCGGTCTGCGCCAGCATCCCACGACGCATGTTTTTCTGGCCTATGCCGATGGCGTGGCGGTCGGGATCGCGATTTGCTTCCTCGGCTTCTCCACCTTCGCGGCGCGACGGCTGCTCTACATCATGGACTACTTTGTGCAGCCCACGCATCGCGGTCACGGCATCGGCAAACGGCTCATGGACGCCCTCGCGGCCCGTGCGCGTGAACTCGGCTGCTGCCGCCTCACGCTCGAAGTGCAGGAAAACAACCACCACGCGCGTCGCATCTACGCCGCCGCCGGCTTCGAGCAGGCCGTGTATGTGCCAGAGGCCGGTGGAGCACTCTGCATGCACAAATCGCTTTGATCTCATGTCCACCTTCGCTCCAACGCCCTCGCCGCCCTACTACGCCGTCATTTTCACCTCACAGCGCACGGAGGACGATCAGGGCTATGGCGACATGGCGGAGCGCATGGTGGAACTCGCGCATGAGCAGCCGGGCTTTCTCGGCGTCGAGAGCGCACGCGGCGTGAGCGGCTTCGGTATCACGGTGTCGTATTGGGAAAGCACGCGGGCCATCGCGAACTGGAAGGCGAACACCGAACACCGCATCGCGCAGGAGACGGGAAAGACGACTTGGTATGCCGATTATCAACTGCGCGTGGCCAAGGTGGAGCGTGCGTATGGGAAAACTCACCCAGCCTCCTATGCATAGCGTCATCGAACTTCCCTTTAACCAGCATGTGGGCCTGCAAATCGCGGACGATCCGGCGAAGGTGCTGCAACTACCCGCCGGGCCGCAGTATTTGAATCACCTTGGCACCGTGCACGCCAGTGCCCAGCTCGCATTGGCGGAGGCATCCAGCGGCGAGTTCCTGCTGCGTGCCATCGGCGACCTCACGGGTATCATTCCGGTCGTGCGACGTCTGGAGTCCAAATTCCGCAAGCCCGCGAACGGTCGCCTCACCTCCACCGCGTCCGCGCCAGAAGGCATCGAGTCCCTGCGCAGCGAATTAGAGGCCAAGGGTCGCGCGTTGATCACCGTGCAGATCGAACTGCACGACGAATCGGGTGCGCACGCGCTTTCCGCCTCGGTGGAATGGTTCGTCACCCGGATGCCGGAGAAATGAAGCCATCGCAGCACGTTTGAATGCCGCATGAAACACGTCCTTGCCGTCCTTTTCGTCCCTTCGGTCCTTTGGGCCGCGACCACGCCCGCGCCGAAGCCGAAGCCCGCGTTTCAATATGAATCCGGTGACATCAAAGTGAGCATCCCCACGGCCAATGAGCCGCGCGTGACGCAGTTCGGCGCGGAGTCGATCCAGGCGGCGGTGAAGTATCTCGATGATGGCTCGACATGCTGGGTGCGTGAGAAAAGCTGCGTGAATTGCCACACGACGGGCCCATACCTCAGCGAGCGGCCCGCTTTGATCCCGCAGCTCGGCAAACCGAGCGAGGAGATCGTGGCGGACTTCATTGAGTTCGTGCCGAAGGAGGTTAAACAGGTGAAGGAGACGGCCACGAAGAGCGGCTACAAGCACATGCCGGGCGCTTTTTCGGCCGTGTGGCGCTCGCTGGGCCTCGCGGAGTGGGACAAGCATGTCACTGGGAAAACCTCCGAGCACACCGAGCGGTCGATCCGCGACATGTTTGAACGCCAGGCGGCCAGCGGAGCCTTCGTGAGCCACGGCGAGGTCGAAATCCCGCACATCACCACCGACTTCGAACTCTCGCTGCAAGCTGTGCGCACCATCACGGCGGCTCCTGGATGGCTCGCGGACCTCAAGGACGAAAAACTGCTCGGAAAGGTCGAAAATCTCAAAACCTGGCTTCGCAGCGCCGAACCGAAAAATGACTGGGATCGCGTCCTGAGCCTGCAACTCGCCTTTTACCTGCCGGAACTCGTTTCCGCCGAAAAACGCGATGCCGCGCTGAAACTACTCTCCTCCAAACAACACGCCGATGGCGGTTGGAGCACACGTGACTTTTCCGCGCTCAACGACTGGCACTTCGAAGTGAGCGAAACCGTCCAAAAGCTCATCACCAGCCTCCCCGATGCCGCCAAACCCGAAAGCGATGCCTACATGACCGCGCTCGCTGTTGTGTTGATGCGTCAAAGCGATGTGCCCGCCAAAGACGAGCGCCTTCAAAAAGCCGTCGCATGGCTCAAAAAGGAACAGCGCGTCTCCGGCCGCTGGTGGATGCACTCGCTCTATCGCGGGAACTACCACTACAGCACCTACATCGCGACCTGCCAGGCGCTGAAGGCGCTGGCGCTGTGTGATGAGCTGCCGACGCTGAGTGCAAAGTAAGAAGCCCTTCATCGAGCGACGTATTGTAAACATGCCGCAACGCCCAGCACCCACGCCATTTTTGCGTCGAGACATCCTCGGCGGCTTGGGCAGTGTGGCGATGGCCTCGATGCTACGGGCGGAGCAGGGCTGGCAGCCGCCGAGCGGCCTGCCGGTGATCCCGCAGCGGGCGAAGCGTGTCATCTGGCTCTTCATGCGGGGCGGCGTGAGCCACATGGAGAGCTTTGATCCGAAGCCGATGCTCACCCAATACGCCGGCAAGACCATCGGCGAGACGCCTTACGCGAGCGTGCAGGACCCGGAGAAGCTCAAAAAGGTCCGCGTCGTGGTGGTGAACGATGCCAATGGCAAGCAGCGCAACGTGATCTACCCGCTGCAGGTCGGCTACAAACGCTACGGCCAGTGCGGCATCGAGATCAGCGACTGGTTTCCACACATCGGCTCTTGTGCCGACGAGATCGCCTTCATCCGCAGCATGTGGACGACGGACGACAACCATGGTGCGCAGGTGCAGTTTCACAGCGGCCGGCACATGCTGGAGCCGCGCGTGCCCACGCTCGGTGCGTGGGTGACCTATGGGCTCGGCTCGATGACGGAGAACCTGCCGTCCTTTGTGAACATCGGCCCGCGCTACTTCGATGTACGCGATGGGCATTACCTCGGCCCCGCCTACGATGCGGTGAACCTGAAAGTGGATCCGCAGAACCCGCTCACCTTTGCCGCGCCGGAGTTTCAGATCGGCCAGGGCGAGCAAGCCGCGCAATTTGAACTCATTCACAAGCTCAACAGCCTCGCCGCCGAGCAGTATCCGGGCGATAAAACGCTCGCCGCCCGCATGAAGAGCTACCGGCTGGCTTTCAACATGCAGGCGGCTGTGCCGGAGACGATGAATCTCGACAGCGAGAGCGACGAGACAAAAAAACTCTACGGCTACGATGACAAAGTGGCTGGTCCGTTTGCGCGGCAACTCCTCGTGGCACGTCGCCTGGCCGAGCGTGGGGTACGCTTCATCCAAATTCAGCATGGCGATGGCGCGGCGGGCGCGTGGGACTCGCATTCCGGCCTGAAAAAGAATCACACCAGCCTCGCGCAACAGGTCGATCAGCCCATTGGTGGCCTGCTGAAGGACCTCAAGCAACGCGGCATGCTGGATGACACGCTCGTCGTGTTTGCCACCGAGTTCGGTCGCACGCCGGGTTCGCAGGGCAGCGATGGCCGCGATCATCATCCGTATGGCTTCAGCGTTTGGATGGCCGGTGGTGGCATCAAGGGCGGCACGATCCACGGTGCGACGGATGAACTCGGCTTTCATCCCATCGAGCACCCGCATTACGTCACCGATGTGCATGCCACGATCCTGCATCTCCTTGGTCTGAACCCACACCATCTCGAAATCCCCGGTCGCAAGCGCCTGGAGCGGGATTTTGGGCATGTCATTCGGGAAATCATCGCGTAACCACCTCCTCTCCATGAAACGGCTCTCCACACTCCTCGTCCTCAGCGCAACGGTCACCTTTGCCGCAGATCATCCCGACACGTCGAGCTGGAAGGCTTTGTTTGCCGCCGATCTCTCGAACGCGGTGGATGCCTCCGGCTGGCAGTTTGACGGCAAAGAACTCGTGGCGAAGAACCACGACACGCTCTGGACGAAGGATTCGTATGGCGACTTCCTTCTCGACCTCGAGTTCAAGGTGGCGAAGGAATCCAACAGCGGCGTCTTTCTGCGCAGCGGCGACATCAAAAACGTGCTCGCCGCGCTGGAGATCCAGGTGCACGAAAGCGCCGATGGCAGCAAGTATGGCATGCTCGGGGCGATCTACGATGCCATGCCGCCCTCGAAGATCGTCGGCAAACCCGTGGGTGAATGGAATCGCTATACCATCACCTGCCAAGGTCCAAAGGTCACCGTCGTGCTGAATGGCGAGACGATCATCGACGCCAATCTCGACAACTGGCCCGAGGTTGGCAAAAATCCCGATGGCACGCCAAACAAGTTCAAGAAGGCGCTCAAGGACTACGCCCGCAGCGGCCCGATCGGCCTTCAGGGCCTTCACGGCAAGGCGCAGGCTCCGGTGTGGTATCGGAACCTGAAAATCAAAGCGCTGGAGTAAGCTCAGGCGATCAGTTTCTCGATCACCTGCCCGCCGATCTGCGAGAGCTGCTTGAAGCGACCGCCGTGGTAGAAGGTGAGTTTGTTGTCGTCGAGACCGAGCAGGCGCAGCAGCGTGACGTGCAGGTCACGCACATGATGCACCTCCTCGATGGCCTCCATGCCGCGATCATCGGTGGCGCCGATGGTGTGACCGGCTTTGCAACCGCCACCGGCCATCCAGATGGTCATCGCCTTGGGATTGTGATCGCGACCGTAGGCGGTTCCGCCGCGCACGCCATTGTCCGGGGTGCGGCCGAATTCACCGCACCACACGATGAGCGTGTCATCGAGCAGGCCGCGCTGCTTGAGATCGGTGATGAGCGCGGCGATGGGCTGATCTACGCCGCGAATGAGATTGCCGTGCGCACGCTCGATGTAGTCGTGGCTGTCCCAGGTGCCATTGTAGAGCTGCACAAAGCGCACGCCCTTCTCCACGAGCTTCCGCGCCAGCAGGCATTTCCTTCCAAACGCGTCCGTGGCGTCCTTGCCGATGCCGTAGAGCTCTTTCGTCTTCGCGTCCTCCTTGTCGAGATCAATGACCTCCGGCACCTGCAGCTGCATGCGGAAGGCCAGCTCGTAGTTGTTCATGCGAGCCTTCAGTTCGTCGTGTCCAGGATGGTCCTTGGCGTGTTTGGCGTTTAATTTGCCGAGCAGATCGAGATTGGCCCGCTGATGCTCCGGCGTGATGCCCGGCGGCGGCTGGAGATCGAGAATGGGCGAGCCTTTGGCACGCAGCGCGGTGCCTTGGAAGTGCGCAGGCAGGTAGCCATTGCCCCAGTTCGCGCTGCCGCCCTGCGGATAGCTGATTTCCGGCAGCACGATGAAACCCGGCAGATCTTGATTCACCGAACCAAGCCCATAATTCACCCACGAGCCAATCGCCGGATCACCACCGAAGCGGTTGCCGCAGTTCATTTGATACATCGCCGTGGGATGATTCACCGAATCGACCTGGCAGCCACGATAAAAGCAAAGCTCGTCCGCCACTTTCGCCAGATGCTGCCACGGCTCGCTCATCCACGCGCCACTCTGCCCATGCTGCGCAAACGTGAACGGTGACTTCACATAGTAGCGCTTCCCGCTCTCCATCGCCGACTTCATCTTCCCTTCGCGGGTGAATTCCTTCAGGTGAAACTTTTCGAGCATTGGCTTCGGATCAAAGCAGTCGATGTGACTCGGCCCGCCCTCCATCATGAGGAAGATGCAGTTCTTCGCCTTCGCAGGCACCATCTGCGGCTTCGGGGCGAGCGGGTTTTTTTGCTCCGCGGCCAACAGGGAGGTCAAAGCCACGCTTCCAAGCGAGGTGCCGAGGCCATAGACAAACTCACGCCGCGTGGGCGCATGCAGCGCTCGCGATCCAGCACAGGGGAAAAAGGTCGAAGTCATGTCAGCGGTCTGTTGTCCCGCTGATAACGACTGCTGTGTCAAAATATAGCTCTCAAAACGGCAGGCTCATCTCCACCACCAGACCACCACCCTCGCGATTCCGCGCTGTCACGGTGCCTTGGCAGGCTTCGATGCAGCGTTTGGTGATGGCGAGGCCGAGGCCGCTGCCGCCGGTGGTGCGGCCGCGGGCGGCTTCCGGGCGGTAGAAGGGCTCGAAGAGGCGCTGGAGGGCCTCTCCGGGCACGCCGGGGCCGCGGTCGGCGATTTGGATCGTCACGAGGCCGTTTTCGGCTTTGGCGGTGATTTCGATGTCTTTGGCGTAGCGGATCGCGTTTCGCAAAACATTGCCAATGGCGCGGTCGAGGGCGTTTCGGAGGCTGTGGAGCTGGATGTCGCCGATTTCGAGTTTCACTCCGTTTTCGGGGGCTTCGCGGGCGAGGATGTTTTGGAGCAATTCGCGCAAATCGATGTCTTCGGGCGTTTCGCGGTCGGGGATGGTTTCGGCTTTGGAGAAGGCGAGGACTTCTTCGACGAGCTTGGCCATGTGCTGGAGTTCGCGGTCGAGTTTTTGCAGGTAGGTGGTCTGATCAGCCGTGCTGCGCTGCTCGACGACGCCGAGGGCCATCTGCATGCGGGCGATGGGGCTGCACAGCTCATGCGCGACATCGGCAGTGATGCGGCGCTGCTGCGTCATGTAGTCGCCGAGTTGCGCGGCCATGGTATTGACTGAGGCGGCCAGTTCACCGAGTTCGTCGCCTCGTTGATCCGGCAAGCGCACATCGAACTGACCTGCCGCGATGCGTTTGGAGGCTTCGTTCGTGCGGCGGATGGCGCGGGTGATGCCGCCCACCAACGGAATCCAGAGCAAAGCTGAAGCTCCGATGCTCATCGCGAAAACCATCAACCAAGGCCACCAGTCAAAGAGCAGCCCTCCAGCCGTCATGTCCGACGCAATGATGACAAAGGTAAGCGGATACCAGCGGCCCTCGCGCTGGATGGACACGTTGGAATGAATGCCCGTCCAATAGCGGGTCGGATGCTCGCTTCGAATAACGAAGCGCGGTTTGGGCGGTCTCATCGTGGAGTCCGCTGAGTCGCCAGGTCGGCTCACACGCGGACGATCTTCGGGAAGTCGTTTGTCGATGAGGCGACGCAGAACCTCAGGTGGGATCTGAACTTTCCGTCCCATCACTTGCTCGCCACTCGGAAGGAACATCGCGAACGACACATCATCACCCAGACGCTTGCGCTTCATCACCGTTTCCCAGGCTGGCATCGGGTGCTCAATGTAGTGTCCGAAGTTCTCCACAATCTTCGGCCACTCTGGTTCTGGATGCTCGACCAGAACACTTTGCATGTAGCTGTCGAGCAGCTCGATCTGTGCCCCGGCTCGCTCGCCCAGGAGCCAGTCGAACCCGGAACCAAAGTTCACGCGAACGTAGAAGAGCACGATGCCCACTACCACGCAGAGGTTCACCAGGAACCAGAGCAAAATCTTCGTGTAGAGCGGGAGGCGTAGGCGGCTCATAAAGTATTTGGGGCATTCCTGCCCGGTCATTGAGCTGGGCCAGGAATGGCCCGGTTACTGGGAGTCACGAGTTGGTAGCCGTAGCCGCGCACGGTTTTGATGAAGCGCGGCTCCTTCGGGTCATCGCCGAGTTTTTTGCGAAGGGTGGAGATGTGCATGTCGATGGCGCGGTCAAAGACGTCCCATTCGCGGTCGGCGACCTCCTCAATGAGCTGCTCGCGAGTTTTGACGCGGCCGTGGGCCTTCGCGAGCGACAACAGCAGGCCAAACTCGGCAGGCGTGAGCTGCAAGGGCTGGTCGCCGAGGACGACGTCGTGCGTTTCGGGATTGAGGCGCAGCTCGCCGATGACGAGTTCTTTGATGGGTGTCTGTGGGGCGGTCTCCGCGATCCAGCCAGTGCGCCGCAGCAGGGCGCGGAGTCGGGCGAGGAGTTCGCGGGAGGAAAAAGTCTTCGGCAGGTAGTCGTCGGCACCGAGTTCGAGGCCGACGATGCGGTCCACCTCCTCGCCGCGGCCGGTGAGCATCATGACGGGCACTTTGGACTTTGCGCGGATGCGGCGCAGGACCTCAAAGCCATCGCAGCCGGGCATCATGACATCGAGGATGACCGCGGCCCATGACTCGGACGTGGCGCGATCGGCTCCACGCTCGCCATCGTGCTCCATTTCGACCTCGAAGCCCATGGGCTTGAGGTAATCGGCCACGAGCTGGCAGAGCTCGGTGTCGTCGTCGATGATGAGGAGGCGCATGGGGAAGAGTCGTGCGGGCACTCTTGCCTGCACGGCTCTTTACACAATCCCGACAAATCTCCGAAGATTCATTGAAGCAGTTCTGACCTGCATGGGGTTGGATGAGACACCATGAAGCCTCTTCTGACCTACCTTTTGCTCGCGACTAGCCTCACTGCTCACGACTTGACCACCACTGACCGCGAGGCGCTGCGGGCGCACATTCTCGAGGAATGGAAACGCGAGCGCGGCATGACCGAAGTCGCCTCCACGGCCTCGATCGTCCAACTCGCTGCCGCGGCGGCTGCGAATGCCGCGAATGCGCCGCAGACCGCGAAGGCTTTCCTGCCCTTCACGAAGCTCGATCTGAGGGCGGATGGTGAGTTTCTCTATGTGGGCTCGAACGGCCTGCCTGATCACAACATGATGGTGGGCATCACCGCGTGGCAGCAGCAGGTGCCGCTTCCGCAGCCGTATTTCGATGATAATGCCTGGCGCATCCCGCTGAAGCCGGTCGTGGCGAAAGAGCCTGCGATCATCAAAGGCCGCTTCTTGCGCGGCGCGATCGCTTTGGCCGTGAATGGCATCCCGATCTTCAATCCGCAGAACAATCGTGGCGAGGTGAGTTATGAAATCGGCGAGCTGGACGAGTGGGGCGGTCATTGCGGACGCGCGGATGATTATCACTACCACATCGCGCCGCTGCATTTGCAGGCGCAGGCAGGGAAAGGCATGCCGGTGGCGTATGCGCTCGATGGGTATCCCGTTTACGGCCTCACGGAGCCGGATGGTTCGCCGGTGGCGAATCTCGACGAATGCCACGGCCACGAGGACGCGAAGATCGGTTATCATTATCATGCGTCGAACACGTATCCGTATGTCTTCGGCGGCTTCCACGGCGAGGTGGTCGAGGCGGGTGAGCAGGTCGATCCGCAACCGCGTGCGCAAGGCGTGCGCGAGGCCCTCACCGCGCTGCGTGGCGCGAAGATCACCGCTTTCGAAAGCACCGGCAAGGACAGCTACAAACTCAGCTACGAGGTGAATGGCGACCAGCGCAGCGTCAGCTACTCGATCAAGTACGATGGTACCTATCCCTTCCACTTTGACAATGGTCGCGATGGCACGGCCGATGAAGTTTACACCGCACGACGTCAAGGTGGCGGCGGCGGTGGTGATCGTCCGCCCGGCGGCGGCCCTGAAGGAATGAAGGGCAAAGGTGGTCGCGAGGGCGTAACCGGGGCATTCCTGCCCCGTGAAGAAAATTCGGAGGGGCCAGGAATGGCCCCGATACCTGGCATCCTCGATGTGAATGGCGATGGCGTCGTCACCGCGCAGGAGTTCGCCGACAACGCGAAGTCGAACGCCGCGAAGAAAGGCGTCGCCATCCCCGATGCGATGGCGAAGGCGAAAGAGCAGTTCAATGCCTTCGATCACAATCGCGATGGCAAGCTCGACACGCCGGAGCTTGATGAACTCGCGGGCAATGCACTTGCCACCGGCGCTCCGCAGCCACGCGGTGAGGAACCTCCTGCACGCGAAGAGATGAAGAAAAGCGGCGGTGGCGGTGAACGCGGCGGCAAAGGGCAGGCCTTTGTCGCGCTTCCCGATCAACCACGCAGCAGCGATGGCCAATTCATGCTCAACAGTCCTGTCGTCGAAGACCTGCAAACACTGCCCGTCGAGTTCACCGGCGATGGCGACGGCGTCAGCCCGCCCTTGCAGTGGAATGGCGCACCGGCAGGCACGAAAGGCTACGCCTTGATCATGGATCACGTCACGCCCGATGGAGATCGAAAGTGGTATTGGACGGTTTACGACATTCCGGCCAACGCCTTGAGCCTGCCAAAGAACGTCACCGACATCGGCAAACTCGGCACCGGCTTCAAAGGCGAAATCGGCTACGAGCCGCCCATGTCGAAAGGCCCCGGCGCGAAGACCTATGTGATCACCATGTATGCCCTTTCGGAGCCGCTGAAGGTCGCTGGCTCACCCGGACGCGAAGAACTCATCTCCGCGATGCACGGCAAAGTGCTCGCGAACTCCTCGCTGCGTGTCGTTCACTCAAGCGGGCAAGTAACCGGGGCATTCCTGCCCCGAGGAAACAACGACGAGCCAGGAATGGCCCGATTACCGACAAAGACACCACCACCAACTGCCGCAGAACCCAAAAAAGGCGGCGGCAAAGGAAAAGGCAACGTTCGTCCCGCTAACGGCCTCGTGAAGCCTAGCATCGCCGACACGATCAAACTCAACGTCTATGCCGACAACTGGTTCATGCTCTATGTGAATGGCCGCCTCATCGCCGTGGACAGCATCCAGTTCACGCCGCACAACGTCGTCAGCGTCGATTTCCTCCCCGAGTATCCGATGACCATCGCCGTGCTCGCCAAAGACAACGCCGATCCGAAAACCGGCATGGAATATGGCACCAGCATCGGCGACGGCGGCTTCTGCCTGAAGTTCGCCGACGGCACCGTCACCAACGCGACCTGGAAGGCCAAAAACTTTTGGCGTGCTCCAGCCACCCATCCCGCACGTCCTTCGGATGCTCCTTCGTCGCACCTGTCTCGCTCCGCTCGGCTCCACGGCCCCGTCAAAGGCGACACCGCCAACCCCAAGGTCATCGAAGACCCACTCCCCGCCAACTGGTGGGCCACCGACTTCGACGACAGCACCTGGAAAAACGCCAAAGAATACACCGTCGAGGAAGTTGATCCCAAGCAGCCCTATTTCGAGAACGACTTCGAAGGCGCCAAGTTCATCTGGACCGACGACATCGCCCTCGACAACACCGTCATCTTCCGCACCAAAGTCGAAAAGCCCGGCTGGACGCCAAGGTGGAACACGAAGCCGGATTTGGATGTGAGTGGTGTGCCCAATCGTTGAACTTCAACCATTCCCTCCCATGAAGCGATTCATTCATCTTGGTCTTGTCGCTCTGCTGATCAATTCAGCCCTCGCCGCCGCGCCACCCAATATCCTTTTCATGCTCTCGGACGATCAGGCCTGGAGCGGGCTCTCGTGCCAGATGCACCCGGACATGCCGGACTCGAAAAGCAGCTTTGTGCAGACGCCGAACATCGCGCGACTCGCGGAGCACGGCATGAGATTCAGCGCGGCTTATGCGCCCGCGCCGGTGTGCTCTCCGACACGCATCAGCTTGCAAACGGGGCGGAATCCCGCAGCACTCGGTTGGACGAAGGCCGCTCCGGCGGAACAGGGCCATCGCTTGATCGAAGGCGAGAATCGCAAGAGCATCCGCGACGACGAGATCACCATCGGGCAGATGCTGAAGTCGGCGGGTTACGCGACCGCCCACTACGGCAAATGGCATCTCTCCGGCGGCGGACCTGCCGCCCACGGCTACGACGAAAGCGATGGCGACACGGGCAATCAGGATGCCGCGCCCCATCTGCCGCCCAATCCCGTGGACATCTTCGGCATGGGATCGCGTGCGGTGGATTTCATGAAGCGGAGTCAGGTCTCTCGGAAGCCGTTCTTCATCCAGATGAGCTACAACGCGCTGCATTATCCCGAGAACGCCACACCCGCGTTGCTGGAGAAATACCGGAAGCTCGCCTCAGGCGGAAACGACAAGGAAGTCGGCCGCGCGGCCATCGCGGAAGACCTTGATCGCGGGGTCGGCGAGTTGTTGGCGAAACTGGATGCCATGGGCCTTTCGAAGAACACCCTTGTGATCTACATGTCCGACAACGGCGGCTCGAATCGACGCACGCTGAATGACGGCAAGGGCGATGTGTGGGAGGGCGGCATTCGCGTGCCGCTGATCATCCGCGGACCCGGCATCGCGCCGAATTCGTGGTGCCATCAGCGGGTTGTCGGTTACGACTTCTTCCCGACTTTCTGCCGTTGGGCCGGCGTGAAAGCACCGCTCCCAACGCAACTCGAAGGCGGCGATCTCACGCACTTGCTCAGCGGCTCCTCCGAACCCGTGAAACGCCCCCGCGAGCCGCTCGTGTTTCATTTCCCACATTATCAAGGCGACTCACCGCACTCGGCGATCCTCAGCGGCCACATGAAGCTCCTCCACTTCTACGAAAACGGTGAAAATCATCTCTTCGACCTCCAAACCGACATCGGCGAAACCAAGAACCTCGCCGCCGCCAAGCCCGAACTCGCCAGCAGCCTCGCCAAACAGCTCGCGGACTATTTGAAGGAAGTCGGAGCCGAAATGCCAAAGCCCAATCCGAACTACGATCCCGCCAGAGAGCCTGCAATGAAGGGTGGAGGCAAAGGCGGCAAAGGTGGGAAGAAAGGAGGCAAAAAGCCATGAAGCCACTCTTCATGTCACTTGGGTTTGCCGCGCTCGGCCTGCTGCTGATCGCGGCCGCACCGGGGGAGAAATCGAAAGGCGGCGCAGGCCAGGGCGGCCAAGTCGAGCCTGCGGTGGTGCCGCCGTATCTGTTCAACATGTGGCTTTGCCGACCGGGCGCGGAGTCAGTGACCGTCAGCGTGCTCGCGTGGGACGACATGGAGGCCTTCAGCGAGTATGGCGAGAGTAACCGGGGCATTCCTGCCCCGTCAGACGGGCCAGGAATGGCCCGACTACGCTCGGAGCCGTTGAAACTGAAGGCCAGTGAACCGCAAAACATCGTGCTGAGCGGCTTGAAGCCCGACACGAGCTACAACTATCGCCTCATCTATCGCCGCGCCGGTGGCGAAGCGGTGCAGGATGCGGTGCGGAGCTTTCACACGCAGCGGAAGGCCGGATCGAAGTTCTCCTTCGTCATGCAGGCGGACTCGCACCTCGACAACAACACCGACGTGCGCGTTTACCAGCAAGCCCTGGCCAACATGCTCGCGGACAAGCCCGACATCATGATCGACCTCGGCGATACGACGATGGTGGACAAGTTTGGCCGCTTCTACACGCGCTCCGAGTCGCAATACAAAGCGCAGCGCTACTACATGGGCCGCATGGCGCACAGCGTGCCCATTTTCATGGTGTTGGGCAATCACGACGGTGAACGCGGCAGCGACCCGGAGATGTCGGATTGGTCGCTGAAGCAACGCCACACCTATTTCCCGAACCCCACTGATGGAAACGACAAACACAGCTACTTCGCCTTCGAGTGGGGAAACGCGCTTTTCATCGGCCTCGATCCCTTTTGGTCCACCACGCAGCGCGGAGCCTCCGGCTGGGACATGACGCTGGGTGAAACGCAGTATCGCTGGCTCACGAAGGCGCTCACCAACAGCAAAGCCGCGATGCGTTTTGTCTTCATCCATCATCTCGTCGGCGGCCTGGGCCGCGATGTGCGCGGTGGAGCCAAACCAGCCGACTACATGGAATGGGGCGGCAAAAACGCCGACGGCAGCGAAGGCTTCAAACAGAACCGCCCCGGCTGGGAAATGCCGATTCATGAGCTTTTCGTCAAAAACCGCGTGAACATCGTCTTCCACGGTCACGACCATCTTTTCGTCAAAGAAGAACTCGACGGCATCATCTACCAGGAAGTCCCCCAACCCGGCCATCCAACCGGTGGCACCCGCAGCGCCGAAGAATACGGTTATGGCGGCGTCATTCTCGGCAGCGCCGGCCATGTGCGTGTGACCGTCGAGGAGAACCAAGCCCAAGTGGATTACGTGCGCAGCATCGTCCCCGGCGTGACACGCGCCGACCTCGAAAACGGCGCGGTGGAATACAGCTACAGGGTGCGAGCTTCTCAGTAGAGGTATGCGAATTCGTTGGAGTTCAGCAGCACGAGGCAGACATCGGCTAGCGCACGTGTTGTCACGTCGCAATCAGCCGGCTGGAGGTCAGGAACGAAGTCGGCATAGCCGGGGAGCTTTTCTTGGAAGCTGAATTTCTCTCCGGTGTTCTCCTCGACGGCTTCGCGGCGCACTTCGAACGGTGGTTTGGGCTTTGAAAAGGTCAGGCGGGCCTGTTTGGCCTCCATCTGTCTCCAATGCGCTTCGCAGGCAGCTTGTTCTTCCGCAGAGGGCTTGCGACCGTAACTGAGCTCAAAGATGCGCGTGATGGGATTCGCTACTTTTTCCTTCAAGACGCGGTTCGCGAGTGCCAAAGCACGGTCGTAGCTCGTCTGGCCGTTGAAGAGGCTAAAGACCTGCGGAGTGACCGTGGAGACCTCACGGGCTTCGCAGGAGAAGTCCGGCGCGGGCTCGTTGAAGACCTCCATGAAAGGATCGCGAAGCCCGCGGATTTTGAGCGCATACAAACTGCGGCGATGCCGCTGGGAGGGAAGCGGATTGGGCACCCACGCCGCCGCAAACGTCCCCATGACCATGCGCGGCTGCATCGCCACCTCGATGTTGATCTCCGGCCGGTTCGGAATGCCGCCGAGCGTCGGATTCAGCTCGCCCGTGATGCTGAGCATCGCATCGCGCAGTTCCTCCGCCATGAGGCGACGTGGCTTAAACACCGCATAACTCTTTTCGAGGTCTTCGCGGCTCAACTTGGAACCTGAAACTTGAAACGTGGAACTCCTCCGATACGCCGCGCTTGTCATGATCAACCGGTGGATCTCCTTCACGCTCCAGCCTTTCTCGACGAGCGTGGCCGCGAGAAAGTCGAGCAGTTCGGGATGCGTGGGCTTTTTGCCGGTGCTTCCAAAATTGTTCGGATTTCCGGCGATGGCTTGCCCGAAGTGCCAGAGCCACAGGCGGTTCACGAAGGTGCGTGTCGTGAGCGGGTTGTCCTTGCTCGCGATCCACTTCGCAAGCGCGGTGCGACGGCCTTCAACCGCTTCGGGGAACTCGATGCTGCCGAGGATGGAAAGCACGCCGGGCTTCACCTTCGTCGTCGGTGAAAACGGATCACCGCCGCCGAGAATGGCGGTTTGTTCAAGTTCGCCGTTCTTCATGCGGTCGCCGGGCATGCGCAGCGGTTGGTAAACATTCACCATCGGGATGGTGACGCCGTTGTACACGCTGAAGGCATAAGGCTCGTAGCGCTCCATCTCCCACTTCAGGCGTTCGAGGCCTTTGCGGGCCACGCGTTCGTTGCCGAAGTCCTGTGGCTCAAAGCCGACGAGCTTCGGTGGATACTGATCCTCCGGCAAGCCCTGCTTCGTGAGGATCTGCCGCGCGGCACCGAAGACATCGGAGAAGCCCTTTTTGGCATTCTTGCCGCCGCCTTGCTTCGCCTGAGCCACGGCGGTGTTCCATTTCGCTGGATCGATCTTCTTCTCTACGAACCACTTCGCGGCATTTTGGAGCAGTTTTTCGTCGAGACGCTTCAAAACGGCCAGATGCTCGGCGCGGCGGGCTTCGAGATACTTTTTCTCCTCAAAGCCGCTCGTGTTCTCCGACTTCAAAAACGGCGCTTCACGCTCGGTGAGCTGGGTGGTCGCGAAACAGGCTTGGATTGAGTAGTAGTCATGCGTGGGCACCGGATCGAACTTGTGATCGTGGCAGCGGGCACATTGCAGCGAGTGCGCGAGGAAGGTTTCGCCGACCGAATTCGTCACATCATCGAGAAAACGCTGCCGTGCGACCTTCGCGACCTCCATGCCGGTTAGCTCCCACGGCCCCATCCGGAGGAAGCCGGGGGCGATGAGGAGTTCGGAGTTTGGAGTGATGCGGGCACTCTTGCCCGCAGAAGCCGCGTCCTTTCGGGCAGGAGTGCCCGCATCACTTTCCAGGAGTTCATCTCCCGCGATTTGCTCGACGATGAACAGATCGAACGGTTTGTCCGCATTGAAGCTGCGCACGACGTAATCGCGGTAGCGCCAAGCATTGCCGCGCTCGTAGTCGTTCGCAAAGCCGCTGCTGTCCGCGTAGCGCACCACATCCAGCCAGTGCCGGGCCATGCGCTCGCCATAGTGGGGGCTGGTGAGGAGTTTGTCGATCAGGGAGCGGAAGAGATCGGTCCGATCAGACGAATCAGCCCGATCATAGGCCGTAGCGAAGGTTTCCACCTCTTCCGGAGTCGGCGGCAGTCCCGTGAGATCAAACGTGGCGCGGCGGATGAGCGTCCGCGCATCCGCCTCCGGCGCAGGCTCCTTCACGGCGAGCAGCGCATCCACCGGATGATTCTCCTTGTCTCGCTGTCTCCTTGTCTCCAAGTCTGGTTTTCTCACCGGCTGGTATCCCCACAACGACTCCGGCTTGTAGCGCCGATTCGCCCACTCAGGCGTCAATGCGCCGACGACCTTCACGGCAATACCATCTTCGGCGCTCCACTTGTCCGCGCTGGCTTTGGCGATGGCATTTCGTTTCGCTTCTTCGGGCCACGGGGCACCGCTGGCGATCCATTCTTTGATCCACGCGAGCTGCTCGGATTTGAGTTGATCGGCTTCCTTCGGCGGCATGGGCTCCCAATCGTCATGCTGGCGTGTCGAGGCGAGGTAGAGCGGGCTTTCCTCCGGCTTGCCAGGCACGAGCGCCCTCACACCACTCTCACCGCCTTGAATGGCGCTTTCGAGCGTGCGCATGTCGTAGCCAGCTTTGATCTTCTTTTCGTCATTGCCATGGCAGGCGAGGCATTTTTCCTGAAACAAGGGCCATACGCGGCGAACGAAGAGTGACTCGGCGTCCTCCGCATGCAACGCGGAGGCGATGAGGACGAGCAGGCAGACGATGCGGGGTAGCATGATCTGAGAACGCGACAACCTCTCGGACATTTCCGGCGGGATTAGACGAGCGGAAGATTCGGATCCACCTCGGCCTCCAGCGGCGAGCTTTGGCCGAGCATGAAACGCTGCGCGGCAGCAAAGGCGATCATGCCGGCGTTGTCCGTGCATAGGGCGGGCTCGGCGAGGAGAAGCTCGAGACCGACTTTTTCGCATCGCATCTTCAGAGCGGTGCGCAGGCCGTGATTGCAGCTCACGCCGCCACTGACGGCCACGAGCTGACTCTTCGTAAGCTTGGCGGCGAGGACCAGTTTTTCGACCAACACCTCCACAATGGCTGCCTGCACACTGGCGCAGACATCGGCGAGCGTTTGCTCGTTTTTCAAATCGATCCGAGGCAACTCGTAGAGCACGGCCGTTTTGAGGCCGCTGAAGCTGAATTCGAGGCTTTTGCCATCGAGAAAGCTGCGTGGAAAGGCGAAAGCCGCCGGATTCCCCTTCGCAGCCAGTTTGTCGATCTCCGGCCCTCCCGGATAAGGCAGGCCGAGCATCTTGGCGACCTTGTCAAAGGCCTCACCGGCCGCGTCATCACGAGTGCGACCGAGCCATTCATAGCGGCCCACCTCGTGCACCCGAACCAGCATGGTGTGTCCGCCGCTGACGATGAGCCCGACACAGGGTCTGACGGGGCCATTGGAGCCCATGAAAGGCGAGAGCAGATGACCTTCCATGTGGTTCACGGCCAAAAAAGGTTTCCCCTCCGCCACCGAGAGCGCTTTGGCCATCGAGGTGCCGATGAGTAGCGAGCTCACCAAGCCAGGGCCGCTCGTCGCCGCATAGGCGGCCACATCTTTCAGCGTGATGCCCGCATCATCCAAGACCTGCGCCACGAGCGGACGCACATGCAGGATGTGATTTCGTGAGGCCACCTCCGGCACCACGCCGCCAAACTCGCGGTGAATCTCGATCTGCGAGGCGATGCGGCTGGCTTTCAGATTTCCATTCAGATCACACACGGCCGCCGCCGTCTCGTCACAGGAGCTTTCGAGGGCCAGTAAGTAGTTCTCGGTTCTCAGTTCTCGGTTCACAGTTTCGAAGTGGCTACTTACACACCAAACATGGAACAGAGAACTGGGAACTGGGAACTGGCGCAAAAAAACCGCCGTCCCCCGGTTGGATGGGGAACGGCGGTGGGGAATCCTGTTTCGATTCCTAGTGCTTGTGACCGGACTTGCAGCAAGCCTTGCCGTCTTTCGAGCAGCAGGCGGACTTGGCCTTGGCGTCACAGGTGGCGCAATCTTTCTTCGTGGCGCAGGACGCCATGAGAAGAGAGGAAGCAGCCAGCAGAACAGTGGAAAAACGAATCATATTTTTAGGTAGGTTGGAAGTCTCAAGCTGCTGCGTGACGCAGCGGCCGAATTACTTACCGGAAACCACTGGGGGGGGAGGAGGGGGAGCCTTCTGCTGGCAAGCGCTGAGAAGGGCGGAGGCCGCCACGAGGGTAAGGATAGCGATTTTCATGTATTGTGTGTGTGGGTGTTAACCGTGTTTGTGTGGTCCTCATCCACCAGACTACTGGCAGCGGGATTTTGCGAGACTAACGACAAGTTCCACCTTTGCAAATAACCAAATCACTTTGTCGCAAAAATGATAACAAAGAGCACAGGCCATGCTCAGCCCCACGGCCCGTTTTCGCCCAATCCATAGGCATTCCCAATCACCTCGCCGTCTTCTTCATCAAAGGCGATCCGCATCGGCCTGCAACACACCTCACAATCATAGTCCACATCACACGGCACCTCGCCTGGATGCGGCGCAGGCACTTCAAACTCCTCGAAGCAACTGGGGCAGATGACGCTTACGCCAGGCATGCGCGAGTTCCTTTCCAGCGGAAGACGATGATGAGTACGCAAAGGCCAAGCAGCGAGATGGCGAACACATCCCCGTGCTTGGCGTAAAAGGTGAGATGAGAAAAATGCGGGCTGACCTCCCCCGGCAGCACGCCTTCGATGAAGGTGTCCTTGGTTTCTGGATCGTGCAGACGACTGATTTCACGGCCGCAATCGTCGATGAAGCAGGTCACGCCGATGTTTGAGCAGCGCACCATGGGACGACGGAGTTCGACGGCGCGGAATTTGGCATTCGCGAGATGCATCTCCGTCTCGATGCTGTCGATGAACCATCCGTCATTGCTGATCGCGGCAATGATTTGCAGCTCCTCATGCACAAAACGCCTCGCCACGCGGCCGACGGTGTCTTCAAAGCAAATCAGTGGGATGAGGCTCACCTTGTCATTCAAGCGCAGAGGTTCCGTTTTCGTCCCAAAGGTGAAATCCGCCGGGAAAATCGGCCTCAGCATCGAAAACGGCCACACTTCGCGAAGCGGTAGGTATTCGCCAAACGGCACCAGATGCACCTTGTGATGCTCCTGACGCTTCGCGAACTCGTGATCGAGCAAAATGGCGGACACATACGCCTCCTCATCACTCACGTGAATCTCCGTGCCGGTGAGCAGCTTCGCGCTGTTCGGCGTCATGAAGCTCTCGAAGTAGCTCTGATGCCAGTTGGGCGGCAGTTGGCCGTATTTGTCATTCAAGTTCACCGGCAGGGCACTTTCCGGCCAGATGACGAGATCACGATCCTTCGCAAAGACCCGCGTGAACTCCCGCAGCCGCTCATACGTCCGCTCAGCCTGATCGCCCGTCATCGCATCCGCTTGAGACACATTGGGCTGCACCATGGCGATGCGCACCTTGAGCGGAGACGGGTGCTTCTCGCTCACCTTCAGCATGCCGTAACCACCCGTCACGAGCAGCAGCACCATCGCCAGAGTGAAATCGACACGTGATTTGCAGGTGCCCCGGCCGTGGTAGGCAGCGAACATCCGCGTGAGTGAATTCCATGCCGTGCAGGCCACAAAGACCGGCAAGAAGGAAAGGCCCATCACGCCTACCGTATCCGCCGCCTGCATGAGCACCACATTGTGATGAAAGGCCACGCCGAGTCCGTTCCAGCCAAAGCCGGTAAATACGGTGGTGCTGCGCAGCCATTCACAGGCCACCCAGGCTCCCGCCGCGAGAAAGGAGCACGCCAGCGAGTGCAGCGTGCTAGGCCACCAGGCATCACGAGTCAGCGTGGTGTCATGCGGCCTGGCAAACCTCGCCACGAACCATCCCCACATTCCGAAATAGACTGCGCAGTAGCCCGCCAGCCCGATCACCGCGCCGAATCCCAACAACTCAGGCCCCCAGCCCGCCCACGATCCATCCCTCGCTCCACCGAGCATCACGCGAGACGAATGCCGGATCCACCACAGGTTCGGCAGGAAGAACGCCAGCCCCGCCAGATACCCCAGCTTGAAACCCGAAACCTTCGACTTGGAACTCTTCACCGGCCAGAGCACCGCCAGCAGCGGAAACAACCACAACCACACCGCGAGTTGCGAGTTCCAACCTGGAAACGCAAACACTAGCAGACCGCCGCTGAGCAGCGGCAGGGTCCATTTCATCCAGCGGGGCAGTCGGTCGTCCATTGAGGTGCGATGATGGCCGCGATTCACCAAATGGAAAGTGGCCGATTTCGCCCAAAAGTTGTCCGCACAGCTTCCACAGCCATTCCGTAACATGATCACGACCATGAAACCGATCCTGTTCCTGCTCCTGGCTCTCTCCGCCGCCGCCCATCCCATCCGCGTGCTCTATATCGACACGCCCGGCGCCGACACGGCTCCGCTGCACAATGCCATGCGTGACCTCGGGCGTGACGCGATCTACTTTGACTACGCCAAGGACACAATCAGTGCCGATTACGACCTCGTTGTGAAAGCGGGAGATGATCTGAGCCGCGAAGCCATCCTCTCAAAGCTCTCCGCGAACCGCAAAGCCAGCTACGAGACCTTTTTGGCTCAGCGGGACAAAGAAGAGCGCCAAGTTCATCCGCAGGTCGCGAATTACGAAAAGCGACCGGAGCCGCTCACGCTCCAGCTTCCCTACAGTGTCAAAGGAAGCATGGAGCGCACCCAGGTGCCGGCGGATTGCGAACTGAAACTCTTCGCCAGCGAGCCAGACATCGCCAAGCCCATCGCTTTTGCGTGGGATCATCGTGGACGCTGCTGGGTCGTCGAGACGCGTGATTACCCGCACGGCGTCAGCGAGAACCACGAAGGCCAGGACAGCGTGAAAATCTGCGAAGACACCGATGGCGATGGCAAGGCGGACAAATTCACCGTCTTCGCCGATAAGCTGAACCTGCCCACGGGCATCGTTTTCGCCCGCCAAGGCATCATCGTGGCCGCACCGCCGCAGTTCATCTACCTTGAAGACACCAACGGCGACGACATAGCCGACAAACGCGAGGTCATCATCGACTGCTGGGGCATCCGCGACACGCATGCGCAGGCCAGCAGCCTGCACTATGGCTTCGACAACTGGATCTACGGCTGCGTCGGCTACAGCGGCATCGAGGGCTATGTCGGCGGCAAGCAGCATCAGTTCGCAATGGGCACGTATCGCTTCAAAGCGGACGGCAGCGCCATCGAGTTCCTGCATCAGTTCACGAACAACGCGTGGGGCCACAGCTATAATGACGCGGGCGATCAATTCGGCGGCACCGCGAATGGCGCACCCATCTTCTTCGGTGGCATCCCCGCCACCGCCTACGCCGATGGCAGCCGCGGCATGACCGCGAAGAAGATCAACATGGTCGATACCTGCCACACCATCACGCCGAACTTCCGCCAGGTGGACGTCTTCGGTGGCTACACCGCCGCCGCAGGCTCGAACTTCATCTACAGCAACGCGTTGCCGAAGCGCTTCCAAGGCATGGCCATGGTCTGCGAGCCGACGATGAAGGTCGTCTCTCTCATGGACGTGCAGCCCGATGGCGCCGGCTACAAGGCGCTCGATGCCTTCAACCTCTATGCCAGCAGCGATGAGTGGAACAGCCCCGTGCATGCCGAAGTCGGCCCCGATGGCGCAGTCTGGGTGGCCGATTTCCAAAACTTCATCATCCAGCACAACCCCACGCCCAGCAAAGAACGCGGCGGCTTCGTGGCCACCACGGGCGTCGGTGGGGCTCATGAGAATGATCTGCGGGATCACAGCCGCGGGCGCATTTACCGCATCGTGGCCAAAGGAGCCGCGAAGGACACGAACACGCTGTATAGCCGTCTTTTAAAGCAGCAGCGTCGCATTGAAGATGCGACCGATCAGTCCGATCCGACCGATCTTCACGGCCTGTGGGTGCTTCACGCCAAAGGCAAACTGACGCCGCAACAGCACCAAGCCGCCCTCATCTCCAAAGACGCCAAACTCCGCCGCAACGCCATCCGCGCTCTCGGCAGCGACAAAGCCGCGCAAGACCTCTTCTTCGGCTCCGGTGTCTTCTCCGATCCCGATTTGAACACGCGCCTCGCCGCGTTCGTGAAGCTTTCCGACTTCCCGACGACGCCGGAGATCCAGACACTCGTCAAAAAGCTCTCCGCCGATCCCGTCGTCAAAAGCGACGAATGGCTCGCCGAAGCCGCGAAGATGCTCGGGAAGAAGCACAAGGCCCTGAACTACCAAGAAGGCCCCAACCTGCTCCCCAACCCCGGCTTCGAAGAACCCATCGGCGACACCTGGAAACACCGCGACTACGGCAACCGCCCCGGCAACAAGGACGCGAATTGGGGCTTCGTCACCGATCCGAAGATGGTCCACAGCGGCAAACGCGCCATGCGCTGCATCACCCGCGACGACGCCGACACCAGCCACTTCGCCGATGTGCCGCTCAAACCGAACACCGAGTACCGACTCAGCGCCTGGATCAAAACGCATGCCTTCCGCGGCAAAGCCAGCCTCAACGACCACATCGGCCGCGCCGAAACCACGCCCAAAATCAGCCGCGACCAAAACTGGACCGAGGTGGAAGTCATCTTCAACAGCAAGGACCGCCCGAAGGCCAGCATCAACCTCCTCCACGTCGGCAAAGGCGACATCTACTTCGACGACGTGAAGCTCTGCGAGCTCGTCCTCGAAAACGAAGACGACGCTTCCAAGCTCGTCGGCGATGCCAAACGCGGCGAAAAGATCTTCTGGGAGCACCCCGTGGCCGCCTGCAAAAACTGCCACATCCTCAAAGGCCAGGGCAGCGCCGTCGGCCCAGCCCTCGATGGCATCGCCAGCCGCAAAGACGAGGCCTACATCCTCGAAAGCCTCATCAACCCGAACGCCAAACTCGCCGAAGGCTACACCGCCACGCCGATCAGCCCCATGCCGCCGATGAACCTCATCCTGAAGCCCCAGGAGTTCGCGGACGTGAAGGCGTTTATCCTCAGTCTGAAGTAAGAGAAGGACTTCACGCTTGCCATGATGGCTAGCTCCGGCGCATCATGGCTCATGCGTTCCCTCCTTTTCTGCCTGCTCACCGCCTCCGCGTCCGCCCAGTGGACCACTTCGCGCATTCATGGCACGCCGGAGGCACCGAAGCCGTTCATCGCGGAGCCGGTCTTCACGCAGATCACGCTTCATGATGGCTTGGAGATGATCGCGATGCCGGGGGCGCGGCGTTTTGTGGCAGTGGAGAACACAGGGAAGATCTTCACCTTTGCCGACATGCCGGACGCAGCTTCGCAGCATCTGCTGATCGACTTGAAGGCGAAGCACGAGAAGCTCTCGCATGCTTACGGCATCGCCTTTCATCCGAAATGGCGGGAGAACGGCTTCGTCTTCATTACCTACACGATTGGCGACAAGCTCGATGATGGCACGAAGCTCTCGCGCTTCAAACTCACACAAAACGAGCCGCCGGTGCTCGATCCGGCCTCGGAGGTCGTGCTGCTCACCTGGCTGTGCGGCGGACATAATGGCGCGTCGCTCGAGTTTGGTCCCGATGGCATGCTCTACTGCTCCACCGGCGATGCCGAAGTGCCCTCGCCGCCTGATCCACGCAACACCGGCCAAGGCTTGAATGACCTTCTCTCCTGCGTTCTGCGAATCGATGTGGATCACGAAGAAGGCGGCAAGGCCTACTCGATCCCGAAGGACAACCCCTTCATCACCACCCAAGGCGCGATGCCAGAGATCTGGGCCTTCGGCTTCCGCAATCCATGGAAGATCTGCTTTGATGCGAAGGGGCGGCTTTGGTGCGGCGATGTCGGCTGGGAGCTTTGGGAGATGATTCATCTCGTGCAAAAGGGCGGGAACCACGGCTGGAGCGCCATGGAGGCCTCGCAGCCGATCAAACCGGAGACCAAAGGCCCCGGAGACATCATCCCGCCCGTCGCGGCGCATCCGCACACGGAGGCGGCGAGCATCACCGGCGGTTATGTGTATCACGGCAGCCGGTTTCCCGAGCTGCGCGATGCCTACATCTACGGCGACTACGAGACCGGCAAGATCTGGGCCTTGTGGCATGATGGAAAGCAGGTCACGAGGCGCGAGGAGATCGCCGACACGCCACACAAGATCGTCACCTTTGGCCAAAGCGAGGATGGCGAGTTGTATTGGATGAACTGGGAAAAAGACACGCGCCTCTACCGCCTCACCAGAAATCCCGCCGTGGGCAAACCGAGCCAGTTTCCTCGCCAACTGAGCGAAACCGGTCTCTTTGCCGACACCGCCTCGCAAAAGCCTGCCGCAGGTGTTTTGCCCTTCGAGATCGCCGAGCCGATGTGGCAGGACGGAGCCACCGCACAGCGTTTTGTGGCCTTGCCGAATGGCGAGAGCATCAAGACGACCGTCAGCGGCAAACCGGGCAAGCTGAACTACAAGGTCGAATGGCCCGCCGAGTCCGTGCTGGCACGCACGATAAGTCAGAAGAAGAAGCTGGAGACGCAGATCCTGCACTTCGATGGCGAGTCCTGGAACGGCTACTCCTACCGCTGGAACGATGCGGGCACCGATGCGGATCTCGTCGGCCCGGATGGCGAGGAGTTCATCGCGGACAAACAACCCTGGCGCATCCACGGCCGCGGCGAGTGTGCCCGCTGCCACACCAACTGGAGTGGCTTCACGCTTGGTTTCCAACCCGATCAACTCGTGAAGATCGACGGCAAAAAGCCCGAAGAGGTCCTCGATGCGAACTTCATGGCCCGGCCGACGAACCGGCTGCACGACAAAGACGATCTCGAATCCCAAGCGCGTGCCTGGCTGCATGCCAACTGCGCTCATTGCCATCGCAAAAATGGCGGCGGAAGTGTTCAGTTCATGGCGAATGCGGATCTGCCGATGTCGGAGACGATGATGCTCAATGAAAAGCCCGTTCGTGGTGAGTTGGGGCTCACAGATGCTCGTGTGATCTCTCCCGGAAAGCCGGAGCAAAGCGTGCTCATCGCTCGCATCGCCCGCAGCGGAAACGGTCACATGCCGATGATCGGGGCGCGTGAAGTGGACCCGAAAGGCTTCCAGTTGCTGTGGGATTGGATCGCCGGCTCAGAAGCCTCGCAGGCACCGAAAGAGGTCAAAACCTCCTCCGAAGCTCTGTTGGCCGTGAATGCCATCTCTCGCGAAAAACAGGCTTTTGATCCCGCTCTCGCCAAGCACCCGAATCCTGAGATCGCCTGCTACTTCGAACGTTTTGTGCCTTTCGATCAGCGGTTGAAGACGCTGGGCATGAATTTCGACGCGAAGAAGCTCCTCGCCGCCAAGGGCGATGCGAAACGCGGCTCGGAGCTCATCAGCATGACGGGCAAAATGGCTGCGTGTTTAGCTTGTCACCTCGTGAACGGCACCGGTCGCGACTTTGGGCCGGATTTGAGCAAGGTGGGCGCACGCCTGAATCGCGAGCAACTGCTCGAAAGCATTCACCAACCTTCCAAAACCATCGCGAAGGGTTACGAGACATGGATGCTCACCTTGAAGGACAGCACGCAGCAGACGGGTTTCCTCGTTCATCGCGGCGACCACGACGTGACACTCAAGCTCGCCACCGGCCAGTCGCTGACAGTTCCAAATGCTCAAATTACCTCGCAGAAGCTCCAGCCAGCCTCGCTGATGCCGGAAGGCCTGCTTCAAGCGATGACCGAGCAGGAGGCAGCGGATGTGCTGGCGTTCCTCGCGTCGTTGAAGTGATCGCTCACACTTTTGCGCGGCTTTCCATCCACTGCACGGCGTAGCGGACGAGGGCGGCACCATCGGTGATGCCGAGCTTTTCCTTCACATGGGCGCGGTGGGCCTCGACAGTGCGGGCGCTGATGCTGAGCTGCGTGGCGATGTTTTTGGTGGCCACGCCTTTGCCGATGAGTTCGAGGATTTCGAGCTCGCGATCCGTGAGGGAATCTATCCCGGCGGCTTTCGAGCGGGTGGGGGCGGTCATTTGCTCCAGCATGCGGGCATTTAGCGTCTCGCTGACGTAGAGGCCACCCGTGAGCACCTTGTGGATGGCGGTGACGAGGTGGTCGGCCGCCTCTTCCTTCATCACATAGCCGCGGGCACCGGCGCGGAGGCTGCGCTCGCCATAGATGGCCTCGTCATGCATCGAGAGGACGAGGCAAACGGTGGCCGGATACATGGCGCGGATGTCTTTGACGAGCTCGAGGCCGTTTTTATCCGGCAGCGTGAGATCAATGACGGCGAGATCGGGCTTCAGGTTGCCGATGACCTCCAGGCCTTCGCGGGCGCTGCCGGCCTCACCGCACACGTCGAGGCCGCTCTCCATGCGGATGAGCTGGGCGAGGCCGTGGCGCATGATCGGATGGTCGTCCACGAGGACGACGCGTTTCACGGGTTCGGAGCTTTGGGGAGTGCGGGTACGCTGCATGTGACCTGGGTGCCGCCCTGCGGCCTGGAGCTGAAGCTGACGGTGCCGCCCATCATTTGAGCGCGATGGCTCATGGTCAAGAGGCCCATGCCGGTGCCTTTCGCCGGCGTGTCGGGAATACCGACGCCGTTGTCACGCACGGTGAGCACGATGTTTCCATTTTGACGGGCGAGGTGAATCTCGACGCGGCTGGCCTGGCTGTGCTTCACGGCATTGGAAACGGCCTCCTGGGCGATGCGGAAGAGCTGCAGCGCGGTTTTGGTATCGTGAACATTGACCGGGTTATCGAAGCGGAAGTCACAGGTGACCTCGTAGGCTCTCGACGTGCTGGTGGCGAGGTCTTTGAGTGCATCCATGAGACCGCCGGAATCATGCACCACGGGCATGAGACCGTGAGCGGTCTCGCGGGCACGTGTGTTTGCCTGGCTGACCAGACGCACGATCTCCTCCATGTTTTCGGCCTCCGGGCAGCCCGCCTGCACCAGCTTTTTCTGCGCCACTTTGACGAGGCAGCCGATGGCGGCGAGTTGCTGGCAAAGATCATCGTGGATGTCACGCCCGATGCGGGTCTGCTCCTCCTCGCTGATACTGAGAAGTTTGTCCTCCAACGCCTTGCGATCACTGAGATCACGGATGATGCCGGTGAAGATACGGCGTCCGCTGGGCAGCACCGCCTCGCCTACGGATAGATCGATGGGGAAGACGCTGCCGTCCTTGCGCATAGCCAGCGCCTCACGGCCGATGCCGATGATGCGGCGATCTCCGGTGCGCAGGTAGTTTTTCACATAGCCATCGTGGCGGGAGCGAAAGGGCTCCGGCATAAGCATCATGATATTTTTCCCCACCATCTCACTCAGCGAGTAGCCAAAGAGGCGCTCCGTGGCGGTGTTGGCCGTCTCGATGATACATTCTTCGTCGATGGTGATGATGGCATTCACCGCCGTCTCCACGATGGCGGCGGCGCGCTGCTCGCTGACCTGCAGCGCCGTCTGCAATTCGGCGATGCTGGGAGCGTCAGATGAGCTGGGGTTGTTTTTCATGGAGAGGGTTCAATCCGCCGCGGCAGCAAAGCCATCCGGCTTCACCGCCAGAATGGAGCAGGGAGCGTGCTGCACGATTTTTTCCGCTGTGGTGCCGATCAAGAACTCGCGCAGGCCGGTCTTTCCACGCGTGCCGAGCACCACGAGTGTGGCACTGGTATTCTCGACATGCTCCAAGATGGTCTCACGGATGTTCATGCGTTCGACGACGAGCGGCGTGACGTCCACGGAGCCTTTTTCACGCGTGAAGGGCTCCAAAAACTCCTCCAACTGCGTCTGCCAGTTGCCCAACGCTTCGGGATCTATGGCGGCAGGCATTGCCGGCATGAAGCCGCCGTAGTCCAACGACATGGCGATGGCGCTTTGATACACATGCAAGCAATCCACGCTACCGCCATCGAGCGCGGCGAGGTGCAACGCGCATTGCACGGCTTTGGCGGAGTTCTCGGAGAAGTCCACGCACGTGACGATCTTCTTGTGCGGCGACTGCGCATCCTCGCGGACGACCAGCACATCGACGGGAGCTTTGCGGATGCACTTCGCGGCGATGGCTCCGATGCGATGCGGTTCGTTCTTGGAGCCTTTCGCACCCATTACGAGCAGATCGGCTTCGTGTGCCTGACAGAACTCCGAGATCTCGGTGAAGGGATGACCGATGCGCACCTCGCAGCGCACATTGTCGGCACCCACCTCGCTCTCGGTAACGAACTTCCGCAGGCGCTCCGTCCACTCGCTCACGATCTGCGCCGGCTCCAACGAGAGGGCTTTTTTCAGCTCGTGGATGAGAAAGCTGTCCATCACATGCAGCGCGGTGATGGTGGCTCCGTCCTGCGAGGCACGCAGGACGGCCTCTTTGAGGGCCACGCGGCAGGCGGGGGTGAAATCGATGGCGGCGATGAGGTGGTGAAACTTTTTCATGGTTGGCGTCGGGTGGTGTGATCCCAGCTTAGAACGCTTTCGAAAGACCGCGCCGCTCAAATTGCGTCGTTTTGGGCCGGACTTGCCCAAGATGATGCTTGTCAAAACCGCCGCGAAACGGCGTAATCTCCACCGCCATGAGTACCAACCCCTCCCCTGCCCCACTGTCACGCCGTCGCTTCGTCGGCGCGGCCGGCTTCGTCGGCGCGGCCGGCCTCGTCGCCGGCTCCATGATCACGCGTCCTCTTTTCGGCCAGAACGCCGCCAGCAACAAGCTCAACGTCGCCCTCATCGGCGTGTGGGGCCGCGGTCTGGCGCATTACAATTCCATCGCCGAGGAAAACGTCGTCGCGCTGTGTGACATCAATGAGGCCCGCTTTCCCGAGGCGCTGAAGCGCTTCCCCGGAGCCACCACCTACATCGACTGGCGCAAGTGCCTCGACCACAAGGACCTCGATGCCGTCGTCGTGTGTACACCGGACCACACGCATGCCTTCATCGCCAACTGGGCCCTCAAACGTGACCTCCATTGCTACTGCGAAAAGCCGCTCGCCATCACCGTGAACGAAGCCCGCACCGTGCGTGCCACCTGGGAGACGAAGAAGGGCAAGCTCGCCACGCAGGTGGGCATGCAGCGTCACGAGCAGCCGAACTTCAACCGCGTCAAAGAACTCATCCGCGATGGTGCCATCGGCGAACTGAAGGCCGCCTACGCCTGGGGCAACCGCCAGATTCCAAAGCCCGGCTACTTCCCGGAAGAAGGCACCCCGCCCGCTGGCTTCCACTACGATCTGTGGCTCGGCCCTGCGCCCTTCCATCCTTACAATCCCGCCTACTTCTCTGGTGGAGCCGGTGCGAACTGCCTCTCCTGGAACATGTTCTGGGACTTTGGTGCGGGCCAGATCGGTGACATGGGTAGCCACACCATGGACCTGCTCTGGAATGCTGTGGACGCCAAGTTGCCCACCTCTGCCGAGGCCAAGGGCGATGCTTACAACTCCGACGTCACGCCCGTGATGTGCGAATCGCACTTTGAGCATCCCGCCAACGACTGGCGCGGCCCCATCACCGTGAGCTGGTATCAGGGTGGCGCGATGCCGCGCTCGCCAAAGCCGAGCATCGACCTCTCGAAGATCGGCCACGGAGCCATGTTCAAGGGCACCAAGGGCTTCATCATCGCCGATTTCGACTCCCGCATGATCATCCCCTATGGCGACGATGCGGACATGAGCTACTTCAAGCCCCGCAAGAAGGAGGACCAGTATCCCGACGTGGGCAAAGGCAACTTCCAGAAGCAGTGGTTCGATGCCTGCAAAGACCCAAGCAAGCCCACCGCCTGCGATTTCGGCTACAGCGCCAACATGATCGAGATGATGCTCCTCGGCCTCGTGGCCTACCGCACCGGCAAAAAGATCAGCTACGACGGCAAAACCGGCACCAGCCCCGATACGCCTGAAGCAAACGGCTTCATGAAAAAAGAGTATCGCGACGGCTGGAACATCGACGGTTGATCGAACGACCTCACGTAGGTGCCATCGCCAGATTGCGGATGCCATGACAGGCACCGCACTCTGGTGAGAGCGCCCACGGAGGCTGCATCTTGTTCACGCATGCGTGAACATAAAGAATCAGCAACTCGTCGGCACTCGCTGGGCGAGTTTGACCGAATGCGGGATGGCTCCGAGGACGAACGAGAGGCACTCGACAGCGCCTTGAGGCTTACCTGGAAGGGCGATGACCAAGGAACGATCCACCACGGCGGCGAGACTGCGGCTTAGAATGGCGTTCGGTGTGAGTTCGAGCGACTTCATGCGCATGACCTCGCCGAAGCCGGGAATTTCGACCCGCATGATGCCGCGAATGGCTTCAGGCGTGACATCCCGCTCGGCGATGCCAGTGCCACCAGTGGTCAAAATGAGGCCGCAGCCTTGAGACGAGAAGGAGCGGATGGTGTCCTGGATGCGGGTGAGATCATCCGGCACGATAGCCTCAGCGTGGACGGTCCAACCGTGATCTTCAGCGGATTTTCGGAGCGCAGGGCCACCGAGGTCCTCGTAAACGCCCTCAGAAGCACGGTCGGAGATGGTGATGATGCCGACGAGCATGGATTGAGTTTCAGGTTTCAGGTTCCAAGTCTCAAGGCTCACAAGCAACGGCTCGGAACCTGAACATGAAACTTGAAACCATGTTTGTTACTGCGCCTGCGGCTTTGTAGCAGGAGCAGCGGGCTTGACCGTGCCCTTGTCCGCCGTGGTGGGCTTGTGCTCGAGCTGGATGAGGTCGCGAAGGATATGAATGGTCTCCAGCTTCATGGGTTCGATGCCATAAGGGAATTTGGAGCCATCCGTGACGTTCTCTTCCTCGTCATCGTCCTTCCGGGCTGTGCGCATGCCGGTGCTGTCCTCCTTAGTGAAGGTGGATTCGAGGACGAGCTCGGGCTTATCCACGTTGTCGAGAGTGAGGCGATAGACTTTGAAGCCGTTGTCCTTGAGGCGATCAGCGACTTCTTTGGCACGCTTGGCACGATCATCATTGATCTTGTCACGGCGCTGCTCGACTTCGAGTCGCTCTTTTTCACGCTCGGCGAGATTCAGGGTGACGCTGTTTTTATCGATGCGCTCCTTGAGTCGCTTCGAGTCGTCTTCGATGATTTGGAATTCGGGATTGGTGGAGATGCGGCTCTTCACGCTGGCGAGGAGATCCTCGATGGGGAAGGCATCAGGACGCCAAGGGCCAAATTTGCGGGCGGGGATGGTGTCGTATGGAAGCGGGTTCTTGGCGGAGCCTTCACCGATGTCGAGGACATCAAGGCGGGAAGGCAGGTGAATGTCTGGCACAACACCTTTGAGCTGGGTGGAGCCGCCGGCGATACGGTAGAACTTCTGGATGGTGACCTTGAGGGAGCCGGCGCGGCTCTTCTCGCTGAAGAACGGCATGTAGCGGGCCACGTCGAGGATGGTCTGCACGGTGCCTTTGCCGAAGGTGGAGCTGTCACCGACGATCACCGCACGGCGGTAATCCTGAAGGGCTGCGGCGAGAATCTCGGAGGCGGAGGCGCTGGCCTTGTTCACGAGGACAATCATGGGGCCGTCATAAACGGGCTTTTCGGCTTCACTATCCTTCCAGGAGATGCTGCCGCGCCAGTCCTTGGCCTGCACAACGGGGCCGGAGGGGACGAAGAGGCCGGTGAGCTTCACCGCTTCGTCAAGCGAGCCGCCGCCGTTGTCACGAAGGTCAAAGACGAGGCCTTGGATGTTTTCTTTGATGAGGCGGCGCAGGAGGCGCTCCACATCGGCGCTGGCACTGACGGTGCCGCCTTCCATATCGCCGTAGAAATTGGAGAGATTGATCCAACCGAGTTTGAGGGGAGGTCCCATCTCGGGGGGCGTTTGCAGCATCTCCGCATTGGCGAGCTTTTCCTTCAGAGGCACTTCAGCGCGGACGATTGGAATGATTTTCACGCCGGTTGGGTCGTCCGCAGGATTGATCTTGAGGCGGACGGTGCTGCCAAGCTCTCCACGGATCATGTTCACGACCTTTTGGATCTTGAGGTACTTCACATCCACGAACTCCTCATCGCCCTGGGCGACGGCAATGATGCGGTCGTTGAGCTGGAGGGAGCCTTCTTTATCTGCCGGGCCGCCAACGACGATGCCCTGGATCTCCGCCGCTTCGTCCTTCATGCCGAGAAGAGCACCGATGCCGACGAGCTTGTGCGTCATGTGCTGGTTGAAGGAGTCACGCTCATCGGTGCTCATGTACTCGGTGTGCGGGTCGTAAGCTGTGGCGAGCGAGGAGAGGAAAAAGTTCACCGTGTCCTCGTTGTCGTTCTCGTTGGTGATCTCGAGCAGCTTGTCATAGTCCTTCGCCACACGTTCCTCGGGCGTCATGTCTTTGTCGTCCTTTTGCTTCTTGGCATCGGCGACATCCTTCTTTGGCTCCGCAGGTTTCTTGGGTTCCTCTTTTTTAGCCTCGGCGGTGGTATCCTTGCCTTCGGCCTTCTTCTGGGCAGCTTTTTCGGCCTTCTTCTTGTCTTCGCGGAGGCGGGCCTCATCGGAGATGCGTTCCTGGAGGAGGTTTTCCTCAATGATGTCGAGCCACATCTTGTCAGCGGCGGACTTATCCTTCGGCCAAGGCATCTTGTCGCGCTTCAGGTCGATGGTGCGGTTGGAGTCGAAGGTGAACTTCTTGCTCTTGAGCGTGGCTTTGACGAACTCGACCCGTTCCTTCACGCGTTGCTTGTACACGTCGTAGATCTCGATGGCGGGGCTGATGTTCCGCATCAGGAGATGGTCATCGAGCGTGGTGTCATACTTCTCACGGAAGCCGTCCACATCATCCTGAGTGAAGTATTGGTGACGAAAGTCGAGCATGTCGAGGAAGTTACCCAACATGGTCTTCGACATCTCATCATCGAAATCGCGGTGCGAGTAATGGTGGTTCTGTAGCATGTAGGCCACATGCATGGCCACCTGGCCGAAATTCATCTCGGCAGCGCGGAGGGTGGGCACGGCCGATGAGAGCAGCGCGAGAGCGGCAGAGGCCGCCACGAAAAGGGACGAGGGTTTCACGATCATACTTCCAAGGGTTAACGAGCCGCAGGTTCGGTTTTGCGCGGAACTTTGTATTTTCCGTCTTGAATTGTCCACCGGTTTCCCGCATTTCGCGGGCCATGTCGAATGTCACCATCCAAACCTTCACCGGCGGCATCGCCGCGACGAATGGCCATTTCCTGAGCCTGCCCGGCGGCAATGTGCTGGTCGATGCCCCGGAGGGCGTGGCCGCCTGGCTCGAAAAACTCGGCCTCAAGGTCAATGTGCTCTTTTTGACCCACCAGCACTTCGATCACGTCTTGGATGCCGCCAAAGTGCGGGCAAAGCATGATTGCCGGGTTTTCTCGTGGGCGGCCCACTCGGTGAATTTGACGCTGGAACGCCTTTTCGGGGCGGTAACCGGCACTTCGATGGCCGTGACGCCTTTCGAGGTGGATGAGCTTCTCGAAGGCAAAAGCTCCGTGGAGGCCTGCGGGGTTACCTGGAAGCTGTTTCATGTCCCCGGCCATTCGCCGGACAGCGTTTGCTTCCTCTGGGAGGCGCAAAACCTCCTTTTCGGCGGCGATGTGCTCTTCCGTGACAGCATCGGGCGCACCGATTTCCCCGGTGGTTCGATGAGCCAGCTTGTGGAAGGCATTCAAACGAAGCTCCTCACGCTGCCGGATGACACCCTCGTCTATCCCGGCCATGGCCCGCACACCAGCATCGGCGCGGAGCGGCGGGAGAACGAGTATTTGCAGACCTAAGGCCTCAAAACTTCACCGTCGCCCCGAGATTGACGCCGAGACCGGGCTCGTTGCTGCCGCTGCCGTGGTAGCGGTAGGTCTCGTTCAGGATGTTTTCGATGCTGGCATTCAGAATGAGATGGTCATTCACCTGCCAGCCACCGCGAAGGGTGACGAGCCAGAAGCTAGGCGTGCCATTGGCTGGAATGCGATCCGTATCCGCGAGGTCGGAGGCATTCATCCGAGCCGCCTCGCCGTAGGTGAGGCACACGAGCTCCGTCCACACCTTCTTCGACGTGGTCTGCCAGCGCACGCCGCCATAACCCACAAGCGGCGCCACCTTGCCCAAAGGCTCGCGGCGCGTTGAGGCGGAGTTTCCGATGAATTGATCCGCCTCGCCATCCACCCAGGCCACATGGCCAAAGACACTCCAGTTGGGATCGATCTGCCAGTTCGCCGAGAATTCCACGCCCTGCATGTAGCCGTCATCCGCGTTCGACTTGGTCATCTCATTGCGACCACCCACCACACGACCAGTTGGACGGCGCACGATCATGTCGTTGATCCGCGTGTAAAAGTAACCCAAGCTCGCCGTGATCGAATCCGTCTGCGCTTTGAGGCCAATCTCAAAGGTGTTGTAGATCTCCGGGTTCAGTCCCGTGGACGGGGCTTCGCGAGTGGTGGCACCAGAGAGATCGTCTCGGGAAAGGTCGGACAGGTTCGGCGCACGGAAACTCTGCGACCAGCCGCCGAAAAGCTGAAAGCGGTCCTTCGAATCGAGGTCCAGCATCAGGCGCAGATTCGCGGAGAAATTATCCCATTCGTCTGAGAAGCTCTGGCGTGCTCCGGTGACCGGATCAGTGAACTTTCCGGCATCCGCCCGCACATGCGTGTAGCGACCGCCTCCGACAAGGTGGAGACGATCTCCAAGATCGACTTCATCTTGGAGAAAGACACCCAGCAGGCTGTAGGTCGAATCATCGGCCACAGCGCCTGAATTGACATTGTCCGTCGCATCGCTCTCCACCCAGTCGTGGTAGAAATCCACGCCATAGACCAGCTTGCCGATGGCCGTGCGGCTCTCGAACTGGAGATCCACGCCGAGCGTGGTGAGATCCACGTCATTGAAGGAACGCACTCCCGCACCCGTCACGCGAAACTGCTCCTCGCCCTGGGTTTGCAGGGAAACCGTGAGGCTCGCCGCGTCGATCCAGCCACCGAGATCTTTGCCTGCCAGCCGCAGGTAGGAGAGGCTCCGCTCCTGATCGAAAAGCCGCACGCGATCCGTGCCATTGGTCGTGCCCTCGAAGGAGGTGCCTTGGTTCGTGGAATGCGTGCGCCACACGTCATTCATGCGACTTTGCTGATGCACGGCGGTGAGCAGCCACTGATCGTCCAAAGCAATATCCAGCCTCACATCGAAGGCCCACTGGTCATAGCCCGTGCGTGGCTGGCGTGGGCCCTGGCCGGGCTTCACATCGCCAAACTGACCGAAGGTGCCGCCTACATGCAGCCCCCACTTTTGACCTTCCCCGATGCTCGCTTCGAGATGCTCGATGTGGCTGTGTTCCGCGCTGCTCCAGCGGTAGCTGGCCAGGCCATGCGTGAAAAGGCTCCCAGCTGCCTCGCCGCCAAAGCCGGAGCTCTTCGAGATGGCATTCACCGTGCCGCCGATGGCATCGCTGCCGTAAAGTACGCTGCCTTGGGAAGGAATCACCTCAATGCGCTCCATCGCGAAGGGATCGAGCAGCGCCCAGTATTGATTCGGTCCCTCGCGGAAGGTGGAGTGGTTGTAGCGAATGCCGTCCACCAGCAGCAGGTTTCGGAAGCCGGTAAAGCCCCGAATGAAGGGCGAGCCCTGGCCGTTCGAGGTTTTCTGGATCGCCACGCCCGGCGTTTCCCGCAAAGCCTCGGGAAACGTGCGTGGCTGCCGTTCCTCGACCTTCTTCGCGTCGAGTGTCTTCACGAGGGAGGGCAGCTTTTTGGCCTCGTTTTCGGAGCGAGTGGCCGTGACGACGACTTCCGGCAGCGGGTCAGCGGCGGAGACAGCGGTGGCGAAGGCGAAAAAACTCAAAAAGCGCATGGGGACTCGCATCCAAGCCATTCGAAGGCCTTTCGTCACCTCCGGCGATGCCCAAACCTGCCCGCCGACCAAAAAGCATCCATCCTCCGCCCGGCCTGCTTACTTTTTGACCATCCCGGACAGGCGGAGGTGGAGTGCGGGAGTAGTGGAGTGTTGAATCCATGATAGCATCTCCCCATCACTCCAGTAATCCACCGCTCCATGCTCATCACCCTCTTCATCCCGTGCTTCGTCGATCTCATCAGCCCGAAGGCCGGGATCAGCATCGTGAACATCCTGGAGGGGCTCGGCCATCAAATCGACTACCCGGATGAGCTCGGCTGCTGCGGCCAGCCACCCTTCAATGCCGGCTACTGGGACGAGGCACGCGAAGCCGCCCGCCCCGTGCTGAATCGACTCCGCGACAGCGAGGCCGTCGTCATCGCCTCCGGCTCCTGCGGGGCCATGTTGAAGGTCTTCTACAAGGAACTCTTCCACGGCCAGCCGGAGGAAGCCGAGGCCAATGCCCTCTCCGCGAAGTGCTGGGAGTTCACCGACTTCCTCGTGAACAAACTCGGCGTCACCGATCTCGGCGCGTCCTTCCCGCACAAGGTCACCTACCACGACGGCTGTCACGGCCTCCGCGAGCTGAACCTCAAAAAGCCCGCCCGCCAGCTCCTCGAAAAGGTGCGCGGCCTCCAGCTCGTCGAGATGAAGGAAGCCGAGACCTGCTGCGGCTTCGGCGGCACCTTCTCCACCAAATTCCCCATGATCTCCACCGCCATGGGCGAGGTCAAATGCGCCTCCGCCCGCGACACCACCGCCGACTACCTCGTCTCCGGCGATTCGAGCTGCCTCATGCACCTCCAAGGCCTCCTCACCGCGCAGAAGCAGCCACTCAAAACCATCCACCTCGCCGAAATCCTGACCTCCAAATCGGTCTGATCCGACCAATCCGTCCTATCCGACCGATCTCCCGAAAATGTCCGCCAAATCCACCTTCCTCGACGCCGCCACCCGCCTCACGAACGACCTCGTGCACCGCGAGCGCATCCACACCGGCATGTGGAAGTATTATGACGCCCGCACCCGCTCGCAGGGCTTTTTCCAGGACTGGCAGCAGGCACGCATTTTGGCCTCGCAGACCAAAAAAGGGGCCATCAGCCACCTGCACGCGCATTTGGTCGAGTTTGAGCAAAAAGCCACCGCCCGCGGCACCGTCGTGCATTGGGCCAAAGACAGCGAGGAGGCCCGAAAGATCATTTTCAGCATCCTGGAGCGCCGCGAGGTGAAACGCATCATCAAGAGCAAGGTGATGACCTCCGAGGAGATCCACCTCAACGACCACCTGGAAAAAGCGGGCTACCACGTGCTCGAAAACGACCTCGGCGAATACATCCAGCAGCTCCGCAACGAGCCGCCGTATCACTTTGTGGCCCCGTGCATGCACCTCAGCATGAAGGAGATCAGCGATCTCTTTGAGGAGAAACTCAAAACCGCGCCCACCGATGATCCCGAGGAGCTCACCATGATCGCCCGGCGTTTCCTGCGTCAAACCTACCTCACCGCCGATGCCGGCATCACCGGCGCCAATTTCCTCATCGCCGAGACCGGCATGATCTCGATCACCGAAAACGAAGGCAACGCCCGTCTCACCGGCGCTTTGCCACGGACGATGATCTCGCTCGTCGGCATCGAAAAGGTGCTGCCAAAGATGAGCGACCTCGCGCTCTTCCTCCCGATGCTCGCCACCGCAGGCACCGGGCAGCCCATCACCTGCTACAACACCGCCTACGCCGGCCCGCGACAGCCCGGCGAGATCGATGGACCCGAGGAATGGCACATCGTCCTGCTCGACAATCACCGCACCGCCCTCCTCGCCGACCCCGAGCAGCGAGACGCCCTTCACTGCATCCGCTGCGGTGCGTGTTTGAACGTGTGCCCCATCTTCAAAAACATTGGCGGCATCAGCTACGGCACGACGTATCAAGGCCCCATCGGCAGCGTTATCACGCCGCATCTGCGCGGTTTGCAGGACTGGAAGCACCTCAGCGGCTCCTCCAGCCTCTGCGGAGCCTGCACCGCCACCTGCCCAGTTAAAATCGACCTCCATCACCACCTCCTGCAAAACCGCCGCAACGCCGTCCGCGAAAAGCCCGACGCACTCGAAGGCCTCGCGTGGCGTCTTTTCGCCAAAAGCATCAACAAGCCCGTCGTGTATCAAATCGGCACGAAGCTCGCGAAACTGGCCCAGCCCCTCCACCGCCTCATCTCCGCCACCCCGCTCGATCCGATGCGTGCCTGGACGAAAACACGCCACGCACCCGCGATGGCTCCGCAGAGCTTCAAAGACTGGTGGAGGTCCCGTGGTGTAAAGAACACCATTCCGTCTCCCAAATCGACAGCTTCAGATTTCCGGTGGACTAACGCCATCGAAGCCAGTCCCAAACGCGCCATCGAAGCCACCACCTCCCGCGAACTCATCCTCGCCCGCATCGAAGAAGCCCTCTCCGACACCCACCCGCAGCCCTTTGAAGCCACCGCTGCTCAAAAACGCGCCGTACTGCCTCCCGTCACCGATTTGATCCCGCAATTCGCCGCGAACGCCGAATTCCTCCGCGCTGAATTCCACGCCTGCGCCGACGAAGCCGCCGCCAAGGCCAAACTCGCCGAACTCGCTGCCAAACACGGCTGGAAAAAGATCGCCACGCATCGCGGCACGCTCACCGATGCCCTCGTTCGTAGTTCGGGCTTTAGCCCGTTTCTGGACACCACCGAAGGCTACGACCGCTTCGAGCTCGAAGCCTGCGACGCCGGCATCACCGAATGCGACGCCCTCATCGCGCAAACCGGCAGCGTCTTCCTCACCGCCCGCAGCGGCGGCGGCCGTGCCCTCAGCGTGCTCCCGGAGCATCACGTCGTCCTCGCCCGCCGCGGCCAGCTTCTCCCCGATCTCCCCGCCGGTTACGAACTCATCCAACAGCGCTACGGCACCGCTTGGCCCAGCCTCACCACCCTCATCACCGGCCCCAGTCGCACCGGCGACATCGAACGCATCATCATCCTCGGAGCCCACGGCCCGAAGAAACTGACGATCGTGATCTGGTAAATGGAGGTTTTCGCAGCCTGCTTATCGGAAGGTAAGTCCGGTGAATTTTCCCGTGACAAAATCAGTCTGTGCAGGCAAATCGGGCACGGGGTCTCTCGTTATAAAAACGACCCTTACTCGATAATCATACCATCAAATCGACACACCCAATGACAACACGCAAACTGCTCACCACGGCACTCTCGCTCCTCATCACCCTCGGGGCCTTCTCCACGGCCAGCGCCAAGGGAGACAACGAGTTCACCACCTCCGCCGAGAAGAAAGGAAAAGTCCTCGAAGAGGGCGAGGACTCCGTCAAAATCGAATTCCCGGGTCTCGCAGGCTACAAAGTGATCTTCAGAGAGGAAAACGGCCGCGGCTGGTTGGACTTCAGCTTCGGCGGGAAGACCACCAACTTGATGAATGATATCCACAATGCCTGCCCGGGCACATGGCCCAGAAAAGCCAATGATGTGGTGCAATGGCGCGGCACGCGCACCAAGGACAAGTTCAATCCTTACGCGGTCATTTTCCGCATGGCCTCCAAGGAAGATGAAAGCACGGACAAACTGACCGAAACCCTCATCGTCATCAAACTCGACGGTGCCAACTCCAAGGTGGTCGGCAAGGTAGCCTCCAACAAGGGGGGCAACGAAGCCGCCGAAGCCCTAGCCGACAAGCTCTGCGGCCCGAAATAAGGTCTGAAAATCCAGCTTTCATCAAACAACAACGCCGCGGGAACTGCTCCCGCGGCGTTTTTTGTCGATGGATAGAACTGCCGTCAGTCCTCCATGATAGGCACCACCTCGTCGAGGGGCCAAGGAATGACATCTGTCTCCGAAGTTGGCTCGACCTCCTCGAGTTCGAACGGGCCCGCCTGATCGCCAAATCCGGCCAATACAAGCCGCCAGCCTCCTTGGGACTCCTGTTTGAGATAACCGCGAAACTCGTGCCGGAGCATCTTGTCAGCGACTTCCACCGACTTCGGTTGCTTGTCCCCGGCGGGCTGGGCGCTTCCGCTAAAACGAGCCCATCCGCGGGACACCCGGATGGACCCGCTGAGTTCCACCGGAACCCCGGCGAGCTTTTCAAGGTAGGCCGTCACCTTCTGGAGGACAGACTGGCCCTCTGCAGAATCCGCCGCAGGCTCGGACATTGGCACTTCTTTGAGCACCTTGGTGAACTTCACCTTGGCAGGGTCCTTGAGGATCATCTGGGTGGGGCCGCGCTCTTCCAGTTCTCCCTCACCGATGAGGAGCGTGTTCCCCTCTCGTTTGAGCAGGCCTTCCTCACAGTGGCGGGAGCCTTCAACGTTGGAATACCACGTCACATGAATCAGACCGTCAGGCCGCACCCGGCCGGCCAGCCGTCCGTAGGCGACGGGGCCGCCCTCCGGCGAGCTGGAGCGAGTCCCTTCGATCAAATAGTCTCCCTCGGCGGCCGACTGGATGGCAATGGCCTCCCGCTCGTCTGCGCCTTTGGTGGCCTCGTAGAAGCGCACGCTGGACTGCTGGGCTCCTGCTTGCTGGATGATGCCAGCAAGCAGGAGAAAGGAACCCAGGGCTGTTCTCATTCGATAGAGAGCCGCGTGTTTACTTGTGAAGCTCCACGCCTTGAAGCACCAGCTTCGGAGCCGCGCCCTCTTTCGAAGGCGTGATCTTGAAGGTCACCGTGGTGTCAAAGGAAGAATCATCACCACCGTCGCCATCCAGGCCGAGCACGAGCACGCTGCTGGAGCCGCGACGGTCCACATGGATGTCATGAAGGCGGATGACAAAGTCCGCCCAAGGCGTCTTCTTGAGCAAGGCGCTTCCTTTCAGCTTGGCTTCAACGGCTTTACCGGCCGTTTCAAGCAGCTCGGTTCCTTTGGATGACTTAGTCATATCCTCGTTCACATGGTAGATCCAGGCGGCTAGGGAGTCCGTCCGCTTACCCATTTCATGCTGCACCACAAAATCCCCCGCCTCGGACCAGACGGCCTCATGCCCGGTGGAGCGTCTTGCCTCGCGGTCGAGATCGCATCCATGCTGGCCTTCGGTTTTGCCAAGAATGGTGCCAGTTTCAAGATGCACGATGTAATTCACACGTTCGTCCAGCTCTGTGAAGGCAGAGCCGTCTTCCTCTTTCTGGATCGCATCCTTGGCATCGCTGGTGACGCCCCAAGCAAGGGCAAGAGGCAGATTGCCTTGTTCAGTGCCCTGGATCATGCGCCAGCCTTTGCCGGTGGGGACAAAATCTTCCTTTTTGCCATCTTGGGCAGTGGCGAGGATTGATGTGGCGAAGAGGGCGAGGATGGCGGTGTATTTTTGATGTGTTTTCATGAGGGGTGATTGAGGAAACGATGATCGTTTGTTAGATTTGGGGGAGACGCACGTGGCGAGAAGCAAGGGAAGAATAGATCGGCGATTTATGCTAGGCGAATAGGTGGAGGACGAAACAGCAAAAGTTTCTGTGAGCATGGGAGTAACGACGCGCCCGAGATTCGGCAGGAGCTCGGTATGGCTTCCGAGTCCGTCTCCAGACACAGGCTAATTCCAGGTGTTGGTCGAAGAAGGGTTCTTCCAATCAACGATGGAATACTTTCCGTTGGAGTAATGCATGAGCACTAGGATCACATGATAAGTCCCCGGCGGAGGGCTTGTATATTGGGTGATGTTGTCCACGTCAGTGTATGCGTAACCGGGCTTCAGCGGATTTTTCTGCACACTGCCCATTTTCACTCCGCTCAAGGTGCCGCCCATGTAAGGCTTCGAGCAAGCCCAGAGCTCCAGGCGCAAGGTGCCCGTTCCATTTGGGGTTTTGTGGCTGATCTTTTTGACCATGATGTTGATGATGCCTTCGTCTGCATTGGTCTTCCAGGACCAAGGCCCCTCCAACGTGTAGAGCTTCAATGGGGCCAGCGAAGCTTTGTTGCTAAAGTTCAAATGGTCCGTGATGAAGTAGCCATCGGTTCCGTCCGTCCGGTATTCAGACAGCAGCAGCATCATTGAGTAGCTACCGCTTCTGGCAGGCATTTTTGCCGCCACCGTTCTGTCCATGGGAAGGTAGGACGTGCCGCCATCAAGTCCCTTGAGCGTGAACTCTCCGATCACCGTGCCTGAGCTCAAGCCTACCCCTGGATAAGGCCCGGGCAGTGCCCAGAGCTGAACCTTCATTGTCCCGCTGACCCCTCCGGCAGTTTTGTTCGTCACGCCCCCCAGCTTGAGTGTCACTTGGCTGCCGGAAAACGAATATCCCTGAGTGCCTTTGAACTTTAGATCCGCCGCATGGGCTGAAAGCATGCAGGCCGAGAGGATCATGAGAAGCGCGTGTTTCATATGGGAATACTTCGGGTGATTAATTTTTGAACTGAACTGATGGCGACCTTTCCGCCAGCTTGAGGAGGGGGGGGCTGTCGAGCAATGGTGCCCCCCCTCTTTGAATGGTGAGCGACGGCTCTTAGTTCTCGTCAGGGTTTTCCGTCAACTGCCAGGGGGCAGTTTCGCTTTCATCCTCGTACTCGAAGTAACCGGCGGGTCCGGCGAAGGTGGAACGAAGTACTTTCCAGCCGCCCTTGTCATCCTTTTTCAGGAAGGCCTGGAACTCGCGCTCGGCAAGCTTGGTGGCGACGGCTTCATCCTTGGGCGTCTTGCCTTCCTCGGGTGTGACCATGCCCTCAAAGAACGCCCAGTTACCAGCGATGCGAACGATGCCATTCAACGTCACGGGCACCCCAGCTTCTTTGGCGAGAGGGCCTTGCAACACCTTGGTGACGGCTTTGCTTTCGGCGGAATCCGGCTCAGGGATGGTCAGTGGCACCTGCTTGAATACCTTGCTGAACTTCACCTTTTTGGGGTCTTTGAGCACCATCTGGTTGGGTCCGTGCGTCTCAAGTTCGCCTACGGCGACGGTCAGCTTGTCTCCGGCGATCTTGAAGAGTTCCTCCTTTGAGCCGATCTGGTTCTCAATGACGTAGTTGTAAGTGACGTGAAGCACTCCGTCTTCACGGATTTGGCCGAAGAGCTTGCCATAGGCGCTGCCGGACTCGGCGCTGCTACCTTGCGTGCCTCTGAGAAATTCGCCCTCAATGATGAGGTAGATCTGCTCCTCGGCGTCTGCCTTTTTAAGTTCAAAGGCGAGGACTTTGGACTCGGGAGCAGCATCCTGGGCAAAGGCGCTGAACGCTGCTCCAAGGGCGGAGAGGGCGGTGATCAATGAATACTTGATGGTCATAATGAGGTGTGGTGGTTTGTGGGTGTGTTGCTAACTGGGGGGGGATTATTTGAAGTTTTCGATGCTGAAGGTCACGAGGTTCGAGCCAGAGAGTCCTTGTGAGCAGTATTTTATCGCCCGGTGAACGGTTCAGCCTTCGACAGAATTGATAATCTCAGAGAGCGCTTCTCCATGCTTCTCTTCGAGCTGTTTGGGGACGAAGTTGAAGAGCATGAAGAAGGACTTTTTTTTCTTCGGAGCAAAGACGATCGAGCTCACTGACATCTTGATGCCTTTGAAGCTGCATTTCCCAGACAAGAAGGTCACAGGCATGTCATTGAGTTCACCCTTCTCCGGTTCGCCCTGCCATTCCATGCCCTCCAAATACTCATCCATCACTTCCTTGGCGACCTCGATGGCCGTTTCAGCCTCCTTGGCACTCAGGGTGAGGACAACCACGTTCGCTAGCCCGTCTGCGGACCCGGCAAGGACGGATTTGCCGATCTTCACCTCCCAGTCGTCGGGAAAACTAATGGTGAATGCGGGCTTGTCCTCGGGGTATTGAATCGTCCGATCAGCAAGCAGTCTAGTGGCACAGGTGACGAATATGAGAAAAAACAGGATGCTTTTCATAACAATAACTCGCGGAACGATTGGTCTCAAGTTGACGCATTATGTCAACGCATATTCAAGTCGCGGGAGAAAATCCCAGACGTGGGAAACAGATCAGCCCCTTCGCCTTCGGCTCGATGGCATTGGTCCACAGCTCATAGCCTTTGGTGTTGAGGCACCCGATGGCCCAGCCGCACCGGTGACATCGAACGCATCATCGTCCTCGGTGCCCACGGCCCGATCGTCGTTATCAAACTCGACGGTGCTAACTTCAAGGTCGTCGGCAAGGTAGCCTCCCAAATGGGCGGCAAGGAAGGTGCCGAAGCCCTGGCCGAGAAGCTCTGCGGCCCGCAGTAATTCTCCTGCTAATCCAGCAAAACGCCGCAAGTCACGTCTCCGTGCCTGCGGCGTTTTATTGCATCCAGGAAGCTGCCCTGAGCGGTCAGCCGGGAAGTTCAAGCACTACACGAGCTTCATTTGTGGATCTCCACCCCTTGCAGCACCAGCTTTGGCGCTGCTCCATCCTTCGATGGTGTGAGCTTGAAGGTCACCGTGCTGTCGAAGGACGAGCCATCGATCCCATCGCCATCCAAGCCCACCAGCAACACGCTGCCCGAGCCGCGGCGGACCACATGCACGTCATGGAGATGCGTGATGAAATCTTCCCACGGCGTCTTCTTGAGCATGCCCCCGGCCTTCAGCTTGGCTTCCACAGCCTTGCCAGCTGTGTCGAGCACCTCGGCTCCTTTGGATGCCTTGGTCAGATCATCATCCACATGATAGACCCAGGCAGCGATCCCATTCATCTTATCGCCCATCTCGATCTGCACGGCGTAATCACCCCGCTCGGACCAGACGGCTCGATGGTGGGTGGAGCGCCCGTTTTCGTGATCGAGATCGCAGCCGTGCTGGCCCTCCGTCTTCCCGAGGATCTCGCCGCTTTCCAGATTCACGATGTAGTTCGCGCGTTCATCCAATTCCGTGTAGGCGGAGCCATCTTCCTCTTTTTTGAGCGCATCTTTGGCATCGCTCGTCACGCCCCACGCGAAGGCAAGGGGGAGATTGCCTTGTTCGGAGCCTTGGATCATGCGCCAGCCTTTGCCAGTGGGGACAAAGTCCTCCTTTTTGCCATCCTGCGCGGTGGCGAGGATGGCGGTGGCGAGAAAGAGGAACCCATGCAGAGCTTTGAGAAGTGTTTTCATCTTGAGTGATCTGAGAGAGGTGGGTAATTAGTTGCCTTCGCCGTCTTCGAGGAGCTGCCAGGGGGCCATGTTTTCCTCGCTGATGTCCTCGTAGTCGAAGCTGCCAATCTGAGAGGCGAAAATGGAGCGGACGACCTTCCAGCCGTTGCCATCTTTTTTGAGCTGAGCCTGGAATTCACACTCGGCGACTTTTTTGGCGATCTCTGGATCAGCCGGTATTTTTTCATCCAGCACGGCGATGTAGCCCTGGTAAAGGGCCCAGTCCCCAGCCACGCGGACAAAGCCGCCTTTGGTATCACACTTCACGCCGGTGAGCTTGCTCACGACGGCTTCGACTGGTTTGTGGACGGCTTCCGCCTCCGGAGACTCCGGTTTCGGCAGGCTGATGGGCACCTGCTTGAGCACCTTGGTGAATTTGACGCCTTTCGGGTCTTTCAGCACGTTCTGATTGGGGCCGTGCTCTGCCAGCTCACCTTCGGCGATGGTGATTTCTCCTTTGCCGAGCTTCATGAGCTGCTCCTCGGAGCCAGGCTGGTCTTCGATGGTGTAGTTATACGTCAGGTGCAGCACGCCATCCTCGCGCACTTTACCGAAGACACGGCCAAAAGCGGTCCCCTCATTAGACCCCTCAGACAAGGTGCCGCGGACAAATTCGCCGTCGATGATGAGGTAGAGCTGCTCCTCGGATGTGTCCGTCTTCTTTTCAAAGGCGAGGTATTTGGCCTCAGGCTCGGCGTCCTGGGCAAAAGAGGTGATGGCGGTGCCGAATACGGCGAGCGTGGTGATGAGTGCTGTCTTGATAGGCATGGTAGGTATGGTGTTGGTGTATGAGTCCAGGTGCGGGGGGAATTATTTGAAGAACTCAGTGTTGAGCACGGTGAGCTTTGGCTCGGCACCTTCAGCGCCAGCCGTAATCTGGAAAGTGACAAGGCTGTCAAAGGAGTCCTCCTCCTTCTCGCCCTCGGCATCGACGCCGACGAGGAGGACGGTCTTTTCACCACGCGTGGCGATCTGCACGTCATGCAGGCGGAAGACGAAGGTATCCGCGGAGGCTTTTTTGCCTTTGAGAGCTGCTTTGGTAGATGCGGCGAGGATGTCCACGCCCTTGGAGACACTGGCCCCTTCGATGACCTGGTAGAGGCCGCCAAACAACGCGTCCCCGGTGCGTCCTTTCACTAGCTGGGCGACGAATTCGGAGGACTCCGCCCACACCGTCGTGTTGCTGACGGTGGCGAGGGAGTTCATTTCATGGTCGCTGGCATGAGCGCCCTCCGTTTTGCCGATGATGTCTCCGGTCTCCAGGTTCACGATGTAGTTTACGAGACCCTCGGCTGCGGGATCACCGGTGAGCGTGCCGTCTTCCTCCCACTCACCCTCAGGCTGGTCCTTGCCCACGATGCCCCAGGCCAGGATGAAGGATTTGTATCGTGAGGCGCTGCCCTCAATCATGCGCCAGCCGAGACCGGTCGTGCCACGGTCTGTTACCGAGGGCGTGCCTTCTGGATCAAAAGTCTCCAGAGCAGTTGCGAGGGTCTTCGCCCGTTTGAGAGCCATGGCGTAGAGATCACCTGCGCTCTCCTCTTCCTTGAGCTTGGTCAGATCGAGCACCTTGTTGGGCAGCGTGTCGAGCTTCACAGGCTTGCCCTGGGGATAGGCGGCTTCTTTTTCAAGGGCGTGAATCAACTCTCCACCGGCGAAATAGTAGCGGCGCTCCGTGTGAATGCTTTTTTTGTCGTTGCTCATCGGGATGTATTCCGCATCACGCAGCACGAAAACGAGTTCATCCCCTTGAAGATAGTAGGTCTCGGAGACCGGTCCGTGATCATCGTTTGAGAACCATTTCACCCGCCACAGCGGCGTCTCATCCTCACTGCGAGAGACTTGGTGCTCCCCGGCAGGGTTAGAGTGGCTAGCGGTGGACCAATCCTTGTAACCAGACTCGATCTTTTGATAGATGGACTGGATGGCTTTGATAGCTTTCTTGTCTTCAGCCTGGGTGAATGAGGCCATGGCCAGCATGGCGAGCAGTAGTGTGCGTGTTTTCATGGGTAGGATCGGAAGAAAAGGAAATAGATGGCCGCAGCTAGGATGAGCACGCCACCGACCAGCATGGCGAAAAAGACGCCTCGGAACTTTGGCGCTTTTCGGCACTGAGGATGGCCTGCCCGCCCATCACGGCGACGATAAGGCCGAGATGCGCATCCGTGCAGGCAGATCCGGAGTCATTCGCGATGACGCCCGCCATGAGTTTCATGGCACCGAGGACGAAGGCGCTACCGAGCCAGTTTACCAAGAAACAAACGCCTAGAACAATGAGCCACACAGGGACTTTGGTAGAGGTTTTTTTCATAAACGGCGGCGATAAGGCCCAGTCAGACTCCCATAGTCAAATCATATTCAAACGCCGCGAAAAAATCCTCTGAGAGCACGGCCACGGTGGTTCCACGAAGGTCGCAGTGCAGGGTTGCGGATTCAGTCCGGCCTCTGAATCGGTGGCGGGCCATTGTCGGATACGAAAACCCGATCTGCTTCGCTACTTCATCATCTCCTTCACTGTCGGCTCGATGGCATCGGCCCACATTTGGTAGCCTTTGGTATTGAGGTGGAGGAGGTCGGGCATGATCTCTTTCGACAGCGTACCATCCGGCGAGAGGAAGGTCGTACCGATGTCTTTGAAGAGGACTTTTTGGCCATCGGCGAGGCCGGCGAGGAGCTGATTCGTAGCGACGTTTTGCTTCCGCATGGCGTCCTCAGGCGTGGCCCCCCGGGGGAAGATGGCGAGCATGAGCACCTTCGCCTCCGGCATTTTCTTGGAGAGGATTTCGAGGATCACCTTCACGCCAGCGGCAGTCTGCTCGGGCGAGGAAGTGTAAACAGCGTTGTTGTGCTCGGCAGCGGGGCGGCCCTGATGACCGGTGTTGTTGGTGCCGATCATGAGCACGATGAGCTTGGGCTTGAGGCCATCGAAGTTGCCGTTTTGCAGACGCCAGATGACGTGCTCGGTGCGGTCACCGCCGATGCCGAAGTTCGCCGCCTTTAGTGGGGCCCATTTCTTGGTCCAGACTTCCTTGCCAGCACCTTCCCAGCCCTGGGTGATGGAATCGCCGAGGAAGACGAGCTGCGCCTCACCCTTCTTGGAGATTTCGTTGAAGGTTTCGTGACGCTTCACCCAGCCGCCCGTGCGAGGCACGGGCGTGGTGGCGAGGTTTGATTGGGCGAGGGAGAGGCCGGTGAGGGCCACGAGAGCGAGGAGCGTGGGCTTGATCATGGTCGGGAAATTCAAAAACGTCACATCCGGGCGAGGGCGGAGGCGAGCCGGGTCTTCACGGCATCTGCTGCAGGCTGATCACCGTTCATTTCGAGCAGGGCGATGTAATCGAGGCTGGTGGCTTCAAAGCTGCGCTTCTCGGTGGCGATCTGCGCTTCGAGGATGGCGAGGGCTTTTTCGAAATGCTGCTTCGCGGCGGCATTGTCCCGCAGCTCGTGGCAGGCGGTACCGAGATTGCTGTGCGCTTGCGCCACATCGCGGTGATTCGGGCCGAGCACGTTCTGACGCACGTCGAGGGCATCGGCAAACATGTCCTTCGCCTGGTCGGGGAAACCAGCGACGTAATAGAGGCCGCCGAGGTTGTTGAAGAGCGTGGCGACGGCTTCGGAATTGCGGCCGTGATTGGCTTCGAGCGTTTCGAGGGCGCGGAGGTAGTGCTGCTCTGCGAGGGCAAACTTACCGAGGCCCTTGTAGGTCATGGCGAGGTTGTTGCGGAGCTGCGCGGCGACCTCCTTACTGTCCTTTGTATCCAACGCATCGAAATCCGTGATGGCATCCTCATAGAAAGAGGTGGCCGCTTCCTCGCGTCCGCTGAAATCGAGCAAGGTGGCGAGATTCATCCGCACATTGGCCAGCGTGCCGACGGGCAGTTCCTTACCTTCGGCGGAGGCGATTGCCTCGCGGTAGGCGGACTCGGCGGCAGCCGCATCGGTGTCCCGCTGAGCATCACCGACAAGCTGAAGGGCCCGCACAAGCGCGGGAAACTTCGCCGGATCAGCGGCGGCGGCTTCGCGTGCTTTCGCGGCGGTGGAACGGGCGGTTTCGAGGGAATCAGACATGGTTGGGGGATGCCTAGTTTCGTCGATAAGCGGCCCGCCCGTCAAGAGACGTGTTCCAAAGGAGCTGTGTCATTTCGTTTTCACCTGCCAGCGATCATCGAAGAAGTCAGCGGCGACGACTTTTCCGGCGGATTCGGCACTTGGAGGCTGTGTGATGTCCAAAATGGCCCAATCGGGCAATTTGGGGTTTTGCAGGGAATTCGTGCGATCATGCGCCTCGCGGAAGGTGAGGCCGGAATTGATGACAACCTCGAATCCGGCCGATTTGAGAGCTGGGTAGGTCAAAACGGGCATATGCGTGGCGGCATCGAAGCTGTCCTTCGTTTTCATCCCGACCTTTTTCGCATCCCAAGTGAGCGGCAGGCCGCCGAGCATGGCGTTGATGCACGAATTCGATTCCGGCGTGCCCCAGAGGATGAGGCCCTGCGTTTTGCCTTCGGCGAAGATGTCTTTCACTTCCGAGGCCTTCACCACACGCACATCGCCGCGCATGAGGCTGCGCCAGCGAGTGAGGAAGTGCTCGGATTCGGCCTTCACCCACGCATCGACGGCGGTGGAGGATGATTTCCCATCCGGCAGCACGACGAGGAAGCGCTTCATAAACGCGGTGTCGATCAAACCGGGATGGGAGGTGGGTTTGCCACCTTCCGGGCCTTCGTGCTGGAAGGGCGTGGCATTGCCGAAGTCACGCCACTGGCCGTTTTCTTTGATCAGACGGCACAGCGAGTTTGGCACGCGAGGTCCGGCGCTGAGGAAATTCTCGAACTGCGGCAGCTCGGGGCCAACCATGAGGCTGAGTGCGGTGCCATCGACGATGACCTTCACCTTGCCGCTGCCTTGGCGTGCCTGTGGCGGCGGGTAGAGCACGATGCGTGTCACGTTGCTCGTCTTGATCTCGATGGTCTGGCCGTCGAGCACCTTGGCGTCGAGGCGAGCGTCCTTCCAGCTTTCGTCGAGCCCGTGGAGGTTCACCCACTTCACGCGGCCGTAGAGCGGCGTTTTGGTCTGGATGTGAACTTCGTCGGGAAAGAGCTCGCGACCCTTCGCGACGGCTTTTTCGATCCAGGCCTGCACTTCTTTGATCGTCTCCGGATGATACTTGTGGCCCATGCCGGGGCCGATGAGGTGCGGCGGCGTCATGCCTTCCTTCGCGAGCACTTCCATCATGTATTCGGCGCTGTCGCGTTGGGCGTCGTTTTCGCCGCTGTAGCTGATGAGCGGCACATTCAGAAAATTCCGCGCATAGTCCGGCACATCGTAAAAGCCCCACAGCGTCTGCTCATACCAGGCGGGATACTTGTCGGGCGTGAGCTTCTGATAGCGCTTCACATCGGCGAAACCGGCTCCGGTATGCACGCAGGCCCACTGGTCCGGATAATGAGCGCCGAGATGCCAGGCACCTGCGCCGCCCATGCTGAATCCGGCGATGGCGACGCGGTTCGAGTCGATGTTGAAGCGCTTCATCGCATCGTCGCGGCATTCGAAGACATCCACCTCACCGGCGGACTTCCAGCCGTTGCAGTAGCGGCCAAAGGGATGAATCACGATGGTGCCTGCGGGCTGGAACTGGCCGGGCTTTTTCGCCACGAGGCGACTGTAAACGAAGTGCAGGTCCGTCGCGGTGTCACCGCGGCCGTGGAGCCAGATCCACATCGGTGTCTTCTTCGCTTTGTAATCGAGTCCTTCGGGAATTTCGACACCATAGGGTTGCGCGGAGTCGTCGAGCTTCGAGTAAAACCCGAGCACCTTCTGCCCGCTGCCTTCAAGCCAGGGCGTCTGGTTCTTTTTCAAGCCGTCGATGCGCTTCGCCGCTTCGTCGAGCAGGGCATTGGCCTTCTTGAGGCCGTCCTCGGGCTTTTTGTCATACCATTCGTCGAAGTCGATCGCGTAGCGCACCGCTTTGAGGAAGATCTCGGCATCTGCGGCACGTTCGTGCTTCTTCACTGCGGCAAAATCGGCCGTGAGAGTCTTGAGGCGTACCTCGATGCCCGCTTCTTGATCCGCCGAAAGCGCGGCGGTCGGTTTCGGTGGCAGGCTGCCTTTAAAGGACGCGGTGGCGCCGTTGGGGCTCAGTTGAGCGAAGGCAAACGAAGGGATCAGGGCAAGGAGAGGGACGCGCATGGCAACGAAAAAGGGAGCCGCTTAAACACGGCTCCCCGGTGGAATCCTTCACCTGCACGGCGAAAGAACGCCTCACTGCTTCTTTTTGCCAGAAGCCAGCGGCATAATGCCGAGGTCGCGGGCGTCCTCAATGGAGATGAGCTGCACATCGGGATCATCACCCGAGTCAAAGGCCTCCGAGTGCTTGTCGAGGCTTTCGTTACCGGCGTCGATGGCATTGGTGAAGGTCTTGAAGGAGGCGTTGAACTCCTTCTGCTTGAGCTTGGCAGGCATGTTGGGCAGTTCCTTCACTGGCTTGAGGTTATCCTGGCCCAGCATCGTGGTTTCCAGGCCGATGAGACTGGCGTCATCGCCTTCGCCGTCCATGAAAGCGAGGAAGCAGTGGCCGGGCACCATCACCAGATACACATCAATGCCGATCTTCCGCAGGATGGAGGCCATGAGCACGGAGCCGTCCACGCAGTTCGCTTGCGAGTTTTGGATGCTCTCATCGAGGAAGCGCACCGTCTGGCAGGAGGCGTATTTGCTCGGCGTCGTGGTGGTGATACTGCTGTATTTGATGCCACGACGTTGCAGGGCGTTCCAGATGGCAAAGACCTGCGACATGACCACCTCGGGATCCTCCGATTGATAGCCATCGAAGCTTTCGATGATCTCGGCGTCCCTGCCGATCTCCAGCGCCTCTTTGAGAAGGCCGTCGATCCACGGATGGTTCTCGTTCACGAAAGCGGCGAACATGAAGGAGATGTCGTCAAACTCCTCGCCCGCCTCGTCGAAGAGAATGTAGAAGGGGCAGTCGTTGATCGAGCGCAGTACGACGGTCTCATTCACCTCTGGCAGTTCCTCATCGTTGACCGTCACCTTGATCGTCACATTCGCGGGCCGCTGCTCAAGCACCTGATGCAGGGCGGCGTAGTCCCAGACAGCCTTTGGAAAGATGTGAACGATGTCATAAGCCCGCTTCATCGTCCCCTTCCATTTCGAGGGCTTCAAAAAGCCGTCGCCGCTCATCTCGACACTGATTTTCGCGCCTTTGGGCACATTCGTGAGCTCGGCGGCGATGAGGCCGTTTTCATCGCCATAGACGGCGATGTCGTCTTTTTTGAGCTTCGGGTCCTCTGGCCCCTTTTTGTCCTCAGCGAGCTGCTCGTCGCCATTCCAATCCATCGTCGCCGTGGCGATGATCATGCTCGTGAAAAGGTCAGGGCCGGTGTAGCTCCAGACATTCACCTCAGGGGCATCCTGAGCAAAACCAAGCGAGACAGCGGAAAAGAGAGAAAGAAGGGCTTTTTTCATTGGGAATGAAGGCGCGACAGGTAGCACCCTCCGCGACATCGCCAAGCGTGAAGTCACTTGATCTCTTTCACGGGCGCGTCGCCGAGCTGAAGGGTCGGAGCCTTCGCCTCATCACTCACATTCAAAGCCACCCAGTGACCGTTCGCGGCATGGGCGGGGAAGCCACAGGCGAGGGCGTAGTCACCCGCTTCATCGGCGGTGAAGGCAAAATCTGCCTTCGCAAAGGCCATGCCCTGCTCCGGCTTCGGCACCCCAGCACCGTCGAAGTAGGGAGCACCCATCTGCGGCTTCTTGAGCATGTCTTTTTCCACCACGAGCAGGCTGTGCGGGATGGGGCTTGGATTGATGAAGGTCACCTCGACATTCCAACCGGTGGGCACGGTGAAGACGGCCTTGCCGTGAGCGTGGCCGTTGAAATTCATTCCGTAGTTCGCGGCATTGAAGGTGGCGATGAGGGTGAGCTTCACCGTCTTCGGCTTGTCGCCCAGCTTCATGAAATCGGCCTCGGTGATGCCCGCGAAGAGTTCCTTTTTCAGGCCGGGAATTTCCGCTGCGGTATGGTCGTGACCTGCCGGCTGCTGGGCGAGAGAAAGCGAGGAGAGGAGGCTGAGGGCAAGAAGGAGGCGCATGGGAAAGATGAAGGCTGGAAGATAAAAGATGGAAAAGGAGGCTGGCTTGGGAAAGCGTAGGCGCATGGGGAATTCTGTCGATGATTTGTGCAAGCCTGATGTTTTGGTCATCGGGGGCGGCAGCGCGGGCGTGGCCGCAGGCCTTGCGGCGGCTCGACAAGGCGCGGAAGTGCTGCTCGTGGAAGGCGGCGGCTACCTCGGCGGCGCGGGCACGGCCGCGCTGGTGCATTCGTTTTGCGGCCTGTATGAGCTGCGTGAAAGCGAGTCAGACCCTCTGAAGATCGCCAATGCCGGCCTGCCGGAGGAACTGGAGCGCCGACTGCGCAAAGAAGGCATCGGCGAGCCCCGACGCATGGGCCGCGTGGATGTGCTGATGCATTCCCCGCAGCGTCTCGCGGCCTTTTACGACCACTGGTGCGCCACCGAGCCACGGCTCAAGGTCTTGCTGCACACCTCAGCCATCGCCTCCAAGGTCGAAAACGGCCGCGTAAGTGAGGTGACTCTGCATTGCCGTGGCTCCTTGGTGGTTGTGAGGCCAAAAGCCATCGTCGATGCCAGCGGCGATGCCGCGCTGGCCGCCCTCACCGGACATCCTTTCGAACTCGCTCCCTCCAATGAACTGCTGCGCCCCGCCTACTGTGTCGGCATCGCGAGTGCAGGCGAGCTGCCGCCGCTCGAAATCGCCGCCGTCATCGTGCGTGGCATTCAAAGCGGCCATCTGCCTCGCGACGCTGCAGGTGCTCATTTTCGCCAAATTGAAGGCGGGCAGGTGTTTTTGACGCTCGACCTACCTGGCGATGAAAACTACGACAGTACCTCCGCCGCCAGTTTGAGCGCCGTCGAGGTCAGTGGAAGGTCACTGGCCTTTCAGATCGTCGATTACCTGCGTGGTGAGCACGCAGCCTTTCGCGAGGCCTGGATCGCCGCGCTGCCTGCAAGGGCTGGCGTGCGTGAAAGCCGTCGCTGGATCGGAAAAACCATCCTCACCGACGAGGACCTGCTCTCCAGCCGTCACGGAGACGATGATGTGGCCTTCGCCACCTGGCCCATAGAACTCCGCGAGACCGCCAAAGGCCCGAAACTCATCTTCCCACGGGATTTGAAGCCCTGTGGCATTCCCGCCGGTTGCTTGCAGGCACGTGATCTCGCGAATGTCTTCATCGCTGGCCGCTGCCTTTCCACCACCCATCGGGCGCAAGCCAGCACTCGTGTCATGGGCACCGCCCTCGCCACCGGCGAAGCCGCGGGAAAAATGGCCGCCCGCTTTTAAGAAGGCCGCGTGGTGACCTGCTCGAAGCGGGTTTCGTAATCCGCATGGTTCGTGCCCATCAGTCGATCCCACACATTGAAGTAGAGACCGTAGTTCCCGCGCATCTTTTCATGATGCTGCACATGGTTGGTCGGCGTGTTCAGGATCTTGCCGAGCCAGGAACGCATGAGCCATTTCGGGAAGTATTCAAAGCCCGTGTGGCCCAGCACATTGAAGACGATCTGCCAGATCATGAAGATGAAGAAGGCCAGGCCATGAATCGGCAGGGTGAAGACGATGAGCGGAAAGATGCAGGCCTGCGCCACCGCCTCCAGCGGAGCAAAGCTATACGCCGCCCAAGGGGTGGGATTCGTGCTCTCGTGATGCACGCGGTGAAAGAGCTTAAACAGCCGCCGATGATGCATCAGCCGGTGCGTCCAGTAGAACCAGGTGTCATGCACGATGATCGTGATCGCGATGCTGGCCACAAACCAGCCCCAGCCATGCGACTCAATTTTTCGATACACCTGCCAACCCCAGGTTTTGCCGATAAGGATCGTCGCCGTGCCGACGAGACCGTAAATGACTGCGGTGAGCAGCGACCACTTCAACTCGCGGCGCACATCCGCGCCCGTCGGAGCCTTTTGAATGATCTTTCTCCGCCACCAGCGCTTCTTGAAGATCACATACGCAAGAAGCCACGCGATGCCCGCCACCAGGGCATAGCGCATCCAGTTTTCCACGGCGATGCCGAAGAGGATTTTGGCCGCTGACGGCAGGTCTTCCGGGATGAGCGATTTCACAGGCATGGCGTCCTTTACTCCTTCACCCACTTCTCCATCCACGCCAGCGTCCGCTGCCACATCTCTGGCAGATAAACATGGCCCACATCAGGGTAAATGACGTTTTCGAAGCGCTCTTGAGAGCCGCTGAGGCCGTACACCTTGCCCACGATGTCGCCGAGATGCCGCACACCTTCCACCGGCGAACCACCATCCTGATCGCCCGTCATGAAAAGCATCGGTCGAGGGGCGGCGAGGGCGATGACGCCCTCCGTGTCGAAGTGCTTCAACATGCCCGGCACAAAGTAGTAAATGCCATGCGCTTTGAGCATGCCAGCGCGGATCAGCTCCTCGTAGCGTGTCATGCAGCCTACGCACACTGCGGCACGCGGCCGTTCGTCCATGGCCATCACCCACCAGCTCCGCGTCGAGCCCATGCTGATGCCGGTGACGCCGATGCGCTGCGCATCCACCTCCGGACGTGAGCAGAGATAATCCAACGCCGTGAGATCATCGCGGATCATCATCCCCCAAAGCGTGCGTCCGGCCCACAGATGAAATTTCGACGCCGTCATCTCTCCCGCGCTGCCCTTCTGCTGTGGCCCATCCGGCCCCTGGCCATTCCGCTCGCCAAAACACGGCGCATCAATGCCCAGCACCACATAACCCGCCTCCGCCAGCGCTGGCCCTGGAGCCACGGGCACCGCGTTGGTGCCCAGCAGCTCGCTTTTGCCGATGTCATACTGCCCACCATGCCAGTGGCAGTAAAGGATCGCCGGAGCCTTGCTCTGCGGTGTGGCCTTCTTCGGCACAAAGAGCAGGCCCTTTACGATTTCGCCCGCGCCGTTGTCGAACTGGATCGTCTCCAGCGTGTAGCTGCCTTTGTCTTCCGTGCTGACGATTTGAAACGCCGAGACCGGCGCACGCGGCGGCAGATCCCCGAGCAGCTCGTTTAGCTTGGCGCGAATCTCGCCCCGCTGCTTCTGCCAGGCCTCCACGCTCGACGGCACCGTCAGCGGCGGTGCGATCTTCGTTTTGGCGAGCCAGTTTTCAGCCTGGGGTTCAGCGGCGTGCATGGGGGTAAGCAAAAGAAAAAGACAGGATGCCGTCGTGCGCATCCACCCCTTCTACCAGCCCGCGAAAAACGCCGCAAGAGCCTTGTCCTAAATGGACCCGTTGGATCGTATAAACAGAGTTCGTCGATTTGGAGCACCTCCTTCGTCATAGAGGTGCTTTTTTTGAAAACGGGCACTTTGAAAGCGTGAAGGTTCTGCAATAGACCTTACCATTAGCGCCATGCCTGCCCCAGCCCCCTCCAGCACGACCACCCCTCCACCGGCCCAAGGTGCAGGTCTGGACGTGCGCAGTGAGACGGACATCGTGACGCTGAGCCTCATCTCACACACGAATGCCGGCAAGACGACGCTCGCCCGCACCTTGCTGCGCAGCGACATCGGCGAGGTGCGTGATGCGCCGCATGTGACGCTTTTCAATGAGTCCTACACGCTGCTGAACGACTCCGGCAGCCTGCTGCGCCTGTGGGACACGCCGGGATTTGGTGACAGCGCCCGTCTTTTAAAGCGTCTCAAGCGCGAGCGGAACCCCGTGCTGTGGTTTTTGTCCCAAACCTGGGATCGCATCACGGACAAGCCGCTCTGGTGCAGTCAGCAGGCGCTGAAAAATGTGCGCGAGGAGGCCGATGTGGTTCTTTACCTCGTCAATGCGGCCGAACCGCCCGATGCGGCTACTTACATCGCCTCTGAGATGGAGATCCTCTCCTGGGTGAGCAAGCCCGTGGTGGTGCTGCTGAATCAAACCGGCCAGCCGCAGGCCCCGGAAGTCGAGGCAGGCGAGATCGAGGCCTGGCGGGCGCATTTGGCGCAATACGGCTTTGTGCGTGAGGTGCTCGCGCTCGATGCCTTTGCCCGCTGTTGGGTGCAGGAGGACAGGCTCATGCAGGTGCTCGCTCCGCTGATGGAGGGTTCCCGCATCGCCACCTTTCAGCACATCAAGAAGGCCTGGCATCAGCGCAACATCGAAACCTTCCGCAGCTCGGCTCGTCTGCTTTCCGAACAGCTCACCGCCGCTCTCATGGATGGCATCGAGGTGCGTTCCGAGACGCTGCTGGAGCGTGTCGGCTGGCAGCGCGAGGAATTGAACCGCGAATACAACGACGCGCGTCAAAAACTCGCGTCGCAGCTCGCCGACCGCGTAGAGCAGACCACAAACAAGCTCATCGAGTCGCACGGTCTGAGCGGCTCGGCGGAGAAAGAGCTCAGTCAGGTAGCCCGCGATCATTTTCATCTGCCGCAGGGCGTGAACGAAAGCATCTGGGGTGTGCTCGGCAGCTTCGCCGGGGGTGCGATGGGTGGCCTCATTGCCGATTTGAAGCTCGGCGGACTCACCTTTGGCGGTGGTGCTCTCATCGGTGGCCTCACGGCCGGTGTGGGAGCCTATGCCCTGATCCGCAGCTACAACCTTGTTCGTGGCAATGACCATCGCCTGCGCTGGTCTCGCGAGCATTTCCGCGAGCAGGTGAAACTCGCCCTGCTCACCTACCTCGCCATCAGCCACTACGGTCGCGGCCGTGGCGATTGGAAGGAAAGCAGTCAGCCCCAACACTGGAATGAGACCGCCGAAGCCGTGCTCGATGCCCACGCTGATGCGATTGACCTCCTTTGGAAAAACGGCGTCCAGAAAGACACCGCCCCCGAGATGCTCTACCGCCAGTCGCGTCATCTCATGACCGACAGCCTCACGATGCTGCTGCAACGGCTGTATCCGGAGTTGGGCGAGGAAGTGTTTGCCTGAGAAATTCTGGTTTCGCTGGCCCTCACAGCACATAAAATCTCATCATGGAAACGACAGCCTCAACACCCCTCGCTGAAATCGAGTCCCGCCTCGCTCGCCTAGAAGAACAAGTGGCCAACATCATCGGCCCGCCGGTTCGCAAGGACTGGCGCAGCGCTGTGGGGATGCTCACCGATAACGCCCTGTCTCGTGAAATCGATGAACTCGCCCGGCAATGGCGTGACAGCGTGAAGGACTCCGAGTGAGATGCATATTCTCGATACCAACCACCTTTCGGAACTCGGCTACAACTCAACCTCTGGTGCAAGGCCGCGGTCCCGACTAGACCAATTGAATGCGGATGCCGTGACGACGGTGATCTCCGTCGAGGAAGAATTGGGTGGCTGGCTCGCCAAGGTGAATAAATGTCGTGAAAGCGACCTTCAGATCCACATTTACGGTCTTCTGACAGAGCGCGTGAACTTCCTCGCACGCTGGACGATTCTTCAGATCGACTCCGAGTCACTCGCCCAGTTCCGCACCTTCCGAAAGCAGGGTATCCGCATCGGCACGCAGGATTTGAAGATCGCCTGCATCGCCCTAGCGCACGATGCCACGGTGCTGACCAGGAACTTGGTGGATTTTCAGCAAGTGCCCGGCTTACGCGTGGAGAACTGGTTGGACTGACAAACCTTCTGAGGACGCTTTCGTGATCTTCGTCTCCAGCCGGTCCATGAAGCGCTCCAGGCTCTGCGTGCAGCGGGAACGAAAAGCGGCCGGACTGATTTCGATGGCTTTGAGGCAATCACGGTGATCCCACGAAACGACGGCGGAGACGAAGCGGTGGATGAGGCGGAATTGCAGGCACCACAAACGGCGGGTGGCGGGCGTAAAGTCCTGCAAACGCTCGGCCAGGAACTGTCGCTGAAATTCGAGGTGCTTCATCTCGTCCCGCAGCAGCTTGTGGGAGACCTGTTTCACCGCCGGATCGGTGCAGCGAAGGTAGAGAAGGCCAAAGTACACCTCGGCGACCAGTTCAGCGGTGAGGAGGATCTGGATGTTGAACTCGAGGTTCACGAGGTTCCGCGCCCAGCGGAAGATGGAGTTCGTCCACTGCTTGTGAAGCTGCGGCTGGTTCAAGTAAGCGATGAGCCTGCCGAGCAAGGCGGCGTGGCTCTGCTCCTCGGCCACGAAGAGATCAATGGCCCGCTGATAGCCTGAAAACTGCGCCAGCGGAGCGATGACCTTCGCGTAGCGCTTCAATCGCGTGCCGCCGCCGCTTTCGCCGAGTTGAAAAACGGCGAGTGACCTCGCGATGGGCTCTCGAATCGCGTCCGGCAGTTCACACGGCCCGGCGGGCAGCTTCATGGTGTCATTGAGACGCGTATTGGCTTCGTAGTGGTGGATCCAATATGGGGTGTTCATGGCGTGTTTATTTCGATGTTGAATGTTGAGCGTTCGATGTTCGATGTTCGATGTTCGACGTTCAAAAGGCTTTGAGGCGCTCGACAACCGCGTGGACAGTCTCGTCGAGGGTGGAGGTGCCAGCGGTCACGCCGATGGTTTCCGCACGGGCGAACCACGCGGGTTGCAATTCGGCATCGCTCTCGATTAGGAACACGTGAGCGCCCAAGGCCGCGGCCTTTTCAGCAAGCTGACGCGTGTTGTTGCTGTTTCGCCCGCCGATGACGACGACATGGTCGCATTGGCGACAGAGGTCTTCGAGAGCCGTCTGGCGTTGTTTCGTGGGATGGCAGATCGTATCGACAAATCGCACCTCGCTTGCTGCGAAGCGCTGTTTGATCGCAGCGACGAGTCGCAAGGCCACCTCGACCGGTTGTGTGGTCTGCGACACAACGCCAAGACGCGGATGCGCGGGAATTTGGTCCAAATCAGCCTCGGAAAGCACGACGACGGCCGCTGTATGATCGCCGACAAGTCCACGCACCTCGACATGCGTTCGTTGGCCAATGACAACAGGCTGATAGCCTTCACGGACCAGCATGGCGAGAGCTTGGTGAGCCTTGTGCACGAGCGGGCAGGTGGTGTCGGTGATCTCGCGGCCGCTTTCTCGCCACGCCACACGGTCCACATCGGAGGCTCCGTGGGCCGTGATGACGACATGCTGCGTTGCCGCACTGCGCAGATCGTGAAGGTCACCTCGTCGTGCGCCGACGGCGCTGAGGTGGCGATCGATGAGCGGATTGTGGACGAGCTGACCGAGGATGGTGACCGGCTGGCGCTTGGCGGCCTCGTGGGTGGCCCGGAGGGCGTCACGCACGCCGAAGCACATGCCGTGGTGTTGAGCGAGGAGGATGTTCATCGTGTTTTTGGGTTCTTGGTTCTTGGTTCCTTGTTCTTCGTTGTTCGTTTTTTACTTTGTGGCGCAAAGTGATTGGGTGCAGTTCGTCATTCGGATGGAGTGATTCGTCATCTCAGCCCCGCGAGGCTTTCACAATGGCCTCCAGCAGATCGATGTGGGCTTTGAAGGCTTTTCGACCAGAGGCGGTGAGGCGGTAGGTGGTGCGCGGTCGGCTGCCGCTCTCGTCGTAGGTCTCTTTGACGTAGGCGGCATTCACGAGGGTGCGCATGTGGGTGATGAGATTGCCATCGCTGAGACCGAGCTCGGCCTTAAGGTCCTGGAAGGCCCAGTCGTCACGCGTGGCGAGCAGCGTCATGATCGAGAGACGGCTCTTTTCGTGGATGAGCTTGTCGAGTTGGTCGAAGTCGATCATGCGGCAGCCTCCTCCTCGCCTCTCGGGCGGCTCACAAACACCGCGATAGCATACACGACGTGCAGCAGGCCAAACGTCAGCGCCATCACCAGCGACGCCGGGCCGAGATCGGTGCGCAGATCGCGGATTTCACCGTTGGCAGCCCACACGAGGAACAAAACCAGCCCCGCGATCACGAACGCCCATCCGAGCCGGGTGAGCGACTTGGGCGAAAAGCTCGCCGTGGCCAGCAAAGCGAGTCCGTAGCACAAAACCCAGATCAAAGCGGCCAGCGTGAGGTTTTGCAGCCAGATCACCAAGCCACCCGCGAGCACGCCACCCACGATCAAAGGCGGCGAAACCGCCCGCAGCGCCATCTTCATGCCGTCCGACACCAAGGACTGACCGCGCCGTGCCGCCTCACGGGCCAGCAGCGCCACATTCAAGACCGTGCAAGCCGCCAGGATGCCATGCCAGACGATCAAGAAGGTCGCATTCGAGAACGCCGCATCTCCATGCGTCTGCGCCGCATGGACCACCGGCCAGAGCGTCGCCCCCAGCGCCAGCACACCGCCCAGCAGCGCCGCTGGCGCGGAAACGGCCCGGTAGATATGCGCTTTCTCCATCAGGGATCGGATGACGCGGAGGTGCTCGATGGCGGCTTGTGTCTGGCTCATGCAATGGACTTTGCGCCGCAAAGTGGAAGCCTGCAAATACCAACTTTGTGCCGCAAAGCGAATTCACCTAGGCTTCACCTTTCGTTCACAAAAGGCCGAAGTGCCTACGCTCCTGCACGCTCAATCACCCAGCCGTTAACCTAAACTGCCGACGATGTCCGCGTCCTTCGTGCCGACGGTGATGGTCAACGTCTCCTCCCACTTCGACTGCACCGCCGTGCCGCCACTCGTCTGCCGCGACACCGTAGCCTCAGGCCGCTCCACGGCGAAAAGCGAGGACGTGAGCGCGAGAAGGAGATGCGTGGGTTTCATGCGGGGACTACAGCCCGCCTCACTGTGACCTTACCACGGCAACGGTTCGCAGTAGAATCGCAGGTAGAAGGCACGGCGGCGCTCGTCTTCCGGCAGGTTGGAGGGAATGGAACTCCAAACCAACTCCCGTGCCGTTGCGCTCATGTCAAAGCCCATGAGAAGGCATTCAGTAGGTGTCTTGCACATCATCGCGGCAAACAGCATCGCGCTCACCTCCGGCGGGGTGTCTTTCACGGCAAAACCCGTTTCAGCATATCTGCATGGGTCGATTTTACTGATCAAGTTTACTTCCTCGTGCTGACATTGCTGGTTAAAGACTTCTCCGAATATGGATTTTGGCTGGTTTACAGCGACGTAGAGCCAAATCGAATTGCCCAAATGCATTTCGGCTTTCAGGTCGTTTGAAGATGTCCAGTCCTCGGTCCGAAAGCAGCAGCCAGCCGTGATTTGTCTTAATTTGCCGATGGTGCATTGCCGGGAGGCGAGACCAGTTAAACTGGACTCCTTGAACTTCCAATTGTCTCTTTACATGCTCAAGATGTGAGTCCGAAGCGTCTCGGTCATCGCCTATCAGCTCTCCGGTTTGCAGATTCAGCTTTTTTACCGTTCGAAGCCTGCTCACTAACTCAGCGAATCGTTGGAAATTTTCCAGTTGGTGGCGCTTGCCTAGGTAGGGCTCGTCAATGTCGATCACACTACAATTTCGCAGATGCTCACCGAACAGCGTTTCGTAGCTGTGCCCCATTTCGTCATCCTGGATATTTATTTCGATTTCATCTGGCCCTTTGACCTGCTTAATCGCCACCTCGTGTTGAAGAACAAGAGAGCGCCCCTCTAACACCCCCAAACCATCGTCCAAATACTTTTCCAGCTTCGTCTTGGCATCGCCAGTTTGGAGTTCCAAGCGTTCTTCGATCGCCCTCGATCGACCAGCAAGCAGGGCTTCGATGGAAGTTCTGAGTTTGGGAAAGAGTCCTTTCGCGCTCTTGCGCAGTGAGCTTCCAAATTTCTTGAAACGGCTTTCAGCAAAATGGGACAATGCTCCACTGATCTTAGAGCCGATGCTGTCGTAGAAGCCATTCACTTCGTTGGATTGACGCAACGTTGTTCCAGTTCCCGCAATGTTGGAAATTGCCGCCTTGGCTTCATCAAGACTGTCCTTCAGTTCACTTGTCGCAAACTCATCAAGTAGCTGCACAATGCCATCCTTCTCGGTGGCAAGGCGCTGCTTCAGATCACTGAGATAGTCGCGAATGAAGGCCTCTTTAGCTTGAGTGAACTCGATTGTTGGCAACCCATCAATCTCGGACTCCCTCTCCAATCTGAGTATTTCCTCCTGTAATCCATCAAGTGCTGTCTCCACACATCCAAGAAAAGTCTCAAAGTTTTTGAGCTGGCGATTAAGCATGGATTCCATGACTGGAAAGGTTCTATCTGCTACACGCCCCCCGAGGTCGGAAAGGTAGCCCCAGTATCCTGCACGACGAGTTCTCCAGTGTTTGGCAACATCTGTTTTCTCATAGTCATCAAGAACTAGCTTCGAGAGCAGCTGCATTCTGGAAATATTTGCTTCAATCAGTTCCTGTATGGCGTCCTGATCGTTATCGTGGGCTCCGCAAAGGTCACCCATTTGCCCCCCAAATCCGTCCATAAGTCTTTGCAGATCATCACCAATTCGGTCGATGCTTTCTTTGACCTTGGCGGAATCGAATTCGGTGACGATTAGATTGCGACGTTCCCGAAAAAAATCCCGCAACCTGCGGCGTGCCCCCTCCAAGCAGTGCTCAAGGATCTCGACGAGTTGCTGGAGCCTGTAGTTCTCCGACAGGACCTCAAAAAGTGCTTCGCGAACTTCTGCGATACCAGAGCGTTCGAGCTCACCCTCAGCGTGCCACTTGGCAGAAGTGAAGTGTATCTTTAGGCTGTCCAATTGCTCCATGAAATAATAGCCATCGTCATCACTCAAATCATTCGCTCTCAATAGCTCATCCAGGGTGCGTCGGATCTCAGCCCGAAGGCGTGACTCCTCCTTGGCTTTGACTTCCTCGAACGTGGGTGGGCTCTCGTCTTCCTCGGAAGCATCCTGCTTGGCCTTTTCAAAAGTACTGTCCACCTGAGTCACCACAAGCCTGACATGCCTAAGTCTCTTTTTTCTCAGTTGGCGCACCAAAAACTCCTTGTCGAACTGGCTGAACGAGGCCCCGCTTTGAGTCAGAAACAGAATCGCATCCACATCCTTTAGGAGGTCCTCCGTCAGTTGACCGCGATAGAGCTGAGTGTCGTTTAGCCCGGGGGTGTCGATCAGTTCGACATGATCACGCAGGATTGGAACCGGTGCGTAAATAACAATCTCCTTCACGAAGTAATGCTGGGGTTCACGGGTGGACGTAAACTGGCGAATTGCCTTTCTAAAATTGGCTTTGCCCTCTTTTGTATGCCAATCGGTGCACTTGATTGGGTAGGTGCTACCTTCAACGGTGAGCCACTTCTCGGCGAGTTTGTCAGCATCAATGGATGTGAAGGGAACTGCTTGGCACTTGCCGTCACGCTTCTTCGTTTGCTCGTCGTTGTACGTTCTGAGACCCGCTACTCGATATGCCTCCGGGTGCGTGGGCGAGTCCTCATACAACTCTTCCATTTTAATCCACTCGTGTCGGCTTAGCAGCTTGACCTCGGCTCTCGCTTCATCTCCATAGCGGAAAATGCTGATGGCCGCTGTTTCAGGGTTTGTTTCTACGCCCGCCAGTTTTTCCTCGGAAAGCCTGTTCACGAACGATGATTTCCCAGTTTTGAACTGGCCGACCACTGCGACCTTGAAATAGTCTGGCACCTGAGACTGCTTCAACGCGGATGTGAGTGCGTCTACTTCCGCTTGAAGGATGGCTTGGTAGTTGAATTGCTCGCGTTGCCGCAAGGCGTCTATGTCGAGGCGGAGGCGTTCTGCGTGATCGCGGAGTTCAAACAGTTTTGTTGTGATCATAATCGAATGGAATGTAAATAATGGTAATTAAGCGGCTGTTCGCTCAACCACCCAGAAACCGAGGGCAGAGTACCTGATACGATTTGCCTTTCCAGCGGTGTTCTTGCATACAACATGACCATGCAGTCATGTTCAAGAATCTTGCCAACCAGTCTGGAGTCTCCCTCGAACGTCTCGCCTCGCTCTGCGAGGTAGCGGAGGCGAGGAGCATCGGGCAGGCGTCACGAGGAGATGCAAACCGGCAGAGTTTGCTCAGTCGGCAGATCGCGGAACTGGAGGCGGTGTTTGGCGTGGCAATGCTGGCGCGACAGAGCCGACCTTTCCGGCTGACTCCCGAGGGGCGCGAGCTGGCGCAGGCGGCGCGGCAGTTTTTCCAGGTGGCGGATGATTTGCAGCGGCGGGCGGAGAACGCGGCGCAACGCGTGGTGATCGGTGCGGGCGAGACGCTGATTCAATGGCTGCTGTTCCCAGCCTGCGAGGCCATCCAACGGCAGGCAGGCAAGGTCGTTTTCATCTTCAAGAACCTCGACAGCACGCGGCTGATGGAATCGCTCCAGCAAGGGGAGATCGACGTGGCGCTAATTCGCCGGGAGGAAGTGTCGCCAAGTCTTGCACACTCGGAAGCTTGGACCTATTCCCAAGCGGCATTTGTGCCCAAGGTCTTGTCGCGCTACAGTTCCGCGCTCAAGACCGAGGAGTTGGCAGCATTACCGTGGGCCGTTTTAGAAGGGCGTGGGCACTTCCGACAGTTTCTGGAGAGCAAGGCGCGTGAAAGGGGAATCAAGCTCAATGCTGTGCTCGAATGCTCTTCCTACACGCAGGTTGCGATGGCGATTCAAACCGGACGATATGCTGGTTTTCTACCTGAATTTGCCAAGAACGCCTTTTTTGCAGGGAACGCTGCCGTCATTCAGCGCCCATTGGCGAAGGAGCTAGGCTACGACCGTTCGCTGGTTCTCGCGTGGCGCGAGGCATCGGTGCGAAACCGCCCGTTCCTCGATAAGGTAATCGAAGCTCTCCGAGTGCGAATCGGGCGGAGCCTTTGAGTTTCACCTCCCCAACCGCTCCAGCACATTCTTCGTGATGCGCACCACATGCGCGTCGTTCCCTTGCAAGCCATGCGACCAGTCGGTGGTGGCGGCGGTGAAGACGGTGCCGGTGTTGGTGTAGAGGCCGAGGCAGGCGGTGCCGGTGCGGCCGATCTCCCATTTCTCCTACCACTCGACGTCGTCGGGGTGCCAGCGCACGGGGAAGGTTGGGAAAAGGTTGAGAAACGGTTCGACACTCTGGCCTCAAAGCCCGATATATAAGCCTTAAAGTTATTTATCGACTCATTTATCGGCACTCTGCATGCGCTCAAATATCCATGACCTCCTCCCGCCAGGACTGCGCCGCTCCTTGACGAAGTTTGGGGCCGATCTGGCCCGTGCTCGGCGGAAGCGCCATCTGACCGTGGAGATGATGGCGGAGCGGGTCGGTGTGGCGAAGAGCACCTACACCCGCATCGAAAAGGGCGACGCCGCCGTGGCGATGGGGGCATACGCGATGGCGCTGTTCGTGCTCGGCTTTGGCGAGGCGCTAGGCGAGCTGGCGGACACCCGACGAGATGACACCGGCCTCCTGATGGACGAGGAGCGGCTGCCCAAACGCATCCGCGTGAAGAAAACGCCCACCGCACGATGAAGCGAACGATCCAAGTCTTTGCGGAAAACGAGGCTCGATTGCTCGGCACGCTGCATTTTGATGCGGTGGGCACCCGTCAGCGTGCGGCGTTTGAGTATGCGGAGTCCTGGCTGCGTGACTCGGACCGTTTTGCCATCGACCCATCCCTGCCCTTGGTGACGGGGCCGCAGTTCCATCCGAAACCGAAGGACGGTTCGGTGTTTCACGCCGCCATCGCTGACACGGAGCCGGACGGCTGGTCACGGCGGGTGATCCTGCGTGACCATGCGAAGCGCCGCCAGCAAGCGCGCGCCGCAGGTGAGTCGCCACCGACAGCGGTACTGAACGACATGGACTTTCTCCTCGCGGTGGATGACGCCAGCCGCGTGGGAGCGCTGCGTTTTCGCGATGAGCAGGGCATCTTTTGCCGAGCCACGGAGCCTGGCCGCCGTACCGCGCCACCACTCGTCGAACTGGGCCATCTGCTGGCGGCGACGCGTGCGGTGGAGTCGGAAAGCGAGACCGCTGCTGATCTGGCCTACCTGCGTGGAAATGGCACCTCGCTCGGTGGCATGCGCCCGAAATGCACGGTCGTGGATGATGATGGAAGCCTCTCGATTGGCAAATTTCCCAGCGTGAAGGACGAGCGTGCCGTGACCCATGGCGAGGTGCTGGCCATGACGCTCGCCAAAGCCGCCGGCATCCGTGTGGCGGAGGCCCGCCTGATCGAAAGCGCGGGCCTGCCCGTGGCCCTGATCCGCCGCTTTGACCGCACCTTGGAAGGCGGGCGGCTCATGTATGTCTCCGCTGCCACACTGCTCGGCGCGGACATCACGAGCGGTCGCGAGCATCACTACACCGAGATCGTGGATGCCCTCCGCCAGCACGGCGCGGCGGCCCAGGCGGACATCGAAGAGCTTTGGCGGCGGATCGCCTTCTCCATCCTCATCACGAACGTGGACGACCATTTGCACAATCATGGCTTCCTTCACCTGCATCACGGCCAGTGGCAGCTCGCTCCTGCGTTCGATTTGAATCCCTTCCCCGAGCGCCTGCGTGAGCTGAAGACCTGGATTTCCGAGGAAACCGGCCCGGAGGCGAGCATCGACGCTCTCATGAGTGTCATCGCTTATTTCCGCCTGCCATTGCCAAAGGCCAAGACGATCCTCCGCGAGGTCGAAAGCGCCGTCTCCCGCTGGCGCGAGGTGGGTCGCGGCCTGGGCATGGACAAACGCATGCTCGAATCCTTCGCGGAAGCCTTTGAGCATCCCGAGCGCACTGCGGCCCAGCGAGTGATGCGTTGAAATTCACCTTCCCAGCCTCTCCAGCACAATCTTCGCGATGCGCACGTTGGCTCAGAAGCCCTAAATTCAGGCTGCTCCGTCGCAAAAAGCGAGGACGTGAAGCGAGAGGGAAGCAGCGTGGGTTTCATGGAGGGGTTACGCAATGAGCGGCCCAATCAGTGCACGTTACCAGTGACGGGAAGACCCCGGTCCATGTACAAAGAACGCCATTTGGCGGGTTTTCACCGCGGGCATGCATCAAGAAAACACGCCGGTGTCCCATCCGCGGCGCATCTCGATGTTCGTCATTCCTGCCGCCAGATTTTCGACTGCCTTCCAGTCACCGCCCGTCTTCACCACCTGTCTCGAACACTGTCGGACGCTCTTTGGCCATCCAACCACGATCTGGAACGCATCGTGCAATCCGAACCGCGACTGGTTCGCTCTCAACCATTTCGCAATTTCGATCGCGCAGTGGCGGAACTGCGCTGCCGAGGCTGCTCGATCTTCCGCCGGAAACACCGATGTCCAAAGGTTGACGAGATCACCCTGGATTTCGGGACGGAAATCGCAGCGATAAAACGACACGTTGTCCCAGACAGGCTCACCATCGCGCTCTTCTGTGAATGTCATGTGGAGGAATGGTTTCAGTTCAGAAATTTACTTCGTCCTGCGGATCAGTTGGCCCAGCGCTTCTGGTGGTCGTCCAAGCTCACCCAGTTGGCCGACGTAGTGTCGTCGATCTTGCGGGTCAGTTCGGCGCGGATTTCATCGTCTTCGGCGACCTGGATCGAGGCCAGAAAGGCCATCAACTCAACCTTCTCGGCGGGCGAGAGCTCCACGGCTTCTTGTTTGAGCTGGGCGAGTGACATGGCGTGAGTTTATCGACTCTACGAAGCGGGCGTCAACCACCGGGACGGTTACTTGGTCAGCCTCTCCAGCACATTCTTCGTGATGCGCACGACATGCGTGTCGTTCCCTTGCAGACCATGCGACCAATCGGTGGTGGCGGCGGTGAAGACGGTGCCGCCGTTGGTGTAGAGGCCGAGGCAGGCGGCGCCGGTGCGGCCGATCTCCCATTTCTCATACCACTCGACGTCGTCGGGATGCCAGCGTACGGGGCAGGTGCCGAGGACTTCGAAAGTCTTGGGCGTGCCGTCTTGGTGCGTGGCGAAGGGCAGGCCGTCGCGCCACTCGAGCTCGCAGCCGTCGCACTCGTAGCCGACGATGGTGTCCTTCGCGCCAAAGCGGTCGCCGCGCTTCAGGCCGGTGCCTTCGTAGATCCAGTGGTCGGGGCGGTGCACGATGAAGGAGGCGTCGCCATCCATGAACTGGCCGTGGCTGCGCATGTAGCCGCCCCAGAGGAAGCCGACGCCGGTGAGCTGGTTCTCGGGGCGCTGGAGCAGGTGATGACTCCACGCGGTGCTGAGCGTCTTGAACTGTCGCGTCTGGAAAACGGGATCGAGGTGGTAGTTCTGCTTGAAGCAGGTGAAGGCGCGGCCCTCCGCCTCGCTGCGCACCTGCCAGCAGCAGGTGTTGCCGCTGAAGAAGGCCACGTTGCCACCTTTGGCGATCCAGGCCTCCAAGTTGTCGCGCATCGGCGTGCTCCAATACTCGTCGTGGCCGACGCTGAGGACGAGTTTGTAGCTGGCGAGCATCTCGGGGCGGAATTCGAGGTCGTCATTCGCGGCGAATTCGAGCGGGTAGCCGTTTTGCTCCGCCCACACGACGAACGGCAGCTCCCAGCGGCCGAATTGCGACGGGCCGGGCCGCTCAAAGCTCACGCGGCTGCCCTGGTTCTTCGAGAGGCTGTTGTAGGCATACACGGAGAAGCCGCCCCAGTTGTTGTAGGCGTTGTAGGTGTTCGAGCAGAGCTGCAAAAGGATCTTCGAGATGCTGCCGGGCTTGGCTTGGCGCACGATGAACCACGCGCTGCTGCTGGCGGTGCGTGCGCCGCGATGCGTCCACTTTCCGCCGGCATCCGCCGCGCGAAACGTGACCTCGTAGTAGCCGCTCTTCCAATCCGCACCGACGGGCACGCGCACACTCTCTGGCCAGCGACAGCCATTTGCACTGGCATCCTCCGGCACCGGATGCGCCGCGCCGGGCACATCGGCCTTTTTCCACATGACTTCGCGTTTCGCGCCGAGTCGGGTGACCTCGATCTCAAACTTCGCCGCCGTGGTGCTGACGTGAATCGGGATTTCCTCACCCTGCGCGACGCTGCGCTGGCCGGCGTAGCCTTCGATGAAAAGCGGGACGGGATCGGCGGCGTGGAGGAAGGAGGCAGCGAGGAGAAAGGAGAGGAAGCGGCGCATGAGGAGGCTACGCGGGGCCGAGGAGAAGGCTTTCAGCGGCCGCCTAGGTCAATGGATGGTCAGGAAGGTCAAGAGGCCGCATCCTGCCCCCCCTTGACCCTTTGACGGCGCAGCCTTGACCATCCGCCCTCCCTGCGTGAAAGCCTACCGACAATGTCCCTCTCCCAACTCATTCTCGGCACCCGCGGCAGCGAACTGGCTCTCACGCAGACCACGATGGTCACGCAGGCGCTGCAAACGGCGCATCCGCATCTGAAAATCGAGCGCCAGATCATCCAGACGAGCGGCGACAAGCGGCAGGATCTGCGTTTTTCGGAGTTCAGCGATGTGGCGCAGGTGGATAAGGGCATTTTCATCAAGGAACTCGAAATCGCTCTCGCGGACCGTCAGATCGATGCAGCGGTTCACAGCCTCAAAGACGTGCCGAGCGACCTCGCGGCCGGTTTTACCCTCGGCGCGATTTTGCCCCGTGCCGCCATCGAGGACGTGCTGATCACCAAAGACCCGCACACGCTGGATTCGCTGCCGAAAGGCGCTCGTGTAGGAACGAGCAGCGTGCGACGTGCGGCGCAGCTCAAGTGGCTGCGGCCGGACATCGAGATCGTGGAGGTTCGTGGCAATGTGCCCACCCGCGTGAAGAAGGTGCTGGGTGAAAAGGCTCTCGATGCGGTCATGCTGGCGGCGGCGGGTCTTTTGAGGCTGGGGCTGCTGAATGCGAACCTCGCCCGCATTCACATCGAGGAGCAGACGCTGTGTGCGCTGGTGCTCGATCCGGTGAAATTCCTTCCCGCGGCCGGACAGGGGGCCATCGCCATCGAATGCAGGAGTGGTGACGAGGCCGTCATTGCCGCGGTGCAGGCTTTGAACCATTCCGAAACCGAAGCGCGGGTCACGGCGGAGCGTGAATTCCTGAAAATCCTCGGCGCAGGATGCCAGACGCCGGTCGGGGCGCATTCGTGGGTGAAGGACGGGCATCTGCACATGAGCGTGCGTGTCTTCAACGAAGCCAATCTCTCAGCCCCGCCGGTGGAACGCGAGGCCAGCCGTCCCGTTCACGAGGCACGGCAGCTCGCCGCCGACCTCGCCGCCATGCTTTGATCATGCTCGACTACGCCGGCATCCTCGCGGTCACGCTGCCTGTTTACCTCATGATGGGCACGGGAGCGCTGCTGCGTAAAACCGGTGTGTTGCCCGCGGAGGCCGACAAAGGCCTCATGAAGCTCAGCGTGGCCGTTTTGACCCCTGCGCTGATCATCGAGCGTGTGGCAGGCAATCCAGCAGTGATGCAACCGCTGCCCGTTTTGATGGCCGCGGGGCTTGGTTTTGCGCTCGTGGTGCTCGGCATCTCGCTGTCGTATGCGCTGGCCCCTTTGATCGGCCTTCGAGTTCATGAAGGTCGGCGGACGTTTGGCGTGTCGTGTGGCCTGCAAAACTACGGCTTCGTGGCGATTCCCATCGTGACGGCCCTTTTTCCTGACCAAGGCACGCTCGGCGTGCTGTTTACCTTCACGCTCGGCATTGAGCTGGCGTGCTGGACGGCCTGCGTGGGGATGCTGACGGGTTTTAACAATGCCCCGCTGAAGCTCGCGCTGAATCCGCCGGTGATCACGATCTTGGCCTCGCTGCTACTGAATTTCACTGGGCTGCATGGTTACATCCCGCAGGTGGCGCACAACACGCTGGGCATGCTCGGCGGCTGCGCCGTGCCGCTGGCCGTGCTGCTCATCGGGGCGTCCATTGCGGACATCTGGGGCCAGGAACGCATGAACTGGAAAATCGCGGTGATGAGTCCGGTTTTGCGCCTCGGCATCATCCCGGTGGCCTTTTTGGCCGCCGCGGTGTTCCTGCCGCTGACGAATGAACTCAAGCGCATCCTCATTGTGCAGGCGGCCATGCCTTCGGCGGTGTTCAACATCGTGATCGCCCGTTTGTATGGTGGTCATCCCGCCACGGCGGTGCAGTGCGTGCTGGCGACGACGCTCGTGAGCTGCGTGACGACGCCGCTTGTCATCGCCTGGGCGCTGAAGTGGATCGGGGTGTGAGGAATGGAATACCTTCCAGCGATTCGATTTTGCCGCAGAGGGGCAAAGAGGCGGAGGGCGCAGAGTTTTGTGAAGCCACGGATTCCTTCCCACAGAGGCATGGTATAGACCAGTTCTCAAAAAGATTGTCTGATTCGGAGGAGGCTGAAAGCCTCCAGGAATCCAGCCCAGGGTTGGAGTGGCGAAGCCACGCAAACCCTGGGTTTGCCACGAACAAAACCGGGCGCTCTGACAGAGCGCAGGAGAAGCTGCGAACGTTCTCCCGCACTCTTTCAGCGTGCTGCGGTCCTTCCCAACACGAACCCAGGCTCTACGAGCCTGGGCTGCACTCCCAAGGGCCTTTCAGGCCCGTAGGGTAAATGACAAACATTCTGACAACCGTCCTAATTCTCTGCCATCTCTGCGCCCTGCTTCTCTGCGGCAAAAACGGGCTTCCTGAGAGCTTCCTATGCCACGGCGTTGGACAGCGCGGCCTTTGAAACGGCCTTCGACAATTCGTCGAGCTGTTCCTTGTCGGTGAGTTTGCAGCCTTTTTCGTCCTGGACGTAGATGGTATCGATGGCAGCGCCTTTTTCGGTGTTGATGCGGGCGTGGGTGACGTTGAGGCCGAGACGGCCGACGGCAGTGAAAATGTCGTAGAGCAGGCCGAGACGGTCGAGCACTTGCAACTCAAGGACGGACTCATCCGGCGAGAGATGGTTGTTGAGGAAGACACGCTGTGGCAGCTCGGCGCTGATGGCATCAAGCGCGGAAGCGGCGACACGCTTCTCGGCGATCTCCTGACTGAAATCGAAGTCGGGATCGAGGAACGCGGCCTTCACGGAGGCTTCGACGCGTTGACGGGCGGCTTTGGCACTCACGGCAGTGAAGTTCGTGGTGCAGACGCGGAAGATGTCGAGCACGAGGTGATCGCCACGGCGGAAGAAATCGGCGCTAAGGATGTTGATGCTCTGCGCGGCGAGGGCTCCGGCCACGCGGGCGAGGAGTAGATGGCGGTCCCAGCAGACGACGGTGAGATCGCTGTAGCCCTGCTCGGGGTGATCCACCCAGTGCATGACGGGCAGCAGGCCGGCTTCGGCCTTTTCCTCGGAGACGAGCTTCGTGAAGAAGTCGCGGAACTGGCGCACATGCTCGATGACGCTCTCGGCCTCGCGGAAGTTGAAGTAAGAGGCGGGCATGTGCTTGAAGTGCGCATCCACCTCCGCCTCGAAATCGCTGCCGAGTTTTTTCAGCACAGCGGCCCGCAGTTCATCGAGCGGAGCGTGCAGGCTGCGCATGAAATCGGCGGGCGCTTTCATGAATTGCAGCGTGTTCGAGTAGAGCTGGCGGATGGAGGCCTCCTTGTAGCCGGTCCATGATTTGTCGCTCGTGCCTTTGGAGTCGGCGTAGGTCATCACGAGCAGCGTGTCGAGATTCTCACGGGTGCGCACGATGCTGGCGAATTCCTCGATGACGGCGGGGTCTTCGAGGCTCTTCTGCGTGGCCGTGCGATACATCAGCAGATGATTATCGACGAGGAAGAGCAGCAGGCGGCGGCGCTCGCCTTTGATCTGGAGGCGACGGCACACGGCGGCGGCGAGCGTGGTGCTCTCGTCGCTGTGCGTCTTTTTGTTCGCGGCACGGCCAGCGTCATGCAGCAGCAGGGCGAGGTAGAGGATGACGGGCTGCTGGAGGTCGTGAAAGAGCTGCTGGTAGAGCTTCACACCGGTCAGCGTGGGATCGCTGAGCTCGTCGAGCTTATCAATGGTCCGCAGCGTATGCTCATCGGCGGTGTAGAGATGGAAAAACTCGTGCTGCACGAGGTTCGTGAGCGCCCCGAACTCCGGCATCCACTTCCCAAGGAAACCGACGCGGTGCATCTGCCGCAGCACGCGGGCGACGTCGCCTTTTTGCGTGAGGATGGCCTCGAAGGTCTCGCGGTTTACCTTCGCGTAGCGGAAGGATTGATCGACGAGGCGGAAGTTGTCCTGCACGAGCTGGAAGAGGTCCGGGCTGAGGCGCAGGTGGCGCTGCTGCGTGTGCAAAAAGAGGCGCATCAGGCGCTCCGGGTCCTCTTTGAAGACATTTTTTTCCTCCGCGTAGATGCGCTCGTGCTTGCGGATAAAGCCATCGAACTTCTCGGTCTGCTTCTTCGCCTTGCTGCGGGCGAGGAAACCGCGCACGCCGCCGCGCTGCTCGGCGGTCTCGAGCTGCTGCAAATGGAAGCGGTCCATGATCTCGCTGCTGCGCTGGAGGATGTCCCGCGTGGCGGTGTAATACTCATGCATTAGCGCCTCGATGCGGCGCAGGATGCGCTTGTGGCGGTAGCCGAGGTTGGTGGCCACCTGACCTTGCAGGCGCAGCGTGAGCTGGTCCTGCGCACGCCGCTCGGAGTAGTGCATCTCATTGCGCACGCGGAGGATGAAGGCGTAGGCCTTCTCGATCTCCTGCCAGCCGCTTTTCGAGATGAACCCACCAGCCACGAGGTCCTTCGGGTTCAGCGTGCCGAGCTTCGCATAGGTCATCCAGATGAGGTTCTGGTAATCGCGAAGGCCGCCACAGCCATTTTTGACGTGGGGCTCCTGCACGAAGGGCGTGTTTTCAAACTTCCCATGCCGTTTGGCCAGATCATCCTGCCGCAGGCGGAGGAACTCCTCCTCGCGGCCCTTCATGCATTCCTTGTCAAAGCGGCTGCGGAACTCCTTGAAGGCCGCGTCCTGGCCGGTGAGCAGGCGGGCTTCCATGAGCGCCGTTTTGGTCTCCATGTTCTCGTTGGCGAGATTCAGGCACTCGCCCACGCTGCGTGCCCCATGGCCGACTTTGAAGCCGAGGTCGTAAAAGAAGAGCAAAAAGTCGCTGATGAGCTTCGCCACCTCTTTGGAGACCTGGCCGCTGTTTCCAGGAAACATGAAGGTGAGGTCCACATCGCTACCGGGCGACATCACGCGGCGTCCGTAGCCGCCATGCGCCACGACGCTCACATTCAGGCTCTGGCGCACCGCTGGCTCCAGCGCCGCCACCGCTTCGGCCCACAGCACGCGGATGAGGTAGTCGATCACATCGCTGCGCATGCGGCAGGTCTCCGCGCCGCTGAACTGGGCACGATGGCGCTGCCGGATGCGCTGCTCCTTGAGCTTCAGAAAGCGTTTCGCCCGGCGCAGCATCTCGGCGCGTGGATGCGGACGCTTCTCGCCCTCTGGAAAAAACTTTTCGCCGATGCGTTGGAGGTGCCGAAGGTAGTCGCGTTCCGTCATGCCGATGTGCCCTTAGTAAGTGATGAGAGCGTGAACCGGACCGTGGCCGCGCAGTTTTTCGCGACCGTTGAGGAAGGAAAGCTCGATGAAGAAGGTGCTGCCGACGATCTTGCCACCGGATTGCTCGATGAGGTGCAGCGCCGCCGCCGCCGTGCCGCCGGTGGCGAGCAAGTCATCCGCCAAAAGCACGGTCTCACCTGGCGCGATGGCATCCTGGTGGATCTCGATGGCATTGCTGCCGTATTCGAGGGAGTAATCGATCCCACGCGTCTTGGAGGGCAGTTTGCCCTTCTTCCGCACCGGCACAAAACCCGCGCCGAGTCGGGCGGCGATGAGCGATCCGAAGATGAAGCCGCGGGCGTCAATGCCTACGACCTTGTCCACCTTCAGCACACCGGTGGCATCGATCATGCCATCAATCGTCCTGGCCAGCAGCGCCGCATCCGCCAGCACGGGGGTGATGTCTTTGAAGAGGATGCCCGGCTTCGGGAAGTCTGGCACGTCACGCACGGTGGCGCGGATATGATCGAGGGTTTGCGAATTCATGCGCCGCCGATGATGGCGCGGCCCGGAGTCGGTTCAAGAGGGCAAGTTCTTAGATTCCGCCTGGAATCAACCCGCCAGCGCCAGCTCGGTGACCTCACCGGCCCAGGTCCAGCCGTTCCAGGAGTCGAGCGAGCGGGGACGGACGCCCTTTCTGCCAACTATTTTCGAGACATGTCTTCCTTTTCCGAGGAAGTTTGGGAGCGTCTTTTTCACGCTGCCATGCGCCACCCCACTTTCCTCCGTTATCTCTTTTTGCTCGTGCCAGCCGCCAGTTCTGCCGAGGTTGCCGTGGAGATGGCTCTCGCAGTGGAACCTTCTTATTTGGTGTGGGCACGCAATGACCAGTTCCTGATCTCAATGGGCATGTATGGGGAAGCGCGTGTCTGGGAAGCTGCCACAGGCAAGCAGCTTCACACATTGCCCTCTTCGAAAAACCTATTGGCAGAGCAGCTGGTCGCATCACCTGACGGCGAATGGATCGGGACCATCGACAATGGGAAAGCTATTATCACCAACCGTAGAACCCGAAAGGTGGTCTGGTCATCCGAAGAGGTCGTTGTGAAGCTGACCGGCCTCACCTCTTCCAGCGTCATTTTGGCCATACACAAAGGGGACTACGCGGACCGGGTGGCTCGCATCCAGTGGCCGGAGGGAAAAGTCATCGCCGAGTGGAAGGCGCCCGGTAATTGCCTCTTCGGACACATCCACTCCATCAGCCAAGGCCGCACGGCCGTGTGCCTGGGCGGCCGCACGACCTACATTCTGGACAAGAATCTCCAGGAGACGGCACGGATTGCTCCCAAGGAACCTGCTCCATCCTATTTTTCCCGCAGCTCGTCGCAGGGTTCGTGGATCAGTTATGCCACTTCCCAGGGTGCGCGGTTGGTGAATGCGGATGAGCCCGAGAAAGGACCTCAAGAGGTCAAGTCCCTGCGTGGATGGACTTACCTGCCCTCGCCAGATGGCAGCCGGTGGTTTGGCGGTAGGACCGGCCAATGGGCGATCTACGACCAACATGGCAAGTCGATAGCCGCCGCAGAACTCGTTGAAGATGTGTTCGAAGAAGGCGTGGCATGGTCGGCGGACGGCGGCACTCTCGCTGTCCCCAGCAGCGAAGGCATCCAGCTCATCCATGCACGCACTGGAAAACGAATTCGAAAGTTTGGCACCAAACACCTTGGCCATAACGTCTTCGATGGCAGGGAAGCTGCCGCCCTATCTTCCGCAGGCCGGATGCAGGCCATCAAGACCCCTGCTGGAGACTGGAGCATCCTCGATTTTGATCATCCCCTGGAATGGAAACTTGCTTCCGAGCTGGCTTCGCAACAGCCGAGGCATTCGTCCCGAACAGACTCTTTTATTCTATCGAAACCGGGCGGCTGGCAGCGCTACGAAAACGGCGCTCTGGAGCCTTTGAAGGTGCAGCGAGACTCTTCGGTATTCGATGTGGAGAGAATCGGTGATTCACTCTGGCTGCGCTCGAACAATGAGATGACGGTCTATTCGTTCGGTCATGGAAATGAGCCAACACGTCAAAGTTTCCCGCTCTTCGTCACGAGAAGCTGCGTGGCTTCGCCGGATGCGCAATGGGCCCTGCATCAGAGTCAGGATGAAAAGCAGTTGGTGCTCAGGAGGGCACCGGATTGGCAGGTCGTCGCCGAGTTTACTCTGCCTCACGGCGCACCGACGGCCTTGTTGGCATCCCCTGATGGCGATCATTTCGGATGGGCAGACGGGAATCACCACTGGTGGAGTTATTCACTCGGTTCGGCGGGGCCGGAGAACAAGCGCACCCTGTCCTCCGGCTCCATCAGGATGGGGTGCTTCACGCACCCGACTGGTCCAAATATGGCCGTTTGTTGGGATTCATATCAATCCACTGTCATGGGACAGGTGGTGGATGCGAAAGGGCAGGTGAAATACCGGTTCGGATCGTGGAAGCACTTCACCGACGAAATCAACCCGGTGCCATTGGGTTTTGGCCCCAGTCAAAAGCACCTTTGGCTCTGCGGTATGGGAGTCCGGCCCATGCTCGTCGATCTCGCCTCAGGGCAGCCTTTACTGCGGCTCCATTATTTGGCCAACGGCGTGCCACTGTGGGAGATGGCATCAGGGAAATTTTATGGGCCTGAGGCCGCGAAAGCCCATCTGAGATGGACGGACTTCAATACCACTCGAGACCTCTCTGCGTCCGAACGTGCCGCAGTCTGGAGTGAAAGGGAATTCCGTGCCGTGATGAAAGCCTACCTGGGCGACAATTAATAGAAATGGAAGGGATAAGGGCCTGGCAAAATGGGCAAACAATCCCGCCTTGGCCGCATCTCGATCAACCCGCCAGCGCCACCTCGGTGACTTCGGTGGCCCAGGTCCAGCCGTTCCAGGAGTCGAGGGTGCGGGGGCGGCCGGGGCGGAGGCGGGCGAGGGATTGATAGGCCTGGCACCAGGTGAGCTTGGGGCGGCGGGTCTGCGCTTTCCAGATCACATCAGCGGCGTCGAAAAGCTCTTCATTTTCACGGATGAAGTTCCGCAGGTTGCGGAAGGTGTGGATGCTGCCGTTCGGGGCGCGGAGGATCCAGCTTTTGGCGGCCACATGGAGGTCCGTGGGCTGAAATTTGGGGTTTTGGATGAGGGAAGCCAGCCAGCGGCGCTTGGCGAGGCCGGTGTGGTTCCGCTGGAGCACCTCGCGGACCTTCGAGGAGCGGCGGATGCCGGCCACGCGGAGCTGGTGGTGCAGTTCGGCGTTGTTTTGACGCCACTCGAGCAGGCGGGTCACGCGGGGTTCGGCGATGGTGACGGTGGCGGAGGTGGTTTCGGCAGACGGAGCAAAGTTGAGCTTCATGTCTGCGAATATGGTTATTATTGAGAAAATGGGCAATCAGAAGCCTGTAAGACGTTTCTCATGCGGATGCCGGCCGGGTGACATCAGGCTTACAAGTCCGGGCCGTGCGGGCCGGGGATTGAGGCTTGGCTTTTGGCGACGGACCTGCCAGCATCCGCGCCCATGAAATGGCTCAAAAGTCTCTATGTGCAGGTGCTCGTCGGAATCGCCCTCGGCGTGCTGCTGGGGATCGTGAAGCCGGACCTCGGTGCCTCGCTGGAGCCGCTGGGCACGGCGTTTGTGAGCGCGGTGAAGATGCTCATCGCCCCGATCATCTTTTGCACCGTCGTCCATGGCATCGCGGGCATGGGCGACCTCAAAAAGCTCGGCAGCGTGGGCTGGAAGGCGCTGCTCTACTTTGAGGTGGTGACCACGCTGGCCCTGGTGATCGGCCTGGTCGTGGCGAAGGTCATCGAACCCGGCGAGGGCATGCATGTGAATGTGGCGCAACTCTCCGTGAGCGACGCCGATTCGGCGAAACTGGCCGGCTACCAGGCTGCGGCGGCGAAGCAGAGCGTGGTGGATCATCTCCTTCACATCATCCCGAAGACCTTCGTCGGTGCTTTTGCCGAGGGCGAGATCCTGCAGGTGCTCTTTTTGGCCATCCTCGCTGGCATCGCCCTCGCGAAGATGGGCGAGAAGGCGGAGATGATCACCGAGCTGCTGCATCTGGTCTCGCAGATGTTCTTTGGCATCGTCGGCATCGTGACGAAAGCCGCGCCGGTGGCCGCGTTTGGAGCAATGGCCTTCACGATCGGCAAATATGGCGTCGGAGCCCTCGGGAAACTGCTCCTGCTGCTGGCCTGCGTGTATCTGACCTGCCTGCTGTTTGTGTTTGTGGTGCTCGGATTGATCGCTCGGTGGAACGGTTTCAGCCTGTGGAAGATGCTGAGGCACATCAAAGAGGAGCTGCTGCTCACGCTGGGCACTTCATCTTCCGAGGCAGCGCTGCCGCAGCTCATGACAAAGATGGAAAAGACCGGCTGCTCGAAGGGTGTCGTCGGCATCGTGCTGCCGGCGGGCTATTCCTTTAATCTCGACGGCACCAGCATCTACCTCACGATGGCGGCGCTGTTTGTGGCGCAGGCCACGGACACGCATCTCACGCTCTGGCAGGAGCTGGGCATCCTCGCGGTGCTGCTGCTCACCTCGAAAGGCGCGGCGGCCGTCACCGGCGGCGGTTTCATCACGCTCGCTGCCACGCTGGCCTCGACTGGCACCATCCCCGTCGCCGGTCTCGCCATCATCCTCGGCATCGACCGCTTCATGTCCGAAGCCCGTGCCATCACCAACCTCATCGGCAATTCCCTCGCCATGCTCGTCGTCGCGAAGTGGGAAGGTGAGTTTGATGCGAACGCGGAAGAGGCGGCGAAGGTGCTGCGAGGGTGATAAGGAGGCTGTCAGTGCGCCAGCAAATGAGCAAAAGATCTCTCGCTGACATCTGCACGTCCAACATCCGTCCACTCGCCCGCTTGCCACATGCTCGCCTCCTCTCGCGGAGCGAGAGGGCTACTTTGCTTCGCCTGATCGCACGCCTTATGCCTTTAAATGCCGCTTAGCATTCCTCGCGACGCTTTCTGCTGTGACCGCGACTAGAGGTGTTGGCGGCCAGCATCACGACTCCCAAAAACACCACTGTTCGTGCAAATTCGGGCACAGCCGGGAAGAAGGTGCTAAACGCATAGGTCAGCAGCGTGAGGCCAAGCAAGAACGGAAGCCAGCGGCCAAGTGAGGGAAAGCGTTCCCCGGCAAGCCAGCAGAACACATAACCGGCCGGAATGAGACCCAACCCAAGAGCCCATCCGGGCAGGCCAAGCCATCCGCACAGCATGAACCCCAAAGCCACCACCACCGTCACGACAACGGTTTTGCCGATGAGCGCTCCTGCTTCGTAAATGAGGGTCTTCATGGCAGTGGATGGCAGTCCTGATTGGATGGGCTTTTTGATCCAATCAAAAATTCCGCCATCCGTCAATCAGACTTCCGTGTGTCATCCACCTCATCGCCTCTCGCCTTATTTGTCGTGCGCAGTGGGAAGGTGAGATCAAAACGACAGCGACAGCCGAAATGATTGACGAATGAAGAACAAGGATTGCCTCTTGTTGAGGTGGTTCCCTAGCGGGGCAGTTCTCATCCCTCGAAAATCAAAAATCGATTGCTCATCAATCGTCAATCAAAGGGATGCCCACCGACTTTTTGACCTTCAAGCACCCCGTTTTCCCTCTTGCCAAAGCCCCGCCCGCGTCGTGCAATCGCGGCGGCTGGCGTGACGGGCACGCGCAGTCGTTTCTCCCGATTTTATGGCCGACTCGTCGAACAAATCTTTTCTCGCCTCCCTGCCGCTGCCGGGAGTCATGGCGATCCTCACGGCGGTGGCGGGCACGCTGCTGCTGCAATACCAGCCGCTGACGCCGCGCCGGCCTCTCGATGAGGATGTAAAACCGCTGGCGAACCCGAACCTGAGCAAGATCGACGCCTCCCTGCTGGAAGATCCTTTTGGGGTGATGTGGCGGGTGAAACTGAAAAACAAGCCAGTGCCTCCACCGCCAGCCACGATGCCCGTCGCGGCCTCCACCGTGCCTCCTGCCCCTGCCCCAAGCACGGATGACAAGGGCATCGAGGTCGAAAATCCCGAGGGCTTAGCGAAGGTGATCCTGAGCCGCAGCACGGGCAAAGGCACGCGACAGCCGGTTTTGATCCTGCCGATGCTCACGCGACCTCACACGGACGCCGCTTCGTCGGAGAAGCGGATGCGCATGCGACAGGCGGTGGTGAATGCACTCTATGTGGCCGGTTATGTGGCGGAGGACATGCGTTACCTCCAAGTGCTCCGCTTGCCGCGTTGGAATGGCGAGGGGCCACAGCCTGCCGCGGTAGCCTTTGATTTCGACATCCCGTTTGAGTGGTTTTATCCGCCGAAGGGCTCGCAACCGCCTGCGCCGTTCACGAAGGAGAATGATCCACGCCATCGCCGTGTGCTGGTGCTTTGGGTGAACAACAAGCAGCTCGGCCAGCAGCAGCTCACACGACTGCGCGAGCTCATGAATGTGCTCCTGCCGCCGTTTTTGGACACGCCGGACGCGGATCCAGCCAAGATGATCGTCACGCCGATGGTGAAGGTGATGGGGCCGTTTGAGACGGAATACCTGGGGCACCTCGTGGCAGAGAAAAAGGACATCAAAGGCTACCTGAAGGACTTTCCGGGCCGCGTGCCGGATTTCTCGCTGGAGGTGCTGGAGGCCGCGGCCCGCGTGCCGGGCTCGTGGCCGGGGCGGATGGAGGTCATCTCACACAACGCCACCGCCTCGGCGGAGTCGGTGCTGCGCAGCGCGGGCTTTGGCCAGGATGAGATCGACAGCCCGAGCCTGCCGCCGGAGAAGCGCCTGGAGGCGATGTTCAATGCCAAAAGCACGGAACCTCCCTTCATTCGCACGATCAACACGGACGATCATGTGGCGCGGGCTTTGTTGGAGGAGTTGGAGAGGCGCTCACGCGGTCTTCCGTGGCAGGAAACGTATTGGAAAGGCGGCACGAATCTCAAGACGAGCGGTCGCGTGGCAATCATCTCGGAGATGGACACGCCGTATGGCCGCGAGCTGCCGTTGATGTATCGCGAAGAGGCGCGGCGACGCCTTGAGATGAGCCGCAAGCAGACGGGGAAGCTGTGGAAAGACCTCGGCGAGGGCGTGAATGCCGGATCGCTGTCCGAGCAATCGATCGTGTGGTTTCCCTACTTCCGCGGGCTGGATGGTCGTGTCTCGCTGGCGGCGAAGGCGCAGTCGAAACCAAGCGGTGACGCCAAGAAAGGCGGCATGAATGATTATCTGCCGGATGAGGAGCCAGTGGGTGCGAATCAAAGCGACAGCCTGCGTCGCTTGGCCGCGCAGATCGAAGAGATGCACAACTTACTCCGCAAAGAAGGCGGTGAGGGCATCGTGGCCATTGGCGTGCTGGGGAGTGATATCTTTGACAAGCTCATGATTCTCCGCGCTCTGAGGCCAAGATTGCCCCAATCGCTGTTTTTCACCAACAACCTCGACGCGTGGCTCTGGCACAAGGAGGAGATTCCCGGCACGCAAAACCTCATCGTGGGCTCGCCATATGGTCTGAGCCTCGCGGCGGCGTTTCAGCGCGGCATTCCACCCTTTCGCGATAGTTACCAAACCTCCGCGTATGCGGGCACGATGACGGCGCTTGGCATGATTCCGAAGTCGGTCTTCCGCCCCGAGTCGGCCCTGCGGGATGTGCGGCTGTATGAGATCGGCTCCAGCGGGCCGCACGAACTTTCCCTGCCCTCCACCAGCCCCTCGCTGCATGCGCCGCGACCGGATGAAAAGGAATGGTGGGATGCGGCAGGCCGTTCGGGTGTGGGAAAGATGCTCGTGGGGCTGCTCATCGCGGGCATCTTGATCTGGATCATCGTCGTGGTGTATGGCGAACGTGGCGCGAAGTCCGACTGGCCACTGAACGAAGTCTGGGAGGCATTATTGAAGCTGCCGGGTTCCACGGGACTCGTGATGCTGGTGAGCATTCCAGGCTCGATCTGGCTTTGCTACCGTCTGTGGGGACCGGACCGCTTCGAGGGCGAGCCTTACGCGTGGTGGAGCGGCATCAGCGTGTGGCCCACGGAGAGCGTGCGCATGGTGGCGGTGCTGCTGGGTTTGCACTTCGTATGGAAATCCGTCATGATCCTGCGGGAAAGCCGCAAGCACATCGAAGAGCGTTATTTCAAAACCTGGAAGGATGTGAGCGATGCCGCGCCGGCCGCCTCCAGCACGGAAAAGGGAGCACTGGCCCGCTTCGTGAATCTCTTCGTCTGGCGCACGGAGGAGAAGGACCCGCACACGCTTTGGAATGAGTATGCACGCCGCAGCCAGCCCACGGTGCGCCTCGCCCGTTCGATGGTGTTTCTCGCCGGACTGCTCATCACCGGCTCACAGATCATCTCGATCATCGGCGGCGATACCGCACCGGTGCGCGGCCCCACGGCCCAAGTGGATGCCATCATGGATGCGATGTCCTTCTTCACGCTGATGCTGATCACCGCCTATGTGCTCGATGCCACCTGGCTGGGCCGCAGCGTGGCGCAGCGCTTTGCCAAAGCCGGTGCGAAGTGGGGCAAGGCCCGCGAGGCGCTCGCCGGCCGTGGCCTGCATGACGACATCATCGACCGCTACCTCGACCTCCGCGTCGTCGGCAGGCTCACGGGCGACATGATGCGTCTGGCTTTCTTCCCCTTCTATGTGCTCGGCCTCATGATCTTCTGCCGCATCGGCCGTTTCGACAACTGGCCCTGGCCTCCAGGCCTGCTCATCGTGTATGCCGCCGTGGCTTTCCTGATCGTTTTCTTCTGCGGCCTCGTCCGCAAGCAGGCAGAGGCCGTGCGCCGAGAAGCGCTGAAAGCCCTACGCATGCGCGAAGATGCTGGTGATGCAATCATCGCGGGCAAAGGCAGTGATGGCAAACTGGCCGCCATGCGCAGCGAAGTCGAAAACCTCCGCGAAGGCGCTCTCGCCCCCTTCGCCGAACAGCCTGCGATGAAATCGGTCTTTTGGACGCTCGGTGCCATCGGCGCAGGCGGCCTGTGGCAGTATGTGACGGCGCTGATGCGGTGATCGAGCTTCGCCCTTATTGATCAACCTACTCCTGATGCCTCGATAGCTCATCATCGCCCGCAGGGATGTTCGTAGTTTCCCGCCTGCATCGCTGCGCGAACCACTGCGGGCAAGGGGGCTTCAGCCCGCGCAGGAGCTTCCAAGCGCTGCCTGAAGGCCGAACTACATGCTCATCACCGCCCTGCGCTGCCCGTTCGCTGTTTCAATCAACGCTCATTCGATCAGAGAAAGAGACTGTCTAGCTGCTCATAGGCGTTGTTGAGCCAGACCTTGACGCGCTGACGCTCCAGGATGCCGAGCCCGGCCACTTCGGTGGTGCTTTTGTTTTTGGCGGCCCAGAAGCTCGTGCTGCCAGCGTCGATCTTATTGATCACAGGCTCGTGCAGACGACGGAGTGAGATGATGCGTGCGTGCAGACTTTGAGCGTGTTCCTTCTCGCCTGATTTCTCGAAGAGGTCGAAGTTCTCTCCGCGCAGTTGATTGAGCACGATCACATAATTGAGCCTGGAGCCAAAACGATCGAGCAGCTTCTTCAGCAGATCCACGGAGTCCCTGCCGGAGTCCATCACATGCCAGTAAGTCAGCGTGATACCGAGATCACCCGTCGTCTCCAGCACGCCGGATTCATCCATCCATTTCACCAGCGGATCATGCGTCTGAGCAGCCAGATCGACGAGAATACGCTTGTCAGGATTTTCCGTCGCAGCCTCGATGATGGTGTCGAGGCTCTCGTAGCGATCCACCACCACAGGGGAAGCGTAGTCGGAGTAAAAGCGCAGCAGAGAGCCGTGTGAGCGATCCGTGTCAAAACCCAGAAAGGGTTGTCCGCGATCAATGAAATACTGGGCGATGACACGTGCGACGACGGATTTGCCGACGCCGCCTTTTTCACCGCCGATGAGATGGATGTTTGCCATGGTTGTTGGATAAGAATGCACCTCGCTGAATCGAGGGATGAGGGTTGAGCATCAGTAACTTCTGTAAGCAGGCGATGCGCCATTCGCGACAAATATTCAGGTGGCACGAAAGCCGATCATCTTGTTGCACGGAGCGTCCAAGCACGGCCTGAAGACCGAACGACAAGCTCATTCACCGCCCTGCACTGCTCGTTCGCTGTTTCAATCAAATCCCCCCAGGCACCTGGGTGTGCGTCATGCGCGGTGGTTTCTGAATTCACCCATTAGCGGCATTCGGTCATCTTTTCAGGTCCGGCTTCGCCGCAGAGGAGCGGACTTGGAAAACGTTTCCACCAAGGTGCTTACCACCTTACAGCTCAATCTTCATCGCTGGCGGCGGCGCGAGCTTGAGCGTGGGCACATCGGTGGGTTCTTCACCGGGATCGACGGGAATGGCTTTTTTTACCGGGGAGCCGTCTTCGTTCACGGGTGAGGCTTTGGGAACGGCGACGGCGGAGTTGTAGGGATCGAGGCCGATGATGGTGACGCCGCGCATGCGCACAGGCTCGATGTGCGCCCATTTGGCGGAATCCGGGATGAGCGAGGCATCCGGTGCGTTGAGCGAGGCGCTGTGCTGAAAGCTGGCGATCTCGGAAGGCAGGCCTTCGCCAGTGTGCAGCGTGCAGTAGCCATCGATGGGCGTGCCGGGGCGCACATACTCGGTGTAGGTGGAGCGAATGGATTTCTCGACGCCATCGGGGCCTTTGACCTTCTCGTAGCAGTAGTCCGTGGCACGGAGGCCGCTCTTCCGGCAGAGTTCGATGTGCTCGGCGGTATCCGGCGGGTTGATCTCGGTGGCGGGATAGGCGGTGGTGGTGGCGTTGATGATGTCCGTCCAGATGGGGAGGACGATGCGGTTTGAGAAGGCACCGGGGTAGATGGTCTTCTGCTTATCAAAGCCGGTCCACACGCCGCAGGTGACGCTGGAGGTGTAACCCATGAACCAGAGGTCTTTGAAATCGTAGTGCGTGCCGGTTTTGCCCGCGCAGGGGAATTCCCCCAGTTTGTAATCGCTCACCGCAGGGCTGCCGGTGCCGCGATGCAGTGCCTCAACAAGGCAGGTGTGGGTCTGATACGCCGCGATGGGGTCCATGCTCTGGACGACGGCCATTTCATCCTCGGTGACCTGATGGACGATTTTGTCATCGCTATCGGTGATGCGCTGGATGACGTGCAGCTTCTTCGGGCGGCTGCCGAGCGTGGCGAAGTTCGAGTAGGCCAGGCACATGTCGCTCAGGCGCACCTCGCTGCTGCCGAGGAAGAGGTTTTGGTATTCGCTGAGCGGTGTGGAGATGCCGGCCTTGGTGGCCACATCACGCACGAGCTGCATGCCAATGCGCTCACCGAGGTACATGGTGGAGGCATTGCGACTGCCAACGAGAGATTCACGGAGGCTGATGGAGGACATGGACCACTTGGGACTTTCCATCTCCGTGCCCCACTCACCGAGGATGCCTTCCATGGCACCGATCTGGACGCGTTTGTTGTCAAAGGGCTTGTCGTCCACCTTCGTGCCTGGATACACGCCGGGGCTGCTGAAGGCGGCGGCATAGACGAATGGTAGGAAGGCCGTGCCAGCGGGGCGGAGGCTATCGATGGCGCGGTTGAACTGGCTATCGCCGAAATCACGGCCACCGACCATGGCGAGCACGCTGCCATCCTTGTTGTCCATGACGATGGAGGCGCCTTGGAGGTATTCCGGCTTGGGCCGCGGCGTGGTGGGATCGATGTCGCCACGCTTCAACCGGGCGCGGTAATCGCTCATGATGCCGCGAAATTGATCGAAGGTCTGGTGCTCGTAGCCCTGGCGCTGTTCGACGGCCTTGAGGTGCTTTTGCATGGACTCCTCGGTCTTGCGCTGGAGGTCGGGGTCGATGCTGGTGTAAATTCGGAAACCGCCGATGGAGGCGCGTTCCTCACCCACGAGGTTCATCACCTCCGAGCGGACGGCATCAAAGATGTAGCTGAGGCGCGGATCACTGCTCTGCGGTGCGGTGGCCATGGGCTTGAGCTTGAGTTTCTCCGCCTCATCGGAGGCCAGCGCCCCCTCCTGCACCATGCGGTCGAGCACATGGTTACGCTCCTTCAGCGCTCGTTGGGGATGACGGAGCGGATTGATGTTGTTCGGACTCTTGATGAGGCCGCAAATCGTGGCCGACTCCTCGATCGTGAGTTCACGCACATCCTTGCCAAAGTAGCCACGGGAGGCGGCCTGCACGCCGTAGAAATTCAGGCCGAAGAAGATGCGGTTGAGATACAGCTCGAGGATTTCCGACTTCGAAAAGTGTCGCTCCACACGCTGCGCCAGGAAGGCTTCGAGGATCTTGCGCTTGTAGCTCTTTTCCATGAGCTGGAAGGTCTGGCGGGCGAGCTGCTGCGTGATGGTGGAGGCCCCCTGAGTGACCTCACCCGCTTGGAAGTTCAGCCACACGGCACGCGCCAAGCCGATGTAGTCCACGCCGTCGTGCTGGAAAAAGCGGCTATCCTCCTGAGAGACGAGAGCGTCGATGAAGTGCTGCGGCACCTCTTTGATGCCGATGGGCGTGCGGTTCAGCACGTAGAGGCGGGCCATTTCCTCGCCATTGCGATCAAAGATGATGCTGGCGGATTCCAGCTTGCGCAGCTCGGCGAGGTCAAACTTCTCCGCCTCCTGCCGCAGGGGCGCGACGACGATGCTGTAAGCACCAAACGCCGCCACCAGGGCGAGCAAAAACAGCGCCACGAGGGCGCTGAACCACGACCGCTTATAAAACGGCACTCGCAGGCCGGCTTCGCCGCGCCAATTGCGTTGGGGTTTTAGATCTGGATCAATTCCCTTCATGGAAGTGGGGTGGTGAGGGCCGCGATGGTAGGCTCCCTTCACCCAGTCCGCCAGTTCTTCTTTGGCCGAACCTTTTATGGTTCATGCAGGATGCGTCAAAGCCTGTGGCTTTCGCAGTTTCAACGAATGAAGCCCCTTCACCCAAAGCAGACTGAGACCCTGCCAGGTTTCGTCCTCGTCTAAAGGTGAGAAAAACTCGTCCAAAGCTCCTTCGCTTAGGGCGCGATCCAAGGACTCAAAGTGAAGGTGTACGCACGGCAGCAAGGCACGAAGAAAGGACGCTCTGGGCTGGTCCCCGAGTTGCTCGTAGGCATCCATGGTTCTTCGCAGCATCGTTTCGCAGTCCCGAGCGTCGGCCGTTTCATCGAGAATAATGGCTCCTTGGAGGCCTTCGCCATCGAAACGCAAGGAGAAGCGAATCGCTAGGATCGCCGTCTGGAGGTCTGGTTGGAGGGACGCCAGAGCGGCAAGCTCCATCTCATGCCAAGACGCCGCCGTTTGGGCCTGGGCCAACCGGAAGTAAAAGCTCCAAAGAGGTTCATACCACGGCTTGCTTGGCCCGAGCGAGGTCACATCAGCCAACGTAAACACCATGTGCTCCAACGGCTCTTTTTCGGTGGGAGGATTTCCATCCGCCTCAGACTCCACACTCAGGATCGGCGGGAGAGATTCGTCCAGCGGCACGGACGCGGCCAGCCGAGCGATCTCTCCGCACCGAGTCTCTAGGTCGTCCACAGCGAGGCCAAAGTAGTTGAGCGGATTCACTTTGAGATGGCCTGCGGCCAACCGTGGATCACACCCGCTCAGTTCACAAAAAAGCGCCAGGGCGTAAGCGTGCTCGCTTTCGCTCAGATAGCCCTGCCTGGACCAAGACCATCCCGTGGTGCCTTGGCTTCCCCATTGGCGGAAGTCGAAGACCGCATTGGCGACGAAAATGCCAAAACCCATGAAGCTGCACATCAAATCCGTATGCATCTCGTGATCCGCCCAACCGGTGGGCGGATGGCTTCGCACCGTGGCCCGCAGCAGATAGTGGCATAGCTCATGCACCATCGTGGCTGTCAGATTCACCGGATTAGCGAGTAGATCCTCTTGATACGCGATGGTGATCTCCCCCTCGTCTTGAAGGTAGAACCCGGCCGGGCCGCTCGACGCCCAATCTCCAATCCAGCCTTCCTCTCTCGCTTTGCGGGAGTTTTCGTCACGGGGGATCTGCTCCAGCCGACACGGCCAGTCCGCCATGCCCATGAGTGTCTTCACATGTTCGAAGAGCCTCAAAGCGGACTCGTGATCCCCCCCGGACTTAAAAGGGAAAAACTCGTGAGTGGGCAGAATCAGCCTGCGCTGTCGCATGGCCTCCACGCCGCCGAAATTCTCTAGGAGCCATTGCCAAGTTTCAAAATGCCACGCCAGGGCGTTTTCATCGAAATGCATGGACCATGCTGAAAACAAACAGGCTCTTCGCAAGTCTCTGCACTCGCTTTATGTGCCTCAATCGCTTCACCAGTTCTTGATCCACTTTGCGCCGATCGCAGGATCTGCCTCGGTATCCTTGGAGGTGGCGCGGAGGTGGGTTTCGTCGTCGCCGTAGGACCAGAGGTCGTAGCTGGTGTTGACGGTGTTGTTCTTTTCGGGATCAGCTTTGCGGTATTGGAACGGGCGGCCGAAGCCATCGACGAGGAGGTAGCTGTCACCGACCTTGCGGCGCATTTGGGAGGGCATGTCTTTGAACAAGGCGTTTTTGAGTTCCGCATCTTCGAAAGTCCCGTTGGATGGGGTGACGTCATCGCTTGAGCCTTGGATCGCATCGCTGCCTTCGCCTGTCAGGGCTTGGTAGAGGCATTTGGCGGCTCCGATGCAATAGACTTTGCCGGGCATCAGCTCGGCGGTTTCATCGGGGTTCGTTGGCGCGGGGAATTCACCATATTTTTCGAGGTAACGTTCCAAAACGGATTGGATGGATGACATGGAAGCTTCGGTCGCACGTCGTTGGCTTGATCGCGGAGAACTCCCTTGGATCACCAAGGACGCAAGCAACGCGATGATCGCCACGACGATCACGGTTTGGAGCAGCGTGAAGCCAGATACTCGATTGAGGTGGAGGCGAGCTTTCATGGTTTGAGAATACCAGAACTCACCGCCAGCGGACAAGGGCCATTTCGCGGTCTGCTTGCGCCCTCGCATGGCTGCGGCTAGAGCGTCGCATGCGCATTCTCATCACCGCCGGCCCGACACGGGAGGCTCTCGATCCGGTCAGGTATCTCACGAACCGGTCTTCGGGGCGGATGGGGTATGCCATCGCGGAGGCGGCGGTGGAGGCGGGGCATGAGGTGGTGCTCGTTTCGGGGCCGGTGAGCCTGGCGAAGCCGGCGGGCGTGGAGGTGATCGCGGTGGAATCGGCGCGGCAGATGTTTGAAGCGGTGCAAAAGAGCCTCGCCGGATGTGACGTGGCGATTTTCGCGGCAGCAGTGGCCGATTACCGGCCGGTGAGTGTTTCGGAGCAGAAAATCAAAAAGAAGGGCGAGAAGCTCGTTTTGGAGCTGGAGCGCACGGAGGACATTTTGGGCTCGGCGAGGTCGGTTTTTGGCTTTCGCGGGGTTTTAGCGGGTTTTGCGGCGGAGTCGGAAAAGCTCGTCGAGCACGCCCGCGAGAAACTGCAACGCAAGGGCTGCGATGTGATCATCGCGAACGACATCACGCAGCCGGGCATCGGGTTTGATAGCCAGGAAAATGCCGTCACGCTCTGCCTACCGGGAGACCAAACGATCCAGCTCCCCCAACAGAGCAAGGCCGCGCTGGCACGAGAGATCATCCGGTTTGTGACGCAGCTTCCTCGTGCTTGAAGTGCCGCGGATTGGGATTCACGGCGTCATCAACAAGGCGCTGGCAGCCGCTATTCTTGGGTGCGCCCAACGCCCCCCCAAAAAAAAGAAAACCACCACACGACCGCGAGGGCCGGGTGGCGGTGTAAAAAAGGATGCGACTGTGATTAGGCGAGCTTCGCGAGGGCGGCCTTCACGGCGTCGAAGTTCGGAAGATCCTTCGGCGTGGGGGTTTGCTCGGCGTATTGGATGATGCCGTTCTTATCGACGACGAAAGCGGAGCGGGCGGAGGTGTCGCCGATGCCAGCGAGGGCCGGGAAGACGACGTCGTAGGCCTTGGTGGCTTCCTTGTTGAGGTCGCTCACGAGGGTGATGCCGATCTTTTCCTTCTGCGCCCAGGCTTCTTGAGCGAAGGGGCTGTCCACGCTGACGCCGATGACTTCCGCGCCGAGGTCGGTGTAGGCGGAAAGGCCAGCGGTGATGTCGCAGAACTCCTGGGTGCACACGCCGGTGAAGGCCAAGGGGACGAAGAGGATGACGGTGTTCTTACCGGCCACGGGGAACGTGACATCGGCGAGACCGGAGGCGGATTTCGACTTGAGGGTGAAGGAGGGGGCTTGGGTGCCGACGGAGAGGGCCATAGGAATGCGGGGTGTGGGGTTGAAGACGGTTCGGTGAACCGCCGCGCATGAAGGCGAGTACCCACGGCGGGTCAAGAGCCAGCGCCGCCATCGACAAACCACCCGCCGCCGTTTATCTGGCCTGCCTTCCTCTTTTCCCCCCATGAGCACGAAGCCCAAAACCGTCGTCATCACCGGCTGCACCCGCGGACTCGGCCGCGCCATGATCCCGCTCTTTGTCGAGGCCGGCTGGCAAGTGGTCGGCTGCGGTCGCCGCGAGGCCCAAATCGCCGAACTCGGCTCCAACTGGCCCGCCCCGCATCTTTTTGCTGCCTGCGATGTCTCGCGTGAGGCCGATGTGGCGGCCTTCTGCGCCTCGATCCTCGAAAAACTCGGCCCGCCCGACCTCGTGCTGAACAACGCCGCCATCATCAATGCCAATGCGCCACTCTGGGAAACCAGCGCGGAGGATTTTAGCCGCATCATCGATATCAACATCAAGGGCACCGCCGCCATGATGCGTCATTTGCTGCCCGCCATGCTGAAACGCGGCTCTGGGGTGATCGTGAACTTCTCCTCCGGCTGGGGACGCTGCACCGCCGCCGATGTGGCCCCTTACTGCGCCACGAAATACGCCATCGAAGGCCTCAGCATGGCCACCGCGCAGGACACCGACGGCAAAGTGGCCGTCATCCCCATGAACCCCGGCATCATCGACACCGACATGCTCCGCAGCACCTTCGGCGACAGTGCCGGAGACTTCCCCGATGCCACCGCCTGGGCCAGACGTGCCGTTCCTTACTTCATGAAGCTCGGCCCCAAAGACAACGGCCGCCCGCTGACCGTGCCGGGAGGGTGATGGTGCCTGAGACAGGACTCGAACCTGCACTGATTTCTCAACCAGATCCTAAGTCTGGCGCGTCTACCAATTCCGCCACTCAGGCATGTTTGAGGAGCGCGGCGAGTTTCCGCATCTCTAGCGAAGCTGCAACGGGATTATCCAACGATGATGCTGGAAATGCGATTAATCATTCACCGGGAACCAGAACTGTAGAATCTTTTGCAGACGGACAAACGCGGGATCTTTGCACCTAGCAAGACTAAGCCTTGTGGCGATCCGTTCGTAGAGGCTGGATGAGCGGGGTTCACTCTGTCGTTTGAGGAGCTGCTCTAGACTCTCTTTTGGACGCAATGGCTTATCGTTGTGATCAAACTCAAAACCTTTCTCACGCAGCCATTCACGGATACTCAGGTCGTGATTCCATTTGAGCAACTGGGACAGGAGATTATCCCCTCCCCACATCCAAACGTCGACCTCGGGTTCGATCACAATGACTCGTGCCTCATTGCCCCATCTGGCAGCAAGTGTTCTTTCAAGTTCATTGGTGAGATCGGCGGCGCTGGTATCCTCAGCACCGCACCCCTCATGGTCAAAAATCATCATCAGATGTCGGAACTGCCGACGCTTGAGCGCGGCAACAGCAGCACCGCTTGTTCTCACGCCACCGTCACGGCCTGAATGGACCAAGAAATCAAATGTGATGGGCCGGATACCGAGGGAAGCATGCCTGGGAAGTGCTCCTTTGAGTGCAAACTGCGTGTTTTTATCCGGCACAAGCAGTAGCAAATCTTTTTGATCTAAAGCATTCATAATGCAGAGGAGTGATGCTCAACTCAGAACTCCGGACGCAAACAACACCCCCAGGCTGGGTTCACCCAGCTTCCATTCTTGCAGCGCTGGATGCTCAAGACCACTCACGATGTCAGTGGCTCCCTCGCTATCTTTCGCGAAGCAGAGGATGTCACGCGCTTCTAGCATGTTGAGCGCCACGGGGCTGTGCGTGGCCATAAGCACCTGGCAGTTTCGGATGGACATAAGAGACTGAAGAACGGTCTCGAGCGCCTTGGGGTGAACTCCATTCTCAGGCTCCTCAATGAGAAAGACGCCCTCCAGATCGGTCAGATAGGCGGGAATCGTCAGCGCCAGCATTCTCAAGGTGCCGTCGGAGGCCAGCCATGATGGCACCTTGGCCCCGTTGGCATAGTGAATGACCAGATAGGCATGCCGGTCCTCGGGACGTTCAATCACGGTGATGTCGATGATGTCCTCCAAGGCGGTGCGCACATGCTCCAGCCATTTTTGGAATCGTTCGGCATCCTTGCGCAACTCCGCGACCACCCAGGGCAGGTTGGAGCCATCGGGTTTGAAACCACGGCCCATGCCGGGGGCGGAGGGCTTTCGCAAAGTAAGGCTGTCGAGCACCAGATGCTGCACGCCGTTTTCAAGCATCGATTTGAACCACGTCGTCGCGGGGTAGAACGTCTCGTCGTCCGGCTGGCTCGCCAGGGCTGACTTGCCACGCCCCACCATGAAGCTTTGATCGTTTGTGGCACCGTTATGCATGTTAAAAAGGGCCAGCTTCCCACTTTTGAGGATCAGCGGGCTCCCGTCATTGGTCGTCATGTTGGCGAACAGTTCGCCTGCTGACAGCTCATCAGAACGAGGAAACCCATTCCTTTCGTTGAGTTGCCCACGAATCGGCTGCGGGCATATCCAGAGGATCTCGCGATCAAGTCCGATTTCATTGTCCACCATGCCCACCTCAAGTTCGTAGCGTAGCAGCGGCAGTCCAAGATAGGGCCGGCCCATTTTCCGCGTGATGCTTTCCGGTATCATCGCCTCTACGGCCAATTGAAACGACTGTCCCTCGCCTTTCCACAGCAGGCTCTCGAAGACGCTGGAGCGATCTCTGACAGTGCGGAGCACATCACCACGGTTGCACATGAGTTCTCCCAGAAACGCAATCACATCAAGGAAGGTGGTCTTACCGCTAGCGTTGGGACCGACAAGAGCTTGGAACGGTGCGAGCGAGCGATCAACCGCCTTGAGGCTACGGAAGTGCCGCGTCTGGATACGGGAGAACATGGGTCCGAGTGTGGGACAAGATGGCGATGAATCAATCTCGGAGCACAAGCCCGAGAACCTTACCCAACGATGATGCCCTTGGCTTTGCGTTCCTTCTCGCGTTCGAGGAGCGGGATCTTCTCGGCGGTTTCGAGGACTTGGGTGCCGAGATCGCCGATTTTGGAGAAGGTGAGACCTTCGAGGGCGGGCACTTCGGCGGCGAGGCGGGCGAAGACATCTTCAACGGTATGGATGCCATTCGAGCCGCCGAGGGCGACGATGAGGTCGCGGAGGATTTCCCAGGTATCGCGGGCGTTGCCGGGCGTTTTGACGGCCTTGTTGAGGCGCTGGAGGCGGCCGGTGACGTTGATCATGCTGCCGCGCTTCTCGGCGTAGGCGGTGCCCGGAAGCACCACATGGCTGAGTTCGGCGCTGGCATTGGCCAGAAGGTGCAACGTGGCGATGAAGGGCACTTTTTCGAGGTCGCGCTGGGCAAAGCCGACTTTGAGCAAATTCTCGCCGAGGGCCAAAACGCCGCGAAGGAGGCCGCGGGACATCTTTTCCTGAATGTCGGCCAGTTTGGAGCCGGGTTCGATGCCGAGGATGAGTTTGGCTCCGTTGGTGTTCGGGTTGAGGTCGTCGGCGCGGAGGTAGTTATCGGAGCCGCCGGTGCGGGGGATGACATCGACATTGGTCGTGCCGAGCTGGGCGGCGAGGTGTTTGACGAAGAAAAGCTCTTCGTTGGTCATGCGGGCGCTGGCGATGATGGCGATCTCCTCGCCCTTTTTGCCTGCGAGAGCGGTGGCGATGGTGTTGAGCGCTGTTTTCCAGCTCGCGATCTCGTGCTTGCCGCCGGTCTTCACCATCGGATCGGTGAGGCGGAACTCGCTGTTCACGAAGTGGAAGTCGAGACGGCCACTGTCGCACATCCAGGTGGAGTTGACGTCGTTGTTGTCGCGTGGCGTTTGACGATAAATCGTGTCGCCACGGGCACCGATCTCCATGTTGCAGCCACGGCCACAGCCCGTGCAGATGCTGTTGGTTTCCGTGAGGAACCACACACGCTGCTGGAAGCGGAAATCAGTGCTGGTCAAAGCGCCGACGGGGCAGATATCGACGGTGTTGAGCGAGTAATTGTGCTCCAAACGCTTGCCGGGATGCACGGCGAGGGTGGTGTGGCTACCGCGCTCGGTGAAGCCGAGGACCGGCTCATCGGCAATCTCGGCGGTGAAGCGGATGCAGCGGCTGCACATGATGCAGCGCTCGTCATCGAGGCGCACACGGGGGCCGATATCGACGTTCTTGGGCTTCTTGACCTTGTCTTCGCGGAAGCGGCTTTCGCCTTTGCCGTGCTCGACGCTGAATTCTTGCAGGCGGCACTCGCCGGCCTGGTCGCAGATGGGGCAATCGAGCGGGTGATTGATGAGGAGGAACTCCATCACGCCTTTGCGGCATTCCTGCGTGAGGGTGCTTTCGGTGCGGATGCCCATGCCTTCAGCAACGGTGTTCGCGCAGGCGATGACGGGGCGCGGCATCCAGCCGATCTTCGGCATGCCGTGCTCGTCTTTCTCCGGCTCGGTGCCGGGCGCGGGGCGCGGGGGCATGCCCATTTCGACGAGGCACATGCGGCAGTTGCCGGGGGAGGAGAGCTTCGGGTGGTAGCAGTAGTGCGGGACTTCGGCTTTGGCCTGCTTGCACGCTTCGATCATGCGCGTGCCTTTGGGGAACTTGAGCCAGACGCCGTCGATCTGCACGTTCACGAGGTCGGCAGGAGGGGGCGGCGCGGCGGCAGGGGCGGGAGCTTCAGCGGGAGCGGGCATGAGCGAAGGGGAAAAAGGGGGAAAGGCTGGCCGATTATCGGAGCGCGAGGGGGAGCGGCAACCCGATTTTGTGAAAAGTTTCACAAGCGAGCCTCGGAGGGGTGGGGAATCAGGTTGAGGGATTCCAGAAGGCCCTGCATCCATGCGAGCAATCAGGTTCACACGCGCCCCCCATGAAACTCGGCACTCTCCTCCTACTTACGTTTTTGATGGCTTCGCTGGCTGCTCCGGCGGCGGACGTCTATCCAAATCAGCCGAAACTTAATAATGCGCATCGCCATATGATGTCAGCGAGGCGCAACCTGGACCGAGCCAATGTCTCGGGCAACAGCCCCTCGACGAAGCTGCTGGATGAAGCCGTAGTATCGCTCAACATGGCCCGCAAGAACCTGGAGGATGCGGCTAAAAACAAAGGAAGCCACCGAACTGCGGCCATGGACCGTATCGACAAGGCCAAAGCCATGATCGAAAAGCTGCGGCAAGGCAGCGGTAGCGCCAGCACGGTGGTGATGGAGATCGATGCCGCGATCACCGAGGTGAAAGAGGCGGCCCGAGCGGGAAGAAACTGAGCGCAGCCCTACCCTCCCTCGCCCGGAAGAGCCTCCAGCAGCCTGCCACGATCTCTTTGATGATGACGCTGTGATCAGACCGGGCGGACGGCGGGAAGGCCATGGAAGGCGGCGGAACGATGCGTCTGCCCCTGAATCCGTCGGAAAATTGCTCTCGCGAATCCTCCGAGCTTCCTCGAAAGTTTTCGTTCTCATGAATTTGCTCCCTTCCCCACTCGACCCGGGCTTCCTCCTCTGCTTAGCGGCGCTGGGCAGCCTGACGCTGGTTTGCTGGATCTGCGGGCGCCTGCTCCTGCCACGCTGGATGGATCGTGGGGACTGGATGGAGGCGCTCTTTCTGCGCCTAGCCGTCGGCATGATTTTGGTGACAGCCTTTGCCGCCATCCTCTGCCTGGGACGTCTCTCGTATGTGGCCCTGCTGATGCCCGTGCTGCTCGGGATCGGGCACTGGCTCTACCGCCAGCACGCCGCCGATGCGGAACTGTCTGCCGCGCCCCGTTCAAGGCACCTGCCGCTCCTCTGGCTGCTGGTGCTGGCTCTTGGATGCACCGCGTTTGAGTGGTGGAACACCGGCTGGGTGGGCCTGGATGGGAAGGTGACCGTGATCCACCTCGACTACGGTTTTTATGCGAACATCGCCAGCAGTCTCGGCGAGGCCCGCGTGGCCAATGGGTGGGGCGCGGCGCTGGGAGAGCATGCCAGCGAGTTGGAAGGTGTGCGTGATGCCTGGTATCACTGGGGCCCCGTCTGGCTGGCTGGAGCGATCCACCAACTCACCGGCCTGATGCCGCTGGCGGCGCTCATGCATGTGGTGAATAGCTTCATGGACATGCTGCTCATCCTGGCGCTGGCGGCCATCACCCGCCGACTGACCTCGATGTCGCCCGGTCGCGTGCTCATGATCGCTGTGGCGGCCTTTTTCGGCGTGCAGTTGCTGCGCTACCTGGGGAAGGAGTGGTTCGCCCTGAACCCGAAGGCGGGATCGCTGCACCTACTGCGCTTTAATTTGGCCTACACCTTCAGCTACAAGCACGAGGCGATCATCGTGCTGGGTGCCCTTTTAGCCTGGCTGCGGGGAGAGGGTCGCTTTGCCGTCGCCCTCATGATTTGTGCGGCCCTTTGCTCACCGCACGTCGTGGCAGCAGGCGGAGTCACCGCAGGCATGCTGCTGCTCATCGGCGCGGCGCGGCGGGATGCCTCGCAAGGCAAGTTGGCCGGCACGCTCATCGCGGCGCTGCTATTTACCTGGGCCTCCCTGCACATGGTATTCGGCGCTCGGTTGCCCAAAGCGGAGGGGCAGAGCTTGGTGAAATTCGATTTCGCTCATCTGCTGGATACCGCTTGGCTCGGTACGCAGGATTTTTGTACGGCCCTCGTGCTAGGCATCCTCTCGGTGCCGGGGATTTTGTATCTGCTGCGTGGCAAAGATCCGCGCAGCACCGCTCAAAGCCGCACGCTCGGCTGGATGGCCCTCGGCGGGATGGCAGGCAGCTTTTACGGTTACCGCCTGCTCGATGGCGTGGCGGACAACATGCACATGGTCCTTTTCCCGCATGCCGTGCTCGTCATGCCCGCAGGCATCTGGGGACTCGCCCAGCTCGCCAGCGCCGCTCATCGGGCGATGTGGCAGCGTAGCCTGAGTGTACTCGCCATCGTGCTTTCCGCTGTCATGGGCCTCGCCGATCTCGCCCAGGCCCGCGATGCCTACCAGCGCCCTTGGACGGTCAGCGAAATGGAGCAGATGAAAAAAGCGCTCGGGGGGCGTGCCGCAGGTTACTTCGCCAAATCGGATGGGACGTGGTGGATCTCCGATCACAGCTCTGTCGCGGCCATGCTCGAAGCCCGTCTCGTCCGCCTCGTGCCGCTAGCTGGCGAACTCAAAGGTACCAACAAATTTGCCCGGTTCTACGGAGCATTGCGCCCCTTTGAACTCGTCCCCCCGGTACCCGGCGAATCCTCGGAGGCATGGGCGCTGCGCTTTGCAGAGCACATCGACATCCAGTGCTTCTTTGAAATCGCAGGTGAAAAACTCCCCCCAAGCATCAAAGCCCAGGCACGCGAGGTCACTCGCATCCCGGGTCTCGTGCTGTACGAGTGGATCAAGACGCCTTCCGCAGGCGGGCAGACACCGCCGCCATGAGCCCGACCTTGCGAGCCGCCTGATTCACGGCATGAATGCGACCCCTTTTAAGAAAGACAGCCGCATCCGAACGACCGCCCCATGGCCGCCAAGCAACACCGCTTCATCCTCTGCTTCGACTTCGATGGCACCATGATCAATCCGACGGGCAGCCCCGTGTATCATCCTGGGCTTGGCAACATGATCGAGGCCCTCCGCACTCAGGGGGCTGCGTGGATCGTCAATACCGGCCGCAGCCTCGGACAGACTTTGGAAGGCCTCGCCCAGCATGGCATCTTCAAAGAGCCGGACTTCATCATCGCCCAGGAGTGCAACATCTATAAACCCGGCTTCTTCAGCCGCTGGAAAGACTACGGCTCGTGGAATCGCGAGGCCCTCCGCGCCCAAGAGCGCTTCGTCCGCGATCACAAGACCGCTCTCGATGCCATCAAACAATTCGTCGAGACGCAGACCCGCGCCAGTTTCCTCAATCACGGCGAAAACGAACTCGGCATCGTCGGCACCAGCGATCCCGAGATGGATGCCATCTGTGCCTACATCGATGCCCACGCCGCCCAGGCCCCCGACATCGGCTACCACCGCAACGGCATCTACCTCCGCTTCTCCCACTCCGGCTACAGCAAAGGCACCGCCTTGAGCGAACTCGCCCGCCTCCTCGGTCTCACCTCGGCTCAATGCTTTGCCGCCGGGGACAATTACAACGACCTCAGCATGCTCGATCAGCGTCACGCCCGCATGATCGCCTGCCCCGGCAATGCCCTCGATCCCATCAAGCACATCGTCCACGCTCGCGGCGGCTTCGTGGCCACCCGCCCCGCCAGCGAAGGCATGATGGAAGCCCTCACGCACTACTTTGGCGGCACCCCGGCATGACCCGAAGGGCGCAAAGAGGTGCTTTCCGCCCTCGAAATTGCCTCTTCTCTTCGCCCTTTGCCCGTTGCCCTTCGCTCACTGCGTTTTTTAGCTTGCCGAACCGGGGCACTTGTGGAAGTCTCCGCCCCCCTCGCTCCCAGCGTGGGTCAAATCACTCCCTCTTTCAGGCTATGGCATACGCAATCATCCAAACTGGTGGCAAGCAATACAAGGTCTCCGTCGGCGATAAGCTCGACGTGGAGAAGCTCGTCATTGCCGAAGGCGACACCGCTACCTTCGATCAAGTTCTCGCTGCCGGTGAAGGCTCCAACATCCGCGTCGGTGCCCCCACCGTGGCAGGTGCCAGCGTCAGCGCCAAGGTGCTCAAGCAGCACAAGGCTGACAAAGCGACCACCTTCAAATTCCGCAAGCGCAAGGGCTTCCACAAGACCCGCGGCCACCGCCAGCCCCTCACGCTCGTCCAGATCACCGCGATCAACGCCTGATTTTAACCCCCATCCCCCTCACTCGTCATGGCACATAAGAAAGGTCAAGGCAGCGTCAAAAACGGACGCGACTCCAACAGCAAGCGCCTCGGCGTGAAAAAATTTGGCGGTGAAGCCGTCATCGCCGGCAACATCATCCTCCGTCAGCGTGGCACCAAGTGGATCACTGGTAGCAACGTTGGCCTCGGCAAGGATCACACCATCTTCGCCCTCGTGGACGGCAACGTCCGCTTCGACAAAGACGGCCGTCGCGTCAACGTCGTCCCTGTCGCCCTCCAGGCGTAACCGACTTCGACATCAATTTCTCAAAAGGGCGTGGATCATCTCCACGCCCTTTTTTGCGCCCACAGCCTCACAAACGTCCATCCCAAGCCGTGACCGCCCTCGAAGCCCTCCTCCGCGAGCAAATCAGCACCACACCGAGTGGTCTGCTGCCCTTTGCGACCGTGATGGAACTGGCGCTCTACCATCCTCAGCACGGCTACTACGGCCCCGGACCTCGCCGCCTCGGCCGCAGCGGCGATTTCTACACCAGCGTCAGCACCGGGCCGCTGTTTGGAAAGCTCCTCGCCATGCTCGCCCGCCGCGAATGGGACAAGCTCGGCCAGCCCGCTGATTTCGCCCTCATCGAGCAAGGGGCGCACGACGGTCAGCTCGCCGAGGACATCCTCACCGCGCTCGACCTCTCCGACGCCCGCTACCTCCTTCTCGAACCCAATCCACGCTATCGCGAAGCTCAGCGTCAGCGTCTCGGCGACCGCGTGACGTGGATCGAAAGCCTCGCCGAAACGCCCGCACACGCCTTTTACCTCTGCAACGAGCTGCCTGATGCCTTCCCGGTACATCTCGTTCGCTGGGACGGTCAAAACTGGCTCGAACTCCATGTCGATGCCGCTTTGACCCTCGTCCCTGCCCCGCCAAGCAGCCCCGAACTCGCCGCCGAGATCGAAAAACTGCCTCGCGACCTCGATCCCGGCCACACGATGGAAATCTCCCTCGCCATGCTCGCTTGGCTGCGGCAACTCGCCCGGGCTCCCTTTCGCGGCAGCATCTTCATCGCCGATTACGGCCTTGATGCCGAGGAGTTCCTCACGCGACCCGCCGGCACGCTGCGCCGCTATCGCCAGCATCAGACGGATGATCATCTCCTTGCCGATCTCGGCGAATCGGACCTGACGACCTCCATCAACTTCACCCGCCTCATCACCGAGGCCGAATCGCATGGCCTCCGCGTCCTCGACTACGATCATCAAGGCCGCTTCCTCACCCGCCTAGCCGCCCCTTGGCTCGCCACCCTCGAAGGCCACCGTCTCGATGCCGCCACCCTCCGTCAGTTCCAGTCCCTCACCCATCCCGCCATCATGGGACGTTCGTTCCGATGCTTGTTGATGGGGAAAGAGGCTTGCTAGGAAAGTGGCACAGGTTTTCAACCTGTGCCGTCGAAGGTAAACGCGTGCGAGCGCTCCAATCCCTCCATGACACCCCAACGTGTGATGTTGGCAGCGCATTCATCAGCCACACATCGGCCTGAACAGGTTACAAACCTGTTCCACTTTCTGTGCCTTACCTCGACAGCACCGCGATGCCGTTGCGGACGATCCAGCCGGGCTTGTCGAGATTCTCACGACCATCAGCCGTTTTGAACCACAAACCGGCCGATGGGCCGCCATCGAGATTGAGCGCTCGTTTCACCGAAAACTCAGGAATCGCTCCGGGTGTGGTCAAAAGTCTCGCCAACTCCCGAAGTCCCACCTCTTGCGCCGTGCCCATCGCCCAATGACCCGCACCATCGGTGAGGATGAAGGTGCGAGCATTCTTCGGCTCGGGTTTGCCATCGGAAGGCGGCGACCAAGGTTTGCCATCGTTCACCAGCCAGGGGCTGCACTGCACCATCTCCGTGATCTTCGGATCATCGCGAAACTCCAGGTCCCAGACGAGCTCTGCTTTGCCATTCCTCACGATGAAGCTGCCGCCATACTCACCCCGATTCAAGAAGGTGCCGCTGCGCATGCCTGCGGCGATCTCCAGGCCCGAAGGCTCGCGTTTACCAACCTCGAAGTAGCCTCCATTGCACACGGCGAGCGCTTTGTGCTCGCGTCCCCACGTGTCGAGCTGCTTCTCGGACTGCCTTCCAGGATTCGCCAGCACGCGGAGGGCGGTCTTAGCCTCGTCGAAGAAGACCAGATGCAGCATCACGCCATGAACTCGCCTCGGGACATACCGTGCTCCGTTTCCCATCTCCAAAGGCTGTGCATAGAGATCAAGCCGCCACGCCGTGAAACCCACGACGAGCAGCAAAGCGATCCAGAAAGGCGGACGGGCTTTCATATTGGCACAGGTTCACGGTTCCCCGATCGTCGGATGCGTGACGACCGCCGCACTGGCCTTCGCAGCACGAGTGAGCACTTCGCGTGGCTGTTTTCCGGAGGGCACCTCCTCGCGGGCCATGCCGTTGTAGCGCAGCGGCTTGTATCCAAGCGCGAGGAGAGCATCGAGCGGGGCTTGTTTCAGGCCAGGCTTCCAGTAGTCGGGTGCGCCGCCGGTCTCGTAGTAGAAGATCCATTGCTTCGAGGCATCGGTCCAGCCGCCGCAGAGCAGCACATGGCGGCGAGGGATGTTCAAGATGTCGCCAGGTTGCAAATCGAGGGCGGAAGGCAGCTCGGTGCAAATGGCAGGCAGTTGAGAAGTGTCATGCACACGCGGGAGCTTCAGACAGCGAGACACAAAGCCCGAGCAATCGACTCCCGCAGCCTGTTTGCTCACGCCTGCGTTATCAGCGCGACGCTTCTCCGGCGAGGACACATCACCAGCGGCGAGCCCGTTCGCGATGGCGGCGTCAAAAGAGACGGGATCATCAAAGCCACCCCACTTGTATGGCATGCCTTCATTCGTCTGCCCCGGCTGCCACCAGCCTCGGCGTTCATGCTGCGGCTCATGGGTGACATCAGGTGTATTCACCAGCACGCCCGCTTGGTCAGTGCCATGCAGGATGTTTTTGGCAAAGGGCTGCCAGGCATGATGCGTGAAGCGCTGGGCGATGCTCATGGCCTCCTGCGGCGTGACCTGCGATGGGGCGGAAGGATCACCAGGGATCAATTCGGGGGCACGAGGTGCTTTCGTGGCGCAGGAGACGAGCAGGAGGCAAAAGAGGAGATGGTGACCTTTCATCGCGAGGGATATTGAAGGGCTTCTCAGGGCTTCAAAAGCAAAAAGTGGCTCGTGCATTTAGCTCTTTCGTTCTTCCTTCGAAGCACCAAAATCCTCCGCCATGAGCTTTTGCCTCCGAATCGCCCTTTTTGCCCTGTTTTCGGCTTTTGCCGCAGCGCAGAGCCCGCGCACGGCGCTGGTCATCGGCAATGCAAAGTATGAAACGAGCATCGGGGCGCTGAAAAATGCCGTCAACGACGCCAAAGCCGTCGCCAAGACCCTGCGAGCGCTCGGCTTTCAGGTCATCGAAGAACACAACGTGACTCGGGACGACCTACTCGAAGCAGTGGGAGCCTTTCGCAAGAATCTGCGAGGTGCCGAAGTGGCCTTGTTCTACTACGCGGGCCATGGCATCTCGGTGGCAGGATCCAATTACCTCATCCCCGTGAAGAGCGGCTACGATCCGCAAGACGCAGACGATACCACCCTGCGTCTGCTCGCCGAGACCAAGCTCTTCAACGCCGAGCAAGCGGTGGCCGAAATGAGCGCCGCAGGAGGACGCTGCAATCTCGTGATCCTCGATGCCTGCCGAAACACCCCAGCGGCACGCAATGCCCGCACGCGAGATGTCACCTCGGCGGGCGGCCTCACGGAGATGACGCCACCTGCGGGATCACTCATCGCCTTTGCCACCGATGCAGGCCGCATCGCGCATGATGGAGATGGCACGAATGGCCTCTACACCTCGGAACTGCTCAAGCACCTGCTCACGCCCGGCCTCACCATCGAACAGGTCTTCAAACGCACCCGAGCGGGCGTTCTCGAACGTTCTGAAGGCTCTCAAATCCCCGCCGAGTATTCGCGACTCATCGGCGAGGACGTTTATCTGGCAGGAAACCTTCCCCCAGCCACCTCATCAGCCCCGCCACCTGCGCCGCCGATGAAAGCGGAGCCGGTGAAGGTTCCTTCCGCGGCTGAAATGGCGAAACTCGCGGCTGCTGGCAAAGCGGCTGAATGCATCGCGGCACTCCAGCAGACAGCTCAAAGCCGCGGCGTGGGCGCTTTCGCCGTCTCACCGCTCGAAGCGCTGCTCGAACACGCCAAGAACGATCTCAAAGAGGCCACCGAAGCCTCGCCGAAGGTCGAAAAGGCGCTCAAGACCTGCGAAATCGTGCTCGTGGCTCTTCGTGATTGTCTGCCGCCAGATCACGAAAAGAAATCCACTCTCACCGCCAAAGCGCAGAATCGTCGTGGAGATGCGCTGCTGCTGTTTGGCCGGGCAGACGAGGCTCTCGATGCCTACAACTCCGCGCTGCCCCTCACTCCCGAAGATGCTTACATTCAATACAACCGAGGTCGCGCTCAGCTCGCTCTCGGAAACACCGAAGCGGCCAAAGCCGACTTTGATGCCGTCATCCAATCGAAGGGCGCGAAGCCTGGCGCAAAGAAACTCGCTCAGGAGGCGCTCGCTGGCATGAAGCCTTCTCTCTAAACCCATGCGCATCGGCATCACAGGAGCGACGGGATTTCTCGGCAGGCATGTCATTCGGCAGGCTCAAGGCATCGGACAGGAACTCATCGCCTACTCACGGAGTCAGCTCGGGCTGCCAGTGCTGCTCGCCAAAGAAACGCTCACGCAGCCGAAAACGGCTCCTCATGAGCTACCGGAGACCAAACTCGATGCGCTCGTGCATCTGGCGGGTGAATCCCTGATGGGGCTGTGGACGGCCCAAAAGCGCGAACGCATCTGGCAAAGCCGCGTCGAATTCACCCAGGGCCTCGTGAAGCATCTCGGCACCTGGAAGGCGGAGAACCGGCCGCAGGTGCTCGTGTGTGCTTCGGGAGCCGGTTTCTACGGGGATCGAGGTGATGAGGTGCTCGATGAGAGCTCGCCCTCCGGCGCGGGTTTTCTCGCGGAGCTCTGTGTGGAATGGGAAAAGGCCGCGAAAGAAGCTGAGAACCTCGGGATGCGGGTGGTGATGCTTCGCACAGGCATGGTGCTCGGACCGGATGGCGGAGCGTTTCCGTTGCTGAAGCGTGTTTTTGGCTTCGGGCTCGGCGGGAGACTTGGAAATGGTCGCCAGTGGATGCCGTGGATTCATGTCGAAGATGCCGCGAGGCTGATTTTGCGAGCGGTGGATCACGATGACCTTCGCGGGCCGATCAATCTCACCGCGCCACAGGCCGTAACGAATGCTGAGTTCACCGCGACGCTGGCCAAAGCCTTGCATCGCCCGGCTTTTTTTCATGCGCCAGCCTTCGCGATGCGCCTGCTGCTTCGCGGCATGGCCGATGAGATGCTGCTGGGCAGCCAGCCAGTGAATCCTCGCGTCGCCACCGATTCCGGTTACACTTTCACGCATCCGACCCTCGCCGACGCTCTCGCCTCGCTGCTCGGAACCTGAAACTTGAAACCTGAAACCCAGATGGCCTCGCAACAAACCACCATCGGCCTCATCTACGATTACGATCAGACGCTGAGCCCCACCTACATGCAGGATGAGACGCTCTTCCCGCACTTCGGCATCAATTCGACGCAGTTCTGGAAACGCAGTCGCGAGCTGGTGGACCAGGAAGGCTACGATGGTGAGCTGGCCTACCTCAAATGCATGCTCGACTACCTCGACATGGATCGCCCCACGAACGAGGACCTGCGCCAGCTCGGTGCCAAACTGCGCTTCTACAAAGGCGTGCCAGAGATCTTCTCCGAACTCGACAACGTGCTCAATGACCAACACCGCCTCCTGGGCGTCAAGATCGAGCATTACATCGTCTCCAGCGGCCTGAAGGCCCTGCTCGATGGCTCCTCGCTCGCGCCTTACATCAAGCGCATCTTCGGCTGCGAGTTCGGCGAGGACAAAAACGGCCGCATCACCTTCCCGAAGCGTGTCATCAGCCACACGACCAAGACGCAGTACATCTTCCGCATCAACAAGGGCATGCTCGAGCCACACGAGGACGTGAACGATCACATGGCCCCCGAGCTTCGCCCGATCCCCTTCCAAAACATGATCTATGTGGGCGATGGCCCCACCGACGTGCCCTGCTTCACGTTGATGAAACGCTACGGCGGCAATGCCATCGCGGTGTACAACCCTGATGAGGCCAATCGCGCCAGCTTTCGCAAATGCTTCCAGCTCACCGGCCTCGCTGAACGCGTGAAACACATTGCCCCGGCGGATTACCGTCCGGGTAGCCACCTGCGGCTGCTCATCGAGGAGATGGTGCGTGAGATCGCGGATACCATCGTGCGGAAGAAGAAGCAGGAGATTGAAGACGGCACCGTCTCCGCACCGCATTTTTGAGGTGGAATGACTCTCACCAGTCAGACAGGTCGGACCTGTCCGACTCGTCGGACGGAGATGCGGCTCACAAGGCCACCAAAAGCGGTTCCACGCTGGCCTGGATCAGCTCGATGAGCGCCGGGTCCATGAATTCGTAGTCATCCGGGATGTCCAGCACCTCGACACGAAGGTCGTGAAATGCCTCCGGGAAGTCCTCACGCAGCTTCCGCTTATGCGCGGCCTCCATCACGAGCACGAGATCCGCCCAGCGCAGCAGCTTCTCCGACACCCGCCGCCTCGCCGAGGCACTCACCCCGGCGCTGCGCACCTCGACTCGCGGATCATTTTGATACACCGCCTCCGCCGTCGGGCTGCGCCAGTGGTTGCGGGAGCAGAGGAAGAGGAGCTTCATACGCCCTTCGGACAGATCAGCGGGATCAGCTCGCGCTTGTTGCGGCGATAAACGCGAAAATCTCCATCCACCGTGATCACGGAGTGCTTGGGATACAATTCACTCATTCGAAACAGACAGAGATCAGCGAAGTCAGGTGAGCGGTCGGCATAGCGATGTGCGAACTCGTTGAGTTGAGGCAAGTGCTCCTCCGCGTTGAAGGCCAGTTTGATGAGACCTTGCTCGATCATCTCCAGCACCAGCGCCGCATCACTGAGATGAAACGTGGTCTCCGACAAGACGGCTTCGCAAGTGAGGAGCGGCTCGGTGATGTTTTGTGCCACCGATACGGCCCACGCATGATGCTTGTCGCCCCGGTTCGCAAAAGCCACGAGGAAACCGGTGTCAGCGATGGCCTTCATGCCTTGGCGTAGCCTTTGCGCTGGCTGAGATTCTTCGGGCCTTTGATCCGTCCTGCGAGCTGCATGAACGTCTTGCCTCCAGCCTCAGCCTTCGCCCTGGCCAACTGATCCCTCACCAGCTTTCCAGGCGAAACACCCGCTCGCTTGGCCTCGTCGGCCAGCCAGTCGGAAAGCTCAGCAGGAATGCGAATAGTGAGGGGATGGCTCATCGGGCCAAGATTAGGTCACCGGCTATTTGCGCACAAGCAGCGATTTGCCGGTCATCTCTGCGGGTTGCTTCACGCCGAGCATGTCGAGCAGCGTCGGGGCGATGTCAGCGAGGATGCCGTTGCGGACGGTGTAGTTCGCGGCATCAGCGGCAACATAGATGCCGTGGACGAGGTTCGTGGTGTGAGCGGTGTGAGGGGAGCCGTCGGCGTTGCGCATCTGCTCGCAGTTGCCGTGGTCGGCGGTGATGAAGAGCTTGCCGCCGAGTTCGAGCACCTTCTCGACGATGAGCTTCACGCCGAAGTCGATGGTCTCGCAGGCATGCACGCCAGCCTCGACGACGCCCGTGTGGCCGACCATGTCGGGATTGGCGTAGTTCATGATGACGGCGTCGTATTTTTCCAAGCGACGCAGCACTTCAAAGGTGAGATCCGGAGCGCTCATCTGCGGCTTCTTGTCGTAAGTGGGCACTTCTTTGGGCGAAATGGCCAAATAACGGTCTTCGCCCACATTGGGCTCCTCGATGCCGCTGTTGAAGAAAAAGGTCACATGCGGGTATTTCTCCGTTTCAGCCGCACGAAGCTGCGTGAGGCCTGCGGCGGCGATGATTTGACCCAGGTTGTTGCTGAGGCTCTCGGGGCCGAAGATGACGCGGGCACCAAGGTCAGCGTAGGTCGCGTCATACTCGGTGAGTGTGTAGTAACCGGTCTTCGGTGTCACTTCGCGGTCGAAACCGGCGAAATCAGCCTTCAAGAACGCATCGCTGAGCTGGCGGGCACGGTCGGCGCGGAAATTGAACCACAGGATCACATCGCCATCGCGGATGCGCTGCTCGTTGGCGTTCGAGAAGATCATCGGCTGCATGAATTCATCGCCGCGAGGATCGCTCGGATACGCGGCCTGCACGGCGGCGCTCGGCAGATCGGTACGCACTTCACCGCGACCGAGCACGATGGCATCCCAGGCGAGCTTGTTGCGCTCCCAGCGCTTGTCGCGGTCCATCGCATAGTAGCGACCAATCACGGTGGCGATCTTGGCGCCGCTCGGAGCGAGGTCTTTTTCCAGCTTGGCCATGTAAGCCGCACCGCCCGTCGGAGAAGTATCGCGACCATCGGTGATGGCATGCACCATCAAATCGGTGACGCCCGCGGCCTTCGCGGCATTGCACAAAGCGGCGAGGTGGTCCTGATGCGAATGCACGCCGCCATCGCTGATAAGGCCAAGGAAGTGCAGGCGCTTGCCCTTGGCCTTTTCGAAGGCCTCGACGAGCACGGGCATCTTCGCCAGCTCGCCATCGCGGATGCTCTTGTTGATGCGGGTGAGGTCCTGATAAACGACGCGGCCCGCGCCGAGGTTGAGGTGACCCACTTCGCTGTTACCCATCTGGCCTTCCGGCAGCCCCACGTCCTCGCCGCTGGCGCTGACGGCGCCGCGAGGATACGTGGCATAGAGATGATCATGGAAGGGCGTCTTCGCGAGCAGCGTGGCATCGCCATTGGCTTGAGCTTGAGCTTTGCCGCCGGGGTTGATGCCCCAGCCGTCGCGGATGATGAGAACAACGGGTTTTTTGGTCATGGATACTGGTCAATGGGTCAAGGCGACGCAGCCGTCAAGGTGGTCAAAGGGTCAAGAGCGGTGAAAAGCACCTTCCCGACCATTTCAGGCGCAAACTCCATCTGGTCGAGCACGTCGCGTTGAACCTCGAAGCCGGGGGCCACTTCGAGGAGTCGAAGGCCGTTTGGCGTGAGTTCGAAGACCGCCCGTTCGGTGACGTAAAGCACCTGCTGGCCGCGGGCGAGGGCGGAGGGGCCGTGGAAGCACACATGCGGGATGCGCTTCACGAATTTGGCCTTCTCCTTTGCCCGGAAGGTGCAGCAAAAGACGAGCCTGCGGGCGCTGTGGGCGATGTTCACGAAGCCGCCGACGCCCGCAAAACGATCGCCGAAGCTGGCGACATTCACACTGCCCTCGGGGTCGATTTCCACTGCGCCGAGGATGGCAATGTCGAGGCCGCCGCCGTCGTAGAAATCGAATTGAGCCGGTTGGTCGATGATGGCCTCCGGGAAGTGGCTGCATCCAAAGCTGAGGCCGGAAGCCGGCACGCCGCCGATGGGGCCGCTTTCGACGGTGAGCGTGAATTCACTTAAGCGTCCCGTTTCTGCCGCGACCATCGCCACGGCTTCCGGAAGGCCGATGCCGAGGTTCACGATGTCGCCGGATCGGATTTCCTGCAAGGCACGAGCACCGATGCGCTTGCGATCCGATTCAGGCATGACAGGCAGGTCGAAGCCGCTGGCATGGGTGACGACAAAATCCTCGTTGAAGACCTCGCCAAAGGTCTGGTCGTGCATCACGCCGCCGCTGGTGACGAGGTGATCGACGAGAATACCCGGCACGCGGACAGCTTTCGGGTCCGGCAGCGCATCCACAACGCTCTCCACCTGGGCAATGACGAGGCCTCCATGGTTTTTCGCCGCCTGGGCGAGCGAGAGCACCTCGCCGATGAGGCCCTCGCCCTCCATGCTCAGGTTCCCACGGGCATCGGCATAGGTCGCCCGGATCAGTGCCACATGGATGGGCACCGGTTTGTAGCGCAGCCAGGTCTGCCCATCGAGTTCCAAGCGCTCGACGAGGGGTTCGGTGGTGCGAGCGTTGAGTTTTCCGCCGCTGTGGATGGGATCGATGAAGGTATTCAGGCCCACCTGCGTGATGAGCCCGGGGCGTTTGGCGGCGATTTCACGCGTGAGCACGCTCAGGACGCCTTGGGGGAGGTTGTAGGCCTCGACTTCGTTCGCCAACGCGAGAGCTCCGAGCTTCGGGGCGAGGTTCCAGTGACCGCCGATGATCCGTTTGAGCAGGCCACGATGGGCGAGGTGGTTTAGCCCGCGTTCGCCGCGATCCCCTTGGCCGGCGCAGTAAAAAAGCGTGAGATCCGTCGGCGTGCCGGTTTCCAAAAAGCGCCGTTCCAGCGCTGCGGTGAGCATTTCAGGATGCCCGGCCCCCACAAAGCCGCCCACAGCAATCGTGACCCCGCTGGGGATGGCGGCGATGGCTTCAGCAGCGGTGGAAAGGCGGGCCGGGGAACGCATGGGCGGCCCGCTTTGTAGTGGGCCGAGCCTCCGGCGGCAAGAGTCCTCCTCGGGTAGCCCCCAAATCGCTATTTCCTACTTTACACATCGAGAATTGGGTGAATAGATCGCACCCCGCCCATGAACCCTGAACAAATCGCCGCCCTCAATGATGAAGCCAAAGGCAAATCGCCCTCGGAAATCATCGAAATCGCCCTCGCTCACGCGGATCGCCAAGCGGTTGTGACGACGAATTTTCGCCCTTACGAGGCAGTGATCCTGCACTTGGTCACGAAGGCCAACGCCGATGTTCCCGTGCTCTGGATCGACCACGGCACGAATCTGCCGGAAACCTACCGTTTCGCCGAAAAGTGCCGCGCCCAGCTCACGCTGAATTTGAAGCCCTACCTGCCACTCATGACCGCTGCCCATTGGCTGGCACTGAATGGCGGCCAAGTGCCGATGCCGGACGAAGTGGAGCGCGTGGAGTCCTTCAGCCGCATCATGAAACTGGAGCCCTTTGAACGCGGCATGCGTGAGCTCGCGCCGAAAGTGTGGATCACTGCGCTGCGTCGCGAACAAAACCCGCAGCGTGCCGCCACGCTCGCCCCGTTCATGTGGGACGCGAAATTCAACTGCCTCAAAGTGAATCCCATCCTCGACTGGACCCCTGTCGAGATGGACGCCTACCTCCTCGAGCATGCGCTGCCGAACGAGCGTACTTACTACGATCCCGCCAAGGGCGACGAAAAGCACGAATGCGGTCTGCACGCGAAGCTCGTCACTGACAAAGCGTAAGCGCCCATGCCCGATCTCCCTCCAGATTTTCTACTCTACATCGCCGCGGGTTTTGTCGCCCAGCTCATCGATGGTGCGCTCGGCATGGCCTACGGCGTCAGCGCTTCGTCGCTGCTCATGGCCTTTGGCGTGCCGCCAGCGGCCACGAGTGCCACGGTGCATGCGGCGGAGTGCTTCACGACCGGTGCGTCGGCCATTTCGCATCACGCCTTTGGCAATGTGGACCGCTTTTTGTTTCGTCGGCTGCTCATCCCAGCGGTGATCGGGGCCATCATCGGGGCGTATCTGCTCTCCAGCATCGGCGATGTGCTGAAGCCCTGGGTTTCAGGCTATCTCATCCTCATGGGCATCGTCATCGTCATCAAGGCCTTCGTCCGCGTGGCTCCGAAAAACGTCACGACGCACCTCGCGCCGCTGGGCTTCTTCGGCGCTCTGGTCGATGCGATGGGCGGTGGCGGCTGGGGCCCGATTGTCGCCTCGAACCTCATCGTGCGGGGCAATGACGTGCGCATCACCGTCGGCAGCGTGAACGCCGTCGAGTTCTTCGTCACGCTGGCCGCCAGCATCACCTTTTTCCTCACCATCGGCCTCACGCACTGGAGCATCATTCTCGGCCTCGCCATCGGCGGCGTCATCGCCGCACCTCTCGGAGCCTGGGCCGCCAAACGCATCCCGCACAAGCCCTTCATGATTTTTGTCGGCCTCCTTGTCATCGCTCTCAGCACCCGTAATCTCCTCAAAGCCTTCGCCGTTATCTAATTTGTCATGTCCGCCATCACGCATCTTCAATTCCTCGAATCCGAGGCCATCTACATCCTCCGCGAAACCGCCGCTCAGTTTGAAAAACCCGCGCTTCTTTTCTCCGGCGGTAAAGACTCCATCGTGATGGCCTGGCTGGCCCGAAAGGCGTTTTATCCGTCTCGTTTGCCCTTCAAACTCCTCCACGTCGATACCGGCCACAACTTCCCTGAGGCCATGACCTACCGCGACTGGTTCGTGCAGGAAATCGGCGCGGATCTCGTCGTCGGCCTCGTGCAGAAATCCATCGACGAAGGCCGCGTGCAGGAAGAAAAAGGCCACAACGCCTCGCGCAACAAGCTTCAAACTGTCACGCTGCTCGACACCATCGAGGAGCATCAATTCGACGCCTGCCTCGGCGGTGGCCGCCGCGATGAAGAGAAGGCCCGCGCCAAGGAGCGCTTCTTCTCCCACCGCAACGAATTCGGCCAGTGGGACCCGAAGAACCAGCGCCCCGAGCTCTGGAACATCTTCAACGGCCGCAAACACTTCGGCGAGCACTTCCGCGTCTTCCCGCTCTCGAATTGGACCGAGATGGACATCTGGCAATACATCCGTCAGGAGAACATCCCGCTTCCGAGTCTCTACTTCAGCCACCAGCGCCAAATCATCGAGCGTCACGGTCAGCTCCTCGACGCCAGCACCGGCATCATCCCGCTGCTCGACGAAGAAAAGCCCCGCGTGAAGGAAATGACCATCCGCTTCCGCACCGTCGGCGACGCCACCTGCACCGGCGCCGTCGAATCCACCGCCAGCACCATCGACGACATCGTCGCCGAAGTCGCCGCCGCCCGCCAAACCGAACGCGGCACGCGTGCGGATGATAAGCGCAGCGAAACGGCCATGGAGGACCGCAAAAAAGAGGGCTATTTCTGATTCCTGAACCTGTGCCATCCTCCGCCCATGAACGCCACCGCCCTCAGCCCCGTCGATACTCTCCTCGAAGCCGCGAAGCGCCTCACCAATCGTGAGCAAGGCGAGTTTCTGGATCGCTTTCTCGACCTCAATTACGATGGCGACGACAGTGATGAAGAACAGCCTCTCTCTCCCGAATGGATGGCGGAGATTGATCGTCGCGTGGCCGAAGTCGAGGCAGGAACCGCCACCTTCCGCGACTGGCAGGATGTTCTGCAAGATGCCCGCGAATCTCTCAAACGCCCCGCATGAGAGTTCAGTTGGCAAACGGTGCCCAGCGTGACTTCGCCGAGGGACTGCGCTGGTATCGGAAGCGAAGCGACTGGGCTGCTGAAGGTTTTATCGAGGAAACCAACCGCGCCATCACCCGACTCGTTCAAGATCCCGAGCGCTACCGCCAGATCCGCCCCAACGTCCGAAGCCTCCGCATCAAACGCTACCCTTACAGCCTCATGTATCTCGTCCAATCCGGCACCATCATCATCGTCGCCATCGCTCACGAAAAACGCCGCCCCGGCTACTGGAAACGCCGCCTGAACTGACTCACTGAATACTATGGAAGCCCTCTGTAAATCTCTCGTTTTCGCACTGGCCTATCTGGGCACAGTTGCCCGTGAATCTGACGATGATGAGGATAATGATGTGGCGGCGCTCGAAAGAATGGCTTTTGAGCTGAACTCTATGACCTCAGCAGAGAAAAAGTCTCTTTTGGCGACTGCTAAAGCCGCTATCGCTTCGGAACAAAAAGCCAAAAAGCCAAACCACTCACTAATCAGCGGATACAACTCCGTGCTCGAACAGTTCGCAGAATAATCACGAAAATGGACCTCCTCGTCAATCCCACCGAATCCAGTCTCCTCCGCTTCACCACCGCCGGCTCCGTCGACGACGGCAAAAGCACGCTCATCGGCCGCTTGCTGTATGATTCGAAATCCATCTTCGAAGACCAGCTGCTCGCGGTCGAAGAAAGCTCGAAACGCCGCGGCGATGCGCATGTGAATCTCGCCTTGCTCACCGACGGTCTTCGTGCCGAACGCGAGCAGGGCATCACGATTGACGTGGCCTATCGCTACTTCGCGACGCCGAAGCGCAAATTCATCATCGCCGACACGCCGGGGCACATTCAGTACACCCGCAACATGGTCACCGGCGCCTCGACGGCCGATTTGGCGATCATTTTGATCGACGCCCGTCTCGGCGTCATTGAGCAGACGATGCGTCACACCTACCTCGCGAGCTTGCTGCGCATCGGACACATCGTTCTCGCCGTGAACAAGATGGATCTCGTGAATTTCGACCAGGCCGTCTATGACAAGATCGTGGGCGAGTACATGAAGTTCGCCAGCGGCCTCGAAAACCTGCCGCAGGTCACCCCGATCCCGATGAGCGCCTTGAATGGCGACAACGTGGTCGAGAAATCCGAGGCGACACCTTGGTACACCGGTCCGTCTTTGCTCCAGCATCTCGAAACCGTGCAGGTGCAAAGCGAAACCGCTGCCGACGCGGCTCGTTTCCCCGTGCAGTGGGTCGTGCGCCCGATTTCCGACCGCGAAGACGCCAAACTCGGCAATCTGCACGACTACCGTGGCTTCGCCGGCCGCATGGCCAGCGGCACCTTCCGCGTGGGCGATGACGTGCTCGTTTATCCGTCCGAGATGAAGACGAAGATCACCGGCATTCACACCTTTGATGGCAAGCAGCAGGAGGCCATCCCGCAGCTCAGCTACAGCATCACCGTCGCCGACGAGATCGACACCTCCCGCGGAGGCATGATCGTGAAAGCCAATGAACCCGTGCAATCGACGGAGGAATTCGATGCCATGATCTGCTGGTTCGCCGACAAAAAGACCCTCAAGCCGCGTGGCCGCTTCCACCTGCGCCACACGACGAATGACGTCCGCGCCGTCGTCACCGAGGTGCATTACAAAGTGAACATCAGCACCCTCGAAAAAAGCGCTGAGAACAAAGAGTTCCACCTCAATGACATCGGCTGCGTGCGCATCCGCTGCGCCACGCCCATCTTCTTTGATTCTTATTCGAAGAACCGCACCACGGGCAGCTTCGTCCTCGTGGATGAGCAGACGAATAACACCGTCGCAGCAGGCATGATCCTCAAAGCCCTCAGCGATGCAGGCGATGATGACACCGAAGTCTCCATTTAAAACCCAGCAATCCCACCCGAAAATGGCCTTCATCAAAAGTCCGAAGTCACGGCCAGATTGTTGATGTGGCATGCGTTCCCACCGCATGCCACGCCTTCTTATCGCCCTTTTCCTCATCACGTTCAGCCGCGCCGCCGAACCGATTCACGAAACCTTTGGGCCAGAGTTTGATGCGAGGCGCTTTCTGACGCCGATCCCGAACAAGAGCACCAGCGTGCGAGATGGCGTGCTGTGGACGCGTGGCTCCAGCGGCGGGAAATATCCGCCCATGGTCTATCTACCGGTCGATGGGAAGGACCTCACCATCTCCTTTCGCTACCGGCACCTCACGGCAGGCGGGTGGTTGTGGTTCTTCGTCGATGGCGATGATGGCTTCGGCAGCGAGGACCACATGCTGCGCGTGAAATTGCTGCGCGAAGGTGTGCAATTGCAGGTCGATGCGCATTCAAAAGACGCGAATCATCCGCTGCGGCAAAACACCGGCCGCCCGGCTGATCCGAAAAGCGGCGCTTTCCGCCTGAATGAGTTCATTCCGCTCGAAAAGGTCGATCTGACCGCCAACATCTGGCGTGAGATGAAACTCGTCTTTTGCGACGAGGAAGTCATCCTCACTCTAGATGGCAAAACATGGTCCAAAACGCTCAAGCGGCCCAATTTCAACGCCGCGAAACGCAAACTCCTCTGGATGCAAAACGGCGGCGAAGCCGGCATTGAACTCGATGACATCCAAGTGACTCCAACAGCCCCATGAAGCCCTTCCTGCTGCTTTTTTCTTCATTCGTCCTTCTGCATTCGTCATTGTCGGCGAAGCCGAACCTCCTCTACGTCCTCGCCGACGACCTCGGTTACGGCGATGTGCGTTGCCTCAATCCGCAGCGAGGAAAGATCGCCACGCCGCATCTCGACCGGCTCGCAGCGCAGGGCATGACATTCACGGATGCACACAGCGGCTCGTCGGTGTGCACGCCCACGCGTTACGGGTTGCTCACCGGACGCTACGCCTGGCGCACGCGACTCCAGAGCGGTGTACTCGATGGCGGCAATGACGAGCCACTCATCGCTGCCGATCGGCTCACGGTGGCCGGTTTTCTCAAACAACAGGGCTACAGCACCGCGTGCATCGGCAAATGGGATCTCGGCTTCCAGTCCGATGTGGATCAAAAGAAGATCAAAAAGGGCTCCGGCCTGCCGGTAGGCGCTCGGATCATTGGCGGACCGACGACACGCGGCTTCGACCTCTACTTTGGCTGCTCGAATGCACGCACCATGTCCTCGCTCATCGAAAACGACCGCGTCATCGAGCACATCGAGACGATCGATATGCTTCCGCGGCTCGGCGCACGCGCCGTGAGCCACCTCGCGGCCTGCGCGAAGTCGGACGCACCTTTTTTCCTCTACCTGCCGCTCACCTCGCCGCACACGCCCATCGTGCCCTCCGCCGCGTGGAAGGGAAAAAGCGGCCTCGGCGACTACGCGGACTTCGTGATGCAAACCGACGCCATCGTCGGTGACGTGCTCGCCGCGCTCGATCAGCATGGCCTCGCGGAGAACACGCTCGTCTTCTTCACTTCCGACAACGGCTGCTCGCCTGCCGCGAAGACCGCGCAGCTCGAAAAGAACGGCCACTTCGCCAGTGCGGGCTTTCGCGGTTACAAAGCAGACATCTGGGAAGGCGGACATCGCGTGCCGTTTTTCGTGCGCTGGCCCGGAAAGATCGCCGCTGACTCGAAAAGCGCGCAAACCATCTGCCACACCGATTTCCTCGCGACCTGCGCGGCCATTCTCGATGCCAAACTGCCCGAAAACGCCGCCGAGGACAGCGTGAGCCTTCTCCCCGCTCTGCTCGGCCAAGACAACGCGCCGGTGCATGAGCATGTCGTGCATCACAGCATCAGCGGACACTTTGCCATTCGTCAGGGCAACTGGAAGCTCGCGCTCTGTCCCGGCAGCGGCGGCTGGGGAAAGCCCGGCGATGCCGATGCCGCGAAACAAGGCCTGCCCGCCGTGCAGCTCTACGACCTGAGCACCGATCCCGCCGAAGCCATCAACCTGCATGACAAGCATCCCGAAGTCGTGCAACGCCTCACCAAGCTGCTCAACGACATCATCACCGATGGCCGCAGCACGCCCGGTGCTGCGCAAAAGAACGACTCGCCCATCGTCGTGAACAAACCCAACCGCGAAGCCGCCAAAGAGTGACGATGCGATGCGGGGGCGGTTTGATGCTGAGCCGCGCGGAAAGTGGGAGATGAGGCTTCCGCCCACGAGTTACACCGTTTCTCAAAGAGAATGTCTGATATGACCGGCGAGCGCGGCGGCTTCAGCGGCAAGGAAAGAGCGAGCAGGCTATTGGGACACTAGCTGACGAGTGAATGATGCCCCGCCCATGAGTCTGCCCCGCCGCCGGGAATCGGACAGACATTTTGAGAACCGGTCTGGGTTCTTCGCGCACACCAGCGATCGGCTGCTCACGCTTGGTGCGCTCACCGGCCAGCCTTTGCTCAAGCGACCACTCGACGTCACGCCGGCACTCGATGACCGCCACAAGCTGGTCATCCACGACGGCAAAATGGCTGCCCATGCCAAAACCGAGCTCTTCGACCTCGAAGCCGACCCCGAGGAGAAAACCGACATCTCCAAGCTCCAACCCGAACGCCTCCAACAGCTCCAAACCAAGCTTCGCACTTGGCAGGCATCCGTTTTGAAGAGCCTGACGGGTGGGGACTAGGTGAAGTGAGAGGCTTTTTAACCCGCCGTGGTCGCGGTGATACCACCACCATCACAGCGTGAACTTCTCACACTGCCCCATGAACGCTCGCGGATTGTCCCAGGCGACACGTTGGATCATTTCGGGGGTCCAGCCGCGGTGGCGCATGGCTTGCATGGTCTTGGGGACGGCGAGGGGATCGCTGATGCCCCAGTCGCAGGCGCTGTTCATCCAGATGCGCTCGGCGTGGCGGTGCTCCAGCATGTCGATGGCGCGGTTGGGGGTGCATTTGCTCTCGGGATAGAGCGTGATGCCGGCCCAGAAGCCGTGGTCGAGCACATGATCAATGGTGTGCTCCTCGACGTGGTCGATGATGACACGTTCCGGTTTGATCTTGGGGAAGTTTTTCAGCGCCTCGACGATGAGGCGCGTGCCTTTGAGCTTGTCCTCCAGGTGCGGGGTGTGGATGAGCACGAGCTGGTCGTAGTCCTGTGCCACCTGCACATGCTGCTCAAAGATCTTTAGCTCGTTGCGGCTGTTTTTGTTCAATCCGATCTCGCCGATGCCGAGCACGCCGGGCTTGTCGATGAACTGCGGGATGAGGGCGATGACTTCTTCGGCGAGTTTAGTGTCCTCAGCTTCCTTCGGGTTGATGCAGAGCCAACTGAAGTGCTTGATGCCAAACTTCGCGGCACGCTTTGGCTCATACTCCGTGATCTGGCGGAAGTAGTCGTAGAAGCCGTCGGCGCTGGCGCGGTCAAAGCCGGCCCAGAACGCGGGCTCGCAGATGGCCTGGCAACCGGCGAGGGCCATGCGCTCGTAGTCGTCCGTGGTGCGGCTGACCATGTGGCCGTGGGGTTCGATGTAGTTCATCGCAGAAGTTCTTGGTTCCTCGTTCGTGGTTCTTGGTTCAGGCTTTGAAGGCTCCGATGGCGCCTTGCATGGTGGCTTGGGCGATGGGCTCGGTGCTGGCATCGCTGAAGCTGAGGAGGACGTCCTTGGCACGCTGGGGTTTGTCTTGGGAGAGAAGCGAAAGGGCGTGTTTGAGGGCCTGGACGCGGAAATCGCCGTCCTGGCCGGCGCGTTGCACGCGGTCGAGGAAGGCAGCGAGGTCGATGAGCTTCGAACGCGAGTCCATGAAGCCGAGATCGACCAGATTGACATGGGTTGGGGGAGTCCAATCAGGCATGTGGGGAGATTAGGCGGCGGCGGGTGAGCCTGCAAGCTGGCGCTTTACCGGGGGCGGTTCATCCTTTAAAAAGCCGCATGCCCACCAAATCCTCCAAAGCCGAGCTGATTACACGCGGCGGCAAGCCGATGTCCATCATCCTGCCGCTGCGGGAGTATGAACGGCTGATCGAACGCCTGGAGGACGCCGAGAATCGAGCGGCGATGCGTGAGGCCCGCCAGCGCAAGCTGTCCTTCCGCCCCTTCTCGGCTTATCTGGCTGAAAACCGTCCTGCGAGCCGTGTTTGAGGTTTTCATCGAGCGAGCGGCTGAAAAGGACCTGCGAAGGCTGGCACCATCGGTGCGGCTGCGGGCGGAGGACGCTATTCTCGGCCTCGCCCGCAATCCTCGGCCGACGGGAGCTAAAAAACTCTCGGGGAGCAAGGCGGACTGGCGCATTCGCGTCGGAGACTACCGGGTGCTGTATGAAATCGCCGAAACCATTCGTGTGGTGAGAGTCTTCCGTGTTCGCCATCGCGGAGATGTGTATCGTTAACCCATCATGCCCGACCTCAACCCCGACGAACTGCGCCGCTATGCCCGGCACCTCGCCATTCCCGAATTCGGGATCGAGGGCCAGCGGAAGCTGAAGGCGGCGCGAGTGCTGTGCATCGGCGCGGGCGGGCTGGGATCGCCCATCACGATGTACCTGGCGGCGGCGGGCATCGGCGGGCTAGGTCTGGTTGACCCGGATGTCGTGGAAGTGACCAACTTGCAGCGGCAGATCCTTTTTGGACAAAAAGACCTTGGCCGGAAGAAGCTCGACGCGGCCCGCGAACGCCTGCTGGACATCAATCCGCATCTCGACGTGCAGATTTATCCCGAGCGCTTCACCGCCGAGAATGCCATGCGCATCGCCGCCGATTACGATGTGATCATCGACGGCACGGACAACTTTCCCACGCGCTACCTGAGCAACGACGTGGCCGTGTGGCTAAAGAAACCGAATGTGTATGGCAGCATCCTGCGCTTTGACGGACAGGTGGGCGTCTTCGCGCCGCATCTCGGTGCCCCGTGCTATCGCTGCATGTGCCCGCAGCCTCCGCCGCCCGGCCTCGTGCCCTCTTGTGCAGAAGGCGGAGTGCTCGGCGTGTTGCCAGGCCTCATCGGCACGATGCAGGCACTGGAGGCCATCAAACTCATCACCGGCATCGGCCAGCCGCTGCTGGGCAAGCTTCTCCATCTCGATACGCTGAGCATGCGCTTCCGCACGCTCACCCTGCGCCGCGATCCGGACTGTCCGGTATGCGGCACCCAACCCACCATCACCCAACCCATCGATTACGAGGGCTTCTGCGGCATCCCCAAATCCCCCGCAGCATCCCCCGACCTCCCAGCCATGACCGTTCACGAACTCAAAGAGCTCCGCGATGCCGGAGACGACCATTTCCTCCTCGATGTGCGCGAGCCGCACGAGCAATCCATCTGCCGCATCCAGGGTGCCACGCTCATCCCGCTCGGTGAGCTGGAAAACCGCACTGGCGAGCTGCCGAAGGACAAACGCATCCTCGTTCACTGCAAAAGCGGCGGCCGCAGCGCCCGCGCCGTGAGCCGTCTGCGCGAGCTGGGCTTTAACGACGTCTGGAACATCTCCGGCGGCATCATCGCCTGGGCTCGGGAGATTGATCCAAGCATGTCCGAATACTAATGAGCGATACCACCTGGCTCGAAGACTTCCTCCCGCTGATGCGCTGCCCAGACACGCATCAGCCGCTGCGGCGTGCCACAGCGGAGGAATGCGTGAAGCATGGTGTGGAAGCCGCGCTCGTCACCGAAGATGGCGCACGCGTTTTCATCATCGACGACGGTATTCCGATCCTGCTGCCCGTGGAGACAACCTGAGGCGACTAGACCTTTCGCAGCACGAGGAGCACGTCCGCGTAGCTGTCATCCAGCTTGCGTGGCTCGGTGAGGTCGTAGGTGAAGTCATAGCATTCGACGAACTCAAGATCCGGCACCTTGCGCAGGAGGTTCTTGAGCTGGGCGGCACTGTAGGTGCGAAACTGCCAGTGGGTCTCTTGGAGATGCGTGCGGCCCGAATCGGTGATTTTCAGCCGCGTGCGGAGGTCTTCGAGGCGTGTCTTGCGATCGGCTTGCCAGGTGTGGGTGTTGCAAACCACCTCGATGGAGCCGCGTCGAGCAACCCAGCGTTCATGCTCCGGCCCGCTACGGTCGTAATCGGTCAAATGCAGGCCGAGGAAGAAGAGGCCGCCTTTTCGCAGGCACGCAGCCACACGTCGCAGGCACTCCGCAGCGTCGTTTTCGCTGTGGAGGTACTTGAAGGTGCTGACGAGGCAGTGCGCCATATCAAAGCTGCCACGCACGCCTTTTGGCAGCGTGAAGCTCTGCATCCAATCCTCCCACAAAGCGGCCTTCAGTCCGGCTTTGGCGATTCGTTCCTTCGCAAAGGCGATCATGTGCGCATTGCCATCGAAGCCGCTCACGTCCCAGCCCCGGCCAGCCATTTCCAGTGCCAAGCGACCGCTGCCGCAGGCAGGTTCAAGAAGGCGTTTCCCTTTGGCGCCGTGCTTCACGAGAGCGTTTTCGAGGAAGTCGGCTTCCTGCTTCGTGCCGTCGTCGAAGATGATGTCGTAATAGAGGGGCGTGTCATACCAATCGCGTTGCTCAGTGGCCATGGGCCGCATCTTGGCGGCGGGCCGGGTATTTGCACGGAAAATGGTGGAAGCATGCCTTGCAATACCTGAGCCGGGCGCTAGTCTCGCCACCGCTCGCGATTCGAAGGAGAGGTGGCTGAGTGGTTGAAGGCACCTGACTCGAAATCAGACGTTGTCGAAAGGCAACCGAGGGTTCGAATCCCTCCCTCTCCGCCATCGCTAGCCGGTCAAAAAACTCAAAAGACCGGTCACTCCAAGGCCAAGAAGGCCTCCAGATCGAGTGGACCCGTCGTCATTTCGAGTTCGCCTTTCGCATCACGCGGCCATTCGGCGGGATCGCGGTCCACGTAAAGTTCGAGGCCATTGCCGTCGGGGTCGGTGAGATAAAGGGCTTCGCTGACGCCGTGATCTGCAGCACCATCAAGCGGGATTTGATGCTCGATGAGACGCCGCAGGGCATCGACGAGCGATTTTCGATCCGCATAGAGGATGGCGACGTGGTAGAGGCCGGTGGCACCGCGTGGCGGTGCTTTGCCGCCGCGGCTTTCCCAGGTGTTCAGGCCGATGTGATGATGGTAGCCGCCTGCGGAGACGAAGGCCGCGCCGGGTCCGTAGCGCTGCGTGAGCTGAAAGCCGAGCACGCCGCAGTAAAAGGCCAGCGAGCGCTCGAGATCGGCCACTTTCAGATGAACGTGGCCGATGCGGACGCCGGGGTGGATGGGAACGCTCATGACATCGCGGGATAGTCCGTGTAGCCCTCGGGGCCCGGCGAGTAGAACTTCGCGGGGTTCGGCGCATTCAGCGGAGCCTTCGCGGCGATGCGGGCGGGCAGATCGGGATTGGCGAGGAAGCTGGTGCCGAAGGCGACGGCGTCGAGTTTGCCTTCGCTGATGGCTTGTTCGGCTTCGTCGGCGGTGTAGCCCATGTTGCTGATGAGCACACCTTTGAAATGCTGACGCGCCGACGTGAGGACATCGCCCTGCTGCGCCTGGAAGAAATCGCTGCGCATGACATGCAGGTAGGCGATGCCGCGGGTGGTGCACTGCTGCGCGATGTAGGTGGTGATGGCGACGGGATCGCTGTCGATCATGCTGTTGTAGCTGTTCAGCGGCGAGATGCGCAATCCGACGCGATCCGCGCCCCAGACGCTGATGACGGCATCGAGCCCTTCGAGCATCAAACGAGCGCGATTTTCGATGGAGCCGCCGTAGGGGCCGCTGCGCTTGTTGGCGCCGTCGCGGAGGAATTCGTCGAGCAGGTAGCCATTGGCTCCGTGGACCTCGACACCGTCAAAACCGGCCGCCTTGGCGTTCTCGGCGGCCTTTTTGAAGCCGGCGACGATGCCGGGGATTTCGTCGTCGCGGAGTTCACGCGGCGTGACGTAGGGTTTCTTGCCTTCGGGCGTGTGAACTTCATCGCCCGTGATCGGAATGGCGCTCGGAGCGACAGGTTGAGCTCCGCCATTGAGCAGCGGATGGCAGGCACGACCGCCATGCCAGAGCTGGAGCACGATCTGGCCGCCTTTGGCATGCACGGCATCGGTGACGGCTTTCCAGCCTTTCACCTGCGCGTCGGAGTAGATGCCGGGCTCCATCCAGAAGGATGAATTGCCCTCCATGACCATCGTGGCCTCGGCGATGATCAAACCGGCGCTGGCACGCTGCGCGTAGTATTCCGCCATGAGCGGTGTGGGATTGTGATCGGCATCGGCACGGCAACGCGTGAGCGGGGCCATGAGGACACGGTTGGGCAGTTGCAGAGCGCCGGCGGTGAGTGGGGAGAGAAGGTGCATGGGAATTTTGAGTTAAGAAGGTTGAGTTATGAGTTCAAATCGGCGTGGATTTTGAGATGGAGGTGGATGTGGTCGTTGACGATGTGTTTGCCGAGGAAGCGGAAAAGGCGGCCAGAGCCGTAAATGCTGCCGAACTGGGTGCGGTCGAGATCGAGCACGCCCTGCGCGGTGAGGCGTTTTCCATCGGCGGTGGCGGCGAGGATGGGAAATTCGATGTCGCGGGTGATGCCGCGAAGCGTGAACTGGCCGCGGAGGAGGTAATTCGGCGTGCCGTCGGTGCAGGTGGCGAGCGGTGCGATGCTTTCCGCGACGAACTCGGCCACGGGATAATGAGCGACATCGAAGAAGTCATCGCTGTGCAGATGCGCGATGAGCATCTGGTTCATCGCGGAGTCGCTGATGTCCTCGCAGGCGATGCTGTCCATCGCGATGCGGAAACGGGCAGCGACGAGCGCGTTGTCGCGCAGCGTGATCTCGCCGTCGGCGAGGCGCACGGTGCCGCTGTGATGGTTAAAAAGATTGCGACCGGTCCAGCGGATGAGGCTTTGCTCCGTGTCTGCACGGAAGGTTCCGCTGAGCGAAGGCGCGGTTGGCAGCGTGCCTTCGCCTTCGAGCGGCAAACCAGCCGCGCTCCACGCATCGAGACCGCCGTCGAAGGCAGCTACGTGGGTGAAACCGGCGGCGGTGAGCTTTTGAGCTGCGACTTGAGCATCGAGCGAGCCGCTGCCCGCGCCATACACGATGATGGCGCAAGTTTTGTCGGTCGTGAGAGCAGCGATTTGATCGAAGAAGGCCACTTCATACACACAGGCCTGCTTGGAACCAGGGATGCGCCTCGCGGCGAAAACGTCCTCCGGCAGGACCTGCACAAGCAAGGGCGCATCCGCGGAGGACAAAAGGGTTTGGAGCTCGTGAGCGTTCATGATGGAGGAGGTGTTGGAGTTGATGTGACGGTTTACTTCACGAGGCCAAGCCAGGCTTTGCGCTCAGTGAAGAGGAGGAAGGCGGAGAGGATGCCGATGACAAGGATGGGCGGATCGGTGAGGCCGGCGCCTTGGGTGAGGAAGACGTGGAAGGCGAGGATGTTCACGATGATGGGCCCGAGCACCAGGAGGCCGATGTTACGAGTTTTTGGCAAAGCGACGAGCAGGCCGCCGAGGATCTCCAGCACTTTCACGAACGCGAGGTAGCCGGTGGGGAACATTGCGGCCATGAAGAGCTTGTGCGGCGCGTCAGCCGGTGAGGGGTCGGCGGGCATCGGGATGAAGTTGAGGAAGAAGTTCGCGCCAAAGGTGATGAAGGCGAGACCGAGGAGGACGGAGGCGAGGGTGGAAGCGTGTTTCATGGGATGAGGGATGTGTGATCAGTGATGAGGGATTAAGCGAGATCGAAGAGGAGGGCCTCGGCGTCATCGGAGGCGGTGAGAGTGAGCGTGCCGGTGTCTTCGGTGGAGAAGGCATCACCGGGTTTCAGCGTGCTGTCATGGGCGGTGACGCTGCCTTTGATGAGCTGGAACCACACGCCGCGGCCGGTTTGGATCTCGTGGGTGATGCTCTGGCCCTTCGGAAGGCGCACGCGGTAGATGTCGGCGTCTTGATGGATGGTGGCGCTGCCTTCGCGGCCATCGGGCGAGATGACGAGCACTTTCGGCTCGTTTTCCTTTGCCGGATCGGGATGCCACTCGGTGTAGCTCGGCGTGAGGCCGCGCTGACGCGGACGAATCCAGATTTGCAGGAGTGAGGCGCCCTCGGTCTTCGAGGGATTGAATTCGCTGTGTGTCACACCGCGACCGGCGCTCATGAGTTGGATCTGGCCGGGCAGCAACGTGCGGCCATTGCCCATGCTATCCTTATGCGCCAGCGCCCCCCAGAGGATGTAGCTGAAGATCTCCATGTCCGCGTGCGGATGCGTGGGAAAGCCCGCGCCGGGAGCGATGACATCCTGATTGATCACGCGCAGGCTGCGGAAACCCATGTGCGCCGGATCGTAGTAATCGGCGAAGGAGAAGGTGTGGCAGCTATCGAGCCAGCCGTGGTCGGCGTGGCCGCGTTCGTTGGATTGGCGAAGGGTGAGTTTCATGGTTTTCGAGTGGTTGGATGACACACAGCCCGCAACCGGAAGCGCGAGCGCTGCCTGGGCGATGAACTGGCGTCGTTTGGGTTTCATGACGACACGATACTTCCGTATCTCCGCGCCTTCAGCCAATGCCGATGCGGAAGGAAGTTCATGCCGGGAGGTAATGACCTCACGAGCGCCGCCCCAACCGGCGCTTCTTCAAGAGTTGTCGCATGTGGATGATCGTGACGACCTGCAGCAAACCTTCCTCCAGCGCATAAATGATGCGGTAGCCCTCCTGATGCGTCTCTCGCAATTCCATCTCCGGGAACTCATGAACGGGATGTCCGGTCATCGGTCGGCTGGCGACATATTCCACCCGTTCGACAAGGCGCTTCACCTGGAGACGGGCATAATGCGCCGAGTCACGGGCGATGTAGCCATGGATCCATGGATGGCCCGCAGATCGGAACGAGCCTGCCTAGACCATTCAATTTTCATGCGTCGAGCCCGAACTCTTTGCGAATGGAGGCATGGGTGTGCTTGCGACCGGCACGGAGGTCAGACAGCCCCGCTTCGATCTTTTGGCGGACATAGATTAGATGCATCAAATCGTCCCAACTGGCGGACTCGGGCAGTTCACGCACCAGACGTGCGGCGGCAGATTTGATCGTTGGCGATTTCACAGCAGGCATGGATGAAATGAGCCCCAGCGAGAAAGAAAAGCAAGCTCTGCGGCATTCACCCCTTTCGCAGAGAAGCTGGTGTGCCACGATGCCAGCATGGAATTTCATCAACTGCGCTACTTCACCGCTGCGGCGGAGGACATGAGCATCTCGCGGGCGGCGCAGAGGCTGCATGTGACGCAGCCGGCGCTGAGCCGCCAAATCGCGGCGCTGGAGGCGGAGCTGGGTGTGGCGCTGTTTGATCGGGTGAAGAAGCGCATCGTGTTGACGGACGCGGGGCGTTTTTTCCTGCCAAAAGCTCGCCAGATCATCTGCGATGCCGAAACCTCCGCGCAGCAGCTCCGCGAGCAGTTTGGCGATGCGCCGCGCACGCTGCGGCTAGGTTTTCTCTCAGTCTTTCTCGATGATCTGGTGGCTCCGGCGCTGCGGGAGTTTCGTCAAAGGCACCCGAAGGCCCGCGTGAGCCTCTTTGAGCTGCCGCCGCGTGCGCAGCTCGACCGCCTGCGCACGCACGAGCTGGACGCGGCGATCCTCGGGAACATCGAAGACGCGGACCGCGAGCTTTTCGCCGTGCGAAGGCTTTCGCGAAACAAAATGGCCGCGGTGCTACCGGAGGATCATCCGCTGGCCCAAAAGAAGACGATCAAGCTGGCCGCGCTGAGCCGCGAATCGTGGATCTCGCTGAGTGACGCGGTGTTTCCGGGGCGGCGCGAGTTTTTGCGCGGCATCTGCGGTGCGGCGGGCTTTGAGCCGCAGATCGTGAGCGAGGTGGACTCGCTCTCGCTCATGCTCGCCGCGGTCTCCTCCGGCGATGGCGTGGCTTTGATGCCGGAGCACGCACAGAAGATTCCGCATACCGGCGCGGCTTTCGTGAAGCTGACGGCTCCCGTGCCGACGGCGGACCTTTTGCTCGTGCAGCCGAAAGGCAAGCCGGGGCCGGAGATGGCGACGCTAGGCGAGCTGATCGCGGAAAGAGCCGTCAGGGTGCCGGAGTGAACCGTCCTACCGCGCCGCCGCCTCGCGCAGCTTGTCCTTCTTGCTTTTGCGGAGGCCTTTGATGCCGCCGGTGCTCGAAGGTGGCGGTGGGGCATCGTGAGGCTCAAAGCCCGGGATGTGCTCGCGGGGGATGGTGAGGCGGTGACGCTTCTCGATGAGGCAAAAATGTGCGTGCGCTGCCGCGGTGACAAAACTCACGGCGATGCCGGCCTCGCCCGCGCGACCCGTGCGGCCGATGCGATGCGTGTAATCCACTGCGGAGCGCGGCAGATCGTAATTCACGACCACGGGCAATTGCACGATGTCGAGTCCGCGACAGGCCAGATCAGTGGCCACGAGCACCTGAATCTCCGAGTCTTTGAACGCGGCCAAAGCATCGCCGCGCGCTCCTTGGCTGAGGCTGCCATGAAACGCCACCGCGCTGATGCCGTTTCGCCGCAGTTTGTCCGCCACATGCTCGGCAGAGTATTGCTTGGCCACAAAGATCAGCACGCGCTTCCAGCCCTCGGTCTTGATCAAATGCCGCAGCAGGGGCGTGCGCTTGTCTTCATCCACCTCAATGGCGCGTTGCTCAATGACGGGCATCTCCGCCGGCACTGAGTCGATCTCGATGCGCACGGGTTTGTGCAAAAGCGTCTGGGCCAAAGACTGGATCGCCTCCGGAAAGGTGGCGGAGAAGAGCAGGTTTTGCCGACGCTTCGGCAGCAGAGCCAGCACTCGCGCCAGTTCGTCCGCGAACCCAAGATCGAGCATCCGATCCGCCTCATCGAGCACCAGCGCGGCGACATGGCCGAGATGCAGCGCATTTTTGTCCACGAGATCGAGCAGTCGGCCCGGCGTGGCGATCACAAAGTCCGCGCCACCACGCAGCGCCATCATTTGAGGATTGATCGAAACACCGCCGATCGCACTCACGACCTTGATGCGCTCCGGCAGATGCACCGAGCAACGCAGCACCGTCTCCGCGACCTGCGCCGCCAGCTCACGCGTGGGCACCAGGATCAGGGTGTGAACGCGCCGCGGCTTCTCCAGACGAACGGCGAGCCATCGCTGCAGCAGCGGGAGCACAAACGCCATCGTCTTGCCAGATCCCGTCTGCGCCGTGGCCAACACATCACCGCCTTTCATCACCACGGGAATGGCCGCCGCCTGCACTGGCGTCGGCGTGATGTAGTGGCTGACGGCGCTCAAGAGGGATGGCGACAGACCGAGGGTGGTGAAGGACATCACGTTCTATAGTCGCGATCCGCTGAGCGGCAAGGTGACGCCATCGAATGAACGTGGGATGAAACGAGGCCTCGGATGCCGTATGAGAGATCATGCGTCCTTTCTGCCTCCTCATCGTCTGCACCACACCCGCCCTCGCGGTGGATTTTGTGCGTGAGGTGCGGCCGATCTTCGAAACGCACTGCTATGAATGCCACGGGGCCGAAAAACAGAAGAACGACTACCGCCTCGACATCAAGTCGGTGGCCTTGAAGCATGTGAAACCGGGCCAAAGCGCCGAAAGCAGACTGTTTCGCTTTGTGAGCGGTTTGGAGAAAGACACGCCGATGCCGCCGAAGTCGAAATTGAGATCGGCGGAGCTCGAAACGCTGAAACGCTGGATCGATGAAGGCGCGAACTGGCCGGATGGCGTCGATTTGGCGAAACTGGAGGACAAAACGGACTGGTGGGCCTTCAAGCCGCTTCCAAGGAAGGGCGCTTTGCAAGCGCCCAAGGCGGTTGAAAACCGCCCCTCCTCGAATTCCATCGATGCCTTTATCCAGGCGAAGCTGAAGGAGAAAAACCTCACGCCGGCACCTCGTGCCGATGCACGGACTCTCATCCGGCGCCTGTTTTTCGATCTCACAGGACTCCCGCCCACACCATCGGACTTGTCAGACTGGTCGGACCTGTCGGACGAACGCTACGAAAAGCTCGTTGATCATCTCCTGGCTTCACCACGCTATAGCGAGCGCTGGGCGCGGCATTGGCTGGATGCGGTGCATTACGGCGAAACACACGGCTACGACAAAGACAAGCCGCGCCTGAATGCGTGGCCGTATCGGGACTACGTCATCCGCGCCCTGAACAACGACAAACCTTACGCCCGCTTCATCGAAGAGCAGATCGCCGGAGATGCGCTCTATCCCGGCACGGTGGATGGCGTCACCGCGCTCGGCTTCATCGCGGCTGGGCCGTGGGACTACATCGGGCATGCGGAGGTGCCGGAGACGAAGCTCGATGGCAAGATCGCGCGGCATCTGGATCGCGATGACATGGTGCAAAATGCCATCGGCACCGTGTGCAGCCTCACGATCCAGTGCGCGCAGTGTCATAACCACAAATTCGATCCCATTTCGCAGGAGGATTATTATTCGCTGCACGCCGTCTTTGCCGCGATCGACCGCACGGAGGTCGATTACTACCCGGATGATGCGTCGATGCAGAAGTTCGCCGCCGTGCAAAAACAGAAGAAGCGGCTCGCGGATCAAATCGCGGCTCTGGAGGCTCCATTGAAGAAAAAAGCCGGCGAGGCCTACACCGCGCTCAGCAAGCGAATCGACGGTGCGGCCGAAAAAGGCGCGAATCCGAACGCGAAGCCCGATTTCGGCTATCACAGCACCATTTCGCCGACTCAAGACGCCGTGAAGTGGGTGCAGGTCGATCTCGGCAAGAGCGTGGAGGTCGAGCGCATCGTGCTGAAGCCCTGCTACGACGACTACGGCAAGATCGGCGGCGGTTTTGGCTTCCCGGTGCGATTCAAAATCGAAGTCAGCGACGATCCGGAGTTCAAAACCGGCGTCTCGCTCGTGTGGCGGAAGCACGACGCCACCTTCATGCAGGATTTCGCGAATCCCGTTCTCAAACCCTTCGAAAGCGGCACCGCAGGCGATGACGGCGTCACGGGTCGCTTTGTGCGCGTCACCGCCGTGAAGCTCGCGCCGCGCAAAGGCGACTACATCTTCGCGCTCGCCGAGATGGAGGTCTATGACAGCAAAACCGGCCCGAATCTGGCCGCAGGCAAGCCCGTGACCTCGCTCGACAGCATCGAGGCCCCGCCACGCTGGCGGAAAGCGAATCTCACCGACGGCATCGCACCGGAAAGCCGCAGCGAAGAGGACAAAATGCAGCTCATCCGTCAGCGCGATGCCCTGATGCTCGCTCAAGCCGATACCGCCACGAAGAAGCAGCTCGTCGCATGGCGAAAAGAGCGCGATTCCCTGCATGCGCTGCCCGCGCCGCAGAAAGTGTATGCCGGAGCCGTTCACTACGGCAGCGGATCCTTCAAAGGCACGCATGGCACACCGCGCACGATCCAGGTGCTCAAACGTGGCGACATCAAACAACCCGCGCAAGAGGTCGGGCCGAACACGATTCAAGCGCTCGCGGGTCTCTTCAACATTCCTTTTGAGCTTCACAGCCAAGATGAAGCCGCGCGACGCGCCGCTTTGGCGAAGTGGATCACGCATCCGAACAACGCGCTCACCTGGCGCAGCATCGTGAACCGCGTGTGGCAGCATCACTTCGGCCGCGGATTGGTCGAGACGGCGAATGACTTCGGCCGCATGGGCGCGAAGCCGAGCCATCCCGAGTTGCTCGACTGGCTAGCGGTGACCTTTCGCGACGACCTCGGCGGCAGTTTGAAGAAGCTGCATAAGCTCATCGTGATGAGTGAGGCATACAAGCGGCGGAGTGATGGAGTGCTGGAGTCATGGAAAAATGACCAGCCACAACACTCCAACACTCCATCACTCCATGGCTCGACCGCTGCGCAAGATGCCTCGAACGTCTTCCTCTCCCGCCAAACCCGCCGCAAGCTCGACGCGGAGGCGATTCGGGATTCCATCCTCGCCGTCAGCGGCAAACTCGACCTCACGATGGGCGGGCCGAGCTTTCAGGACTTCGTCATCGACAAGCCGCAGCACTCGCCGCACTACGAATACCATCTGCACGATCCCGAAGACCCGAAAAGCCACCGCCGCAGCATCTACCGCTTCATCGTGCGCAGCCAGCAGCAGCCCTTCATGACCGTGCTCGACTGCGCCGACCCATCCATGCGCGTGGACAAGCGCAATGAGTCGATCAGCCCGCTGCAAGCACTCGCGATGATGAACAACGGCCTCACGGTGACGATGGCGAAACACTTCGCCGCCCACGCCGGCAGCGTGAAACGTGCCTTCCAGCTCGCCCTCGCCCGTGAACCCACGGCGGAAGAACTCACCGCGCTGGAGGACTACGCGAAGCGTGAAGGTCTCGAAAACGCCTGCCGCGTGATTTTGAACCTCAACGAGTTCTCTTTTGTGGATTGATTCAAACCTTGAACATTCCAAGGCCAGAGGCATCCTTGATGGCATGAGCTTAGAAACCTTGAAATCGGAGATCCAAAGCCTGAGCCCCAACGAACGACGGGAGATCGGCATCTTTGCCCTTGAGCTCAATCGCCTGACTTCGAGGGCTGGCGGCGGTCGCAGCCTCGGAGAGATTTGCGATGACAAAAGCCCCGGGCAGTGGCTGACCATGGAGGAGGCGGATGTGCGCCTCGGCTGGGACAAAGGCGATGCCGCATGAGCTATCGTCTGCTCATATCGCTCGAAGCGATCGAGTATCTGGAGCGGCAGCCGCCCGGCGAGCGCCGCCGACTACGCGCTTTGTTCATGCGCATGACAGAGGAGCCCCGACTGTTTTCTGACTTCGTGCACATCGAGCCAAATCTTCGTCGATACGATGTCCATGTCGCCGGGAAGCACGCCATCTACTTTTGGGATGATTTTGCCGATCGTGATCTGAAGATCATCCGCATTTTGAGAGCCGATTGAGCCAACTTGGGTGTCCCGCAAAAGCGTGACTGGCGTCGGCGTTGGTATGGCAACAACATCAAGCATGCTCACTCGTCGCCAGCTTCTTCACACGACCGGACAAGGTTTCGGAGCGCTCGCGTTTGCCTCGATGCAGGCGGCGGAGACGTCGCATCGCTCGCAGGTGATCGCGCCGAAGGCGAAACGCGTCGTGCAGCTCTTCATGGGCGGCGCGGCGAGCCACATCGACCTTTTCGACTTCAAACCGGCGCTGGTGAAGCATCACGGCGAGGAGTCGAACTTTGGCGAGGCCGTGGAGGCCTTTCAAAACGGGCTCGGGCCCTGGAAAAAACCGGTGTGGGACTTCAAAGCCTACGGCCATAGCGGCAAGATGCTCAGCGAAGCCGTTGCGCCGCTCGGCGCGTGTGCGGATGACATGGCTTTCGTGCACAACATGGTCGGCAAAACGGGCGTGCATTCGCAGGGCACACTGTTGCAGGCGACGGGCTTCAATCTGCCGGGTTTTCCAGGCATGGGGTGTTGGGTGAGTTATGCGCTGGGCTCGATCAGCGACAATTTGCCGACTTTTGTCGTGCTGCCGGATCATCGCGGCTTTGCCTCAAACGGGCCGAAGAACTGGGATTCCGCATTTTTGCCGTCGCAGCATGCCGGGACGATCATTTATCCCGGCGCGGAGGTGCCGATCGCCGATCTGTTTCCGCACAAAAACGGCCGCTACATCTCGGCGCGGTCGGATCGCGGTGGTTTTGATCTTTTGGAGCAGTTAAATCGAAAACACGCGGCACTGCGTGAAGAAGACTCGCGACTCGAAAGCCGCATCCAGAGCTATGAACTCGCCGCGAAGATGCAACTCGCCGCGCCGGAGGCTCTGGACATCTCAAAAGAATCCGATGCGATGAAAGCGATGTATGGCATCCAAGAGCATCGCAAAGTGTGGCCCACGGAGATCAACGCAGAGGAGGAAGCCGACTACATGGGCCGCAAGTGCCTCGCGGCACGTCGATTGCTCGAACGCGGGGTGCGCTTTGTGCAGATCTGGAGCGGCAACGACAATGGATTCCCACGCCGCAACTGGGACAGCCACGAAGACGTCGAGCGCGACCACGGCCCGCTGGCCTGGGGCATGGCGAAGGCCGTTTCGGCTTTGATTCTCGATCTGAAGCAGCGTGGACTGCTCGATGAGACAATCATTTTGTGGACGACAGAGTTTGGACGCATGCCGAGCACGCAGGGCGGCAAGGGTCGCGACCACAATCCGTATGTGTTCACGAACTGGCTCTGCGGCGGCGGCATCAAAGGCGGCGTCACCGCTGGTGAGAGCGATCAATGGGGCTACAAACCCCTCGACCGCGCCAACCCAACGACTTGCTACGACATCCACGCCACGATGCTGCACTTGCTTGGCATTGATCACGAAAAACTGACCGTCCGCCACAACGGCATCGACCGTCGGCTCACGGATGTGCATGGGCATGTCATCCGGGATTTGGTGGCATGAGCTGGCTGCCGGGCAACGTATGAGTGGCGATGCTTTTCCGTCTTTCTTTGCTCTCGATCACCACGCTGGCCGGCGCGGCGGGCACCGCCCGAAGAATAAACCGAACTCAGTGCAAATCCGTTGTGCAGCGAATGGGACCTACCAAGTTCCTAGAGGAGGTTTGCGCATTTGTCGTATTTCACACAGTCTTTGACGCCAACAAGAAGGGAGAGTGATCGTAGGTTTAAGCCTATTTCACCGCCATGACCGCCACAACCGCCCAAACGCGCCGCACCTTCATGCAGACCGCCACCGTCGCCTCCGCGGCAGCGGTATCAGCTCCCTTGATCGCCACGGAACTCAAGTCCTCCGGCAAGGTGTCGCGCACTCTTGAAACGGATGTGCTTGTCTGTGGCGGCGGTTGCGCAGGCAGCGCCGCTGCGCTGGCGGCGGCACGTTCAGGAGCCAGAACGTTGCTGGTGGAGAAAGCGCCCTTTGCTGGCGGAATCATTACCAGTGTCGGGCTTCCCTACTTTGATGGCATCGCGCATATCGACACCAAACGCATCGTGGTTCGGGGCATCGCGCTGGAGATGCTGTCGAAGTCAGGTGTTTGCGCGCCGGATGCACAGACCGTATCGAGGCACAATCCCACGATCCCGAACACCTTCGAGTTCAAGCTCCTGCTCGACCGGTTGTTTCAGGAGCAGAAGGAGAAACTGAGTGTGCTCTTTAACAGCTTCGTCTGCGATGTGCAGACTAGCGGGGCTCGTATCGAGGGTGTCACCGTGGCCAACAAGGACGGACTGGTTTACATACGCCCCAAAACTGTGATCGACTGCACGGGCGATGCAGACGTGTCCGCCTGGGCGGGGGGGCTGTTTGAGCAAAACGCGGAGGTTCAGCCGCTGACGCTGCACTTCCGCATCAACAACGTGGCTGCCGATGCGACTATCGGAGGGGCCTGCCGGGCCTCGCTGAAGGCGGCGCAGGAGCGGGGCGAGCTGCCTCACTACTATGGGCCGGGCGTGATGTTCCTCTTCGGCAAGAACGAGGTGTATGTCCATGGTGTCCGTGTGCCTGCCAATCCAACGGATGCCGCCGATCTCACCCGCGCCGAGATGCAGGGCCGCGCCGACGCGCATGCGATGTTCCGTGCTTGGAAGCAGGACGTGCCCGCCTTCAAGGATGCCTATTTCATGGAGGCCTATCCGTGGATCGGGGTGCGCGAGTCGCGTCGCATCATCGGTCGGCATGTGCTGAGCGAGGACGATCTCATGAAGTCGCGCCGCTTCGATGACGCCGTCGCCACCGGTTGCTGGTATCTCGACCTGCATCCCAACAAGACCGTCGCGGGCAGCGCGAATGACTTTGATCCGCGGAAAGTACAGCCGGAGCCCTACGACATTCCTTACCGCTCGCTGGTTCCGCAGAAGATCGAGAACCTGCTCGTCGCTGGACGCTGCCACAGCGCCACCCGGGGTGCCCATGCATCCACACGCGTGACTGTCACCGCCATGGCCATGGGCGAAGCAGCCGGAGTCGCCGCCGCAATGGCGTTAAAGGAAAAGACCAGCGTCGCTGAGATCGACGGTGTTCGTGTGCGCGAGAAGCTCGCCACCCTCGGAGGAGGCCCCTTCACCGACGTCTGAACAATGGAAAAACCCATGATCCTGAGACCCTGCAGCCCTACCAATCGTATGCCGCCCATTCGCCATTTCGCCATTTCGCCGCTTCATTGCTCGTGCTTGGATCAGCTTTGATAAGTGCAGAGGCCCGCGCGGCGGAGCTGTCGTTCAATCGCGACATCCGCCCCATCCTCAGCGACAACTGCTTTTACTGCCACGGTCCGGACAAAAACAACCGCAAGGGCGATCTGCGGCTCGATGTGCGTGAGGAGTTGATCAAGCTGGGGCCGCAGACGTTGATCGAGCGCATTCACACGACCGATGCGGATGATCTGATGCCACCGGCGGAGTCGCACAAGAAGCTCTCGGCGAAGCAGAAGGACACGCTGAAGCAATGGATTGCGGAAGGGGCGAAGTATGAGCCGCATTGGGCCTTTGTGCCGCCAAGGAAGGGCGCTTTTCAAGCGCCCCCGGCGGTTGAAAACCGCCGCTCCTTGAATCCCATCGATGGCTTCATCCGCGCGGAGTTGAAGAAGCATGGGCTTCAGCCTGCGCCGAGGGCTTCGCGGGAAACTTTGATGAGGAGGCTGGCGTTGGATCTCACCGGGCTGCCTCCGAAGCCATCCGACGAGGCTGATCTGAATGACTTCATTGATCAGTTGCTGCAATCACCGCACTACGGCGAGCACATGGCGGTTGGCTGGCTGGATGCGGCTCGTTTTGCGGATACGAACGGCTACCAGGTGGATCGTGATCGGGAGCTGTGGCCGTGGCGTGACTGGGTGATCAAGGCGTTCAATGCGAACATGCCTTTCGATCAGTTCACCATCGAGCAGATCGCGGGGGATTTGCTGCCGGGGGCCACGCTGGATCAAAGGATCGCCACGGGGTTTCATCGCAATCACATGCTCAATGAGGAGGGCGGCATCATCGCGGAGGAGTTTCTGGCCGAATACACGGCCGACCGTGTGGAGACAACCGCCGCCGTTTGGCTGGGCCAGACCTTCAACTGTGCCCGCTGCCACGATCACAAGTTCGATCCCTTCACGCAGCACGACTTTTACGCGATGAAGGCCTTCTTCCACAATGTGCCGGAACGCGGTGTGGGCCTTTACAGCAATCCGGTGCGCACCAATGCGCCGCCTTTCGTGAAACTGCCCGCACCGGAGCTGGAGGCGAAAATCGCCGCGCTGAATGCGAAGCTCAAACCGGTCGAAGATCAGCTCAAAGGTCTCGCAGCAGGTGATATCGAGCCTTGGGCGAAAAAGCTCGCGGCGACAAAGATCGACTGGCAGCCGCTGGAGCCGCAAAACGCCACTGGCGGCGATAATCCGCCTCAAATCGCCGACAAAGCCGTTTTGATCGGTCCGCAGGAAACGCGAGCCAACAACATCGTCATCAACG